>NZ_JAVJSH010000012.1:0-701871 GCF_040219535.1 Botrimarina sp.
GGCCGCCAAGCGATGGCGGGCGCTCAACGGCTCCGAACTCCTACCGGACGTGCTCCGAGGGACCCCCTTCCAAGACGGCCTCCCGCTCCAAGAAGCCGCCGCCTGATTCAACCGCCGTACACAACTCTTGACGATATCTCACAAACAGACACGCCGCGCGCGACCCACCGAGAGTAACGAAACGGGTAACGAAACCGACGCTAAGCCGAGGCCACGCCGCGGCTTAGCGTTTCGTTACAGTGTGCGGAAATGGGAAAGGCGAAGGTGGAAAGCGGAAAGGCTCGCAGGCGTTGAGCCTGATCGGCACTCCGCATTCCCCTTTCCCTTTTTCGCAGGCCCTATTCTCGCCTAACAGGCGGCGCCGATCGACCGCTTTGGCCGCTGCCCGAGGGCTGTCCCCCAGACCCTGGCCGAGGCCCTAGCCCTTGCGGGCTTTGCGAACTTCGAGCTCGCGCTTGGCCGGCCGGCAAGCGATCATCAACCCGAGCACCAGGCTCAGCAGGATCACGGCCCAAGACCAGTTGTACTGGCGCGCGGCCTCCTCATCGGCGGCCTGGGCGAGCGGCAAGAAGGTGAAGAGCAGCGTGGCGAGCATGGTCGGGGTCTTCCAGGTGGGACGGCCGTCCCCCCTAGCGTAACCACCGCCCGCCACGCGGTCCAAAGCCCCGGCGGTCGGCCGTGGGAAAACGCCCGCCGCCGCCGACACGACACGCGCCGCCTCAGACTCCCTCGGCTCGGGCTCGCCAAGATGGTCCGCCCCACCCGACTCCGCCGTCGCATCGGTCCCAGCCGAGAGTGAGGACCGACGCGACGGCGATGGCGTCGGGGCGGCCCCCCCGCTCGTTGTTGTCCGAGGTGAGGTCCGAATCCGCACTTGTCCGAGGCTACTGACGGAAAACCCGGAGGGACCGCGTAGCCCTTCAGGCGGGCGCCGGGCCCAGCAGCGCCGCCTCGCCCGCCAGCGCGGCGGCGACCGGCGTGGCCAGGCGGCGGAACTCGGGGGCGGGCACGGTCACCGTCCGCCAGCGGCGCGACAGCCGCCGCGCCGCTGACGCTGCCCCTTCAGTCGGCTGCCACCTCAGAGTGCGCCCTGTGTCGATCAACCACGGCGGCGCTTAGCGGCGCCCGCCAACGCCGCGTGGTGGTTCCTACCAAAGGCGGCGTCGCCCGCCGCGCGGGCGCCGTCCAAGGGGGCCGCGCCGCGCGCATGGCGGTGGTGAGCGGCCGACCAACTCTCGAACGGCTGGTTGTCGACCGTGTCGCGACCGCCGGCGGTTCGGCGCCCGCGGCGATGCGTTTCCGACAACGCCCCGCGTAGCCCTTGGGGCCGATCGGCCACGCGGCGGCTGCGGATGGTATCGGGTTTGCGGCGCTCCGCGTTCCCCGTCACTTGCTAGAGAGCCCGCGGCGGAGCGGGCGGCAGGTGCACCGGATACCTCTTGAAGGAAGCGAAAGCATGTCGGTGTTTCGACTCTTGTTGCTGGGGCTCGCCGCCCTAGCCGTTGGCCTCACCGCGCCGGTCGCGGTCGCCCAGTACGACGACGACTACGAATACGACTACGGCTCGGAGTACGACGACTACGAGCCCGATGGCGACGAGTGGTACGACGACGACTACTACGCAGACGACTACTACGACGACGACTATTACGACGACGACTATTACGACGACGGGTACTACGAAGACGACTACTACGAGGACGACCTCGACTACGGCTACTACTACGAAGACGAGTGGTTCACCTACGAGCCCGAGTACGGCTATCACTACGACGACGAGTACTACGGCACCTACTACCAGGACGACGACTGGTGGTTGTGGTGAGCGCCGACGGCGTGAACGAGCGTCCGATGGCGCTCGCGCTAGCAACCTCACCTGGCTCGGCTCCCGCCCCGCGGCGACGCGCCGGCCGGGCCTTCTCAACCGAACAACCGTACCGAGGACTCCCTACAATGACGCTCTCAAGAAAGACGATCGCCCTGTGTTGCTGCTTGTCGGCGTGCCTCGCCGCTTCGGAGCTGCTGGCCCAGTCCAACGGCGCCCGCGGCGACTCGCGCAACCGCGGCGACCAGAACCAGATGAGACAACGCGACCAGCGTGACCAAGGCTCGCGGCGTGACCAGCGCCGCGGCGACAGGCGCGGCTCGCAGAGCGACCGGCGCGCCGAGCCGGTCGGCTGGGTCGGCGTGGCTTACGACTACGACAACGACGGCCGCTACGAGGGGGTCGACTACATCTACTACTACGACCTCCAGCGTGCCCGCCAGAGCAGCCAGCGCCGCGGCAGCGACCAGGCCGGCCGCCAGTCGATGGACCGCTCGGGAGACCAGCGCGACCGCCGGCGTGACCAAGGCTCGCAGGGCGACCGCGACCGCCGCCAGGCGCGGGTCTCCGGCGAGGTGACCAAAATGGGGACCACGAGCGTCGTGATGGGCGGACGCGAGTCGAGCGACCGAGAGATGAAGTACGTCCACATCAAGACCGACTCGGGCAAGTCGGTCCGCGCGTACGTCGGCTCGCCCGACAAGGCGCGGCGGCTCGACCTGCGAGAAGGCGACAAGGTGACCGTCGAGGGCGTGAAGGCCCGCATCAACGACAAGAAGGTCTTGCTCGCGCACAAGGTGAAGGCCAACGGCGAGTCGATCACCAACAAGATGCCCCGCCCCGAGCGTTGGACCCGCAAGCGCGGCGAGGTCCGCGACGTGCGCACCGCGGGGGGCGACGACCGCGGCGAGCGTCACCTGGTCGTCGAGCTCAAGGGCGACGACGGGACCTGCACGGTCGACCTCGGCCCGGAGGACGCGCTCGGCGGGCTCGACTTGCAGCGCGGCGACCGCGTCGCGGTGCTCGCCCGCGAAGGGAAGATCGGCGGGCAGAAGATGTACATCGCCCAGAAGGTCCGCGCGAACGACCGCACGATCGACGTGCGGGACGAGACCAGCAGGTCGCTCTCGCAGAGCGACAACGCGCGCCGCAACCGGCAGAGGTAAGCCGCACGCGGCAAGCGACGCGAACTTTAGCGGGCGGCCGGTTTCCTTTCGCGGAGGCCGGCCGCTCTCTTTTTGGTTACCGCCGAAAGGGCCTGCTCGTGTAGTCCGTCGCGCCGGGCGAGCCGCGGCCCACCGGTCAGTCGGCTAGCGAGCCGACGAGCGCCGCCTCGCCCGCCAGCGCGGCGGCGACCGGCGTGGCCAGGCGGCGGAACTCGGGGGCGGGCACGGTCACCGTCCGCCAGCGGCGCGACAGCCGCCGGGCCGCGCGGCGGTAATCCCCCGCGCGGACCGCCACGAACGCGTACGGCCGCCCGCGCCAGTAGTAGACCTCCTCGGGCGGGGTCGGCGCGCGGTCGGCGACCAGTTCGTACGCGAACACCAGCACCGACTCGAAGCCGAAGCCGAACCGCCGCTCCCACTCCACCAGGCTGTCGAGCTCCTCCTCGCTGGTCCAGTTCCGCCAGTAACGCGGGCGCCGCTGGCCCGACGGGAAGCGGCGCCCCTTCACGTCGACCAGCCACCGCGGCGCGTGCGGGTCGGCCGGCGACACGATGTAGTCGACGCTCTTGAGCGTGCCGGCCGGCTCGACCGCTCGGCGGCGCTCGTCGACCGCCACGTAAGCCAAGCGCCGCGAGCGGAGGTACGCCTCGAAGGCGGCCTCGTAGTGGTTGTGGAGCTTGGCCATGGGGGTGGGAGGGAAGCGGGGTGAGGGGTGAGGGGTGAGGGGTGAGGGGATTCTAGAGTCCAACCGGTCCTTCTGGGTTCTCCGTGGACCTCGGACAAGTGCGGGTTCGGACCTCAACGCGGACAACAACGAGCGGGGGGGTCGCCCCGACGCCATCGCCCTCGCGTCGACCGCGGCCCAGGGGTGACGGCCGACGCGAGGGCGACGACGACGGGGCTCAAGCGAGACCTATCGGAATCACCCCTCAGAACACAGGTTCGTGAGCCCCTCTTGTCGAGCCCGAGCCGAGGGAATTCCACCCACACGGGGAAGGATTCATTCTACCTGGGTCGGGATGGCTGGGTGGGGGGCAGCTTTTCCAGCGGGGTGACAAGGGGGTGGCGGTGGTGGGGCTGTCGGCCCGATCGCTTGCAGCACCAACCGGCCGCCAAGTCCGCGGCGCAAACCGCCGTCGGCGGAAGTCGACAGACTCTTGGCTCACACAGCGGCTGGGCTCCCGAGACAGCGGCGCCACGGTCCGTCGGCTTCCGCCGACGGCTGTTTCCCCTCGCTGAGCGGCTCGGCGCCACCTCAAGCCGATAGCCGACAGCCGACAGCCGAAAGCCGACGCGTTCGCACTCGGTCGCCGCGGCGGCTAGACTCGGCGCCTTTCCACCACCGAAACTCCGCCAAAACGACCCCCATCGCCACGGACCGCCCCTTGCCCGCCGCCGAGCCGAGCCCCTTGCGTCGCGCGCTCGCGATGGCGAGCTTGATCGTGGCGGGCGAGGCGATCTTCATCCCGCCGTTCCACCTGGGGCGGTACTTCAAGTCGAGCCTGCTGGGGACCTTCGGGATCAACGAGCTGGAGCTCGGCGAGGCCCAAGCCGTGTACGGCGCGGCGGCGATGGTCTCTTACGTGATCGGCGGGCCGATCGCCGACCGCTTCGCGCCGCGCACGCTGATCGCCGTGTCGCTGCTGGCGACCGGCGCGGGGAGCGTGTACATGGCGACCGTGCCGGGCCTCGGCGCGCTGAAGCTGCTGTTCGGCTTCTGGGGCGTGTCGACGATCCTCGTGTTCTGGGCCCCGCTGATCCGCGCGACGCGCGAGTGGGGCGGCCAGCCGTCCCAGGGGCGCGCGTTCGGCTTGCTCGACGCGGGCCGCGGGCTGGTGGCCGCGCTCGCGGCGACCGCCGCCGCGCAGGCCGTGGCCCTGTGGCTCGGCAGCGGCAGCGGCAGCGGCACGCTCGCCGACGCCGCGCGCCAACGCCAGGCGGTCGTCGGCCTCAGCTTGTTCTACGCGGCCTGCTGCGCGGGGGCCGCCGTGGCCGTGTGGCTGTTTGTCGGCGGCCGCGCGCGGGAAGCGGTTAAGTCAGATCGGTCGCAGCGGACGCCGATCGCCGACACGCTGTGGGCGCTGCGGCAGCCGGCCGTGTGGCTGCAGGCGCTGGTGGTGGTCGCGGCCTACAGCACGTACAAGGCGTTCAGCTTCTTTGGGCTGTTCGCCGAGGACGTGTGCGGCCTGGAGAGGACCGAGTCGAGCAAGCTGGTCGCGTACCTGAGCTACCTGCGGGTCGGGGCCGCGCTCGCGGCGGGCCTGCTCGCCGACTGGGTGGGGAGCGTCGCGCTGGTGGTGTCGGCCTGCTTCGCGGCGATGATCGCCAGCTTCGTCTACCTGATCGCGGCGGCCGACGGGCCCGGCGCGGTCTATGCGTTGGTGGTCCTCGCGCTGGCGTCGGCCAGCGCGGCGAGCTATGCGCTGCGCGGTGTGTACTTCGCGTTGCTCGAAGAGTCGGGCGTGCCGCGGCGGGTGACCGGCGCGGCGGTCGGCATCGTGTCGGTCGTGGGGTTCACGCCGGACATCTATATGCCGTGGCTGAGCGGCTGGCTGGTCGCGTCGGCGAGGCAGACGGGACACGTCGAGGCCGGCTACCAGCAGCTGTTCGTCGTGCTGGCGGCCAGCGCGGCGGTCGGCCTCGTCGCGGCCCAGGTCCTCCGCCGCCGCGGCCGTCGGCGCGGCTGAGCCAGCCAATCGCGGGGCCCGGCGACCGATAACGGCTTCGGCGTGCGCGAAATCGCGATCCGCGCCGTGTCGGCTCCGGTCGTTCCCCGCTGATTCCACTCTCATGGGCGCCGTGGCGGCGCCCCGACGGGCCGGGTCTCTCCCGCCCGCCGCAACCCAGGCGAACGAGAGGAGTCTTGCGATGCGCACCCATTTGACCCGTTTCCTTGCCCGCTGCGCCCGCGGCGCAGCGGCCGTGCTGGCCACGCTCGCCGCGGCGCTGGGGCCGGGCGACGCGGCGGCCTTCAGCCTGATCGCGCCGGGCGGCCCGGCCGACCTGATCAGCCAGCCGGACAACTACTACGCGTACGACCCGGGCGTGATCACCTGGAAGATGACCGGTGATTTCAAGGCCGAGTTCAACAACGCGACGCTCCAGGACCAGGTCCGGGCGGCGTTCTCCGAGTGGCAGTCGGCCTCGACCGACCCGACCCGCCGCACCGCGAGCCGCTACCAGTGGACCCGCGACAACGGCTACCAGCCGGTGGTCGACCTGAAGAGCGTGATGATCCACGAGATCGGCCACGCGATCGGCCTGCAGCACGCCGACGCGGCTTGGTTCAACGAGCAAGGGAACACCGGCTCGCCGTGGAACCGCAACTACCGGTACATCGGCGGCGTGCTCACGCCGTCCGCGCCGCTCGGCGGGGAGGTCATGAACGAGGGCAACGCGCCGGGCTTCTTGCCCGGCCAGAAGCCGCCCAAGGGGATCCCCGGCGGGGCGTACTGGCGGACGGTGAGCAAGGACGAGGTCGCCGCGCTGGACTACATGTACGGCGCGCCGATCACGTTCGTCGAGGTCGGCGCCGGCGCGGACGCGATGATCACCGTCGACACGTTCACGGGCTCGGGCGGGTCGAACCTCGGCGTGGCGGGGCCGGACACCTCGCAGCAACGCTCGCCGGGCGACGCGTCGGCCGGCCGGCGGATCCTGACCTCGTCGGTCGGCATCAGCGACAACGCGAACATCGACATCGGCGTGATGACCCGCACCTCGAACTGGCACTTCGAGAACATCTCGGGCGTGGACCTCGAGGCCCTCAGCGTGCTCGCCGAGGGGACGAGCCTCCGCAACGCGTTGACGGTGTTCAGCAACGGCGCCAACCGCTTCCAGAACTACCAGCCGTCCAACGCGTTCGGGCTGCACGAGTACGAGACCCGCGGCCACCACTTCCTCAACCCTTCGGGCGGTTCGATCCCCTCGGGGCAAGGGACCAACTTCGGCATGCAGCTCGACGTGTGGGACTGGACGGTCGAGGCCGTCACCGGCCGCTCGACCGACGGCCAGATCGTGCCGATGTCGGTAGTGTCGTTGATGCTCTACAACGGCGGCGGCTTCAAGTCGCCCGACCCGCCGTCGGAGGGGATCGTGCTGCCGGGCGGGCTGGCCGGCGTGGCGGCCGACGAGCACGACCACCACGACGACCACGGGCACGGCCATGGTCACGACGACGGCTTCTCCACCACGCCGGGCGAGTGGGTCTCCGAGGTGCTCGGCTTGCGAGTCGTCGCCAGCGACGCGCCGGGCGTGCTGACCGAGCTGGGCTTCGCGTCGGTCGCGGGGCTGGGCTACACGGGCGACGACCTCTCGCCGGAGAGGCTCCGCGAGCTAGACGACGCCGGCGGCCTGGTCCGCCTGGCGATCGACCCGATCCAGCTCGCCGGCGGCGAGGACCTGCTGGTCGTGCTGGACGGCCTGGTCGACGACCTGCCGATGGACCGCCAAACATCGGGCGACTTCCTGCTGATGAACGACCCGAAGTTCGCCGAGGCGATGGGCGCCGGCGAGGTGCTCGTGTACGGCCGCACCACCGGCGCGGCGGGCGACGTCTGGTCGTTCAGCCTGCTGGGCGAGGCGCCGATCGTCGGCGGCCAGATCCCCGAGCCGGGCGCCGCGGTGCTGGCCGCCATGGCCGCCGCGGCCGCGTGGCGCCGGCGCCGCTGAGCAGCGCGCCCCTTCGACCTGCGGACCGAGCCCGGAGAGCAGGCCTGCTCTCCGGGCTTTTTTGTTCGCTAAGGGCCGCCGGCCGGCGCCGCCGCGCCGTCCGCTTGACCGCAGCCGTCGGCCGGCCCAATCGCCGTGTCGACGCAGCAGCCTGTTCAGCCGATACGCGCGGCGGCCCGATCGGCTAGAATCCCCGGGTAGCCTTTCTGCTTGACCGAGGAACCGCACGCCATGGCCCACACTCCGCTGCTGACCGCCGAAATGCCGCTGCCGCTCGCCCAAGCCCGCGAACTGGGCGGCGCGGTGGCCGTGGTGCTGATCCTCGCCGCGGTCGTGCTGGGGATCGTCTTCGTGCTCAACTACGGCCGAATCTGGCTCCAGGCGTACATCAGCAACGTGCCGATGAACCCCATCGGCTTGCCCCTGATGAGCCTCCGGCAGGTGCAGCCCAAGGTGATCGTCGACGCGCGGATCCAGGCCATGCAGGCGGGCGTGGGCCAAGACCCCACGACCGGCATCACCACCCGCCGGCTGGAGGCCCACTACCTGGCGGGCGGCAACGTGGCGCGGGTGATCAACGCGATCATCGCCGCGCACCGCGCGGACATCGACCTGGACTTCGACCGGGCCGCCGCGATCGACCTGGCCGGGCGCGACGTGCTCGACGCGGTCAAGACGAGCGTCTACCCGAAGGTGATCGACTGCCCCGACCCGGACAAATCGCCCCGCAGCACGCTCAGCGCGGTCGCCAAGAACGGCGTCGAGCTGAAGGTCCGGGCCCGGGTCACGGTGCGGACCAACCTCAAGCAACTGATCGGCGGCGCCACCGAGGACACGATCATCGCCCGCGTCGGCGAGGGGATCATCACGGCGATCGGCTCGGCCAAGGACCACCTCGAGGTGATGGAGAACCCGGACCGCATTAGCAAGGCGGTGCTCGAGCGGGGGCTCGACGCGCACACGGCGTTCGAGATCGTGTCGATCGACATCGCCGACATCGACATCGGCGAGAACATCGGCGCCCGCCTACAAGCCGACCAGGCCGAGGCCGACACACGCAAGGCCCAGGCGATGGCCGAGAAACGCCGCGCCGACGCGATCGCCCGCGAGCAAGAGATGAAGGCCCAGGTGGCCGCCAAACGGGGCGAGGTGGTCGCCGCCGAAGCGGAAGTCCCCCGCGCGATGGCCGAAGCCTTCCGCAAGGGGACGCTGCAGACGCTCAACGGCGGCCCCAACGGCGCGGTGTGAATACGCGCTGCCGGCTATCGGCCGTCGGCTGTCGGCCCGAAGCGCGGCCGCGCCGCTGAGCGAGTAGAAACAGCCGTCGGCCGGATGGGGACCCAATGCGGTCCCGCAACGGGAAAGGCTGACCGCCGACAGCTGGTAGCCGACAGCCAACGCGTAGCCGAAAGCCGCCGAACGCGCCTATACTTCTGCCGTGAGCACCGAGGCTCCCCCAGCCCCGGTCGCGGGCGCCGCCAGCGTGTTGGCGGGTCTGGCCGACCGACTGACAGCCGACGAGGACTTCGCCCGGGTCGCCGCCAGCCTCGAAGCGGGCCACGGCGGCACGCTCGGCGGGGTCTGGGGGTCGTCGCGCGCGCTGGCGGCGGCCGCGCTCGCGAAGCGCGCGGCGGGCCCGGTCGTCGTGGTGCTGCCCCACGTGAGCGACGTCGACCCCCTCGCCACGGACCTCGAGAGCTTCCTCGACCCGTCGACCCGCTTCACCCTCTTCCCCGCCTGGGAGAGCGCCACGGCCGAGCGGCGCGTGGCCGACCGCGCGTTCGGCGCGCGGCTCCGCACGCTCAAGGCCCTCGCCGGCCCGCCCGACGAAGCGCCCCGGCTGGTGGTCACCTGCATCCAGGCGCTGCTGCAACCGACCCCCGCGCCGGACGCCCTCCTCGAGGCCACGCGGCGTGTGGCGGTGGGCGACACGCTCGACGTCGAGGAGCTGTGCGAGTGGCTCACGGCCCACGGCTGCCACCGCACCAGCGGCGTGGAGCTGCCCGGCGAGGTCGCCGTGCGCGGCGGCATCGTCGATCTGTTCGCCCCCGAGGCCGAGCGGCCCGTGCGGATCGAGCTGCTGGGCGACGAGGTCGAGTCGATCCGCTCGTTCGACCCCGGCACGCAGCGGAGCGTCGACCGCCTCGACGCGACGACCGTCACGATGCTCGACCCCACCCGCCCGGGCCGCGCCCACTTCACCGCGCACCTGGCCGGCGCGGCGGGCGGGGGCGCGTGGTTCGCGCTGGTGGAGCCGGCCGACCTCGAAGAGGAAGGGAAGTTCTTCCACGAGCGGTCGGACGACGCGCGGTCGCTCCACAGCGTGAAGACCACCCTCGGGGAGGTCTTCCGCTTCCCGTCGGTCACGCTGTCGGGCGTGCCGGCCGGTTCGCTCGAGGAGACCGGCCACCTGGCGTTCGAGTCGGTCGAGCGCCTGCACACGGGCGGCGCGGGCGAGCTGACACGCGTGCGCGACGAGCTGGAGGCCGTCGCCCGGGGCCAGCGTGTGGTGATCGTTTGCCCGACCGACGCGGAGATCGAGCGGCTGGGCGAGCTGCTCGGCGACACGTCGCTCGCGGCCGAGGGCCGGCTCGACCTGGTCCGCGGCGCGCTCACCGAGGGCTTCCGCTACGTGGGCGAGCGGACGCTCGTGCTCAGCTCGGGCGAGCTGTTCGGCCGCCGCGACACGCACCGCCAGCGGGGCCGCGCGGTCACGGGCCGCGCGATCGACTCGTTCCTCGAGCTGCGCGAGGGGGACCTGGTGGTCCACGTCGCGCACGGCATCGGCCGCTACCGCGGCATGAAGCTCGTCGAGAAAGAGGGCCGCGCCGAAGAGCACCTCGAGATCGAGTACGACGGCGGCACGCGGGTCTTCGTGCCCTGCTCCAAGATCGAGCTGGTGCAGAAGTACGTCGGCGGCAAGAAGCTCAAGCCGCCGCTGGCGAAGATCGGCGGCGCCGCGTGGCAGCGCCAGAAGAAGGCCGCCGAGAAGGCGGTCCACGACCTGGCCTCCGACATGCTCGAGGTCCAGGCCCGCCGCGACGCGCGGCCCGGCATCCGCTTCCCCGACGACACGGAGTGGCAGCGCGAGTTCGACGCGGCCTTCCCGTACGACCTCACGCCCGACCAACAGATTGCGGTCCAGGCCATCAAGGAGGACATGCAGTCGTCCAAGCCGATGGACCGCCTGCTCTGCGGCGACGTCGGCTTCGGCAAGACCGAGGTCGCGATGCGCGCCGCGTTCAAGGCGATCGACGCGGGCTACCAGGTCGCCGTGCTCGCGCCGACCACGGTGCTCGCCGAGCAGCACCTGCGCACGTTCCGGGAAAGAATGGCCGAGTTCCCCTTCGTCGTCGAGGGGATGAGCCGATTCGTGGCGGCCGGCAAGCAGAAGAAGACCCTCAAGCTGGCCGCCGAGGGGGCGGTCGACGTGCTGATCGGCACGCACCGCCTGGCCTCGAGCGACGTGGAGTTCGCCAACCTGGGCCTCGTGATCATCGACGAGGAGCAACGTTTCGGCGTGGCCGTGAAGGAGCGCCTGAAAGCGCTGCGGTCGATGGTCGACGTGCTGACGATGACCGCCACGCCGATCCCGCGCACGCTGCACATGGCGCTGCTGGGCGTGCGGGGGATCTCGAACCTCGAGACCCCGCCGGCCGACCGCCTGCCCGTCGAGACGCGCGTCACCCGGTTCCAGGAAGAGATGATCCGCCACGCGCTGCTGCGCGAGCTCTCGCGCGACGGGCAGGCGTACTTCGTGCACAACCGCGTGCACGACATCCTCAACGTGGCCGCCCGCCTGCAGCAGATCGTCCCCGAGGCGCGGATCGGCGTCGGCCACGGCCAGATGGCCGACGGCGAGCTCGAAGCGGTGATGACCCGCTTCGTGCGGCACGAGTACGACATCCTGCTGGCGACCACGATCGTCGAATCGGGCCTCGACATCCCCAACGCCAACACGATGATCATCGACGACGCCGACCGCTACGGCCTGTCGGACCTGCACCAGCTACGCGGCCGCGTGGGGCGCAGCGGCCGGCGCTCCTACTGCTACCTGCTGGTCGACGAGAACAAGCGCCTGAGCCCCGACGCGGCCCGCCGGCTGCGTGCGATCGAAGAGTTCAGCCAGCTCGGCGCGGGCTTCGCGCTGTCGATGCGCGACCTGGAGATCCGCGGCGCGGGGAGCCTCTTGGGCACGCAGCAGTCGGGCCACATCGCCACGGTCGGCTACGAGCTCTACTGCTCGCTCCTGGACAACGCGGTGCGGCGCCTGAAGCACCTGCCGCCGCGGCTCTCGGTCGACGTGAACATCGACCTGCCGAGCGAGGCCTTCCTCTCGGCCGGCTACGTGGGCCACCAACGCGACCGCATCGACCTGTACCGCCGCTTGCAACGCGCGGCGACCGAGGCAGAGATCGACGACTTCCGCGCCGAGCTCGTCGACCGCTTCGGCGCGCCGCCGGAGCCCGCCGAGCGGCTGCTGCAGCTAGCACGCCTGCGGGTCGCCGCGCACGGGTGGGGCGTGCAGTCGGTCCGGCGCGAGGGGAAGTACCTGGTCTTCGGGTACACCCAGCGGCCGGCCGTGCGCGCGTTGGTGGAAAGTTCCGGCGGAGCGCTGCGAATCGCCGACGACAGCGAGGCCTATTTGCCGATCCCACCCGAGGCGGACCGCCCGGCGGGGTTGCTTGCGCTAGCGGAATCCCTCTTGCGGCCCCAGCAACCGGCCTCCTAAAGTCCGCCGCCCCCGTTCCCGAGCCCCACGATCCCCGCCAGGCGCAGCAGTTGATGGTCTCGCTGCCGAAGCGACGAACGCCGCATCCCGGGGCGACGCGGCACGCGCGCCGCCCGCTGCGTGTGCTCCTCGCCGCGGCCGTGCTCGCGGCGCCAGCGGCGCCCGCGCGGGCCGCCGAAGCGCCCGCCGCGTCCGAGGCGCGGCCCCTCGCGCCGTGCCAGGTGATCGCGCGGGTCAACAGCGAGGTGATCCTCGCCTGCGACGTCGACTGGCTCGTCGAGCTCACGCTCCAGCAACAACTGGGGCCGGACTTCGAGGCCCGCGTGCCGGCCGACGCGCTGCGCACGATGCGCGAGCAGCGCCAGCAACAGCTCGTCATCCAGCAGATCGAGATGGCGCTGCTGTACGCCGACTTCCGCAGCAACGCGCCGCAGGCGGACCTGACCGCGATCAAGAAGCAGCTCGCCCCGGCCTTCGAGGAGGGCGAGGTCGAGCGGCTGCAGAAGCTGGTCGGCGCGGAGGACCGCGCGGAGCTCGAGGCCCGGCTGCTGGAGCTGGGCACGTCGCTCTCGGAGCGGCGCGACGAATTCTACCGCACGATGATCGCGCGGAGCTGGCTCACGCAGTCGACGCAGGTCAAGACCGAGATCTCCCACGAAGAGATCCTCGGCTACTACCGCGAGCACGAGGCCGAGTACTACAAGCCGGACCGCTGCCGCTGGGAAGAGATGATGGTGCGGTTCGACCGCCACGCGAGCGAGGCCGAGGCCTGGGCCTCGCTGGCCAACCGGCTGAACCCGCTGCTGGAGAAGATCGACGCCACCCCGCCGGGCGAGCCGGCCTTCGCGGAGTTCGCCGCCACCCACTCCGACGGCTTCACCGCCGACTCCGGCGGCGACCACGACTGGACCACCAAGGGCGCGCTGGTCGCCGAAGAGGTCGACCGAGCGCTGTTCGAGCTGCCCGTGGGCCAGCGGAGCAAGATCCTCCGCAGCAACATCGGCCTGCACGTGGTGCGGGTGATCGAGCGGAAGGAAGCCGGGCCGATCCCGTTCTCCGACGTGCAAGCGGCCATCAAGAAGGGCCTCGGCAACGAGCGCTTCGACGCGGCCGTGCAGCAGCGGCTCTCCGACCTAAAAAAGTCCGCCCGCATGTGGACACACTACACGGGCGACTGCGACTACAGCGAGCTGGCGCAGCTCGCCACCGGCGGCGCCGTCCGGCGGTGAGGTAGGCGTGAGGCTTGAGACTTGAGGCTTGAGGGAAGGGCTTCGGGCTTCGGGCTTCGGGCTTCGGGCTTCGGGCTTCGGGAAAGGATTCGCGGACCGCCAATCGGTTCGCGCGGGGCTAAGCGGCAAGCCGCCCCTCTTCCCTCTTCCCTCTTCCCTCTTCCCTCGTCCCTCGTCCCTCGTCCCTCGTCCCTCTTCCCTCGTCCCTCACCCCTCCGCGATCCGCGGGTCGGTCGCTTCCTGCAGGCCCTCGCCGATCAGGTTGTAGGCCAGCACGGTGAGGAAGATCGCGGCGCCGGGGAACACGATCAGCCACCACATCTGCTGGATGCTGCTGCGGCCGGCGGAGAGCAGCGCTCCCCAGCTCGGGTTGGGGGGCGGCGCGCCGAACCCCAGGAAGCTCAGCGCGGACTCGATGAGGATCGCCGCGGCGATGCCGAACGTGACCGGCACGAGCACCGGCGCCAGCGCGTTGCGGAGCACGTGGCGGAACATGATCCGCCAGCGGCCCACGCCGATCGCCCGCGCGGCGGTCACGTAGTCGAGCTCCTTCAGGCGGATAAACTCGGCGCGCGTCAGGCGCGCGATGCCGGTCCAGCTGGTGGCGCCGATGATCGCCATCAGGTGCCAGATGGTCGGCCGCTCGAGCACGGCGATCAGCGCGAGGATCAGCACCAGCGACGGGATGCACATGACGACCTCGATCACGCGGCTGAGGGCCATGTCGACCCAGCCGCCGAAGAAGCCGGCCGTCGCGCCGACCACCACCCCGATCGTGGCCGCCACGCCCATCGACACGAAGCCGACCACCAGCGCGGTGCGCGCGCCGTGGACCATCTGCGCGAACACGTCGACGCCCGCGCGGTTCGTCCCCAACAGGTTGAACCGGCTCGGCGCGCCCTCGTCGCGGGTGGGGTTGGGGGGCTGGCCGGGCCACTCTTCGCGCACGCGGCGGTAGGGGTCCTGGTAGACCAGCGGCCAGACGGCCCAGCTGTCGGGGTCGTTCTCTTGGAGGTTCCCCACGTAGACGTTCCGGAACCGGTCGACGCGGGTGAAGATGACCGGCTCCCACGCGCGGTTGTAGTACGCCAACGCGGGGAAGTAGAGCGATCCCTTGTACCAGCACACGACCGGCTTGGTGCCGACGATCGCCGGCGACAGCAGCGCGACCAGCCCCAGCGCGAGCACGTACCCCAGCGCGATCATCGCCAGGCGCCGCCGGCCGAACCGGCGGCGCACCTCGGCCCAGTAGCCGCGGGGCGGGGACTCGGCGGCGGCTTCGGATTTCGTTTCGTTCGCCATTTCAAGTGCCCACGAATCGATCGGATCTGCGCGAATCGACCGAGTGACAAAGCGCGCGCCGTAGCCCGTCAGCGTGGAGTGCGTGTGGGACTAGCTGCGAGGGTCTCCCTGCGGGAGCGCCCCCGCCACCCCGGCGCTCATTCGTGCCGATTCGATTGATTCGTGGGCTGCTGATCACGAGTAGGCCACCCGCGGGTCGACGACCGCGTACAGCAGGTCGGCCAGCAGTTGGCCGAGCAGGGTGAGCACGCTGAACAGGAGCATCAGGCCCATCAGGGTCGGGTAGTCGCGCTCGGCGATGCTCTCGAAGAACAGCTTGCCCATGCCGGGCCAGCTGAAGATCTGTTCGAGGATGATCGACCCGGAGAGCAGCGTGGGGAGCGTCAGACCGATCATCGTGACCAGCGGGATCAGCGTGTTGCGGAACGCGTGCCGCAGCAGCACCGCCCGCGGCCCCACGCCCTTGGCGCGGGCGGTGCGGATGTAGTCTTGGCGGATGACCTCTTGCAGGTTCGCGCGCACGAAGCGGCTGTAGTACGCGAGGCTGCCGTACGTGTAGCAGGTGACCGGCAGCACGCAGTGCCAGAAGAGGTCGCCGACCTGAGCGAGCGGCGACAGCCGCTCGAAGTTGTCGCTCGTCATGCCGAACAGCGGCAGCTCCAGCGGCGTGCCCTGCAGCTTGATCGCGAACAGCATCTGCAAGAGCAGCGCCGCCACGAAGCTCGGCAGCGAGTACAGCATGTACAGCACGGTCGACAGCGCGCGCTCGTCGGGTTTGTTGGCCCGCGCGCTGGCGTACAGGCCCATCGGGATCGACAGCAGGTAGGTGAGCGTCAGCGACGACACGCTCAGCAGCAGCGTGGGGCCGACCCGCCGCGCGATGATGTCGGCGACCGGCGCGTTGCGCGAGAGCGACGTGCCGAGGTCCCCGGTGAGGGTCTTGCCGAGCCAGCGGAAGTAGGCCACGTACCACGGGTCGTTGAGGCCGAACATCTCGCGCATCCGCTCGATGTCCTCGTTGCTGGTCTGCGCGTCGGGGCCCATCGACTCCAGCGCGACCAGCAGCGGGTCGCCCGGCATCAGCCGGATCAGCCCGTAGACAACGAAGGTGATCAGCAGCAGCGTGCCGAGCCCCAGCAGCAAGCGGCGGATCAGGTAGTCGAGCAAGGAGGTGTCTGTCGGGTTCGGTCAAACTGCCGAGATCGCCGCCGGGCGTTCAGGTGAAAGGCGAAAGCGGGAAGCGGCGCGCGCCCGCTGCTCTTTCTTTCCCCTTTCCCCCTTCGCCTTTCCACTTTCAGTTCGCCGCGGGGACCCAGACCGAGCCGAGGCCCGGGCTGTAGCTGAACGGGCCGCGCGGGCTGAAGCGGTAACCCCGCAGCTCCTTGTTGAAGCCGTAGAAAGCGCTGTACGTGTAGAGGAACAGGTAGGGCTGGTCCTCGAAGATCAAGTTGTGGATCTTGCCGTAGAGCTCGGCCCGCTTGCCGCGGTCGAACTCTCTCTCGGCCTCCTCGAAAAGGCGGTCGACCTCGGGGTTGCTGTACGAGCCGTAGTTGCGGTTCTCGCCGGTCGCGAAGATGTTCTTCGTCGTGTAGGGGTCGGCCCCCGCGCCCCAGCCGCTGAACGCGGCCTCGAAGCTCTTGTCGAACATGCGTTGCTGCATGACGGCGGCCTCCAGCGGCTGCACGTTGCAGCGGATGCCGATGCTCTCGAGGTTCTCTCGGAACAGGTTGCAGATCGCGATGCGGTCCGGCTTGCTGCTGACCATCAGCGAGAACTCCAGCGGCACCACGCGCCCGCCGATCTCCTTGTCGCGCACGCCGTCGTAGTCGGAGTCGCCCCAGCCGGCCTCGTCGAGCAGGTCCTCGGCCGCGTCGAGGTCTTGCGAGTAGAGCTCGGGCGGGTCGTCCGAGAAGGCCCACGACTCGGGGTGGAACGGGCCGTGGCACTGCGGGTACAGCCCGAAGCAGAGGTCGTCGAGCATCTCACGGTAGTTGAGCGCCAGCGCGAGCGCGCGGCGCACGCGGAGGTCCTTGAACAGCGGCGACTGCAGGTTCCACCCGATGTAGAAGAACACGTGCTGGCTGCCGCGGACCTTGGTGTTGTGGCGGTAGAAGTCCTCGCCGTCGGTCTGGGTGATCCACTGCTCGGCGCCCAACTCGGCCTCGTCGATGGCGGCCGACTTCAGCGCGTTCAGACGCGTGTTCGCGTCCTCCAGCACGCGGTGCCTCACGCGCGCGAAGTACGGCTTGTCGCGCACCCGCTCGCCCTTGTGCGTGTACCACGACTCGCGGCGGCGGAGCAGCACCTGCTGGCCGCGGTCGCGCCGCTCGAACTCGTACGGGCCGCCGACGATCGGCTCGCGCTCCAGCTGCGCGTGGTAGTCGCTCTGCACCAGCGTGGGGTCCTCCGGCGCGGAGTCCTCGTACACGTGCTTCGGGACGATCGGGAAGTTCAGGTTCCACACGTTGGTCGCGAGCGACTCCTTGTGGAAGTAGACCACGGTGTGGTCGTCGTAGGCCTTGACCGCCGCGATGCTCTCCATGCCCGACCGCACCGCCGGGATCGGCACGGCCTCGGTCATGATGAGCTTGTAGGAGAACTCCACGTCGTGTGCGGTGATCGGCTCGCCGTCCGACCACGTCAGGTCGTCGCGCATCACGACCTTGTCGACCATGCGGTCGGAGCTCGTCTGCCACGAGCGGACGGTGTCGGCCGACGCGTACGGCGTCATGTTCCAGTCGAACGTGAACAGGCCGAAGCCCACCAGGCCCGCGATGTCTTGCTCGGACATGCTGCTCTGCTGCAGCACGTTGACCTTGTTCAGGTCCATCGGGATCGAGCGGTTCAGCTCCGCGCCGTAATCGACGCCCTCGCCGTCGGCCGGGGCGAGCACCGACAACGCGCTGAGGATCGCCTCGTTGTCCTCATCGGAGTTGTTCCGCATCGACAGAGCCTCCTCGACGCTCACCAACTGCGGCTCGTCTTCTTTCTCTTTGCGCAGCAGCGCCATCGTGTCGACAACCGGGCTCTCGACCCACTCGACGCCGCCGTCGAGCTCCTCGAGCGTGGCGGGCGCGTCGAAGGGCGCCATCAGGTCGCCCAGCTCGAACGGGATGCCGCTGGTCGTGGTTGTGTCGGCCCCGTCGGACGCCGCGCCCGAGCCGGTCTCGTCGGCCGACGGCCGTCCGCAACCGATCGTCGCGATCGTCAGCACGAGGGCCGCGAGCCCAGTCCCCCACGAAAGCCGGTAGCCCCAAGAAAGCCGGTAGCGCTGCGTCACCCGTCCCCCCCCCGCGATGGTGAAATCCGACTCTCCGCGGCGGCGCCGCGGACCAGGCCCGATGTTTGCGGCCTGCGACCCTTGCTCAAGCTGGGCAACCTATCACGGCGTTTCCGCGCGGGTCAACGCGGAGTCGGCGCCCGCGCGGGCCGGGTCGGCTGAGCGGCGGCCGAGCGGCGGCCCCCTCGCCGGTGTGGGCGGGGTCAGTCCGTGTAGAACTCGAACTCGCCGATGAGGACCTGCTCCACACCCAACTCGGGGTTGGTCTGGTCGAGCCGCAACCAGATCCTCCTGCGGAGGCGGTCCAAGTCCGGTTCTTGGAAGTCGTGCTGCTCGCACAGCCGCACCGCGGTTATGATCGCGTCCTGCACGCGTTGACGCCGGGACTCGAGCAGCTTGCTCAGCCGCTCCGCTTGGTCACCGGGCAGGGCCGCGTACGCAGCGAAGGCGACCTTCAGGGTCGTCCCTTCGGCCGGCCGCCACTCTTGCATCCGCACGCGCCCGAGCAGCACGGCCTCGATAGCGGCCGCGTCGGCGTCGGGCGAGGGGCTCGCCGTTTTGGCGCCGGGATCGGGCCCCGTGGCCGCGCCGGCGAGCGACAGGCCGATCGCGAGCGACACGAGCGCGGCGGCCCAGCGGCGGCGGCTGGTTGGCGATCTCATAGCTCTTCCTTCATCACCTGGTTCACCCCCAAGCCACGCACGACCGTGCCGCCGAGCAGCGGCTGGACCGCGTCGAACAGGTGCGCCTTGAGCGTGGCCCACTGGGCTTCGGCGAGGTCGTCGCGGGGCGTTTGGCGGCAGACGGTGATCACCTTGTCTCGGATGCGTCCTTCGTTTCGGGCGGCGAGCCGCTCCACGCGGGTGCGTTGGGCAGGCTCGACCACGGCGAACAGCCGGAACTGGACCTCCATCAGGTTCGCCGGCTCGAAGCGGCCGACGGCGCTCTCCAGGACGACCGGCACCGGCACGGAGAACTCCCCCAGCTCGACCTCGACCAGCTCTTCCCGCGGCGGCGCCCGGCCGATCTTCGCGAACACCGAGTCGGCCGGTTCTTCCTCACAGCCCAGCGCGGCCGCGGCCGCTAGCAAGGCGGCCCGGCGGAGCGTTCGTGCGATCGGTGCGGTGCTCGGTGCGGGCATGCTCTCAAGAACGTACGTCAACGCTCCCGGCCGGGCGGCCCGCCGGCGTGAGGTAGGTTGTACCGTAGCGGCAAACCCGACCGCCCGCCCCCGCCGGTCGCACCGGCTGGGACGGTTGCGCCCCCCCTTCGCTCCGGTAGGCGACCCGTGCCGAGGCCGAAACCAATCTGGCAAAGCGCAGCGGCGGCCGCGGTGCTGGCCGGCGTGGCCGGCTGCTACGACGGCGAGCGCCTGATCGAGCAGGTCCGCGCCCAGGCGGTCCGCACGCGGCTAGAAGAGGCGGCGATCGGCGAGTTCAACGTGACGCTGCCGCGCGACGACGTGGCCGGCGAAACGACCGAGGTGCGGCTGCGCGTGTTCGCCGAGTCGGAGCGCTTCAAGATCGAGGACATCCTCCGCGAGGTCGAAGCGAAGCGCGCGTTGATCGAGGACCAGGCGATCCGCACGCTGCGTGAGGCGAGCCGCGACGAGCTGGCCGAGCCGGGCCTCGACTCGCTGCGCGAGCGTCTGCTGATGGTGCTCAACAGCGTGCTGACCGACAGCCCGCTGGAGTCGGTCGGCTTCTACGAAGTGCGGTTCTTGCGACACTGACCGCGCGCCGCCCAGGCGGCCTGGCGGCGGCCGGCGGTTCAGCCCTGCCGGGGGGGTGCGCCTGGGCCGCGGGCTCCTGGCGAGGGAGGGGGCCTCGGGCCGCCGGGGGGCCCGTCGCGTCGGCGGTCGAACGGGGGGCGGGGGCCGCGGCGGTCCCAGCCCCACGGGGGGCCGAAATCGGGCCCGAAGGTGGTCGCCTCGCCGAGCTCCTCGAGGAAACGGTCTTCGGGCTCGAGCAGCACGCGCTCCAGGGCGCGGTCGTCGAGTTCGGAGAAGGCCGTCGCGAGGTCGCCGCGGGCGGAGTCGCGTAGCAAGCGGGCGATCGTTCGCGCGCGGCTGGCGTCGCTTTCGGCCTCGGACAGTTCCTCTTGCACGCGGGGCGGCAGCGCCCCGGTGAGCTGGGCCTCCCATTCGGCCCACTGCTGCTGGACGCGGCGCCGCATCTCGTCGGCGGCGGGCCGGTCGCCGTCGAGGAAGCGGCGGTCGTCGAAGCCGGCGCTCGCGCCGTAGGCGATCATCATCAACGCGACCTCGGGCCGCCGCTCGAAGAGCCTCTGGGCGCCGCGGCGTTGGGACTCGGCGAGGCCGGCCAGCCGCTTGAACCCGCCGCCCGCGGCGATGCGTTCGATCGCCTCGCGGAATGCACCACGCTCGGCGTCGGTCAGCCGGAGCGCGGCCTCGCGGCGCCAGTCGTCGCCGCGGCGGACGACCTCGGCGAGACGCTCGTCTTCGGCCATCTGCCGCAGCCTCGACTGGTAAGAAGCCGGCAACGCGCCGACCAGCTCGTCGTAGGCCAACGCGGCCTGGCGGAGCGGCTGCGGGTCGGGCGCGGCGGCTAGCTCTTGCGATGTTTCGCGCAGCGTGTCGCGGCGTGTCGGCGTGACGCCGTTCCAGGCGGCGAGCTTGTCGTTGACCTCGGCCAGCGCGGACGGGTCGAGCCCGTCGAGCCACGCGCGGCGATCGGGGAGCGAGGCCGACTCGAGCCGCGCCCATTCGTCGGCCGCCTCGCGCGCCGCGGGCGACGGCGCGGCGGCCTGGGGAGCGGCCTCGCCGAGCCGCCGGAGGAACTCTACCGAGCCGGCTTGCTCTAGCGCGTCGGCGTGCAGCACGGTGGGCAGGTCGGCCAGCATCGCCCGCTGCGGGCCGGTGACCACGCCGAGCGTGATCAAAGCGCCGATAGCGACCCCCACGCCGGCCGCCGCGGCGACCGCCCAGCGGGCCCGGCGCGACGGCCGGTCGCCCCGGTCGGACGCGGTGAAGGCCGCCATCTCGACCGTGGTGCGGGTGAACGCGTCGGACGCACAGTGGCGCGGCAGCGTGTCCAGGGCGTTCCACACCCGGTCGAGCTCGCTGAGCCGCGCGCGGGCTTGCGGGTCGCTCGCCAAGCGGGCCTCCAGCCGCTCGCTCTGCTGAGCGTCGAGCTGCCCGTCGAGGTACGCGACGAGCGTCTCGTCGAGGGGGTCGGCGTCCTCGAGGTCGGTCGCGGATCGGTCTTGTTCGCTCACGGCGCGTCCTCCGCGAACGGCTGGGTCGCGCCGGGCGAGTCGGGCGCGGCGTCGCCGCGCTGGATGTAGGGCGTCAATGCGACGCGCAGGTTCTCCCTCGCGCGGGCGAGCAGCGACTTGACCCCTTTGGCGGACATGCCCATCACTTCGCCGATTTCGGCGTAGTCCATGTGCTGGAACTTGGCGAGCAGCACCGCGGTGCGTTGCCGCTCGCCGAGCCCCTCGATCGCCGCGCGGACCGCCTGCTGCAGCTCGGCCCGGTCGGCGAGGCGCGTCGGCATCGCCGAGCTAGCCGCCGTCGGGTGGGGGCCCGCCACGCCGGTCTGGTCGGGCGCGGCGGCGGCGAGCTGGACCTCTTTCTTCCGCGCCAGGCCACGCTTGGCGTTCAGCGCGAGGTTGTTGGCGATGGTGAACAGCCACGTGGTGAACTTGGCGCCCGGCTCGTACCGGTGGCGGGCTCGGTACACGCGGAGGAAGGCTTCTTGGGCGAGTTCTTCGGCCAGTTCGCGGCGGCCCACCTGGTAGGTGAGGA
This sequence comes from Botrimarina sp., assembly GCF_040219535.1. Taxonomy (NCBI): domain Bacteria; kingdom Pseudomonadati; phylum Planctomycetota; class Planctomycetia; order Pirellulales; family Lacipirellulaceae; genus Botrimarina; species Botrimarina sp. The sequence goes on from NZ_JAVJSH010000012.1 coordinate 21,975, forward strand.
CCGAGACCAGCCGGTCTTGGTGGCGGTCGACGAGCTGGCCGAACGCCTCGGCGTCGTCGTCGCGGACGCGCAGCATCAGCCGCACGTCCGGATCGGACTCGGCGTAGCGGCGGATCATCGAGTCGCTGACGGCCAAGCGGGGGCTCCCTGTCCGTTCAGCCTAACCCCGGGGGCGGCGCCGCGGCGCCGCGAAAAGCTGTGAGGCGTGAGTTGCGAGGCGCGAGGCGCGAGTTCGGCCCGGGCGCCTTCCAGGAACTCGCAACTCGCAACTCGCAACTCGCAACTCGCGCCTCGCAACTCACAACTCACAGCAAGCTGTCTAGCAGCAGCCGGAGCTTGCGGATTTCCGCCGTGTGCTCGAGGCCTTCGATCGGCGTCATGTGGATAGACAACGCGCGTTGGTATTTGACGCGCTGAAGCTGCGTGATCAGCTTGCCGTAATCGACGTCGCCTTGGCCGACGCGGACTTGGAAGTCGTCTTTGGTGCTGTCGCGCAGGTGCACGTGACGCACGAACGGCAGCAGCTTGTCGATCGGCTTGCCGTTGTGGGGGCCGGTTAGGTAGCAGGTCGGGTCGAGCGTGAGGCCGAGGCCCTTCACGTGCTGGCAGAAGACCAGCGGCGTGTCGACGTCTTGCGTCATGCAGTCGATCTCGGTCCTCACCGCGACGACCGCCCCCTCCAGCGCGGCGAGCGCGACGAGCTTCTTGAGCCGCTCGATCTCTTCGTTGAAGGGGGTGCCTAGCGGCGCGGCGGGCACGACCAGCGTGACCACCTTGAGGGCCTTCGCTAGCTTGCAGACGGCCTCGAACTGGCCCAGGTACTGCTCGCCGGCGCCGTCGATCTGCACCGACAGCGCCGCGACGTCCAGCCGCTTGGTGGCGCCGCACCGCTGCACGGCGCCGTCGAGGTCGGCGGCGACCTCCGACGGCTTCATCCACCCGCCGGGCGCCGACTCGTTGAGCGCCAGCTCGACCGACGTGAAGCCCAGGTCGATCAGGCACTCCAGCACCGCGTCGGGGCCCAGGTCGGGGAAGCTCTCCGTGGCGGCCGTGACGAACACGCTCTTCGCTCCTTCCAGCGGGGAAAAGCCGGCGGTCCAAACGACACGCCGGCCGTGGCGGTCAGCCCGGCCAACGTACTAGGCCGGCAAGCCCCGCGGCAAGGGCTCCCGCAGCGGCGGCCGCTGGTGGTGCAATCCTGTCGGACGCGTAGACTGGGGAGATCGCGCGGCGAGCCGCCGCGCGCGGCCCTCCGAACACCCGAGTCGACCCCCCCAAATGAGCGACGCCCCCGCCGCCACCCCGCCCGCGCCCGCCGGGCAGCCGGTCCAGTACATCCTGCAGCCGCGCGAGAGCCTGTTCGGCCGCTTCGGGAAGCTCTTGCTGGTCGCGCTGGTGCTGTGCGTGCTGGCGATGATCGGCATGGCGGGGCAGGTGCAGCAGTACTTCGGCGACGGGCAAGGCCCGAACGAGAAGCACCACTCGCTCTCCCGCGACGCGGCCGACAAGATCGCGATCCTCAAGGTGACCGGCCCGATCATCGAGGGGGACGACTACGTCGAGCAACAGATCGAGAAGATCGAGCGCGACGACGCCGTCAAGGCGATCGTGCTGCGGATCGACTCGCCGGGCGGCACGGTCACCTACAGCGACCGGCTCTACCACAAGATCACCCAGCTAGCCGACGAGCGCGAGCTGCCGCTGGTGGTGAGCATGGGCAGCCTCTGCGCGAGCGGCGGCTATTACATCGCGATGGCGGTCGGCGACCAAGAGGAGGCCATCTACGCGGAGCCGACCACGTGGACCGGCTCGATCGGCGTGGTGATCCCTAGCTACAACGTGGCCGACGCGATGTGGTGGACCGGCGTGAAGGACCTGTCGGTCGCCAGCGGCGATCTCAAGCTCATGGGCAGCCCGACCCGCAAACGCTCCGCGAAAGAGGCAGCGATCTTCCGCGGACTCGTGCGGCAGGCCTTCGACGGCTTCAAGGAAGTCGTCAAGGCCGGCCGCCCCGCGTTCCGCGACGACGAACAGGCCCTCGAAGCGGTCACCACCGGCCAGGTCTTCGCGGCCAAGCAGGCGCTGGAGAACGGCCTGGTCGACCGGCTGGGCTTCATCGAGGAGGCGATCGAGCGCGCGGCCGAGCTGGCGGGCTTGTCGACCGACTCGGTCCGCGCCGTCGAGTACGAGCGGCGCCTCACGCCGATCCAGCAGTTCCTCGCCGCGGGGTCGCCCGGGCGCCCGGCCGTCGCCGAGCAAGGCCTGCGCGGGCTGATCGAGCTGTCGGCGCCGCGGGCGTACTACCTGAGCACCCTCGCGCCGGTTTGGTTGGCTTCGGAGTGATTCACCGCGGGCGCCCGGAGAGAATGGAACGCGGATGAACACGGATTGGGCGGATGAACACGGATTCTGCTTCTAGGTCGTCCAACATTGAATCGAAGCCATCCGCGTCCAACGTGCCCGTCATTCATCCGCGAGGATCCGCCCAATCCGTGTTCATCCGTGTCCTATTCGTAGCCCCTCGGTGCCTCTGTGGTTCCCCCCGCCCCGCCCCACCTGCTCGACGACCTCGACGGCCAGCTCGCCGCGGCTTGTGAGCGGCTGGGGCTGCCCGCGTTCCGCGCGCGGCAGGTCCGCAAGTGGCTGCTGGAGAAGCGCGCCGGCGGCTGGGACGAGATGACCGACCTGCCCAAGGGGCTCCGCGCCGAGTTGGCCGACGCGTTGCGGCTGTGGACCGCCGAGGTCGTCAAGCACTCGGCCGCCGACGACGGCGCCGAGAAGCTGCTGCTGCAACTCGCAGGCGGGGGGAGGATCGAGTGCGTGCTGCTGCGGGAGAACGTGGGGCCGCGGGCCAAGCAGGAGGGCCTCCGCCGCACGTTCTGTATCAGCACGCAGGTCGGCTGCGCGATGGGCTGCGTGTTCTGCGCCAGCGGCTTGGACGGCGTCGAGCGGAACCTCACGACCGGCGAGATCCTCGAGCAGGTGCTGCTGCTCGAGCGGCGGCTGGGGCCCGACGAGCGGCTCAGCCACCTGGTCGTGATGGGCATGGGCGAGCCGCTGGCGAACCTGGACAACCTCCTGCCCGCGTTGGACGAGGTCAGCCGGCCGGATGGGCTGGGGGTGAGCCCCCGGCGGATCACGATCTCCACCGTCGGGCTGCCGCCGGCGATCCGTCGGCTGGCCGCGAGCGAAGCGGGCCGGCGGTACCGGTTGGCGATCTCGCTGCACGCGCCGAACGACGAGCTGCGCAGCCGCTTGGTGCCGGTCAACGCGAAGATCGGCGTCGACGCGGTGATGGCCGCGGCGGACGATTACTACGCGGCCAGCGGCCGGCGCCTGACGTTCGAGTACGTGCTGCTGGCGGGCCTGAACGACCGCCCCGAGCACGCGCACCAGCTGGTGCGGCTGCTGGCCGGCCGCAACGCGCTGTTGAACGTGATCCCGTACAACCCGGTCGCGGGCCTGCCGTACGAGACGCCGTCGATGGAAGCGCAGCGGCGTTTCCGAGAGATCCTCGAGACGCACGGCGTGCCGATCCGCTTCCGCCACCGCAAGGGGGACAAGATCAACGCGGCCTGCGGCCAGCTGAGGCGCAGCACGCCGGCGGGGGTGGTCAACCCGGGATAATCGTTAGTGGGACGCCCGACTTTGGGCGAAATACCCGAAAGTCTTTCTTGTCGATGGTGAATACCCGCTGGATGCCGTCGCGGTCGGCGATATACATCAATGCGGCGTCGGCCAACTGAAACGGTTGATCCTGGTACTTTTCTCCTGGATCGCGCGGATCCCCGCCACGTCGGGCACGCCGAGTTCGACAAGCCCAATCAGTCCGCCGTCAATCGTGCGCAGCAAATCATGCGTCGCGGCCGGCCCCGAGTGCTTCAGCAGCTTGTAGCTCGCTTCCGCCACGGCAGGCCAGCACGTCAGCAAAGGGCTCTGCACAGACGGAAGCGTTGCCGTGCAGACCTCGTGATGTTGGTCGCGGTCGCTCAAGAGTGCGATCAATGGACCGGCGTCAACGAGAACCGCATCCATCATCCGCCAAAGCCCTCAAGGTACTTCGGATTGGATGACAGGTCGGGGGGCGCATTCTTCACGACGCCTATCACGCCTAAACGCACCGCGAGATCGTAAGCGCTCTGTTGAACGTCGCCACCGTCAGTCCCGTTCGAGTCGCTCTCCGATACCGATGGCTGTGCGTAGCTTCGCCGAACCTCTCGCTCCAATTCGGCGACCAAGGAACGGAAAGCCTCGTCCTTGCCGCCGTCGGTGCGTCGAACCTTAGCGGCCAGCTCCAGCCCCGGAATCGTCCCGGCTTGCCGCCATTGCGCTAAGACCCGATCCGGGGGGACGTTCGAGCTGTTGCTCTCTTCCGCCAGCCGCTTGAGGCCCCACGCTCGCAACTCGAGGTCTGCGGCGCTGGTGAACAAGTTTTCGATCGTGGCGTCCATCACTTGATCCTACTCAAACCGAGGACCTTCCGCCCGATCGAACCCGAGGGGGCGAATCGCCGCCCTATTCCGTGATCATGTCCCGCACCGTCTTGCCGCTGGGGATCATCGGCAGCACGTGCTCTTGGTACGGCACGGCCACGTCGAGGATGAACGGGCCCGGGTAGTCGAGCATCTCGTTGATCGCGCCCTCGAGGTTCTCCTTCTTCTCGACGTACGCGCCGCCGCAGCCGTAGCCCTTGGCGATCGCGACGAAGTCCGCGTAGCGGTTCGCCTGGTCCATCTCGCCGATGCCGTCGCCCTCGCCGGACCACTCCGGCTTGTCGATCGGGCCGAGGTACGTGTGCGCGCGGTTGCCGGCCATGAACCGGTCCTCCCACTGCACGACCATCCCCAGGTGCTGGTTGTTCAAGAGGAACACCTTCACGGGGAGCTTCTCGCACACGAGGGTGCTGAGCTCTTGGATGTTCATCTGGAACGAGCCGTCGCCGTCGATGTCGATCACCAGGCGGCCGGGGAAGGCGGCCTGCACGCCCATCGCGGCCGGGAGGCCGAAGCCCATCGTTCCCAGGCCGCTGGAGCTGAGCCACGTGCGGGGCTTCTGGAACTTGTAGAACTGGGCGGCCCACATCTGGTGCTGGCCCACGCCCACGGTGATCACTGGGTCGCGGTCGGCCGTCATCCGCCAGAGCTGGTCGATCGCGCTCTGTTGGGTGATGCCCGGGTAGTCCTTGTCGAACCTGAAGGGGAACTCTTTCTTCCACTCCATGCACCGCTCGACCCACTCAGAGATGTCCTCCGGGGCCTCGACGATCTTGTTCAGCTCCGAAAGCGCGTGCTTCACGTCGCTCTGCACGGGGATGTGGGCGGCCTTGTTCTTGTTGATCTCCGCGGCGTCGATGTCGACGTGGATGATCTTGCCGTGCTTGCAGAACTCCTCGAGCTTGCCGGTCACCCGGTCGTCGAACCGCACGCCCAGGCCGATCAACAGGTCCGCCTCGTCGACCGCGCGGTTGGCGTACACGCTGCCGTGCATGCCGAGCATGTCGAGCGACAACGGGTCCGTGCCCGGGTACGCGCCCAGGCCCATCACCGTGGTCGTGATCGGGATGCCGGTCTTCTTGACCAGCGTGCGCAGCTCTTCGGACGCCTCGCTGGCGATGACGCCGCCGCCCGCGTAGATGACCGGCCTCTTGGCGCGCTTGATCGCGGCGGCCGCTTGGCGGAGGGCCTCCGGCTTGGCCAGGGGCTTCGCCGGGTTGTAGCCGGGCAGGTTGACCGGCGCGTCCCAGTCGGGCACGCAGGAGGCCAGTTGCACGTCCTTCGGGACGTCGATCAGCACCGGGCCGGGCCGGCCGGTGCTGGCGATCAGGAAGGCCTCCTTGACGACGCGCGCCACGTCGTTCACGTCGGTCAGCAGGTAGTGGTGCTTGGTGATGCCGCGGCAGACCTCGACCATCGGCGTTTCTTGGAACGCGTCGGACCCGATCACGGCCGTGGGCACCTGGCCGGTGATGCAGACGAGCGGCACCGAGTCGAGCTTCGCGTCGGCGATCGCCGTCACCAGGTTCGTCGCGCCGGGGCCGGAGGTGGCCATCGCCACGCCCACCTTGCCGGTGCTCCGCGCCAGGCCCTGCGCGGCGAACGCCCCGCCCTGCTCGTGCCGCGGCAGCACGGTGCGCAGCTGGTCCTTCACACGCGTCAGCGCCTGGTGCAGCGGCATGCTGCACCCGCCCGGGTACGCGAAGATGGTGTCCACACCGTGCCGCACCAACGACTGCACGAGGATGTCGGCCCCGGAGAGGAGCTGCGTCTTGGGAGCGGTGGTCGTGGCGGCGGACATGCGGGTCCCAGCAGTTTAAAGGGGTCTCGGCGGGGCGGCCCGGCGCAAAGGGGGCGCCGTCGGGGCGTCGCCTGGGCCGCGTAATCTGCCTTTCTGATAGCCCCTCATCATAGGCTGCCGGCGCCGCCCCGGACAACCAGCGGCGGGAAGGCTTCGGGCTTCAGGCGGCGGGCTTCGGGCTTCAGGCTTCAGGCTTCGGGCGGCGGGCCCCGGGAAGGAATCGCGTCCGCACCGCCGATTCGCCAGAAGCCCGAAGGCGGAGGCCCGAGGCCTCCCAAGCTCACCCCCCCTTCGATCGCACCAGCGTCAAACTATAGAGCACCACCACCGACCCGCATGCCAGCAGGCTCCAGGGGGCCCACTCCGGCGGCGTCAGGTCCCGCGCCGGCGAAACGACCTGTCCGCCGCGGGTCTGCGGCTTGAGCACGGCTTTCTGGATGGCCAGCGCCTCGACGCCGAGCAGGCAGATGTAGGCGCCCACGGCTAGGAAGAACGATCGCCACATAGGGAAGGGTCGTCGGGCTCGGGTTTGGGGCTTCGAATCGGAGTGCGGGGTCCGCCCTTTGATTCGGCGCCGCCACTGGCGGGGCTAGCAGCGAATCGAGCCGACGACACGTCGCACGGGTCGTGCGGAACGAACGGCGGCGACCGACCCGGTGGGGGTTTCCACAATACCGAGCAAACCCCTTCAACCTCACCGGGGCGCGGCGCCGATACCGTCGAAGAGGAGCGAGCTTGTCCCGATGGAATCGGGGCGGCCTCGCGCGAGGGCATCCTACTAGCCGAAGGATTGGCGACCATGCGAGCGACCTCCCTGCGGATCTACCGCGGACCCGAAGGCGAGACCGACCACCGCCCCGCCACGCCGACGGCGCGGATGTCGGGCGACAACCGCTCGGTCACCGCCAAGGCGTCGCACCTGCTGCCGCTGCTGGCCGACGCCGTGTACAGCCAACGCACGTGGCTCGACGACTTCGCCGACGACGAGGTCACGGTCTCCGCCGACCTGTACGAAGTCCTCATGGCCTACCAGCACTTCCGCCGCCCCGTGGCGTGACAGGAGTAGGCAGAGGGCAGAGGGCCGCAAGCAGGTCGCTGCGCTCTGCCAATGGCCACCTGTCTGCTTACTGCCGTCTGCCCTCTGCCTGCTGCCCGCTAAACGCGTGCACCGCTTCGACGAGCGCTCGCGCGTTCTCCGGCGGCGTTTGCGGCACGATGCCGTGGCCCAGGTTGAACACGTGTCCCGGCCGGCCGGCGACGCTCCGGAGCAGCTCGCGCACGCGGGTCTGGACCGTCTCGCGCGGGGCGAGGAGCGTCATCGGGTCGAGGTTCCCTTGCACGGCGACGCCGCCCTCGGGGCGTGACGCGTCGAGGCGGTCCCACGCGGCAGCGAGGTCGATCCGCCAGTCGACGCCGATCACGTCGCCCCCGGCCTCGGCGACGAGCGGGAGCAACTCCGGGTTGCCCGCGCCGAAGTGGATCACGGCCGCGGCCGGGTCGAGCGCGTCGATCAGCTCGCGCGTGTAGGGGAGCACGTACCGCCGGTAGTCGGCGGGCCCCAAGCAGCCGACCCAGCTGTCGAACAGCTGCACCGCCTGCGCGCCGGCCGCGATCTGCGCGTTGAGGTACAGCGCGGCCGCGCGGGCGAAGCGCCGCATGAGCTCGCCCCAGGCGCCCTCGTCGCGCTGCATGAGCGTGCGGGTGTGCAGGTAGTTGCGGCTGCCGCCCCCCTCGATCGCGTAGCTGGCGAGCGTGAACGGCGCGCCGGCGAAGCCGATCAGCGGCAGGTGCTCGGGCAGGTCGCGGCGGGTTTGGCGCACGGTCTCGACGACGAACCACAGCGAGTCGACGCTCGACAGGTCGATCACGCGGTCGACGTCGTCCGCTCCGCGGACCGGGTTGTGGATCTTCGGCCCGTCGCCCTTGGCGAACTCGAGCTCGAGCCCCATCGGCTCGAGGATGGGCAACAGGTCGCTGAAGATGATCGCCGCGTCGACGCCCAGGTAATCGACCGCCGTGCACATCACCTCGCTGCACAGGGCCGGGTTCTTGCACAGCTCGAGGAACGAGACTCTCGCGCGGACCTCGCGGTACTCGGGCATGTAGCGGCCCGCTTGCCGCATGAGCCAGACCGGCGTGCGCTCGACCGGCTCGCGCCGGCACGCCCGCAGGAAGTCGCTGTCGGCCCACGGCTGGCCGGCGACCGCGTCGCGGAGTTCGGCGGCGCGTTGGCTGGCGCCCGCGACCGACGTCGTGGGCTCGCCGACTCGCGCCGTGGGCTGGCCGGGCCTGGCCGGCTTCGCCGCGTCGAGCAACGCGCCGAGCTGCTGCTTCCGGCCGAGCACCGCGGCGGCGCCGGCGGCCGCGTCGGCGACCATCTTGCCCATCGCTCCGGTCGACTCGATGTCCACCGGCAGGTCGAGCGCGCGGAGCCGCTCGCTGGTGGTCGGGCCGATCGAGACCACGCACGCGCGGCGGAACCCGTCGCGCACGCGGTCGCCGAGGCCGAGCTTGTCCGCGACCACGAGCAGGTTGTTGAGCTGGTTGGCCGACGTGAGCATGACGACGTCCACCTCCCCCTCGGCGAGGCGCCGCGCGTTCGCCTCGAGCGGCGCGGTGTCTTCGGGCAACGCCCACTCGTAGACCTGCAAGCGGTCGACCGTGGCGCCGCGCGCCTCGAGGCCGGCGAGCAGGCTCGGGTTGGTCTCGCCGTACTCCTGCACGCCAACCGTGAGGTTCGCGACGGGCATCTGGGCGTCGATCGTCGAGAGGACTTCGCGCCAGGTGTTCGGCGCGGGCGCGCGGTGCGTGGGCTTGAGGCCGAACTCGCGGAGCACGGCGACCGGCTTGGGCCCGCGCGCGAGGGTGGGCACGTCGGCGAGCGCGTCGAGCAACCGCTGTCGGCCCACGTGGCGCTCGGTCCGCTCGACGAACATCCGCACGCCCACGCCGGTCAGCAACACGACCGCGTCGACCTCGCCGGCGACGAGCCGGTGCGCGAACTCGATCGCGGGGCGGTCGTCGGCGATCGGCGCCTCGCGCATCGAAGGGCTCACGAGCGCGACGCCGCCGCGCTTCGTGATCAACCGCTCCATCTCGGCCGCGCGGCGGCTCTCGAGCGAAACCACTCGCAAGCCATCGAACGCTGCGCTCGGCGACGCGGCGTCGGTCGATTGGGGTGTGCTAGTAGACATCGCGTTGTCTCTCGCGGAGCGGATCCCGACACGCAGCGGCCAGTAGCGCAGCTTAGCAAGCGCGTCGCGTGGCGACGACGGCCCGCCGCGTGAAGCGATCGCGAAGCGTTCGTGAAGGTTTGCTTGACAACCGGGGCTCGCTCGGCAACACTCCTCGCACGTCGCACGCGACGCATCGCCCCCACGCGACGCGACGCGGTCCGACAGGGCGTGGCGCCTCGGGTTCCGATGTCCGCTGGCGTCCCCACCGCTCGCCGTCATTGGGTGAGTTTTGCTTTCCGATCAGGAGGTTTTCTGCGCCCACGCTGCGCGCGTCCGTGCCGGCGGAATGATTCCGCCGACGGCCGACGAAGGCGGCACTGCACGGCGCCCTCTGTTCGCATACGGAGTTGACTCATTGGGAGGTGGAACCGAGGGAACCACACCACAGCGCGCCAGCGTTGCGACACGGAAGTCCCTCCCTTTGTTTGTTTCGCCGAGGGCCGATCCAGCGCCCTCGCCGAGGCAGGTTGTGCCCTTCGCGAAGCGCCGCGCGAAAGCATCGGCGTCGACCCGTCCGCCACGCTTGTAGCCCTGCCGGGCGCCGTCGCGGCCTGCCGGTCGTTACCATCGCGGCATGGCCCGCTGCTTGGTATCGCTCGGCTCGAACCACGGTGACTCGGACGCGGCGATCGGCGCCGCCGCCGAGGCGCTGGATCTGCTCGCCGGCGGCGACTCGTTGACGCTCAGCGCAACAATCGTGACCCCGCCCGTCGGCGGCCCCGCGGGTCAACGCGCGTATCTGAACGCGGCCGCCGCGCTGACGCTCGACCTGCCCCCGGCCGAGCTGCTCCGCGAGCTCCAGCGGATCGAGGCCCGGCACGACCGCCGCCGCTCGGTGCGGTGGGACGCGCGCACGCTCGACCTCGACCTGCTGCTCTACGACGACCGGGTCGTCCGCACGAGCGAACTCCGCCTGCCGCACCCGCGGATGACCTTCCGGCGGTTCGTGCTCGATCCGGCGCGGCAGGTCGCCGGCGAGTGGGTGCACCCGGAGTGCGAGCGGACGCTCGACGAGCTACTGCGGCTGCTCGACGCGGGGACCGACGCGGTGCACGTGGCCGACGACGACGACGGCGCCGCCAGCGACCTGGTCCGCCGGCTCCGCCCCGACGCGACGCTCCTCCGGCAACCGCCGCCGGCCGACGCCCCGCCGCCGCGGCTGACGATCGCGTGCTCCGCGGACCCTTGGCCGCTCGGCCCGTGCGGCCCGCGGCTTGCCTTGGCCGACTGCCCGCGGGAGCATTGGGAGGCCGAAGTCGCCGCGGCGCTGCGGTGCGTGTGGCCGGCCTGACGCCTTTGCACTGCCGCGTTCCGCCGTGTCCGAACCCTCGCTGCTCACCGAGATCGACCCGACCCGCTCCTGGGTGCGCGCGCGGCAAGCCTCGGGAGAGCGGGTCGGCTTGGTCCCCACCATGGGAGCGCTGCACGCGGGCCACCTGAGCTTGGCCGAGCGGTCGGCGAGCGAGTGCGACGCGGTCCTCACGACGATCTTCGTGAACCCGACCCAGTTTGCGCCGAGCGAGGACCTCGGCCGCTACCCGCGCGACCTCGACCGCGACCTCGCGCTGCTAGCAACGGTCGGCGTCGACGCGGTCTTCGCCCCCCGGCCCGACACGATGTACCCCCCGGGGTTCTCGACCAGCATCGACGTGGGGCCCGTCGCCCAGCCCCTGGAGGGCGTTCGGCGGCCGACGCACTTCGCCGGCGTGGCGACGGTCGTGGCCAAGCTGCTGTCGATCGCGCCGGCCGATCGCGCGTACTTCGGGCTAAAAGACTACCAGCAGTGGTGCGTGATCCGGCGGCTGGTCGCCGACCTGGACCTGCCTGTCGAGGTCGTCGCGTGCCCGATCGTGCGCGAGCCAGACGGCCTCGCAATGAGCAGCCGCAACGCGTACCTGTCGCCGGCAGACCGCCGGCGTGCGACGGCCCTGTTCCACGGTCTGAGCCGAGCGAAAGATCTCTACCAGGCATCGGAGCGCGACGCGGGCCGCTTGTGCGACGCGGTGCGAAGCGTTCTGCGCGACGAGGCCGGCGTCGAGCCCGAGTACGTCGAGCTGGTCCGCTTCGGCTCGGTCGAGCCGGTCGCAGCAGCCGACGACGACTCGGTGTTGCTCACCGCCGCCCGGATCGGCGAAACTCGCCTGCTCGACAACCTGCAACTCGCGCCCCACCAGCCGTCCTAGCGCGCCGAGCGCCTCCCAACTAGCGCCTGCCCCTGTATGTGTAGCGAGTTGCTGCGGATCCCCGTCGAGATCGGCGGCGTGCCGATCCTCGGGTTCGGCGTGCTGGCGGCGCTGTGGCTGCTCGGTTGGGGCGTGGTGATGGGGCGCCATGCGGTGCGACGCGGCGTCGATGGCGACTTCTGGGCCTACGCACAGCCGGCCGCGATTGGCCTCGTCGTGCTGCTGCTCGCGCCCCGCTTCGCGCCGGCCGGCGTGCCGATCCGCGGCTACGGCGTGATGCTGCTCATCGGGATCAGCGTGGGCGTGGCGATGGCCGTGCACCGTGCGCAGCGGCACGGGATCGCGGCCGACACGATCTTCGGCCTCGCGTTCTGGCTGTTCGTCGCGGGGATCGTCGGCGCGCGAGCGTTCTTCGTGATCGAGTACTGGGAGACCCGCTTCGCGAGGCGGCCGGCGATCGACACGCTCGTCGACGTGCTTCGGTTCACCGAGGGGGGCCTGGTGGTCTACGGCTCGGTGATCGGCGGGCTGGCCGCGTTCGTCGTTTACTGCCTGCGGCTGAAGCTGCCCGTGCGGGGCATGGCCGACCTGGTCGCCCCCTGCTTCCTCGCCGGGCTAGCGATCGGCCGGATCGGCTGCTTGCTCAACGGCTGCTGCTACGGCGGCCAGACCGACGCGCCGTGGGCGGTCACGTTCCCGCCCGACAGCCCGCCGTACATGGACCAGCTCGTGCACGGCGAGCTGCACGGCCTGCGTATCGAAGAAGCACCGACGGGCGTGGTGACTCGTGTGGGGGGCGAGGTCCGCCGGGTCGAATCCATCAGCGGCCAGCCCGTCGCCAACCTGAACGACGTGGCCGAGGTCCTCGGCGCGGCGGCCTACGCGGGCCAGCCGGTTACGGTCCGCCTAGCCGACGGCCAAACGATCGAGGCCCCGCCCACGACCCGCCAGCGGAGCCTTCCGGTCCACCCCACGCAGGTCTACAGCTCGGTCAACGCGGCGCTGCTCGCTTGGCTGCTCTGGAGCTGGTTCCCAAGCCGCCGCCGCGACGGCGAGGTCGCCCTGCTCTTGTTCACCCTCTACCCGATCTCGCGATTCTTGCTCGAGGCGATCCGCACCGACGAGCAGGCGATTTTCGGCACCGGCCTGAGCATCTCGCAGAACGTGAGTCTGGTCGTGCTGGTGCTAGCGGCTGTGGGTTGGGCGCTGCTGCTGCGGACCCCGCCGGGCCGGAGCCTCGTGGAGCGGCCGCTGGCCCCCGGCGACTCGGCACGAACCACGCCGGCCAGCGCGGCGTAAGTTTTGCTGTCGGTTCATTCATTCGCCGCTTCCTCACGCCCCAGGAGTTTGCAGATCGCCATGCGTATCTTCGGACTGCTCGCGGTGGCCGCCGCCGCGGTCGCCGCTGTACAAATCGCCATCCCCACCGTCCGCGCACAGAACGCCGGGTCGGACGATGAGGGGGTCGTCATCAACATCGGGCCCGATGAGGGCGTCGGGGTCGATGTCGACCGGGGCGGCGGGGTCGACGTCGAGGTCGACCCGGCCACGACCCCCGAAGACCGCCGCGAGCGCCGGCTCGACCGGCGGCAAGACCGCCGCGAACGCTTGGGCCGCATCGGCGGCGGGCCGGTCGCGGTGTCGCGCTACTGGATCGGCCTGGGCGGATCGCCGGTTCCCGAAGAGCTCCGCGCTCAGATCGCCATCGACGGCGACCACGGCGTGCTGGTCCGTACCGTCGCACCCGACGGCCCCGCCGCCCAAGCCGGGCTGCAGCAGTACGACATCATCCTGAGGGCCAACGGCGAGCCCATCGAGGACCTCGCCGAGCTGGCCGAGATCGTCGGCGAACAAGGCGAGAACGGGGGCCAGATCGCGATCGACCTGCTCCGCCGTGGGCAGCAGAAGACCATCACCGTCGAGCCGATCGAGCGGCCGCTCGACGCGCAAGCCACCGCGCCGGCGCGCGGCTGGGACCGCCGCGGCTTGCTGGGCCGCGACGGGCCAGGCGTGCAGCTCAACCTGGACGACCTGCTCGGCCAAGCCGAGTCGCTGCTCGAGGACCGCGCGTTCCGCGGCATGGAGGGGCTCGGCGAGCTCGGACCCCAAGTCGCCGCCAGCGGCGTGTCGATCAGCGTCGCACGGCAGGGCGCCGGCCCCGCGAAGGTCACTGTGCAGCGCGGCGACCAGTCGTGGGAGTTCGACGAGGGAGACCAGCAAGCGATCGACGCCCTGCCCGCCGACGTGCGTCCGACCGTGGAGCGGATGCTCCAGCAAAACGGCGGCGCGTTCGAGCCGGGCTTCGAGGGCTTCCACCTCGACGCGCCGGGTGTCGAGCTCAACCTGCGCGGCGAGGGGATCGCCGAGCGGATCCGCGCGATGCAAGAACGCATGCGGCTGCTGCAAGAGCGCTTCGGCGCAGGCGTCGGGGGGGGATTCGGGGGCTTCGACGAGCCCGCCCCCGGCGGGGCGGTCGAGCAGCCCGAGATCGAGATCGACGAGGCGCCGGCCTTCGACGGCGGCGCCGAGCCCGACGGGGCCGACGAGGCCGAGGGCCCCATCGAGATCGAGATCCCCGCCGAAGAGGTCCCGGCCGAAAGCTGAACCCTCGGCGCCAACCTAGCAACCCCGCCCGCCCGGCTACGCGACGCACGACGTTCGTAGCCGGGCGGCTGGTTTATTGGCGTGGCGAAAACGCTGGCCGCTCGTTCTCGGGTGTCGCCCGTCGGCCGATCCGAATTCGTTTGAAACAAACGCGGCGCGCCCGCAAACGCGTTGTCACGCTTGAACGTGTCGAAACCGGCGTTAAGCGCCTGGCTGACAACGACTTAGCGAAGCGTTACAGCCCCTTCTATGGACTCCAGGGTGTAACGAAACGGCGTCGCTCCGCGCAACGCGCTGCGGCGTTCGACGCGGCGTCGGCCCTCCTCACGGCGCAGCGAACCCAGCATTGTCGCCAATCCGGGACGCCGCCCCGCGCGTTTTGGCCACGGCGGTCTTCCCGCTCTGCGCCGGCTTTGGCGGCGAGCTACCTACGGCGAGGAGAAGCGCGCGTCGGCGATTTCGCCGCGGCAGGCGCCCTGCCGCGGCGAATGCCGCCGCGCACTCTGGTAACGCGGGCGGTGATTGTCGGGGGATGGCGAGCTGTTTAGACTCTTCGACTGCTACGACCGAGGAGCCACGGCAACGGCATGTGAAAGCCGCAGGCAAGGATGCGATTTTACGATTGCACCTGTGATTTTCCCCGAGGGTCTTATGCATCGCACCCCGTCGCGTGGCGTCCGCGCGCTGGCGTTTGTTTCTGTCCTCATCTTGCTGCAATTCGTTGGCCTCAGCCGGAGTGCTTTCTCCGCGGTCATCGTGGCCGCGAACGGCGTTACCAAGGAGCTCTCCCAAACACAGACGACCGTCGTGGTCTCTCAAGCCGGCACGAAGACCGCCGACTTGCCGCTGGCAAGCAACTACCCGACTCCCAATTCTGCGATCGCGTCGGTCGAGGACATCTCCGTTGGGCAGGTCTACGACCAGACAAACCTGCCGGGCCTGGACCCGCCGATGAAGATCCGGCTTGGCGCCTACGTCGGCAGCGGCGGCGTCGCGTCGGCGTCGAAGGCGTCGGTCACCGTGAAGCAGACGATCAAGATCCGTTCGGAAAACGGTTTTGTCCCGAATCAAATCCCGGGCATGCCGACTCACTTCGCGACGTTCCGATTCGGAATCGATGGGCAGTTCGAGATCGGGCTCCGGGAGAACAAGCTAGCGACTATCTTTGGTGAGCCGCAGTTCTACGAGAACCGCAAGCCCCAATCGTACGGGCTGATCTACTTCGACAACCTGACGCCGTTCTACGGCGGGATCGGTAGCATCAACGGCGCGGCCGGCGACACCGTCGGGGATCTCAACCAAGTCTTCGTCGGCGACCAAGGCCACCTGGGATTGAACTTGATTCCCCCCCGGCTTAGCAGCCGAGAGCCGCGGCTGAACACCAGAGGCCTCACGTTCCCGGTGCGGCCCACGGACTACCTCGAATCGGCATATCTTGAAGGGAGTGAGACCTCGAACGATTGGGCGTACCACTTCGGGCCGGATGGACCAAGGAACGCGCCGCCGTTCGTCGAGATCATCGCACCGATGACGATCGACCCGGAGGACCCGAAGGAGGCGACCGCTCT
This sequence comes from Botrimarina sp., assembly GCF_040219535.1. Classification (NCBI taxonomy): domain Bacteria; kingdom Pseudomonadati; phylum Planctomycetota; class Planctomycetia; order Pirellulales; family Lacipirellulaceae; genus Botrimarina; species Botrimarina sp. The sequence goes on from NZ_JAVJSH010000012.1 coordinate 37,860, forward strand.
GCTGCACTTCGAGGTCGCCGTTGTGGCGGCCGGAGCCCCGTGGGAAGAGATCGACTTCGACTTCGCGAACACCGTCTCTCTACTCGACTACGGGATCGGCAGCTCGGCCGGCGCGATCTCAACACCGGAGTCGTTCTTCCGAAACTACTCGTTCGACTTCATCGACAACCGACCGGTACCCGAGCCAAGCTCTCTGGTGCTGCTCTGCCTGGTGAGCGCCGTCTTCTCAAAGATGAGGCCCCACCGCTAAGCGGGTAGCGGGTGGCGGGTAGGCCCGACCGTCGCGAGCGCGAAGGTCAGCCAGCCGTTTCGTACAGTAGGTCAGGCTTCGCCTGACGCTGGTTCCCGTCAACCGCGGCTGCGTCAGGCACAGCCTGACCTACGAAACTTCTCACCTGGGTGGCGTCGACAGTCGGCCGACGACAGCGTCGCGCTGGGCGTGAGCCCGTTCGGCCGATCGTCGGTGTCCCGCTCTCCGTCGTCGATTCATCGACGGGGCACCGCCCCATGTTCGTCAGCCCCCGACGCCCGAACCCCCTTATGGGCTACGCCCACGGACAGTCGGCCGACCACGCGTCGCTCGATCACCGAGCGCTACGCGGCCGACTGTCCGTGACACCCCCGACCCTGAGGGAGCCTTGATTCATGAATCTGTTGATTGTTGGTGGCGTGGCTGGCGGAGCGTCCGCAGCCGCTTGTCAAGTTCGGCAGCGCGGCAACCACGCGACTCGGATTCGGTTACAATCCGGTTTTTCTGCCGTGAGCGAGAGTGGGGGCTACAAGACGCACCGACTTATCCATCCGAGTGCGACCTGATCACTGACCACTTGGTCGACTATCGATGATTGAGAAAACCAAGATTGAGATCGCCGTCTTGTTGCCCAAGGTTCCGGATGCCCGTGATACGTGTGTTCATCGACTTAAGGAATTGCTGAAAGGGAAAGACGGGATTGAGACTGCACACCTTGTGGAGCACACAAACAAGGGGCACGAAGAACTTTGCATTCACTATAATCCCGACCGCCTATCGATTCGCGAAGTGCGAGATTTGGCCGGACGAGCCGGAGTTGAGCTCGACAAGCGATTCGGCCACCTACTGCTCAAGTCTAGACCGATGTACGCGCGCCAGGCACGGACGGTCGAGTTGCGAGCGAGTCAAATCGTTGGGGTGCTTGATGCCGCCGCATCTCCCGCTGGCGTGCTGCGCATCGAGTTTGATCGCCATCTAACCACTGACGAAGTGCTCGTCGCTGGTGTGCAAAAACTCGGCCTGAGATTCATCGAAGTGCAGAAGCACCGGACGTTGGCCGAACCGTCTGAAGGCGAAGGCAAGGCGATAGGCAAAGAACACGACCAGGAGCCTGGCGGCCTGCTAGGCGAGCGGACGGAGCTGTATTTTGCCGTGCTCTGCGGCGGGTCTCTGTTGGCCGGATGGCTGCTGTCGACTTTCTCTAACCTTTCGTCCTGGGCGCCCTGGGGCCTGTATGTAGCCGCATACCTCCTTGGCGGATTTTACACTCTACGCCAAGCATTCCAGAGCCTCCGCGGCGGACGTTTTGAAATCGATTTCCTGATGCTTGTGGCAGCGGTTGGCGCCGCCACGCTGGGAGAGTGGGCTGAAGGAGCGCTGCTCCTGTTCCTATTCAGCCTAGGACACGCCCTCGAACATTATGCGATGGGTCGCGCCAAACGAGCGATCGAAGCGCTCGCAGAGCTTGCCCCCCAGACTGCAATGGTCCGTCGTGAGGGCAACACTGAGGAGATGCAGGTGGCACAGCTCCGGCCGGGTGATGTCGTGATCGTCAAGCCGAATGAGCGCATTGCCGCTGATGGTTTTGTGATTCAGGGCGAAAGCAGCGTGAATCAGGCTCCAATCACTGGCGAAAGCGTCCCCGTTGACAAGGTGCCGGTGGAGAATCCGCAGGACGCGGCTGCAAACCCTGATCGGCTAGCTCCACAATACCGTGCGTTTGCCGGCACCATCAACGGCAGCGGCGCGCTAGAGATTCAGGTCACCAAACTTGCGAGTGACTCCACGTTGGCCCGCGTCGTGCAGATGGTGAACGAGGCTGAGACGCAGAAATCCCCTACGCAGCGGTTCGCCGACAAATTCGAGCGCTACTTCGTTCCCGCCGTATTGGCATTTGTCGCCCTCCTCTTGTTTGCCTGGACAGTGATCGATGAGCCGTTCGGCACGTCGTTCTATCGTGCGATGGCAGTCTTGGTGGCAGCCAGTCCCTGCGCCCTTGCGATTTCAACCCCAAGTGCGGTTCTCAGCGGCGTTGCCCGGGCGGCCCGCGGCGGAGTGCTTGTCAAAGGCGGTGGCCCGCTTGAAAACTTGGGAAGAGTAGGTGCGATCGCTTTCGACAAGACCGGCACATTGACCGCAGGAAAACCTCACCTGAAGGACGTAGTCGCTGCCGATGGCGTGACCGAAGACGCCTTGTTGCGCGTTGCCGTGGCAGTAGAAATGCTGAGCGACCATCCACTCGCAGCCGCCGTAGCGCGGGGTGGCAAGGAGCGACTGAAGAGTGACTCGGTCGTTCAAGCGCAGGACGTACAGAGCATTACGGGTCGCGGGGTCAAAGCCACCGTTGATGGCCAGAGGGTTTACATCGGTAAAGACAGCCTTTTCTCCACTGTCGAGGGGCCACCACTACCGGAATCGCTGCAGGTGTCTGTGGAGAGACTGAAAGTGAGCGGACGGACCACTATGGTCGTGCGGCGGGGCGACAGCTATCTCGGTGTATTGGGCTTAATGGATACGCCACGGGAGGCAGCCAAGGACGTGATTGCCCGCCTACGGCAACTTGGCGTCGGACGAATGATCATGCTCTCTGGCGACAATCAGCACGTTGCCAATGCAGTCGCAGACGAAGTTGGAATCGACGAGGCCATGGGCGACTTGATGCCAGATGACAAAGTCGAGGCTATCAAGAAGCTCAGCGCGCATGGTGGCGTGGCGATGGTTGGGGACGGTGTGAACGACGCTCCAGCGATGGCGAACGCCACAGTGGGTATTGCGATGGGTGCTGCTGGTTCAGACGTTGCTTTGGAAACTGCCGACGTGGCGTTGATGGCGGACGACTTGAGTCATCTCCCCTTTGCCGTCGGCCTGAGCCGACAGACAAGTCGCATTATTCGGCAGAATCTCTGGATAAGCCTCGGGATGATCGCCATTCTGGTTCCCGCTACCTTAGTCGGATTGCAAATGGGACTGGCCGTCGTGTTCCATGAAGGGTCAACGCTGCTAGTTGTGTTGAACGCCCTTCGTTTGCTCGCATATCAAGCCAAGTAACTTGTAGGCAGGAGATCGCGGGTGGCCCCGACAGTCGCCAGCGCCAAGGTCAGCCAGCCGTTTTGTTTACCCGAACGATCGTCGGGGCCGCGCAGCGGCGCGAGGCAATCCGCTCCGCCTCTTGTGCTGCCGCACGCCGACAAGCGTTCGAGCGGCGCCGGCCGGCGAGCTGAGCCGCTCGCTCACGATGGTCGGGGCTACTCTCTTGAGCGCTGCCCGTCTCTATTCGCAACGAGGGAGCGATTGCGACGGCGGCTCGACTCCTCCTGCGATCGGCGTCAGTACAGTAGGTCAGGCTTCGCCTGACGCTGGCTCCCGTCAACCGCGGCTGCGTCAGGCACGGCCTGACCTACGAAACGACCCGCTAAGCTCGGATTCTGCGGACCCAACGACCAGACGGAGCGGGCGTGTGGCGCCGCGAGGACTAGCCCGCTGTGCCTGACGACTCTCCAGCTCCGCCGCTCGGCGGGCCTTGGGCCGGGTCGGCGGCAGCGCCTGTGGCGGGCTTGGGGTAGGCGTCGTCGAGGGTGCGCTTGTGCGGCTCGTGCAGCAGGCCGGTGCTCTTGGCGACCAGCGTGGCGACGGTCGCGTCGCCGGTGACGTTGGCCACCGTGCGGCACATGTCGAGCACCCGGTCGACTGCGAAGATCAGCGCGATCCCCTCCTCGGGCACGTTGATCGTGCCCAGCACGATCACCAGCATGACGATCCCCGCGCTAGGAACCGCGGCCGTGCCGATCGACGCGAGCGTCGCCGTGAGCACGATCGAGAGCTGGTCGCCGAGCGTCAGCGGGATGCCCATCGCCTGCGCGATGAACACCGCGGCGACCGCTTGGTAGAGGCTCGTGCCGTCCATGTTGACCGTCGCGCCGATCGGCAGCACGAAGCTGGTGACCTCCTCGTCGACGCCCAGGTGCTCCTCGGTCCGCTCCATCGTGACCGGCAGCGTGGCGGCCGAGCTGCTGGTGCTGAACGCCAGCAGCTGCGCCGGCGAGATGCCGCGGAAGAACTGCGTGTAGCTGATCCCGGTCAGCGCCACCACGAGGCCGGGGTAGAACGCGAAGACGAGCACCGCGAGCCCCGCGACCACACACAGGCTGTACAACGCGAGCGCCTTGAACACGTCCCACGAGGGGGTCTCGGCCACGAGCGCGGCGAGCAACGCGAACACGCCGATCGGCGCGAACAGCATGATCAGGTCGATCAGCCGCAGGACCACGTCGTTCAGGCCGTCGAAGAACGCCTTGACCGGCGCGGCCTTCTCGTCGGGCGTGAGGACCAGCCCCACGCCGAACAGGATCACGAAGAAGATCACCTGGAGCATCGCGCCGTTGTTCGACGCGGCGTCGAACACGTTCTCCGGCACCACGTCGACCAGCGGCTGCAGCGGGCCTTGTTCCTTCGTTTGCTTGGCGAGCTGGATCTTCTCGTCGGCCGCGCCCTTGGAGGCGGCCGCGAGGCTCTCCCTTGTCGCCTGGTCGATAACCCGGCCCGGCTTCACCACGTTGACCACGACCAGGCCGATGGTGACCGCGCACACGGTCGTGATCAGGTAGAGCGCCACGGTACGCCCGCCGAGCGACGACAGCCGCCCCAGGTCGCGCATGTCGGACACGCCCTTGATGAGCGACGCGACGATCAGCGGCACGGCGATCATCTTCAGCGCGTTGATGAAGATCTGGCCGAACGGCTTCACCCAGTCGACCACCAGCCCCTCTTGCCCCGCCATAACGGCGAAGGCGCCCGCCACGATGCCCAAGGCCATCCCGAGCAATATGCGGTAGTGCAGCGGCATAGCGGCTCTCTTCGATTCGGGCGGCGGCGGGCGTGAAGGGGGCGGCGACCCCCGCCGGGCGGGGGCGGTACAGCATCGCCGGAATCGCTAGCCGGAAAAACCGGCAAACTTTCCTGCAGCGGCAGCCTCCGCCACGCCAGGGGCCGATAGAGCGCCTAGCGGCGTCAAAACAGGCAATCTACGCAGAGATTGCCGCCGCCCGATCACCGCGCGACCAGCCCAGCGACCCCCGATGACCGAACCGCTAGCGAGCCTCCAATCCACCGACTCCCAGTACGCGGCCCTGCCCGGCGGGCTCTCGGACCGCTTGGCGGCGGCGGTGCGGCCCGTGTTGCGCGGGGCGGCCCGGGGCGTGATGGCCGAGTCGGGCGGCTTCGCGGCGGCCGAGTTCTGGCTGCTGGACGACGCCACACAGAACATCCAGCTCGCCGCCCGCTGGGCAAAGAAGAACGGCCCCCTGGCGGCCGGCCCGGCGACAAAGCACCGCCGCTTGGCCGACGCCCCGGCCGAGGTCGCCGCGCTGGCGGGCGGGGCGGTGGTGCTTGAGGAGCGCACCGACGCGATCGGCTGGGAGCTGCCCACCCCCGAGCCGGCCAGCGCGATCTGCGTGCCGGTCGCGTCGGACAGCAAGGTCTACGGCGTGTTCTGGATGATGTCTCCGCAGCCACGAGAGATCCCCGACACGGCCGCCGAGCTCGCAGAGATCATCGCCGGCCGCTTGGCGCTGGAGATCGAGCGGCTCGGCGAAGCCCCCGCTCATGCTCACGGGGCCCGGTTCTATCAGCCGGGATTCGGGGCCGACGCTCCGACATCCGACCCGCTCGGCGGCGAGCCGCTGGTCGAAGGATCGCAAGCCTCCTGCCCCGCCCCGGTGTCGGCCAGCGTCGCGCCGGTCGAAGCCGCCGCCTGGGCGGCGCCGCACTGCGAGGGGCTCAGCTCCGCCGGTTGTTGGGAACTGGCCGATGGCCGGCTGCTGTCGATCAGCGTCGCGGCGATCGATGCGCCCGACAGCACGACCGCAACGCAACGCTGCGCCGTCGAGTGGCTGCTGTCCGAAGCCCCCCTGGCGGCGATGCGGTCGGGCGACGCGGGCGAGCTGCTCACGCGGCTGAACGTCGCGCTGCAAGCGTCGCCGCTGGCCGGCGAAGGCCTCGCGGTCGCGGCGGCGCTGGTCGAGCGCCCCGAGGACAGCGAGGCCGGGTTGGGAGGAGTCGGCTCCTACGCGGTGGCCGGGCCGGCGATCGCGCTCGCCGTGCGCGCGGCGTCGACCGACGCCCACTCCGGCGAACTGATCCCGCTGGGCTGGCTCGAGCCCGACGCGGCGTACGCTCCGCGGGCGTTCGAATTGCCGGTCCGCGGACGGCTGGTGTTGGTGGCCGGCGACCCGCGACTGACCAGCCCGCTGGCCGAGCGCCGGCTGGGCGACATCTTCCGCGCGGCGACGTCCGACGCCCACCGCGAGATGACCGCCGAAGGCTGCCTGCGTCGGCTGGCGTCGCAAGGCGGCGACGACGTGTTCGCGGCCGTCGCGCTGCGGCGCGAGTAAGCAACCGGCGCTGTGGCTATTCCCGCGCCGCCGCCAGCTCGCGCCACACGCTTTCCAGGAGCGGCTTGAGCCCCTCGCCGGTGGCGGAGCTAAAGGCGAGCACGTCGCGGCCCGTTTCCTCGGCGAGCCGCTGGCGGATCGCGTCGGCGCCGGGCAGCTCGCACTTGCTCACGGCGGTCACCTCGGGGCGGCTGGCGAGGTCCACGCCGAGCCGCTCTCCGTAGGCGTCGACCTCGTGGCGGATCACGCGGTAGTTTTCGATCGGGTCCGACTGGTCCGCCGGGTCGGGCTCGACCAGGTGGACCAGCACGCGCGTGCGCTCCACGTGGCGGAGGAACTCGTGCCCCAGGCCGTGCCCCTCGCTCGCCCCCTCGATCAGCCCCGGGATGTCGGCCATGACGAACTGGCGGTCCCAGTCGATCCCGACGATGCCCAGGTTGGGCCGCTTCGTGGTGAACGGGTAGTTGGCGATCTCCGGCCGCGCGCGGCTCACGCGGCTCAGCAGCGTGCTCTTGCCCGCGTTGGGCATGCCGAGCAAGCCCACGTCGGCGATCAGCTTCAGCTCGAACGTGAGCGTGCGTCGCTCTCCCGGCGAGCCGGGAGTGAACTCCCGCGGGGCTTGGTTGGTGGCCGATTTGAAGCGGCTGTTGCCCTTGCCCCCCTTGCCCCCGCGGGCGGCGACCAGCGAGTCGCCATCGGCCGACAGGTCGCGGAGCACGAGGCCGTGCCGCTCGTCGCGCACGATCGTGCCCGGCGGCACGTGGATCGTCAGGTCGTCGGCGTTGGCGCCGTGCCGGTTGGCGCCCTGTCCGGGCACGCCGTTCTTCGCGCGCCAGTGCTTGCGGTGGACGAGCTCTTGCAGGCTGTCGACCCCCTCCTGGGCGACGACGACCACGCTGCCGCCGTCGCCGCCGTCGGGGCCGCCGCGCGGCACGTACTTCTCGCGGCGGAACGACATGCAGCCGTCGCCCCCCTTGCCGGCTTCGACTTCGACGGTAACTCGGTCGACAAACACTTGTGAGGCGCTAGTTGGGAGGCGCTGGGCGCTAGTTGGAGAGTGTGGGGTTGGGCGCCGCGGCTAGGGACGTTTTATGGAGCGGATGAGGCCTCGGAGCATCTTTCCGATCTGCTCGGCTTGCTGGAGCAAGCCTTCGCTCGCTCCGCGATCGACAAATCCCAGTTCGCGCGCGAGTAAGAGTTGGGTCTCTACCTCACCTAGCGACCCCAGAGCGATGTTGCAGAAACGGACCAAGTCGCCCGGCGCGTCGCGGCAGTGCCCCTCTGCGATGTTCGATGGGATCGAAACGGAAGCCCTCCGCAGCTGGCTAGTAAGCCCGTACCGCTCTTCAGCAGGGAAGCCGGAAGTGACGCGGTACACGTCCAACGCGAAGCGCATCGACGCTTTCCAAACCTTCAGCTCCTGATAACCGGCCACGGCTGCCCCCGGAAAACTAGCGCCTAGCGCCTCCGAACTAGCGCCTCCGCCGCCTCCGCCGGCGCAAAAAAGAACGCGCCACAAAGCGGCGCGTCCTTGCGTTGGATCAGCGGCGGGCCTAGTTTGCGGCGGCGGCCGTCTGCTTCGACGCGACGTCGGCCTCGTAGGCTTCTTTGCTCACGATGTTGATCCGGCGGCCCTTCTGGTCGAACAGCACGTGGCCCTCGGAGAGCGCGAAGAGCGTGAAGTCCTTCCCCTGCCCGACGTTCTTGCCGGCGTGCCACTTGTTGCCGAGCTGCCGCACCAGGATGTTGCCCGGGATGACGTGCTCGCCGCCGAACTTCTTTACGCCGCGTCGTTGCGCGTTGGAGTCGCGGCCGTTGCGGCTAGAGCCTTGTCCCTTCTTGTGAGCCATCTCGAGAGATCGGGCTGGGCCGGGCGGCCGCTCTGCTTGGGGGCTTGCTAGCGGGCGCACGGCGGGTTGGATCGGTAACAGCGAGCCCCGGAGACTACCGGTAAACCCACACATATTCAACCCCTTCCTCCACGCCATAGAGGTCCGCCTTGCCCGGCGCGACACCGAACCGGACCTCGCCCTCGTGCTGCAAGAAGCGGTCGCCGGGGCGCCAGAAGTTGAGCTGGAGCACCTTGCGGACGAACTCCCGCCCGGTCCCCGGCGGGTCGCCCGGCTTGTACGCCCCCTCGGGGTCGACCCAGTCGTACACGTTGGTCAGCCCGCGGGCGAAGACGCTGAAGAAGTCGATCTCGGGGTCCACGTCGGTCCACATCGCCACGCCCCAACGCTCCTCCCCCTCGGCGAGTTCTTCCAAGGGCATCGTCGTGGCCGTGTAGAGCTGGCGGCCGGGCGTCTCGCGGCGCCGGATCGACTCCACGGCTTGCCGCAACGGCTTGTCGAGGTACGCCCGGTACAGCTTCCCGCCGTCGGGCGCGACGTCGTGGGCCTGCAGCACGAAGTGCGGCTGGAAGCGGATCGGGCCCGACGCGACGGTCTCGGCCCTGAACTCGCCGTTCTCCTCGCTCGAAGTGGGCCGCAGCGCCTCGCCGGTGTTCCGCACGCGGTAAATCAAGTACCAGACCAACTGCTGGTTGCCCTCCTCGTCGACCAAGCGGATCATCCGCAGCGGCTTGAACCCGAAGTCCAGTTGCCAGATGGTCCGCGGGAAGCGGGCCCCCAACGCGTTGGTGTAGAGCGTTTGCTCCGGCACGAGGGCGGGGGTCCACTCCAGCGACTTGTCTGCGCGGATCTCGACCAGGTCGTGCCGCGTGATGGTCTCGGCCGGATCGAGAGTCGTCGGGATGACGGTCTCCACGCCCGGCGCGAACTGCCGCGGGGCGGACAGCACGGCGCTGGGGTCGGTCGGTGCGGTGACTCCCGGGCCCGCGGAGGTGGCTTGATCCAAGCCGGACTGGCCGGACGGCTGAGCCGAGGCCATCGGAGCGACGCCCCCCGCCAGGCACGCCGCGGCGGCGAGGGCAGACAGGCGGATCGAGCGGGCAAAGCGGGAGGCGGGCATCGCGGGCGCCCGCAGGGGGCGTCGTGGAGGGGCTGCGCGAGGCGGCGGCGGGCCCCGCGCCGGGCGGGGTCCTCGAGCATCAATCCTAGTTGGGCCCCGTGCCCCGGGCAACTTTCGGCCCGGCGCAGCAGGGCCGCGGTGATCCGGTTACAACGGTCGCCGGGGCCACGCTGGCGCCCGACGCGGCGTGCGGTCATACAGTGGGCCTACGGCCGCCCCCGCCGCGCTGCCCGCCTTTGGTACTCGCCACCACGGCCCGGACGAACCCTTGAGCAACACGTCGATCTACTTAGCGGTCGTGTTGGCGCTGGGCGTCGGCGCGCAGTGGCTCGCGTGGCGGACCAAGCTGCCGGCGATCGTGCTGCTGCTGGTGTTCGGCTTCGCCCTGGGCCTCGGCGTGGGCCCGCCCGAAGACAACCTCGGCATGGGTTCCGACGGCGGCGGCGGGCCGCTGCTGCCGCTGGTGTCGCTGGCCGTCGGCGTGATCCTCTTCGAAGGGGGCCTGAGCCTTCAACTCCGCGAGATCAAGGAGACCCGGGCGGTCGTGCTCCGCCTGGTGACCGTCAGCCTGCTGGTCACCTGGGTCGGCTCCGCGTACGCCGCGCACGTGATGATGGGGTTCACCTGGCCGATGGCGACCCTGCTGGGCGCGTTGCTCACGGTCAGCGGCCCGACGGTCGTGCTGCCGCTGCTGCGCCAGGTGCGCCCCACGGGCCGCATCGGGTCGGTCATCAAGTGGGAAGGGATCGTCAACGACCCGATCGGTGCGGTGCTGGCCGCGCTGGTGTTCGAAGTGGTCGCCCACGGCGTCGGCGACCACGTCGCCTGGGACTCGTCGTGGATGCTGCTGCGGACCGCGGTCGTCGGCCTGGCGCTCGGCGGCGCGGCGGCCGTGCTGATCATCTACATGCTCCAGCGGTACCTGGTGCCCGACTACCTGCAGAACCCGATCGTGCTCGGCGTGGTGGTCTTGGTGTTCGCGCTGTCCAACGCGATCGCTGAAGAATCCGGGCTGGTCGCGGTGACCGCGCTGGGCGTGATCGTCGCCAATCAAACCAGGGCCTCGATAAAGCACGTCATCGAGTTCAAAGAGAACCTCCGCGTGCTGCTGATCGCCGTGCTGTTCATCGTGCTCTCGTCGCGCGTGCAGGTCGGCTGGGACGACGTGCGCGATATCGGCTGGGGCGGGCTGGCGTTTGTCGCCACGCTGATCCTCGTCATCCGCCCGATCGCCACGCTGCTGGCGACCGTCGGCAGCGACCTGTCGCGGAACGAGCGGCTGCTGCTCTCGTGGATCCACCCGCGCGGGATCGTGGCCGCGGCCGTGGCGTCGTTCTTCGCCCTGCGTCTGCAAGGCACGCCGCTCGCCGAAGAAGGGGAGAAGCTGGTGCTGGCCACCTTCCTGGTGATCGTCGGCACGGTGCTCACCTACGGGCTCACCCTCGGCCCCGTCGCGCGGAAGCTCGGCCTCTCGCGCGAGGACCCGCAGGGCGTGCTCTTCGCCGGCGCCGGGCTGCTCACCCGACAGATCGCCGAGGCGCTCGGCAACGAGAACGTGCCCACCCTGCTGGTCGACACCAACCCGCAGAACGTCGCCGCCGCGCGGATGAACGGCCTCAGGGCGCACTACGCGAGCATCGGCAGCGAGTTCGTGATGCAGGGGCTCGACCTGGGGGGCATCGGCAGGATGATCGCCATGACCCCCAACGACGAGGTCAACTCGATCGCCGCGATGGAGTTCCGCGAGTTGTTCGGCAGCGAGAACGTGTACCAGCTCGCCCCCTCGAAGAAGACCAGCGAGCGGCACCGGCGGATCCCCCAGCACCTCCGCGGCCGGCTGCTGTTCGGCGAGGGGCTCACGTTCGAAGAACTCCGCCGCCGGTCCGAGGCCGGCGCGCAGCTGAAGAAGACCACCCTCAGCGAGGACTTCACGATCGCCGACTTCCGCAAGAAGTACGGCGACACGGCCCTCGTGCTGTTCACCTTCCCCGAGCCGGGGCGGATGCGGATCGCGGCCGAAGACCAGTCGCTCGACCTCAAGGCCGGCGGCAAGATCCTGGCCCTGATCGACCCGCCGGAGGGCGGCTTCAGCGCCGGCGAGAGCGGCATCCTGCGGTGAGCGCGTCGCGGCTCACGGCCGGAGGGTCCAGCCAACGGACCGCCGCTCGGCACGCGCGGGCGATCCGCTGTGACTCTGCGGCGCGTCGGCCGGCGTCAGGCGGGCGTCGGCGTGCAGCGACAACTCACGGCTGCGGAACGGCCACGGCGCTACACCGACCAGCCCCGGCCCTCGCGAATCGAAGCACGTCTGCGGCGCCCCGGGGTGGTCCCCTCCGATCCGGAGTGGTTCGACGATCGATTGATCGTGGGTCTCCAGCGGGCAGTAGCAGCAGAGCCACAAGCTCAGCCAATCGAAAGTCTGCAGCAACGAAAGGCAGCGGTCGGCCAATTCGCGCGTGTGCCCTTCGCCGGCGGCGAGCCACGCTTCGAGCCACTCCGCTCGCGCGCCGTCGACACGCTCGAGCCAACCGGCCCACTCCGGGTAGTCGTCGTCGTGCTTCGACTGCAGGGCGGCGAAGTGCGACGCGACGACCCAACCGGCGAGCGGCCCGACAGGGGCGCACGACTCGATCGACCCGTCCCACACCCGCTGCGCGTCGGCGGTGGGCATCTCGGTGAACGCGTAGGGCTTGCCGGCCGCGTCGAAGCCGGGCGCGTCCCACCACGCGGCCCAACCGTCGTCGTGGCGGCGGATCGCTTCGAGCAGCTCGGCCCGCACGCCCGCCAGCGGGTGGCCGGGCTCCTCGGGCGGGCAAACCAGCGGCGGCGTGTCGTCGTTGCCCCACGCGGCGGCTAGCTCGTAGCTCAGCCGCGCGTGCTCCTGCTGCGGGATCAACAGCCAGCCGGGGCGGCCGTCGGCGAGCTTGGCTTCGCGACGGATCATGGCGCCGCGGGGGCGGGCTTCTCGACCGGCGCCGTGGGGTCGGACGACCAGTCGCTCCAGCTGCCGTGGTAGTTGGCGACCCGCTCTCCCCCCATCAGCTCCATCGCGAACGCGACGACCGACGCCCTCCCGCCCGATCGGCAGTACGCGATCGAGGGCTCGGTCGGGACGAACCCGGCGCCGCTTAGCAGCCGTTTCAATTCATCGGCCGGGCGCATCTTGCCGGTCTGGGGGTCGACGAAGCGCGACCACTCGGCGTGGTCCGCCGAGGGGATCTTCCCGTCGCGGACCTCGTCATCGGAGCGTGTGTCGACGAGGCAGACCGCCTGCCCGCCGCCAACGGCCGACGCGCGGACCTCGCCCCGCGTGGCGAGGCGCTCGGGGTGCGCCTTGGCGACGAACGGCGCCTGCGGCGGCGTCCTCTGGTGGCTGCTGAGCGCCATGCGGAGCGCGGCCTGTCGCAGCTGGCCGGCGTTCGTGTTAGCCAGGCGCGCGTCCTCGACGCCCCAGTACTTCAGGATCCACCAAGCGCGGGCCGCGTCGGGCGTGACGCCGTCGTCGACAACGACGACCGTCGCGTCGGGGTGGTGCACCACGCGGCCGATCCGCTCGCTCCAAGCCGCGGCGCCCTCGCCGTCGCGGAACGCTTGCTTCCACTCGCCGACGTCGATGCGCCGCGCGCCCCGCAGGGCGATCTCGCCGTCCCCGCCGGGTGGCCTCACGTCGATCAGCGCGACTCCCGCTTCGGAGAAGCTCGTCTCTCGGCCGAACGCGTGGTCGATCAGCTCTGCCGGGTCGACGAGCAGCTCGGGCCGCGGGTACTCGGCCGCCTCACCCGCCGCGGCGATCACTAGCAACACGACGCACAGCGCTGGTCTCATGGGATGCCTTTGAAGAACTCGCTGATGGGATGGGAGAACCCGGGGACGACGCCGCCGCCGTCGAGGACCGCGTCGCCGGTGAGGATGCGGACATTCTCGAGCGAGCGGTAAACGGTCACCGATCTGCCACGCGGGTACACCACCCAGACCATCTCGCACCCGGCGGCGAGCCAACGACGGACTTTGTCGTCGACGTGCTCGGCGGTGTCGTGTAGCGATGTCACCTCGACGACGAGCGCCGGCGCCTCGGGGAAGTACCCTTCGATGAGCCCGACTGCGTCAAGTCTCTCCTGCCTGACGAACGCCACGTCGGGCGCCAACACGGTGTCGGGGTCCCGTTCGATCAGGAAGCCGACCTCGCCGGTTCCGACGTCGCCCAGAGCGTGTTCGTCGACAAAGTCGCCGAGCACCGTTGCGATACGACGTTCGACGGACCCGTGGCCCCACCCGGTTGGCGACATCGTACGCACGCTCCCCTCGATCAAGTCACAAACGACGCCGCTGTACTTGCGCAGCAACTCCTCGGCAGTGACGAGCCGCTCGGGGGCCTCGGGCTTGAGTTCGGCGGTGCTCATGAGGCAAGTCTACCCGGCCCCACCCCGCGCAGCAAAACAGCCGGCGGGTCCGAGCCCCGCCGGCTGCTGCGGTCGACGGCCTAAGGCCTACAGCCTTTCTGTTCAGTTGTAATAGCTCACAAAGTCGCCGATCGACTTGCATTCGATCTTCCCCGCGTTGCCCGCCTGGCCGAAGGCGGTCATCCGCGCTACGCAGACCTCCTTCATCGCCTGGCGGGCCGGCTTCAGGTAGTCGCGCGGGTCGAACTTCTCGGGGCTCTCGGCGAACACCTTGCGGATCGCGCCGGTGATGGCCATGCGGTTGTCGGTGTCGACGTTCACCTTCCGCACGCCGTGCTTGATGCCCTTCTGGATCTCTTCGACGGGCACGCCGTAGGTCGGGTTCATCTTGCCGCCGTACTTGTTGATGATGTCTTGCAGCTCTTGCGGGACGCTCGAGGAGCCGTGCATCACCAGGTGGCAGTTGGGCAGCCGCTTGTTGATCTCGACGATGCGGTCCATCGCGAGCACCTCGCCCGTGGGCTTCTTCGTGAACTTGTACGCGCCGTGGCTGGTGCCGATGGCGACCGCCAGCGCGTCGACGCCCGTGTCCTTCACGAACTGCTCGGCCTCGTCCGGGTCGGTGAGCAGCTGGTCGTGCGAGAGGGCCTCGGTCGCGCCGTGGCCGTCCTCTTGCTCGCCGCCGCCGGTCTCCAGCGAGCCGAGGCAGCCCAGCTCGCCCTCGACGCTCACGCCCTGCTTGTGCGCGGACTTAACGACTTCCTTGGTGACCTTCACGTTGTAGTCGTAGTCGCCCGGCGTGGCGCCGTCCTCCTTCAGCGAGCCGTCCATCATCACGCTCGTGAAGCCGTTGTCGATCGCGCTCTGGCAGGTCTCGGGGCTGTTGCCGTGGTCCTGGTGCATCACGATCGGGATCTTCGGGTACAGCTCCGCCGCGGCCAGCATCAAGTGCCGCAGGTACGCGTCCTGCGAGTACTTCCGCGCGCCACGCGACGCCTGGATGATCACCGGCGACTCGGTCTCCTCGGCGGCCTCCATGATCGCCTGGATCTGCTCCATGTTGTTCACGTTGAACGCGGCCAGGCCGTAATCGTTCTCGGCGGCGTGGTCCAACAGCAGACGCATCGGCACGAGGGGCATCGGAGACTCTCCTCTTTCTTGCTTGCTTGCTTCGAACGGGCTGACTCGCTTGCCACAGGCGACAAACCTGTGCGGGGCCGGCCGGCCTGGCCACGGCGCCGCCTGTCCAGGTCCAACCACAAGGTTACCGCGACGAGCGCCCAACCGCGAGGGTCAGCCGACCCCCCCGCGGCCACGAAGCGAGCCCCCAGGCGGCGCAGCCGCGTCAGAACTCAGGCCGGTCCGGGTCGCGGGCGGCGGCGGCGAAGCCCGCCGGCAACGGCGCCTGCACGAGCCGCACGACGATCGCCTTCCGCTCGCCGGAGACCTCGCCGTCGGCGCGGTGGAAGAACGCGCCCAAGCTGCTGTCGGAATAGTCGCCGCGGCTGGTGACCAGCAGCATCTCGCCGACGACCAGCGAGGCCTCGATCCGCATGCTCGGGAAAGCCCGCTCCTCTTGCATCGGCTTGGGGTACTGGATCGCCGCGCCGTCGGCCACGTAGCGCATCCGCGGCTGGCCGTGGTGGACCTCCGGCGCGAGCGACACCGTGTGCCCCCCGCCGGGCTGGGGGTCGACCTCCAAGCGGTACACCGCGCGGGCCTGCTCGAACGGTTCGCCGACCGGGCCGTCCGACTCGTTGAGCAACAGCGTGGTCCGCGCGACCAGCCCCGACGCGTCGAGCAGAATCGGCTCGCCCGGCCGCACCGAGCGCTCGGTCTTCTTCACACCGGTCGGCGCAGTGAGCTTCGCGCCCTGGTCCTGAGCGGCCGCGTCGTCGGCCACGGCCGGCGCCGGGTTGAGCAGGCGGACGACTTCCCGCGAAGGGACGCCCCCCACGACCCCCGCCCTGAAACCGTTGCGCCGCAGCGCAATGCGGAGCGCCTCGTCGAGGCGCTCCTCTTGCACGAAGCGCCACAGCTCCGCCTGGTCGTCGACCTCCGCGCTGGGGGGCAGCGTCGCCCAGTAGATCTCCATCCGCACCGCGTCGGGCGACGGCGCCGCCGGGCGCAGGGGCGAGCCGACCGGCAGCGGCCGGTCGCTGTCGACGATCAGCATCGAACCGCAGCCCGCCGCGCCAACCAGAGCCGCCGCGACCAGCACCGCGCCGACCCACGCCATCGCGGCGGCGGCAAGCAGCGGTGGCGACCGGCGGCGCATGCGGGACTCGTGGGGAAGCTCCGGGGGCGACGGGCTCCGGCGCCGCCGCGCGGACCGTAGCGGCCGCTACCTCGCCGAGCAAGACCGCCAGGGCCCGTGCGTCGTTTACGGCTGAAAACAGACGGCCAACCTCAGCGATCTGCCGAAGGCGGAGCCGAGAACGCCGAGAGCGGCGAAGACTCGGCGGGCGGGGCCGCTCAGCCCGCCGCGCGGCGCGGCGGCAGCGGCGCCATCTTGGGCGTCGCGTACCGGTCCCCGACGACCGCGCCGTGGCTCGCTAGCAGCTCCGCGAAGTCCGACTCCAGCAACGTGAAGAGGTCGGCCGGCGGGTCGGCCGCGAGCCACTTCCGCCCCAGCCGCGCGGCGTTCGCGTCGTAGCCCTTCTGGCGTGGCCCGTGAGCGTAGCACCGCCCCTCGTGGCGCCGGAGGTCGCCGTCCATCCCCGGCGAGACGTGCCACAGCTCGTGGACGACCGTCGTCAGCCGCTCCTCAAGCGGGTGGTCGAAGAACCGCGGCAGGTAGAAGTTGAGCAAGTACAGGCACTCTCGCCCGCAGGGCGCCACGACACGTGGGCAGGCGTACCAGCGGCGGCGGACACGGCCGGTCGTGGCGCCCCCCTCGAACCGCAGCGGCGTGAGCGACGCCTGCAAGCCGTGGGTCGCGCGGGTCCGCGCCTGGCGGTACCCCACGGCGACGCGGTCCATGTCGATGTGCGAGAGCTCCTCGACCCGCCGGCACAGGTCGCGGCACAGCCGCGTCATCTCGGCGGTGAAGTCGAGCGCCACGGCTTTGTCTCCGCGATCTGTAGCTTCCCAACCGTCGGCGGCGCCCGCCGGCCCGCCACCTATTGAAGCGTCCCGCCCGCCACGGGGCCACGCCACTACGGCCGGGGGGGCGCAGAAGACGGGCGGCGTCCCTATAGGAAGCGCCGCCCGTTGTCGTTTGCTGGCCGAACCGAGTAGCTCAGGCCTTCTTCTCGTCGCCCTTTTCTGCAGAGGCTTCTTCGGCGGAGGCTTCCTCGGCGGGCGCCGCTTCGGCGGCGGACTCCTCGGCGGCCGTTTCTTCCTCGGCGGGCGTGCCGGCGGTTTCCGGCTCGTCGTCGTCGGCGGCGAAGGCCGGCTTGGCCGACTTCTCGACGACGCGGTCGTTCTTGCCGACGAACTCGAGGATCGCCTGCGTGCCGGCGTCGCCCAGGCGGGGTTGGGCCAGCCGGAGCACGCGGGTGTAGCCGCCGGGGCGGTCCTCGAAGCGCGGGGCGACCTCTTCAAAGAGCACCGCGACGGCGTTCTTGTCCCCCAGCAGCTTCAGGCAGCGGCGACGGGCCGCGACGGTCGGCGCGATCGTGGCGTTCCACTCGCGCCAGCCGTCGCCTTCGCGCCACTTCTTCCACTCGTCGGAGCCGCGTGCGGCGGACGGCTGGAGCTCGGCCGCCTTGCGCGCGGCGGGCAGCGACTTCTTGGCGATCGTGACGCACTTCTCGACCAGCGGGCGGACCTCCTTGGCCTTGCTGATTGTCGTGACGATGCGCCCCGGCACCTTCGGCTCCGACTCCAAGTCGATGAACCGCAGGTCCTCCATGTCGCGCTCGGTGAGGATGAGCGCGCTGGCCAGGCTGCGGAGCAGCGCCCGCTGGTGGCTCGGGTTGCGGCCGAGTTTGCGGCCTCGACGGCGGTGACGCATGGCGTTTGGCTATCGGCTTGTTGGCTGTCGGCCCTGGGCCGACGGGACTACGTAGGTTGATGCTCTAGCTGACAGCCGCCAGCCGCGAGCCGCATTGTCTCAGACGCTCATTGTCTCAGACGCTCACCGGCGCCGAGACCCGCATGCCCAGGTGCAGGCCCAGGTTGCGGAGCTTCTCTTGCACCTCGGTGAGCGTGGTCTCGCCGAAGTTGCGGACCTCCAGCAGCTGGTCCTCGGTGCGGGTGACCAGCTCGCGTACGGTGAGGATGTTCTCCGACTCGAGGCAGTTGCCCGCGCGGACGCTGAGGTTGAGCTCGGCGATCGGCATGTTGAGCTTCGCCTCGACGGCCGGGTCGAGCCCGCCCGTGGCGGCCGAGCGGGCCGGCGAGCGGACCTGCGGCCCGAGCTCCGAGTACTGCACGAACGGGTTGAGGTGCTTGCGGAGGATCTTGGCCGACTCGACCATCGCCATCTCGGGGCCGACCGAGCCGTCGGTCCAGATCTCGAGGGTCAGCTTGTCGTAGTTGGTCTTCTGGCCCACGCGGGTCTCCTCCACCTCGTAACGCACGCGCGTGACGGGGCTGAAGATCGCGTCGACCGGGATGATCCCGATCTCTTGCACGCCGGCGGAGTGCTCGCTGGCCGGCACGTAGCCGCGGCCGTTCTCGATGACCATCTCCATGACGAACGGCACGTCGTCGGTCAGCGTGGCCACCACGTGGTCCTTGTTGACCACCTCGACCGACTCGTCGGTCTCGATGTCGCCGGCCAGGATGTCGCCGGCCGAGTTCTTCTCGACGCGGAGCACCTTGGTCGAGTCGAGGTGGTTCTTCACCACCAGCGACTTCACGTTCAGCACGATGTCCGTCACGTCCTGCAGCACGCCCGGGATCGTGGTGAACTCGTGCTGGGCGTTGTGCAGCTTGATCTGCGTGACCGCGCTGCCCTCGAGGCTCGACAGCAGCACGCGCCGGAGGCTGTTGCCCACGGTCGCGCCGAAGCCGCGGTGGAACGGCTCGGCGACGAACTTGCCGTAGGTGCTCGAAAGGGTCTCCTGCTCGCAGGTGACCATGCTGGGCAACTCGAGTCCACGCCAACGGATATGCATCGGGGTCTCCTTCGGGGCGGCTGTGTGTTTCTGGGCCGTCGGCTGTCGGCTGTCGGCTGTTTGTTCGAATCGAGCGACGGATCGGGCGCGTCGGGCGGTCGGCCACGCGTTGGCGGCCGACGGCGTCGCGCGGTTAACGCGAGCAGAGCTCGACGATCAATTGCGTGTCGATCGGCAGCGAGACGTCCTCCGACGAAGGGAGCCGGCCCACGATCCCCTCGGGCACCTGGCTCTCCGTCACGGCCAGGTAGTCGGGGATCGACTTCTGATTCTCCGATTGCGCGGCGCGGACCGCGTCGAGGCTCACGGCCCGGTTCTTCACGCGGACGACGTCGCCGGCGCGGACCAGCGCCGACGGGATCGTGCACTTGCGGCCGTTGAGCGTGATGTGCCCGTGGTGGATCAGCTGCCGCGCCTGCGAGCGGCTCACGCCGAAGCCCAGCCGGTGCACGACGTTGTCCAGCCGACGCTCCAGCAGCGTCATGAGCACGTCGCCCGTGGCGCCCTTGGACCGCTCCGCCTTCTGGAAGTACAGGCGGAACTGCTTCTCGAGCACCCCGTAGTAGTGCTTGACCTTCTGCTTCTCGCGGAGCTGCTGGCCGTAGTCGGTCATCTTGCCGCGACGCGATTGCTGCTGGCCGGGAGGGCCTTCGCGGCGCTCGAACGCGCACTTCGCCGAATCGCAGCGGATGCCTTTGAGGAACAGCTTCATGCCGTCGCGGCGGCACAAACGGCAGACGGGTCCGGTGTAACGAGCCATTGAAAGGGAGGCTGTAGGCTTTGGGCTGTAGGCTGTAGTGGGGGAACCGGAGCCGAGGGCGCCAGCCCTCGGAGCGAACCTGACTCGAACTGTCGCGGGGAAGCGACTCGCGCCAGGCCGATTAGACCCGGCGCTTCTTCCGCGGCCGGCAGCCGTTGTGCGGCAGCGGCGTGATGTCCTCGATCGACTTGACCTTCAGGCCGGCGGCCTCCAACGCGGTGATCGCGCTCTCGCGACCGCTGCCCGGGCCCTTGACCTTCACGTCGACGTCCCGCATGCCGAACTTCTTCGCCTTCTCGGCGGCTTGCTGCGCCGCGCACTGGCCGGCGAACGGGGTCGCCTTGCGGCTCCCCTTGAAGCCGCTGGTCCCCGAGGTGGCCCAGCAGAGGGTGTCGCCCTTGGTGTCCGTGATGGTCACCGTGGTGTTGTTGAACGTCGCGTTGATGTACGCCACGCCGACGGCGATGTTGCGGCGCGTGCGGCGACGCGAATCGGGTTTGGTCGTCTTTGCCACGCTGGTCTCACGCCCTCTGGGGCGCCTTGATGTGTAACGTTGCGTCGGGAAAACGGTTCGCCCCGCCCCGGGGCGAGCTCTGGCTTCGGTGGCCCTTTCGTTGGTGGCCCTGTCGTTGGCGGCCCTTTCTTTGCCGGCCCTGTCGTTCTTTGGCGGCCCTGTCGTCGGCCGAACGGGGCCTCAGCGGAGGTCCTTCACGCCCTTCTTGCCGGCTACGGTCTTCTTGGGGCCCTTGCGCGTGCGGGCGTTGGTCTTCGTCCGCTGGCCCCGCACCGGCAACCCGCGGCGGTGGCGCAAACCCCGGTAGCAGGCGATGTCCCGCAGGCGCGAGATGTTCTGGCTCACCTGCCGGCGGAGCTGACCCTCGACCGTGTAATCCTTGTCGAGCAAGGCCGCGATCCGGGCCGCCTCGTCCTCGGTCATCTCCCGCGCCCGCGCGTGCGGGTCGATGCCCGCCTTGTTGCACAGCTCGCGTGCGATCCGCGGGCCGACGCCGTACAGGTAGGTCAGCGAGATCAGGTTCGGCTTGTCGCCGGGGATGTCGACGCCTTGCAGACGGGGCATAGGTCGCGGCTCGTGTGAGCGGTGGTTGGTAGTGCTGCTATCTGGATGACGGATCAGCGCCGATCGGTTGCGTGCCGGCCGGCGCCTGCGGGTCGGGCTCAGCGGAACTCCTCGCTTCGCCGGGTCGCAACGGGTAGTGGGGTCGCAGGTAGTCGGGCCGCAACGGGCCGGCGACAACGCCTGGCCGGGTCGCAACCGGCCGGCGGAAGAACCGGCCGGCGGCGGAACCGCTCAGCCCTGACGCTGCTTGTGCCTGGGGTTCTCGCAAACGACGCGCACCACGCCCCGCCGCTTAACGACTTTGCACTTGGCGCAGATCCGCTTGACGCTCGCTCGGACTTTCATCGCTCGATCGGTGGGTTGCCGAGCGGGGGGAGGCTTGCTCCGACCCGCCCGGTGAATTCATCGCCCCGCCCTTCTCGCGGCGCCCGGCCGAGGATCGGCTCGGGCGCCCGCCAGCCCGGCCTCGGGGCCTAGAGCGGGGGCGCTTCGTGTGGCTCGCCTCACTCCCCCGGCCTGCCTGTCGCAGGCGGCCGCTCGGCCCCACGGGGGCCTTCCCCAGGTGCGGCGCCCCCTGCGTGGGGCCGGGAGGTGTAGAGAACCGAGGATGATAGGCGACTCCGGCCACGGGGTTCAACCCCTGTTGGCAAGAGTTTTGCAGCGCCGCCCGTACCCTCCCTGCTGCCGCTGGCCGGCCTGCGGCGCGTTCTCCTAGGGCTTACGCCGCTAGGGGCTGTCTAAAGGCTGACGCCGCTAGGCTCTCCTAAAAGAGGGGCCCCCTGTTGCTGGCTACTGGCTACTGGCTACTGGCTACTGGCCTCCGCCACCCGCTAATCCTCCAACAGCTCCCATTCGTCGTCGCGGGGCGCTTCGGTCAGGCGGCGGGGGCCGTTCTTCGTTATCGCGATCGTGTGCTCGAAGTGGGCGCTCGGCTTGCCGTCTTTGGTGACCTGGGTCCAGTGGTCGCGCAGCAGCTTCACCTGCTTCGTGCCCATGTTCACCATCGGCTCCACAGCGATCACCAGGCCCGGCTCGATCCGGAAGTCCCCCCGCCCGCGGAGCGACCGGCTCACGAAGTTCGGCACCTGGGGGTCCTCGTGCATGTTGCGGCCGATCCCGTGGCCGACGAAGTTCTCGACCGAGCTGTAGCCGTGCTCCTTCACGTAGCGGGCCATGGTCGACGCGATCTGGCTCCAGCGGGTCTTGGTGTGCAGCAGGTCGAACGCCAGGTCGAGCACCGCCTGGGTGCAGTCCAGCAGCCGCTGCACCGGTGGGTCGACCTCGCCGACCTTGTACGTGTAGGCCGCGTCGCCGCACCAGCCGCCGATCCGCACGCCCGTGTCGAGCGACAGGATGTCCCCCTCCACCAGCGGCGTGTCGTCGGGGATGCCGTGGACGACGGCCTCGTTCTTGGACATGCAGGTGACCGCGGGGAAGTCCGGCTTGCCCTCCTCGTGGTTCGGGTAGTTCAAGAACAGCGGCGTGCCGCCGCGGCTCTGGAAGTACTCGGCGATCGCGGCGTCGATCTCGCGGGTGGTCGCGCCGGGGCGGACCATCTCGCGGGCGATCTGGTGGGCCTTCCACACGGCCAAACCAGAGCGGCGCATCAGGCGGATCTCGCGTTCGCTCTTGAGCTGGATCACGCCTAGCGGTCGCCTTGGCCGGGGGCGGTGTGGTGGATCGGTGGAACGGGCGGCGCCGGCGCCGACACGCGGTGGGCGCGCCCGGCGGGGGCTCGGCCGCGTGTGGCCGCGTGGCGGCTCGGCGCGAGGCCCGCCGCTCGCCCGGGGGGCACAGCGGAAAACGCCGGGGGGGCGATCCGAGCCGCTCCGCCGCGGGGCCGCGTGGGCTCGCCCCTCGCTAGAGAGGAACTCTCTCACGCGACGCGGAGCGTGTCCAGCGCCTCACGCACGCGGTCGA
Source organism: Botrimarina sp. (assembly GCF_040219535.1). Taxonomy (NCBI): domain Bacteria; kingdom Pseudomonadati; phylum Planctomycetota; class Planctomycetia; order Pirellulales; family Lacipirellulaceae; genus Botrimarina; species Botrimarina sp. The sequence goes on from NZ_JAVJSH010000012.1 coordinate 60,693, forward strand.
ACACCTCGTCGGGCGAGCCGACCGCGTCGATCCGGCGGAGCACGCCGCGGCCCTCGTAGTACTCCACCAGCGGCGTGGTGAGCGTGTTGTAGAACCGCAGCCGCTCGCGGATGGTCTCTTCGGTGTCGTCTTCCCGGCCGCGCGCGGTGAGCCGCAGCAGCAGCTCGTCCTCGGGAACCACGAACTGGATCGCCGCGTCGAGCGGCGCGCCGCGATCGGACAGCAGCTTGTCGAGCGCTTTGGCCTGGGGGAGCGTCCGCGGGAACCCGTCGAACACGTAGCCCCGCTTGCTCTGGGCGTCGCTGAGGCGGTCGGTCACCAAGCGCATGACCACGTCGTCCGGCACCAGGCGGCCGTCGCTCAGGTACTCGGCGGCCTGGGCGCCGACCTCGTCGCCCGCGTCGCGCGAGCTGCGGAGCACCTCGCCGGTCGACAGGTGGGTCACGCCGAGCAGGTTGGCGATCCGGATCGACTGGGTGCCTTTGCCGGCGCCGGGTGGCCCGATGAAGACGACTCGCATGTTGGGCCCTCCCGTTGCGGCTGTGCGCCGCGTGGCCGCGGCGAGCGGCCGTTTCGCTCGGCCGAGTCGTGGCCGGCCGCGCCGCTGATCGGCCATTGTAGACCGGCGCACAGCGCATCCCCCACGGCGCGGTTGCGCAACCTCCCGAATTAGTCCAGGAGGCCCGTGTAGTTACGCATTACGAGGTGGCTGTCGATTTTCTGGACCAGGTCGAACGCGACGCTCACGGCGATCAGCAGGCTTGTGCCGCCGTAGAACATGGCGACCGTCCAGTCGACGTTCAGCCACATCACGATGAGCGTCGGGATGATCGCGATCAACGCGAGGAACCCGGCGCCCACGTACGTGATGCGAAACATCACTTTCTCTAGGTAGTCGGCCGTCCGCTTGCCGGGGCGGTAGCCGGGGATGAACGAGCCGTAGTTCTTCAGGTTGTCGGCCATGTCCTTCGGGTTGAAGGTGATGGCCGTCCAGAAGTAGCAGAAGAAGTAGATCAGCGCGAGGAACACCAGGTTGTAGATGAACGTGTCGCGCTGGAAGGCCTCGTTCAGGCCGATCACGAACGACCGGGCCCAGGCGCCCTCGTCCCAGCTCTGGGTGGCCATCTGCGCCAGCGGCTGCAGCGCCAGGGCGGGGAACATCAGCAGGCTGCTGGCGAAGATGATCGGCATCACGCCGGCCTGGTTGACCTTCAGCGGCAGGTAGCTCTTGCCCCCGCCCATCACCCGGCGGCCGCGCTGGTGCTTGGCGCTCTGCATCGTGATGCGGCGCTGGCCGAGGGTGATGTAGACCGTGCCGATGACCACCGCGAGGAACATCGCGGCGAGCATCAGCAGCTTGGGCGGGTCGAGCCCGCCGGTGTCGCCGAGCGTCATCGACGACTGCTCGTACAGCGTGTACCCGGCAGCGGGCATCTGCGCGAGGATGCCGGCCATGATCAGCAGGCTGATGCCGTTGCCGATGCCGTACTCGTCGATCTGCTCGCCGAGCCACATCAAGAAGATCGTTCCGGCGGTCATCGTCAGCACCGACACGATGAACCAGCCCCACGTGAGCGCGCCGGTCTCCGGGTAGGTGAACTCGGCCGCGATCAGCCCCTGCGACGCGCCGAACGACTGCACGAAGAACGCGCTCTGGATCAGGCAGAGCACCACCGTCGCGTAGCGGGTGTACTCGTTGATCTTCTTGCGGCCCGCCTCGCCCTCCTTCTGCAAGGCCTCCAGCTGCGGGATCACGCTCCCCAGCAGCTGGAAGATGATCGACGCCGAGATGTACGGCATGATCCCCAGACCGAAGATTGTCAGGTTGTTCAGCTGCGCGGCCGACAGCACCGCCACCTGTTTCAGCAGGCTGTTCAGACCGCCGGAGCTCCCTTGGAACTCCGCCAGCGCGTCGGCGTCGACCACCGGCAGGCTGATCTGGAAGCCGATCCGGTAGATCGCCAGCATCAAGAGCGTGAGGCCGATCTTCCGACGCAACTCGGGGATCTGCCAGATGACGCGGAGCTTCTCGAACATGTCGGCGGGGGGCCAGCGGCGGGCGGCGGCGGACGGGCCGGCGTGCGGTGCACAGGGCGTGCGGAGCACGGCGGACTCGGCCCCGACGCCCCCGGGGGGGGATCGGCAAAACCTAAAAGCTAGGCGGACCGCACGGCCCAGGGCAAGCCCGTTGCGAGCCGCCCGGGCCCGCTGCGAGCCGCCCGGCACGCACGCCCGGCCGGGTCTCACTCGCCGCCGGCGGCGGCGGCCTTCTTGGGGGTCTTGCCTTGCTTCTCGGCGACGGGCGTCTTGCCCGGCACGACGACCATCGAGCCGCCGGCCTTCTCGATCTTCTCGGCAGCCGACTTGCTGAACCGGTGGGCGCTGACCGTGAGCTTCTTGGTCAGCTCGCCCTCGCCGAGGATCTTCAGCTCGTCGAAGCGGCCCTTCGCGAGGTTCTTCGCCTTGAGGACCTCGGGCGTGACCTCGTCGCCGTCGGCGAACGCGTCGTTGATCTCGCCGACGTTCACGACCACGACGGTCTTCGCCCACTTGTTGTTGAAGCCGCGCTTGGGGATGCGCTGCCACAGCGCGGTCGAGCCGCCCGCGAACATGCGGTGCGGCGACGAACCGGCCCGCGAGCCGGCGCCCTTGTGGCCGCGGCCGGCGGTCTTCCCGTGGCCCGATCCCGGGCCGCGGCCGATCCGCTTGCGCTTGCGGTTCTTGTGGATGCCGCGGTTTACGTCGTTCAGGATCATGGCAGCGTCACTCCTCGCAGCTCTTCGATCTTCGACTTCGGCCGGAGTTGCTTGAGGGCCTCCAGCGTGGCCTTGACCAGCGGCAACGGGTTATTCGAGCCGAAGCTCTTGGTCAGGATGTTGTGGATGCCGGCCGACTCGCAAACCGCCCGCACCGCCGCGCCGGCGATCACGCCGGTGCCCTCCGACGCGGGCACCAGGATCACCTCGGCCCCGCCGAAGCGGCCCTTGACCGTGTGGGGGATGGTCGACCCCTCCATCGGCACGGTGATCATGTTGCGCATGGCGGCCTTGCGGGCCTTCTCCACGCTCGGCGGCACCTCGTTGGCCTTGCCGTAGCCGTGGCCGACCTTGCCCTTGTTGTCGCCCACCACCACCAACGCGGCGAAGCTGAAGCGGCGGCCGCCCTTCACGACGGCGCTGCAGCGCTTGATCTTCACCACGTTCTCGGAGAGCTCGCCTTGCTGGCGTTCTCGGTTGTCGCGTCGGTCGCGGGCCATTGGAAAGGCTGGAGGCTGGAGGCCGGCGGCCGGAGGCGCTAGCTCCGTTGCCGCCGCTTGAGTTGTTTAACGGGTCAGAACTGGAGGCCGCCTTCGCGGGCCGCTTCGGCCAGGGCCGCCACGCGGCCGTGGAACTTGTAGGGCCCGCGGTCGAAGCAGACCTCCTTCACGCCGGCCGCGGTCGCCCGCTCGGCGATCGCCTTGCCGACGGCGGCGGCCGCTTCGGCGTTGCCGCCGTACTTGACCTGCCCGCTGAGCTGCTTGTCGAGCGTCGACGCCGAAGCGAGCGTGCGGCCGGTCTCGTCGTCGATGACCTGAACACCGATGTTCCGGTGCGAGCGGGTCACGCACAACCGCGGACGCTCGGCGTCGCCACGCGTGCGCTTCCGGACGCGGAACCGCCGCCGCGTGCGTTGCTTGCCAAGGGCTTTCTGCTTGTCCATTCTCGTGTGACCTTGCGGCGGCCGCCGGCGGCGGCCCTGGGGCTAGTCTCGACGGGCTAGTCTCGACGGGCTCGTTTCGACGGGCTCGTTTCGACCCGGGGTCGGTTCGTTTGCTTCGCGGCGGCTTGGTTGACTGGTGGCCCTACTACTTGGCGGCCCTGCTACTTGGCGGCCTTGCCCGCCTTGCGGCGGACCTGCTCACCCTCGTAGCGGATGCCCTTGCCCTTGTAGGGCTCCGGCTTGCGGACCGCGCGGACCTCGGCGGCGAACTGACCGACCTTCTGCTTGTCCAAGCCCTTCACGACGATGTGTGTCTGGTCCGGGCAGGTGACCTCGACCCCTTGCGGGATCTTCTTCTGAATCTCGTTGGCGAAACCCACTCGCAGCTGCAGCGTGTCGCCCTGGATGGCGCCCAGGTAGCCCACGCCCTGGATCTCGAGCCGTTTCTCGTAACCCTCCGACACGCCGTGCACCATGTTCGCCAAGAGCGCGCGGGTCAGGCCGTGGTAGGCCTTGTCCTCGCGGTCCTCGCCGTGGCGGGTGCAGACGACTTGCTTCGCGTCGTTGTCGATCTCGACGGACACCTCGGGCCGGTGCTCGTAGGTGAGCTTGCCGAGCTTCCCCTCGACCGTGATCAAACGGCCGTCCAAGGCGACCTTCACGCCGTCGGGGATCGATACGGGTTTCTTGCCGAGTCGGGACATGGTTGGGGGCTATCGGCTATCGGCTGTCAGCTTTCGGCTGGGCCTTCGGTTGGTTTCTCGGGGATCGCCGCCGACGGCCGACAGCCGACAGCCGACAGCCTATCTCTCAGTACAGCTCGCAGAGGACCTCACCGCCGAGGTTCTTCTGCCGCGCCTCGCGGTCGCTCAGCACGCCGCGGCTGGTGCTCACGATCGAGATCCCCAACCCGTTGAGCACCGGCCGGAGGGTCTTCGCTTGGGAGTACACCCGCCGCCCCGGCTTGCTCACGCGGCGGATCGACTGGATCACGTGCTCGCCGTTCGGGCCGTACTTCAGGTCGATGCGCAGCTGCTTGCCGGCCGCGCCGTCGACCTCTTCCTCGGCCCAGTCCCAGATATAACCCTCGCGCTTGAGCACCTCGGCGACGCCCCGCTTGACTTTCGAGAGAGGCATCTGCACGGCGGCCCGCTCTACACGCACCGCGTTGCGGATACGGGTGAGCATGTCGGCGATCGGGTCGGTCATCATGGGTGGTTAGAGTCCTGTGGCCTGGGAGTCGGCGTCCTGGGGCGCGGGGGCTCGGTAGGTTCTTGCGTTCGGTCGGTTCCGCCGGCTCGGAGCCGGCGGCCGCCTTGGATTGGATGTCTTCACTCTCGCCTGCGTTCGGTCGCCTGCGATCGGGCGCCGCAGGCGCGCTCGCTCACCAGCTCGCCTTGCGTACGCCCGGGATCAGCCCCCGGTCGGCCAGCTTGCGGAAGCAGATGCGGCAGATGCCGAACTTCCGGTACACCGCGCGAGGCCGGCCGCACATCTTGCAGCGGTTCTCTTCGCGGGAGCTGAACTTCGGCTTCCTCTCCGCTTTCGCGATTTTTGATTTGCTCGCCATATTTGGCTGGTCGGGGTGGGTCCGCTGGGTGGTGGTTTCGTCGCGTGGGGGTCCGCGTGGAGACTCGCTGTCGCTCAGGCGGCGCCGGCCGTGTCGGCCCGGGTGAACGGGAAGCCGAACATCTCAAGCATCTGGCGCGCCTCGTCGGGGGTGGCGCCGGTCGTGCAGATCGCGATGTTCAGCCCTTGGGGGCGTGTGTACTTGTCCGGGTTGAGCTCGGGGAAAACCAGCTGCTCGGTCAGGCCCAGGCTGTAGTTGCCCTGCCCGTCGAAAGCCGACCGCTTCACGCCGCGGAAGTCGCGCACCCGCGGCAAGGCGATCGAGATCAGCCGGTCGAGGAACTCGTACATCCGCACGCCGCGGAGCGTCACCTTCGCGCCGATCGGCATCCCCTCCCGCAGGCGGAAATTGGCGATCGACTTGCGGGCGCGGCAGACCTGGGCCTTTTGGCCGGTGATCTCCGACAGCGCGGCGGTCGCTTCCTCGATGTGCTTCTTGTCGCTGATCGCGCTGCCGACCCCCATGCTGACCACGATCTTCTCGACCCTGGGCAGCGACAGACGGTTCTTCCGGCCGAGCTTCTCGGTCAGAGCCGGCAGGATCTCTTTCTCGTACTGTTCTTTCAGGCGGGCGGTGGCGGCCATTTCTTGTTCGCTAGGTTCTGTCGCGACGGCTGTTCGGGCGGGGCGACACTTGGCTTCTGGCTTGCTGGGCTTCTGGCTTGCTGGGCCTGTGGTTTGGCTTGGTTCGGCTTCGCGGAGGCTCGGTTTCTCGCGGCGGGTGCTACTTCTTCGCGTAGCGGGCCTTGGCGGGGGCGATCTCGCCGGCGCTGGCGCCGCACTTCCGGCAGAAGCGTTCCTTGGCGCCGTCGTCCGCGTAGCGGGCGCCCAGGCGCGACCTCGCGCCGCAGCTCTCGCAGTAGTACTGCATGTTGCCGACCGGGATCGGCATCTCTTTGCTGAGCCGCCCGCCCTGCGGGTTCTTCTGGCTCGGCCTCACGTGCTTGAACACCTTGTTCACGCCCTCGACGATCGCCTTGCCGGCGAGCCGGTCGATCTTCACGACCTTGCTGCGCGTGCCCTTGTCGGCGCCCGCGATCACGACGACGGTGTCACCAGTTTTTATGAGCATGGGTATCGGCTATCGGCTGTTGGCTTGGTCGCGTCGGTCTTGTCGCGTCGGTCTCGTCGCGTCGGTGGCTGGCAGCCCAGAGCCGACAGCCGACAGCCCCTTGTCAAACTACTTCTTGTCAAACCACTTCGCTGGCGAGGCTCACGATCTTCATGAAGCGGCGTTCGCGCAGCTCGCGGGCGACCGCTCCGAAGATCCGCGTGCCGCGCGGGTTGTTGTCCTTGTCCACCAGCACGACCGCGTTGGAGTCGAACCGCACGTAGCTCCCGTCGGAGCGGCGTGTCGGGGCCTTCGCCCGGACGATCACGCCGCGGACGACCGCCTTCTTCTTCACGTCGCTGCCCGGGATGACGCTCTTCACGCTGCAGACGATCACGTCGCCGACGCCGGCGAAACGGCGCCGGCTCCCGCCGAGCACCTTGACGCACATCACTTCCTTCGCGCCCGTGTTGTCCGCGACGTTCAGCCGCGATTGCATCTGGATCATCGTCTTCTCTGCTAGTGCTTAAACCGCGCCGCCGGGGCCGGACCGCTTGGTTGGGGGATGCCGCTTACGGGGCGTCGTTGTCGGCCGGGGGCGCCGGGGCATCCGCCTGGCCGGCGGCCGGAGCGGCTTCGCCCTCGCCCGAGGCGGTGGCCGCCGCCTCGGCCTCGAGCTGCGCCTTCTGCGCCGCCTTGAGGGCGATGAGGTCGACCGCTTGGCTCTTAGCGACAACGCGGACCAACTCCCACCGCTTCAGCTTGGACTTGGGCGGGCACTCGATGATCTCGACGGTGTCCCCCTCGCCCGACTCGTTCTGCTCGTCGTGCACGTGGCAGACCGTCTTGCGGCGGACGAACTTCCCGTACTTCGGGTGTTGGACCACACGCGCGATCTCCACCCGACGGGTCTTGTTCGCCCGGTCGCTGGTGACGACGCCGATGACTTGTTTCTTAGGCATGGGAAGGAGCTGTCGGCTGAGCGGCGCCGGTTGCTGTGGGTTGGTTCGCGGTGATACGGGGTTCGGTTCGGCGGCTTGTCGGCTAGCTCGCGGCGGCGGCTTTCTTGCGATCGGCCGACTTCTCACGCTCCGCCAACTTCTCACGCTCGGTAAGCACGGTCTTGCACCTCGCGATCAGCCGCCGGTTGCGGCGGATCTCGCTCGGGCTGTCGAGCTTCTCGGTCTGCGCCTGGACGCGGAGGCGGAACAGCGTGTCGGCCGCTTCGGCGATCGTGGCGGTGAGCTGCTCTTCGCTCATCTCGCGGAGTTCTTTGGCTTTGGTCATCGTGGTCGCTGTCGGCTTTCGCCTGTGGGCTGTCGGCTCTCGGCTGCGGGCTGTCGCCTGTGGGCTGTCGGCGGCGGGCCGACAACCCAAACGGCTCAAATGACTTCTCGTTTCACCAGGCGGACGCGGACGGGCATCTTGTGGGCCAAGCGGGCGAAGCAGATCTTCGCCGCCTGCTCCGTGATGCCGGCCACCTCGTACATCACGGTCCCCGGCTTCACGACCGCGGCCCAGAAGTCCGGCTCACCCTTGCCCTTGCCCATGCGGGTCTCGAGCGGGATCGACGTGACACTCTTGTCTGGGAAGATGCGGATATAAAGCCTGCCCTCGCCGCGCACGTACTGCTGCGCGGCGATACGGCCGGCCTCGATCGTTTGGGCGCTGACCCAGCCCCCTTCAACGGCCTGCAGACCGAATTCACCGTAGATCACGCGGTTGCCGCGTGTGGCGTTACCTTTTATACGCCCTCTTTGGCTTTTTCGATGCTTGACCCTCTTGGGCATCAGCGCCATCGTTTTGGTCCTCGTACTCGCCTTGGTTGATCCACACCTGGATGCCGATGTGGCCTTGCGGTGTCTTCGCTTCCACGAACCCGTAGTCGATCTTCGCCCGCAGCGTGCTCAACGGCATCGAGCCGGCGATCTGCTTCTCGCGGCGGGCCATCTCCGAGCCGCCGAGGCGGCCGGCCATCTGGATCTTGATCCCCTTGGCGCCGGCCTCCATCGTCTGCTCCAGCGCCCGCTTGATCGTGCGGCGGAACGCGGCCCGCTTGCTCAGCTGCTCGGCGATGTCCTCGGCGACCAGGTGGGCCTGCAATTCGGGGCGGTTGATCTCTTCGATCTTGATATTGATGCGGCGGCCGACCAGGCCCTGCAGCTCGTCCTGCAACTGCTCGACCTGCGTGCCCTTGCGCCCGATGATCACGCCCGGCCGCGCCGCGTGCAGCACGACCTTGACCTCGTCGCGTGTCCGCTCGATGTGGATCTCGGGGATGCCGGCCGACTTGTATTTCTTGTTGATGAATGCGCGGATCTTCTGGTCTTCGATCAGCAGATCGGCGAACTCTTTCTTCGACGCGTACCAACGGCTCTTCCAGTCCAGCATGATGCCGGTGCGGAAGCCGATAGGATTGACTTTCTGACCCATGGGGGGAGGCTGCGGGCTGTAGGCGGTTGGCCGTGGGGGGCCGCCGGTCGGCCGGCTCAAGTGGCGGCTGCTCTGCTCTGCTGGGCTCTGCTCTGCTCGGCTCGGCTCTGCTCTGCTCGGCGGTGGTTTCGCTATTCGACGGCAACCGTGATGTGGGCGAATCGCTTCTTGATCACGTGCGCCATGCCGCGGGCGCGGGGGCGGACGCGCTTGAACATCGGGCCGCCGTCGACGCGGACCTCGACGACCCGCAGGCCGCCGCGGTTCGGGGCGCCCCGGTCCTCGGCGTTGGCGAACGCGCTCTGGATCACCTTCTCCAGCATCCGCGCGCCGCGGTGCGGCTGGACCTTGAGGATCGCCAGGGCGTCGTCGACACGCTTGCCGCGCACCAAGTCGGCCAACGGACGGACCTTGGTCGCGCTGATGCGGGCGTGGCGGTGTTTTGCTGTGTAGGCCATAGGAGGCTTGAGGCTTGAGGCCGCAGGCTGGAGTGTCGGTGGTTCCGACTCTTGCGCGATTGCAGCCCGTTCTCCTCTTCTTTGTGTCTTTCTGTTATCGCCACGTTCCGCAGGTGAAGCCTCAGGCCTGCGGCCCCGAGCCTCACCCGCTCAGCTACTTCTTGCCCTTGCCGCCGTGACCGCGGAAGCTCCGGGTCGGCGCGAACTCGCCGAGCTTGTGCCCGACCATGTCCTCGGTCACGAACACCTTCAGGTGCTGCTTGCCGTTGTGCACCATGAACGTGTGCCCCACGAACTCCGGCACGATCGTGCAGGCGCGGGCCCAGGTGGTGATCGGCTCTTTCGCGCCCGAGTCGTTCTGCTTCTCTACTTTCACGTAGAGCTTCGGATCGACGTACGGGCCTTTCTTTAGGGAACGACTCATGGGAGAGGCTGGAGGCTGGAGGCGGTAGGCTGGAGGCCGTTATCGGGCGACCTTGTGTTGCTACAGGCCGACTCCCGCCAACTCGATTCCGATGTTTGATAGGTTGGGTTCTAACTAAAGCCCGGCGGCCGCCGGCCGCCCGCCTTATTTCTTCACGAGCTTCTGCACGCCGTACCGCTTGCTCTTGCGGCGGCGGACGATCGCGGCGTTGGACGGCTTGCGACGCTGGCGCGTCATGCCGCCCTTGGCGCTCTTGCCTTCGGGGCTGACCGGGTGGCGGCCACCCTTGGTGCGGCCCTCGCCGCCGCCGTGCGGGTGGTCGACGGGGTTCATCGCGGTGCCGCGCACGTGGGGGCGTCGGCCGAGCCAGCGTTTGCGGCCCGCCTTGCCGAGCCGCACGGCGCCGTGGTCGGGGTTGCTGGTCGAGCCGACCACCGCGCGGCACGCGGCGGGCACGCGGCGGATCTCGCCGCTGGGCAGCGAGATCTGCGCCCAACCCGCCTCGCGGGCCATCAGCGTCGCGCTCGTGCCGGCGGCCCGGCAGAGCACTCCGCCGCGGCCGGCGCGGAGCTCGACGTTGTGCACGACGGTCGCCAGCGGGATCTTCGACAGCGGCAGGCAGTTGCCCACCCGCGGCGGCGCGTCGTCGCCGGACTGGACCTTGTCGCCGGCGGTCAGGCCGACCGGCGCGATGATGTAACGCTTCTCGCCGTCCTCGTACTTCAGCAGCGCGATCCGCGCCGAGCGGTTCGGGTCGTACTGGATCGAATCGACCTCGGCGAGCATGCCGTCCTTGTTGCGGCGGAAGTCGATCAACCGGTAGCGCCGCTTGTGCCCCCCGCCCCGGTGGCGGCAGGTGATCTTGCCCTGGTTGTTGCGACCGCCGGTCTTCTTGATCGGGCGCAGCAGCGACTTCTCCGGCTTCGCGCCGGGGGTCAGCTCCTTGAAGTCGCTGACCGACGCGTTGCGACGGCCTGCGCTGGTCGGCTTGTAGACTCGGATGCCCATTTGGGAGGCGCTAGTTGGGAGGCGCTAGGCGCTAGTTCGTGCTACTGAATTTCTTCTGGGGCTGCCGGGGGGGGGCCACCAAGCGCCTTGCGCCTAGCGCCTCCCAACTAGCGCCTAGAAAAAGTCAATCCGGTGTTCTTCGTCCAAGGTGACGATCGCCTTCTTCCAATCGGCCGTGCGGCCGAGGCGGAAGCGGGTGCGGCGGAACTTCCCCTTGCGGTTCTGTGTGGCGACCTTGACCACCTTCACGTCGAACAGCTTCTCGACCGCGCGACGCACGTCTTCCTTGGTCGCCAGCTTGTTGATCTCGAACGTGTACGCGTTGTTGCGCGTCGACTTGTGCACGCCCTTCTCGGTCACCAGGGGCTTGATGATCACCTGGTGCGGCTCGAGCGTGAGCGACGTCGTTTGCGGGATGTGGCGTGGCATGGTAGCGGTTGGCTGTTAGCCGTTGGTCGTTGGGCGCGCCGTTGGTCGGACGCACGGCGCCGGTCGTCAGGCGCTGGCCTCGGACGCGGCGCCGTTCTTCTTGTGCTGCGCGGCCGACTCCTTCAGCTTGTCCAGCGCCGACTTGGTCACCACCAGCCGCTTCGCGCTGAGCAGCGACAGGGCGTTCAGGTCGCTGGCGGGCGACACGCTCACACGCTGGATGTTGCGGGCGCTCTTGTAGACGTTCGGGCTCAGGCCGTCGGTGGCGACCAGGATCGAATCCCCCTCGACGCCCAGGTGGCGGAGGATCGAGGCCATCTCCCGGGTCTTCGGCGCGTCGAAGGCCAGGTCGTCGACGATCACCATCTCGTCGTCGGCCACCTTCGAGGCGAGCGCCATCCGCGTGGCGAGCTGCAGCGCCTTGCGGGGCATTCGGTAGCTGTAGTCGCGCGGCTTGATCGCGAAGATGTGGCCGCCGCCGCGGCGGATGCCCGACCGCTTGCTGCCGGCCCGCGCGTTGCCGGTGCCCTTCTGGCGGTACATCTTCTTGGTCGAGCCGGCGACCTCGCCGCGGCTCTTGGTCTTGTGCGTGCCCTGCCGCAGGTTGGCCTGGTACATGACCACCGCGTCGTGCAGCAGTTGCTTGTTGATCGACCGCGCGAAATCCTCCGGCTCGACACTGTAAGTGCCGACCTTGGCGCCTTTGCGATCGTGAACGGTGAGCTTGGGCATGGAAACGGTTATCGGCTCTCGGCCATCAGCTATCGGCGGGGAGCCACCGGCCGACAGCCGGTAGCCGACAGCCGATAACCCCTGTTTACTTCAATTTGTTCGTGGTCCGCACAACGACGAAGCACCCCTTGTGGCCGGGCACCCCGCCGCGCACTAGCAGCAGGTTGTTCTCGGCGTCGATGCCGACGAGCTTCTGGTTGCGCACCGTGGTCCGGCTCGCGCCGTACTGGCCCGCCATCCGCACGCCCTTGAACAGGCGGCTCGGGTACGCGCTGCAGCCGGTGCCGCCCGCGTGCCGGTGGCACTTCTTCACGCCGTGCGTGGCGCGTTGGCCGGCGAAGTTGTGCCGCCGCATCGCGCCGCTGAAGCCGCGGCCCTTGCTCGTCGAGGTGACGTCCACCCGTTCGACGCCCTCCAGGGCGGTCACGGTGATCTCGCCGCCGACCTCGACGCCGCCGGCGAACGAGCCGGCCGGGGCGCGGAACTCGCGCACCAGGCGCTTGGGCTCGCAGCCCGCCTTGGCCAGGGGCTCGACCCCCGCTTCGGCGCGGCCCTTCTGACGCTTGCTCTCGAGCTTCGCGACGTGGCCGCGCTCGCTCCGAGCCGCCAAGCGGCGGGGCTTGTCGAGATAGCCGACCTGGACGGCCTCGTAGCCGTCACGCTCGATCGACTTGACCTGCAACACGTGACACGGCCCAGCCTGGAGCACGGTCACCGGGACAACAGCGCCCGACTCGTCGTAGATCTGCGTCATCCCGACCTTACGGCCCAGGATGCCAGCGGCGGGGATGTTTGCGGACGGGGCGGACATGGCTGATCGTTCAGCGACTTGTCAGTCGGCTTTCAGTCGGCAAGACCCCCGGCGAGCCAGCCCCACGCGGGGCCGGCTGGCGTCGACGGTCGGCGGTGTCGTGTTGCGGTCGCGGTCCCGGGAGACTCGCTCGCCCGCGGGCGGGACCCGCAGGCGAGGCGGCTTACCCGGCCGCCTCCAAACATTGTTTAGGCCTCGGGCTCCTGGCTTCGGGCTCCGGGAGCTACTGGCGCCCGAAGCCGAAAGCCTGAAGCCTCTTTCCGGCGTCAGCCGGTCGTTGCTTTGATCTTGATATCGACGCCCGCCGGCAAGCTGAGCTTGTTCAGGGCCTCGATCGTCTTGGCGGTCGCGTCGACGATGTCGATTAGCCGCTTGTGGGTGCGGATCTCGAACTGCTGCCGCGACTTCTTGTCGACGTGCGGGCCACGGATCACCGTGTACCGCTCGATACGCGTCGGCAACGGGATCGGCCCGTGCACGAGCGAGTTGGTCCGCTTCGCGGTGTCAACGATGTCGGCCGCACTCTGGTCCAAGACCGAGTGATCGTAGGCCTCCATCCGGATGCGGATTACCTCGTTCGCCACTGCCGTTCGCCGCGTTCGCTAAAGGGTGGTTTCTCGAATGCGGAGCCGCCCGCCGATTCGCTCAGCGGGCCGTCGGCCGCGCCCAGAGCGGGCCGCAGCGCTCCCTTACTCGCTCCGCCGCGCTGGGCGGAGAATCGCAAAAGGTACGGACGACTCGCCGGGGTGTCAACGGGGCCAGCGCGCTATTTGGCCGAATCGCCTCCCGCAGAGCCCTCGACGACCCGCTCTGTCCCCTCCACGAGGCCACTTGAACGGTCGTACGGGCAGTGCCGGCAGCCCGACCCGCAGCACCTGCCGCGGGCCAGGAGGAACCGGGCCGTAAACACGACGCGGCCCGCTTCGACGGTGTAGTCCACCCCGGCTACCAGCGGGCCGACGGCGCCTCGAGCGTCAAGCGGCACGGGCCGACCTCCGCCCCGCAGCGACCGGCAGCGCCGCCAAGGCGAGCCACAGAGCGCCGACCTCCGGCACGGGCCGCACGTCGGCGACCGCGTCGATCTCCGGCGTCGTGAGCGAGCCGACCGGGTTGCTAAAGCGGATGAACCGCACCTCGCTGATCCCCCAATCCGCCAGATCGACGCCCAGACCGCCCCCCGACAACCCGTACCCCGCTGCTATCCCAGCCGGCCCAAGGCCCACCGGATCCAGCGCCGGATCGACCGGGAGGGTGAAGTCGGCGGGCGTCGCCCCCGGCCCGGCGGGGAAAAACGTGTCGTGATCGGCCCAGCCGCGGGTCGGGTACCCCCCGTCGGGGGCGGCGCCGGTCAGCGTCACGAAGGTCTCGCCGTCGGCGCTGAGCTCCACGAGGCCCGACTCCGACGCCACGCCGGTGACGACCGTCTGCGCGTCGAAGTCGAAGTCGTTGGTCTCGAAGAACGCGTTCCCGAAGATGAGCAGGTCGACGCCGAACGGGTTCAGCGGGTCGTCGGTGACCGGCTCGTCGAACTCAAGCGTGAGCCGCCCGCCCCTGCCGAGCGAAACCACCTCCGAGGGATCGCCCGCGGGGCTGAACGGCGAGACCACGTAGCCGCCGAAGGCGACGCTCTGCCGCGTCGGCGCGCCGAGGGCGGCCTCCGGGCGGTCGAACAAGACCGGCGGGTCGCTGCCGAACACGGGGGGCACGCCCTCGCCCGGTTCGTACTGGACGACCCGGTCGGCCCAGGGGTCCGCCGCCAGGGTTTCGGCCGCCAGGGTTTCGGCCGCGATCAGCGACAGGGCGAGCAAGGGGGTCTTCACGGGGAGCGTCTCCAAGGTGAGGTAGCGAGCAGAATGAGAGTGGCGAGCAACGCGGCGTCTGGTTCGGGGGCAGCTTGGGCGGGGCCAGCATGGGCGGGGTCAGCTCCCCTGCCGTAGGCGGCGGCCCACAGCTGGTAGTCCTCTTGGTCGATCAGGCCGGAGCGGTCGGCGTCGGCGCCGGCGCCGGCGACCACGGCCGGCTCGCCAAGGGCGTCGCGCCACAGCGTGTAGTCAGCCGCGTCGATCGCGCCGTCGCCGTTGAAATCGCTCGAAGGGCCCGGCCGGGGGGCGGCCGTCGGGAAGCTCGGGAAGAAGCTGAACAGCTCCTCCTCGTTGCGGAGCATCCCCTCCGGGTTCTTCAACAACGTGAGGACCCAGCCGTCGGCGTCGCCATCGGCGAGCGCCCGTGTGCTGAAACCCGAGCCGGCCGTCCCCCACGGCTCGCCGGCCGCGCGGGTCGTGTAGTGCCAGAAGGCCTCGTCGGCGAACCCCTCCGCCCACAGGTCGGCGGCCTCTAGCGGCCGGGCCGTGTCGTTCGGGAAACCCAGGGCGAAGCCGTCGGGGTCGAACGACTGGCCAGAATCGATCGGCAGCTGGCCGTTGGCGTCGCCGTCGTACCCCAACCCGTAAAGCAGCCGCGCGGTCTCCGCGGAGCCATTGAGCTTGGCGAACAGCCGCTCGTCCGCCGCGACCACCGCCGCCAGCATCTGCCGGCCGGTCGCGGCGCCGTCCCACCGGTAGCCCCACGCCAGTGCGGGCCCGGCGTGCGGCGCTTCGTCCCAGTCGATAACAAGCGTCGCGCGATTCGCGCCCTCCCCGACCCAAAAGCCGATCTCGCCAGCCGCCGAGACCGCCGCCCCGGCGCTCGTCAGCAGCAGCAGCAGCATTGGACGTTGCAGCAGGGCGTGCAGCAGGGCTTTGGTCATTGCTCTCCCCCGGCGCGGGTCAACCAGGCGACGAGCCGTTCTTGCTCGACCTCGTCCGCCACAAACTCAACGCCGCCGTCGCAACGCACCGCTTGCAGCCCCCCCGGGTGCATGCTGCCCAGCTCGTTAGCGAGGCCCGCTCGCTCGGCCGGCGCGGCGGGCGGGTTGGGGCGGGTGGCGGCTTCTTGGGCGAACAAATGGGGCCCCAGCGCCCACTCGCACTCGCCCGGCGTGCGGCGGTGGTGCATCTCGCCGACGGCGAGCGTGTGCGCGAGGCCGTCGGTGATGTCCGCCAACGCGACCGGCTGCTCGTACACGAGCACGCCGAGCCACTCCGGGGGGATCGACGAGCGCCCTCCCCCCTCGACGCCGTACAACCCGCCGTAGTCCGTGTACGCGCCGAGCGACGAGGCCTCGTCGCCCGTCACGCTCGGGCATTGCATCAGCGCCAGGCGGGTCGCGGCCGCCGGGCGGTTGGCCGTAGCGGTCACCGGCTGGAGCAGATCGAACCGGTCGAACAGCGCCGGCTCTTCCAAGTAGGGGAGCGTCCAAACCACCCACGACGTGCGGCGCCGGGGCGTGTTGGTCGGCGGGTTCGCGCAGTCGACACAGCCGATAGGCAGACGCCTGTCGCGGCCCGCGTACAGCTGCAGCCCGAGGCCCAACTGCCGGAGCTGGTTCGCGCACGCGGCCCGACGCGCCGCCTCGCGCGCGGCTTGGGCCGCGGGCAAGAACAGCGCGATCAGCACGCCCACCACAGCGATCACCGCCAACAGCTCGACCAGCGTGAAGGCTGGCCGGCGCGCGGATAGCCGCCGTTCTATCTCAAAGACCAACATCCTAGCGCGGCAATCCTCGCCGTGCCGCGGCCGATCCGGGGCCCCTCTCAAACACCCGCGCGGCGCGCGGCGCCACCGGCGCAGAGAGCGGGACCCGCAAGACCAGCGCAGCAACCTCAACGCGGCCGCTTTCCCTCGAAGCGCGCCGCATGCCACGTGTTGGTAGGTCTTCTGACTCCCGAGCCCGCTGGGACCAGCCTTCTCATCAGCGAAGCCGCAATCGCGTTGCGAACTCCACCAACAATGGCGTAACAGACAGCTTGAAGAATGGGTCCAGCGGCGTGCGCTCGGTTACAGCGGCGGGGCCGTCCCGGAATCGCACCGGGTTCCCTGTTACGTCGCGCGGGGCAAGCAAACCTCGCGCAACCACCAACACACGATTCGCAAGCGAGAACATATCAGGCGGCCGCGCGAATGCAAACGGGACGAGTGGGCAGTGGTCAGTCGTCAGTCGTCAGTGGTCAGTGGTCATTCACCCCTTGTGGCAGCACGCGTGCCCGCCACCTTCGGACGGCGGCTGTGGGGCCATCGATGGGGCCATCGACGCTTGGGGCTCTCCGCTGTGGGCCGGTTTGATAAGCCACCGGCTCGCTGCTTCGCGGACCGCGCAAGCGGCCAACCACACGCCGAGCACGGCCGCCGCGGCGACCTCCCACCACGCGGCCGCGTGGCCGTGCGTGTGGCCGACCCCCTCCGGCGCGACCGCGAAATGGTCCGCCAGCAGGCGCTCGAACAGCCACCCGCCGAGCACGCTGCCGAGGATGATCGTCGTCAGGTAGACCGCCACCGCGCGGCCCCCGAGCGCGCGGGAGACCGCGCCGATGGTCGCCGTGTTGGTGGCCGGCCCGGCCATCAAGAACACGATCACCGCCCCCAGCGGCAGCCCGCCCGCCACCAGCGAAGCGGCGATCGGCACGCTCGCGGTCGCGCACACGTACAGCGGCAGCGACAACGCGAGCGCCGCCCCCATCGACGCCAGCGCGCCGTAAGCGGCGAGCCCCGTCAGCCACTCTGTCGGCAGCCACACGGTGAGCGCCGCCGAGATCGCCACGCCCAGCACCAGCCACAGCCAGATCGACCTCACGAGGTCGTCGGCGTGCGTCGCGCCGCGGCGCAGCCGATCGGCCCACGAGAGCCGCGGCGTAGCGGCGGGCGGGGGCTCGACGATCGGCAGACCCGCCGGCCGCGCCGCGAAGCGGTCCGTGGCCCAGCCGCCGACGACGCCCGTCACCAGAGCGATCAAGACCTTAAACAGCGCCAGCGGCCAGCCGAGCATCCCGGCAGTGACGAGCACCGAGTCGACGCCCGTCTGCGGCGTGGCGATCAGGAACGCGACCGACGCGCCGTCGCTCGCGCCCTGCCGCTTCAGGCCGAGCCCCACGGGGATCACCGCGCACGAGCACAGCGGCAGCGGGATCCCTACCAGCACCGACTTCCAAACCGCCCCGCGGCCGCCGAGCATCCGCGACATCGCCCCCGGCGGCAGCAGCGCGTACAGCGCCCCCGCGAACGCCGCCCCCAGCAACAGCCAAGGCGCCAGCTCGATCAGCACTCGCCACATCGCCAAGATCACACGCTTCGCTCCGAAACAGGGATTGGACCAGCGGTCAGCCTCCTAGCGATTAGCCCGCCGCCTGCCACCAAGCGCCTTGCCCCGCGGCATATCCCACTTTCTACGGGCTGAAGCGGCCGAAGGTCGACGCCGCCTTGGCATAATAGCCCGCGCACAACACGGAGCCGCGCGATGCTCGACACGACGATCCGATTCGCTTGCGACGGCTGCGGAAAGCGGTACCGCGTGCCGGCCAAACACGCCGGACGCCAAACGCCCTGCCCCGGGTGCGGCGCGGCGATGGTCGTGCCGGCGGCGGCGCCGCCGCCCGCGGAGGACGACCAGTACACGCTGGAAGAGGCCGCGCCCGTCGCGTCGGTCCACGCCGTCGCGTACGAAGAGTACGCCGCGCGGCGCCCGGCCGGCTACCGCTCTGTGGACGACGCGCCCGATACCTCGCGCCGCGACCGCCAGTCCCGCCCGGCCGACGCGCCGCGGTACGGGCTCGGCTTCCTCAAGGGATTCGGGGAGTTCTTCTTCAACCCGGCGATGGCGAGCGCGTGGCTCGGGCTGGGGGTCGGCTTCCCGCTGGTGCTGATGCTGCCGATGGCGCTGGGCCAATTCATCGGGATCTTCAGCCTGCTCGCGACCGGCGTGTTCCTCGGCCTGATCCTCGTCGCGCTGCCGATCTGGCTGGGCGTGAGCTCGTGCATCTACTTGACGATCATCGGCGATGCGGCCGGCGGCGCTCGGCGCGTCGTCGAGTGGCCGGGGCTCGACGCCGGCGCCTGGATCGCCGCTACGCTGCAGCTGCTGCTGGCCGGCGTGATGTCGATCCTGCCCGGTGTGGCGGTCGCGTCGGCCATCGGCCACACCGACAGCGCGACCGGCGGCGCGATCCTGCTGGCGAGCCTTTGGCTCTGCCTGCCCGTGGTGCTCCTCTCGCAGCTCGACGGCGGCGCCTGGTGGAGCGTGCTGTCGGACGGCCCTCTGCGGACCATGTGGCACGCGCCGGTCACGTGGGCCGTGTTCTACCTCTTCACAGCCTTGCTGATCGGGGGCTGGGGCTACGCCAGCAGCCTGGCGACCCGCCTGCCGGAGGCCGCCGCCCTGCTGATCTCGATGAGCGGCGAGGTCGCTCTCACGCTGGTGTGGGCTTGGCTGCTGGGCCGCCTCGCCTGGACCGCCGGCGCGGCCACGCCGGAGGTGTCGTTCGGCGACTGACGCAGCCCAGCCGCCGCCCAGCCGCCGCCGCCAGGTGAGCGGTCGGCCGGCGTGAGCCCCCACCGCTCTTTCTGACGCGTTCGCTTGATTAACGACCACACGCTTAGTCAATTGAACGCAGCGTGGCCTGGTCGGCGTGCTCGAGCGCGGCGCCCTGCTCCAACAACGCCTGGAGGAAGTCATGAGTTTCCAGCCCGCCCGCGCCCGTTTCGGCTGGGCCTCGGCCGTGGCGGTCGGGGCCTTCGCGGTGGTGTTCGTGCCGATGGCCGGCCGCGTCGCGGCCCAGCACGCCGAGCGGGAGGTCGAGGTCGCCGCGCTCGCGCTCGACAGCCTGCCCGACGCGGCCACTCGGGTCACCATCGACACACAAACCAAGGTCGAGGGCGAAGGCTCGGTCCGCGTCGACACCGCCTGGCCCACCACCGTGTGCTTGGCCGAGGTCGAGCGGCCCGACGTGGACGGCGCGCAGCTCGTCTACTCGGCGATGGTCAAGCCCGCGCTCGAGGGGAGCGCGTCGCTCGAGATGTGGGCGCACGTCGGCGGTGGGCAGTACTTCTCACGCAACCCATCGGTCGCGGTGAGCGGCCGGGGCGACTTCCAGCAGCTCGAGATCCCCTTCCTGCTGCAGAAAGGCCAGCGGCCCGACAAGGTCACGCTAAACCTGATCGTGCAAGGGAAGGGCACGGTCTGGGTCGACGACGTGCGCCTCATCAAACGCCCGCTCAGCGGCGCCGCCCAAGCGCCCACCCCGCGTAGCGCAGCGAAGCCCGAAGTCGACGCGTCGTCCGGCGACCGCCCGCCCTACCCGGTCGTGGTGAGCACGTCGCCGGAGCGGGGGGCGACGGGCGTCGATCCTTCGGTCGACGAGATCCGCGTCACGTTCGACCGCCCGATGCGGCGTGGCGACCACAGCTGGACCGGCGGCGGCGACGACTTCCCGACGATCGACAAGGCCCGCAACGTGGCCTGGCCCGACGACCGCACCTGCGTGCTGCCCGTGAAGCTCCGTTCCGGGAAGTTCTACCGCGTCGGGATCAACTCTTCGAGCTACGAAAACTTCAAGAGCGCCGACGGCAAGCCGGCCGCTCACACGGCGATCTGCTTCACGACCGCAGGGGCGAAGCGCTCCGTCGAGCGCCGCGCAGCGGCGCCCCAAGTAAAGGTGCTCTCGCCTGAACCGGGCGCCACCGACGTCGACCCCTCGCTCGACCGGATCACCGTCGAGTTCGATTCGCCGATGGGCGAAGGCATGTCGTGGGTGAAGGCCGACGGCGGGTGGCCCGGCGCCGAAGGGCGCCCAGCCGAGTGGAGCCGCGACGGCCGCTCCTGCTCGCTGCCGGTCGACCTCGATCCGGGTCTGACCTACAAGCTCCAGCTCAACGGCTCGCACTACGTGAACTTCCAGAGCAAGTGGGGCGTGCCACTCGCGCCGGTCGAGTGGACCTTCACCACGGCCTCCGAGTAGCACGCCGATGCGCTTGAGCCGCACGCGCTAGCGTCGGGCGACCGGAGCGCGGGCCGGCCGCCCTTCGTTCGCCCGCGGCTAGCGCCGTCGGCTCAAGCGCACGGCGGCGGGCCGGCCGCGCACCCTGAACCGTCGCCGACGACGACCGGGCGCCGATGCGCTTGAGCCGTACGCGCTAGCGTCGGGTGATCGGAGCGCGGGCCGGCGGCGCGAGGCCAACTCCGCTGCCGACGCTCAGTAGGCCGGCGTCGCTGCGCCGGAGGGCTCTATCCGGTGCGGCAGCCAGACGAGCGTCACGCGGTCGACGTCGATGTCCGACTTGCGTGGGCCGATCTCGAGGGTCTCCAGTTCGAGCCGCTCCACGGCGTACTTGGCGGCCGCCTCGGCGACGTCGGCGTCGCGCTGCTGGTTCAGCGCCTCGAGCTCGGCGACCGCGTCGTCCCACGCTTGCTTGGCCCGTTCCGATTGGCTGCGCTCGGTCGACGCCTGCCGCGCCGCGTTGACCGACGAGCTCGCGCGGCGGCTGGTCGCCTTGCCGCCGAAGGCCGCGAGCACAAGCTCGACCACCTTCAGCGCCGCCCCCGCTAAGCGGCCCCAGAACTGCGATTTCTGCTCTTCGTAATAGGCGCGTTTCTTGGCGACCGCCGCCTCGGCGGCGGCGATCTTCTTCGCGTAGCTCGACTCGAGCTCGGCCTTCCGCTGGGCGGCCTTCTTCGCGGCCGCGGCGGCTAGCCGGGTGCGGAACCCGGCCTCGGTCTCTTCTGGGCGAGAGGCCTCTTCGAGGTCCGCGCAGCGGTAGAGCGTCCGGCGCTGCGTCTGGTAGAGCCACTCCTCGAGTTCTCGCGCAAACGCCTTGTAAGCGTTCTCGTCGGTGAACTCGCGCGGCGCCGCCGCCTGGGGCACGCCGTGGTACTCGGGGTCGTCGCGCAGCACCGGCGCGGCCGGGTGCACTAGCGCGCCTTCCCACACACCGTCGGGGATCGTTTCGTTGAAGCACTTCAGGACGAACGCGTCTTCCCACTCGTCGAGCTGGAAGCCGCCGTTTGTCTTCACGAAGTGCAACTTGCCCACGCCGAGCAACCCGGGGCGGTACTCGAGCCGGACCTCCTTCGGCACGCGGTCGGTCGTTTCCACGTACCGCTGCGGGATCGAGTCGGGGACCGGCGTGGGGTCCGATGCTGGTAGGCCTCCGAGGGCGGGTGCCCTCGGCTCTGGCGCTGCGTTTTGCTTCGGGTCTTTGGCCGCCGTCGGCTTCGGCGCGTAGCGGTCGCGGACGGGGTCCATGAGGGTCTTGATCTGGTCCCGCGCGAGCGGGCCGGCCAGGTAGGACATCGCCCAGCGGGTGTGGAAGAGGGTCGGCTGGTCGTCGTGCACGTTGTTCATCAAGAACACGCGGCTGCCCACGCCGGCGAGCGTGCGCTCCATCGCCTGCTTGTCGAACGCGCTGCCCGCCGCGGCCGACGCCCCCTCGAGCCCCTCCATGACACGGAGCTTGTCCCGCTCGGTCTGCAAGCGGCCGAGCAGCCAAGTGCCCGCGTTGGAGAGGCCCTTGTAATCGAGGTCGACGGGGTTCTGGGTCGCCAACACGCACCCCAAGCCAAACGCCCGGGCTTGCTTGAGCAGCGTGAGCATCGGCTCCTTGCTCGGCGGGTTCTTCGACGGCGGGAAGTAGCCGAAGACCTCGTCCATGTACAGCAACGCGCGGAGCGAGCCCGTGCCCGGCTGGTTGCGCATCCAGGCGATGATCTCGTTTAGCAGGATGGTCACGAGGAACATCCGCTGGGGGTCGTCCAGGTGAGCGATCGACACGATCGACAGCCGCGGCTTCCCTTCTTCGGAGTACAGGAGCCGCTGCACGTCGAGCGGCGCGCCGTGCATCCAGCCGGCGAACGACGGGCTCGCCAGCAGGTTGTTCAGGCCCATCGCCAGCGCGGTGCGGTCCTTCTCGGGGAAGAACGTCTCGAGGTCCATCACGCCCACGGTCGTGAACGGCGGCGACTGGATCTCGTGGATCATGTCGGCGATCGACAAGTCGCGGCCCGCTTGCCAAGCGGCAGTGAGCACGTTCGAGAGGAAGATGTGCTCGCGGCTGCGGACCGGGTCGGCGTCGATCCCCACCAGCGCGAGCAGGCCGCTCACTGCCGACTGCACGCGGCCGCGGAACGCGTCGGCGTCGTCGCGGAGCGTCTTGGGCGGCGCGGCGAAGCTCTTCAGCACCGTCATCGGCACGCCGTGCGACGCGCCGGGGGTGAAGATCAGCCGCTCGACGGAATCGTTGTACCGCTGGATCCGCTCGGGCGGCTGGCCCCAGTCGGCGAGCCCCTGGCGCCAAAGCTCGGCCGTCGCGGCGGCCAGCTCGTCGGGGGTCTGGCCCTTGCGCTGGGCGACCGACTCGTCGACCCAGGGGCGGAAGTCCTCGGGCCGCAGCTCCGGGAAGCCCAGCAGCAGATTGCCCAGGTCCCCCTTCGGATCGATGCAGATGGCCGGCACGCCGTCCAGCGCGGCCTCCTCCAGCAGCGACACGCAGAGCCCGGTCTTGCCGCTGCCGGTCATGCCGACGCACACCGCGTGCGTGGTCAGGTCCTTCGACTTGTACAGCAGCGGCTCGTCGCCCGTCCGCCCCGAGGCCAGGTCGTGCCGCCGGCCGAGGTAGAAGTGGTTGCGGCTGTCGATCTCGGGCATGGGGCGAACCGTACCGGCAACGTGGCCCAGAATGGGTCGTCGGGCGCCAATGGCGGCTCAGCTTGCAGAAAACGGCTCGAAAGTGCAATCCGATCGGCAGCATTGCGATTTGCTGCAAGCGGAGTGACCGCATGAACATCGGCAAACTGCTCGCTACCTCAGCGGGACGCCCTCCGATCCACTCCCGGCGGCGTGCCCCTGCGACGGCTGCCCGGATCGCTCTTCCCACGGCGTCGCCGTGCTGCGACGTTCCGGCTCTATTGCCCCTGCTACGTCCCGGCACGACGCCTCCGTCACGACATGCCGCCGCGTCCGAATCCACCGAAGCTGCTGCTAGCGGGCCTCGCCGCGGGCCTGGCCGGGTGCCAGGTCGCGCCGCAGCCCCCTGCGAGCGGCGGCGGCGAGGCGACTTTTCGCGGCCAATCGCCGGCGGCGGTGCTCGGCGCGCCGTGGGGGCCGAGCTACCTGGCGCCGGGCGAGCTGAGCTGCGACACGCCGCCGCCACCGGTCGGGCTGGGCTACGAGGTCGTCGTGCCGCAGCCGGCCTTCGCCACACCGAGCGTGCTGGCGCCGCGCTCCGCGCCGCCGGCGGCGCCGCCGGTCGCCGAGCCGGGATGGTTCGACGTGCTGCCGGCCGAGGGGGGCCCGATCAGCGACGACTTCGGCTTGCCCGACGAGCCGACCTCCGCCGGCGGCGTGCCCAACCCGCTCTATGTCCGGGTCACCAACCCCGACGCGGCGTGGGAAGAGATCGTGCGCGTCGTGGCCCGCTACTTCCCGATCGCCGGCGAGGAGCGGGTCGCCCAAGCCGGGTCGGTGCTCACCGAGGGCCGCGTCGAGACCCAGTGGCAGATCGGCTCGACCATCTTCGAGCCCTGGCGACGCGACTCGGCCGGCGCGTTCAACCGCTGGCAGAGCACGCTGCAGACCATCCGCCGACGCGCGAGCCTGCGGGTCATCCCCGCGGCGGGCGGCTACGAGATCCTGGTGCGGGTCGACAAGCAACTAGAAGACCTCAACCGGCCCGAGCGGGCCAGCGCGGGGGCCGCGTCGATCCAGACCAACCAGGGGCTGCCGAGCGACCGCGTCACGCCGATCGACCCGATCCGCGACTCGGGCCTGTGGATCGACATCGGCCGCGACGCCGCCCTCGAGCAGCGGATCCTCGGCCGCCTACGCGACCGCTTCACTCAGGGCTGATCTCTTCTTCAGCGCCGGATTCCCTCGGGGGGCTGAGCCGGCCGCGAGGCGACGTCGGCTTGAGGCTACGTCGGCTTGAGGCGACGTCGGCTTGAGGCTACATCGGCTTGAGGGCCGCTTCCTCGCTCAACTGCCGCGCCTTGGCCTCGGCCCAGTTGGCGACCTTCGCGACCGTCGGGAACTTCGCCGCGTTGGAGCAGACCAGCAGCGCGGCCATCGCCATGTTCCACGGGCTCTGCGTGATCATGTAAGCGACCAGGTTGAAGAAGGCGCCCCCTTCGTTGATCGCCGACGCGACGATCAGGCCGGTCTGGTACGCGCCGGCGAGGGCCTCGGCCGACTCTCCGGGCTGGTTCTCGCCGACGGCCGCCTTGGCCGCCGCGTCGGTCACCACGCGGCCGACTACCCCCTGGCTGAAGATCGCCAGCACCCCGACGCCCAACGCGATCTTCTCGATCAAGCCGTCGCCGTCGGCTTCGACTTGCTGGCCCGCGAGCGGCGCGGGGTTCTCTGGCTTCTGCGAGCCGATCGCCAGCAAGATCCCCGCGAACACGATCGGCCCCGCACACAGACCGGCCAAGATGATCTGCATCGTGCGGACCCACGGGACGAGCTTCGTTTCGAGCGTTTGGGCCATCGTGGGTCGGGGCGGGTGAGGTCGGGCTAGGGAGGTTCCGCTGCGGCGGACCCCCCAAAAGCTAGCCGCCATGTCGGCTGCCATGAAGCCACGGTGGCCGCCAGCCCGGCGCCGCTGGGCCGAAGCAAGGCGTGTGGTCGCGGCGGCGCAAGCGGCCGCCGGGCTAGCAGTTTGCCCGCGCGGCGGCCGGGCAGAAGAAAGAACCGCGGCGGAACCGCTTCGCTATCGCCTGCTGCGGGAGTCGGCGCGCGGGTTGCGGCCTTGACTCATATCGACCCGCCGCGAGCCGTCACCACCGACGGGCGACGCTCCCTCTCTCCCGCAGGCGACGTTCGCCTGCCGCGTCGATCGGTCGGTGGGGCGCCCACTGAACCGCTCGCTAAATCGCAAGGCTCCCTGATCCTACGGAGGCAACCACCATGATGACCAAGCTCTGCGTCGCCGTGGCCGGCTTGGCCGCGATCCTGCTGACCGCGCCGGCCCACGCCCAGTTCGGCCCCTACCTCGACTCCGACGTCGAATACGGCGCGTACGACGCGTACACCGATCAAGGCATCTACGACGACGACCAGTACGGCGCTTATGACGCGTACTACAACGACCACCCGATCCGCGACGACGACTTCGGCTTCGACGAGCGGTACGGCCGGTACGACTACCGCCAGCGCGCGAATTACGGCTACCGCGGCCCCTACGGCGGCACGGCGGCACGGCCCTACGCGACCGGCACACCCGGTTACTACGGCTCGTACTACACCACCGGCTGGGACGACGACAGCTGGTGGGATTGGTAAGCCCGCGGCGGCTGCCGGTCCGGCTTTAAACTCAATCACTCACAACCATAAGGTGAACCACTTATGAAGATCAGAAAACTAACGCTCCCCATGACGGCGCTCGCCGCGCTGGCGATGTCCGCCCCGGCAGCTATGGCCCAGTCCGACTACCAGGATGGCCCCTCGCGCGACGGCCGGTCCGGCAGCGATTACGATTACCGCGAAAGCGACGCCAACCAAGGCGATGACAACCAAGGCGATTACGGCCAAGGCGACTATGGCCCAGAAGGCTACGGCGAGTACGACTACCGCCAGCCGCAGGACAACCGCTCCTGGGACGACTCGCAAGACTCCCAGCCGGTGCGTGGCGCCGACCGCAACCGCGATAGCCGCCGCGACCAGCAGCGGACCGACCAGCGCACGGACCGCCAACGCCGCGACGACAGCCGCCGGGGCCGCGACCAGCAGGTCCGCAGCCAGCAGCAGGGCGACCAAGCGTACCGCCTGCGGCCGGCCGGCTGGGTGACCATCGCGGCCGACTACGACAACGACGGCTACTACGACGGCGTCGAGACCGTCTACTACTACGACCTGCAGCAAGCCAAGCAGCGCAGCCGCCAACGCGCGCAGCAGTCGGCCCGCCGCGGCGACCAGCAGCAGCCGCGTAGCGACCGCCAGATGCAGCAAGTCGAAGGCCAGATCACGCAGCTCACGAGCAAGCAGATGACCGGCGGCGACAGCCGCGGCGACAAGACCTGCCGCCTCGCGAAGCTCGACACCCGCGACGGCGACTCGATGAACGTGTGGCTCGGCCACGAGCAAGACGTCTCGCAGCTCGACCTGCAGCAGGGCGACCGCGTCCGCGTCGAAGGCGTGCGGGCCCGCATCGACGGCCAGCAGGTGCTGCTCGCCAAGCGGGTGTCGGCCGGCGGCGACTCGATCACCAACGACCTGCCCAAGCGGCAGCAGTGGCAGCGCCTGTCCGGCGAGGTCCGTGAGGTCAGCAAGACCAGCGGCCGCGACCGCGACACCGAGCACACCGTGGTGAAGGTCGACCTGGACCGCAGCGGCAAGGCGAAGCGGATCGACCTCGGCCCGTCCGACGAGCTCGGCCAGCTCGACATCCGCGACGGCGACCAGATCAAGGTCCTCGCTCGCCAGGGCCGGATCGGCGGCGAATCGATCCTCATCGCGCAGATCGTGCGTGTGAATGGCGAGACCGTCGACGTCCGCGACGCGACCAACAAGTCGCTCCAGACCGCGGCCCGCGACCGCAACCAAAACGAGCAAAGCCGCCGCTGATCGCCGATTAGCCCTGGCAAGTTCTGAACCTGACCCCCAACGCCCGCCCGGCCCCCCGGGCGGGCGTTCTCTATTGCCCCCCGTCCCTCGTCCCTCGTCCCCCGTCCCTCGTCCCCCGTCCCTCGTCCCCGCCGTAGCGTTACGTTACGCGGCGCGCCGAAAAACGGGCTGTCACGCTAAACGGTAACGAAACGGCGCCTAACCGCTTGCCGGGCAACGGCTTAGCCAAGCGTTACACGCCGCTCATCGAGGGCCGCGCTGTAACGAAACCCCGCGTGCCCCGCGCCCCGCTACGGTGAGCGGGAGCGACCCATTATCGCCGGCCGAGGGCTCGGCCGCGTTCTTTCGGCCAATCGCTGGTGAGCAGGCGCTGGCGCCCGCCCTACGCGCTCCCTCCGATCCCGCCGCGATGCGAGAAGCGCCAAAGCCGCGCGAACGCGCGCTATTCGATTGAGGGAGGGGCCGTCTTCAGTCGGCTGTGCTCCCTCATCGCGGGTTTACCAACCGGCGCCGCGGCGCGCGGAGTGGCGGCGGCTGGCCGGGCCGCTCCGGTCGCTTCCCGACGCGCGCGGCTCGGTGGGCGCCCGATCGCCATCAGCCGGCGGCTCCTTTTCCCGCGAATTCGCGAAGAGCCGCCGTAGCCGCCGGCGCGCGACTCGCGTAACTTTTGTTGCGCCCGCCGGCCGGTCGGTCCGGAGCGCCACGCCGCCGGGGGCGACGACCGGGGCCTCTCTCTCCGCGATTCGCCGCCTCTCTCCCCCCGCCCGCTGAAAAGCCGAATGGATTCTGCAGTGACTGCCCCGCTCCGACCGCGGGGCGAGCGGCTCGCGAGGCTCTCCCGCCCCGCCGGCGCGTTGCGGCAGGTCGAGTGGCGCTACGCGACGCCGATCGTTGTGCTGCACCTGCTGGCGCTGTTGGCTCTGTGGCCGTGGCTGTTCAGTTGGACGGGCGTGGTGCTGCTGGTGGCGGGCGTGTACTTCTACGGCGGGGTGGGGATCAACCTCTGCTACCACCGGCTGCTCACGCACCGCAGCTTCAAGTGCCCGGTTTGGCTGGAGCGGGTGTTCGTCACGGTGGCGGTCTGCTGCCTGCAAGACGCGCCGGCCGGCTGGGTCGCCGCCCACCGCCTGCACCACCGCGACGCCGACGACACGCCCGACCCGCACAGCCCGCTGGTGAGTTTCTTCTGGAGCCACGTGGGTTGGCTGCTGGTGAAGAACCCGCAGGTGCACAGCCTGTCGGCGTACGAGCGGTACGCGCGCGACGTGCTCAAGGACCGCTACTGCCTGTGGCTGCAGCGCGGCGAGAACACGCTCGTCGTGTACGGCCTGCACGCGGCGGCGTACTTCTTGCTCGGCGCGGCGGGCGGCGCGGTGGCCTCGGGGTCGTGGTCCGAAGCGTTGCGGATGGGGCTGAGCGTGCTGGTGTGGGGCGTGATCCTCCGGACGGTCGTGGTGTGGCACATCACGTGGTCGGTCAACTCGCTCAGCCACCTGTTCGGTTACCGCTCGTACGAGACCGGCGAGAACAGCCAGAACAACTGGCTGGTCGCGGCGCTCACCAGCGGCGAGGGGTGGCACAACAACCACCACGCCGACCCGGCGAGCGCTTCGAACTGGCGCCGCTGGTGGGAGGTCGACCTGATGTGGCTGGTGATCCTCGCTATGGAGCGTGTCGGCCTGGCGTGGGGCGTGGTGCGGCCGCGGGACCTGCGCCGGCCGAGCCCCGCCGGGGCGCAGCAGTTGACCGCTTCGTAGCCGACTCAGCGCGCGGCCTGGCTGCGGCGGAAGCCAACTGCGGGGCAGAAGCCGGCTGTGGGAGGAGTCGGCTGTGGGACGGGTCCGGCTTGGCAGGGCGCCGGCTTGGGAGCCTGTGGGAGGGGTCTCCAGACCCCGAATACGCGCTGCCGAAGCGGTGGGGCTGACGCACCGTGATCGGCGTCTGGAGACCCCTCCCACATCCGATGCGTGATCGGCGTCTGGAGACCGACATCCGATGCGTGATCGGCGTCTGGCGATGCCTCCCACGGCCGAGTCGCGTTGGGCGGCAGCCCTTAGGAGCCGCGCATCGCCGACAGGAACCGCTCGAACAGGTAATGGCTGTCGTGCGGACCGGCGGAGGCTTCGGGGTGGTACTGCACGCTGAACGCGGGCGCCGAGCGGTGCGCGACCCCTTCGATCGAGCCGTCGTTGAGGCTGCGGTGCGTGACCTCGAGGTCCGAGGGCATCGACTCCGGGTCGACGGCGAAGCCGTGGTTCTGGCAAGTGATCTCGACCTTGCCGGTCGTGAGGTCCTGCACCGGGTGGTTCGCGCCGCGGTGGCCGAACTTCATCTTGAACGTCTTCGCGCCGCACGCGAGCGACAGGAGTTGGTGGCCGAGGCAGATGCCGAAGACCGGCGTGTCGCCGATCACGCCGCGGATGGTTTCGACCGCGTAGCCGACCGGCTCCGGGTCGCCAGGCCCGTTGGAGAGGAAAACGCCGTCCGGCTCGCGCGCGAGGATGTCGGCGGCCGACGTGTCGCCCGGCACGACGGTCACCCGGCAGCCGCGCCCGGCGAAGTGCCGCGGGATGTTCCACTTCATGCCGAAGTCGAGCGCGACCACGTGCGGCCCGTCGCCGGACGCTTGGGCGCCGCCGCCGTCGAGCTGGGTCCAGTTGCTCAGCGGCTGGCTCCAGGACGTGGCCTCCCCGGGCGTGACCTCGCGGACCAGGTCGCGGCCGACCAGGCCGGGGCTCGCCTTGGCTTTGGCTACGAGGCTGGCGTCGTCCAGGTCGACGGTCGACAGCACGCCCCGCATCGCGCCCGCGGTGCGCAGCCGCCGCACCAGCGCTCGGGTGTCGATCCCTTCGATGGCGACCACGTTGTGCTTCTTGAGATACTCGCCGAGGGTAAGCTCGCTGCGGAAGTTGCTCGCCGTGCGGCTCTCTTCACGCACCACGAAGCCGGCGACCTGCGGGCGGGCGCTCTCGGCGTCGGCGTCGCAGGCGCCGTAGTTGCCGATTTGGGGGTAGGTCATCGTGACGATCTGGCCGCGGTAGCTCGGGTCGGTGAGCACCTCTTGGTAGCCGGTCATCGACGTGTTGAAGCAGACCTCGCCGTCGACCTCGCCCGCGGCGCCGATCGCCTGGCCGGCGTAGACCGTGCCGTCTTCGAGGGCGAGCTTCGCCGCGGTGGGTGCGTTGCTGGGCATGGGCGCAGAAAGGGGGGAATGGTCGGTCAGCGGGGGCGGGGAGAGAGCGGGCGGGCGGCGCCGCAGGGCGGGCCGAGAGCCGACCGACGCGGTCGCTCAGGCGGTCTGATTCTCACGCGACAGCCCGCTCGCTTCAACGGCCCTCCGCGCGGCCGTCGTGCGGCCCGGCACGGCCAAGCGGCCGACGCCGCCGGCGACCAGCAGCTGCAGCATCGGCGCGTCGGGCGTGGCGGCCAGCACGAACAAGCCGCGTTGCACGGCGTGCTGAGCCGCGCCGCCGTCTAGCAGCCAAGCGGCCGCCGAGCCGGCCACGATCGCCAGAGCGGCCGTCAGCCCCAGGCCGGCGAGGGCCCGAGACAAGGCCAGCCCCGCGCCGCGGGAGGCCGCGCGGCAGGTCAACGCGGCGAGCGGCGCCAGGACCACCAGCCAGAACAGGTGGTAGCCGAGCAGCGATTCGGGAGCGGCGGCGCAGCCCCAGGGCCCGCAGATCGTGTGGCCGATCGGCAGGTCGAGCGTGTGGAACTGGGTCGTCCCGTAGATGGCCAGCGCCCAAACAAGTGAGCCGAAGGAGAGCGCGGCCAGTCGCATCGGAATATCCCTGCTAAGTGTCATCTCGATTCGCGCGCCGCTTCGGCTTCCCGCTAGGCGGCCGGCGCGACGGGTGTCGCTCATCCCCTTCCTTACGCGATCGGCGGGCGATGGATTGCGAATTTAAGCGATCCGATTTGCGCACGGCGTGCGAAACGGTGTCCTCAGGCTTCCCTGTCAACAAGCGCCGTTACGTCATCATCGATCGCGACGAACGGCGAGCACCCTCACGTACGGCGCGGCGTAGCGGCTGCGGCGGCCGTGCTCGCCCGGCTCGGCGTCGTGGCGTGGTTCGCGTAGGTCTTCGATCGCGAGCCCCGCCCGGGCCATGCCGCCGAGCAGGTCTTCCCAGCGGTGGAGGAACTCGACCGTGCCCGGCTCGCGCGTGCGGCAACGCGGCGCGGCGGGGAGCGGGCCCTCGTGGTAGTACGGCGTGGCGAGCGTGAGACCCTCCGCGCCCGCGCGCGGCAAGGCCTGGAGGCTCGTGGGGCTCTTGTGCTGGCTCACGTACACGCCGCCGGGGCGGAGCACGCGGGCGACCTCGCGGTACACCGCGCCGACGTCGGGCGTGTAGCAGGTGCTGACCGGCTGCAAGACCGCGTCGAACGACGCGTCGGCGAGCGCCGACAGATCGTGCATCGGCGCTTGAATCAGGCGGAGCTTCTGGCCGCGTGCGTCGGCCACTCGGCGGTCGCGCGCGAGCATCGCGTCGCTCAGGTCGACGACCGTCACCTCGGCCCCGGCCGCCGCGCACAACGGCCCCTGCCGACCACCCCCGCCGGCCAGGCACAGCACGCTGCGCCCGTGCAACGACGCGCCGAGTCGGGCGCGTAACCAGCCGTCGGGGTCGACCGCGTCGAGCGGCCGCACGAAGTCCTCATCGCTCGCGGGCCGGGTGAGCGGCGCGACCGTCGCGGCCAAGTCGTTCCACGCCTGCCGGTTCCGCTCAACAGCAAGGCGATCCGGATCGAGCGACATCGGTTTGCTTGGGTCCGACGCTAGTGGTTCGCCAACAAGCCCTCCAGCCTGCGGCCTCCAGCCTACAGCCTTCCCTCACTGATTCAGCGAGTAGAGCAGCACGTTCAGCCCGATCCGCGCGGCGTCCTCTTTGGAGTAGCCGCGGCACTGGATCGCCTCGTGTTGCTCGAGCGCGCAGCTCATGTCGTACGGCGAGAAGACCACCGCCCAACGGCCGTCGAGCTGGATGCCCTCCAGCAGCGGCGCCCGCCGGCGCGTGCGCGCGGCGAGGGGCTGGTCCTCGCCGACCGGCTGCGGGTCGCGGACCTCGACGGTCCGCACGTCGAAGCCGCCGAACGCGTCGGTCAAGATCGGGTCGTCCTGCGCGACGCGTTCGAATCGCGCCTCGGGCAGGGCGGCGCCCACCTCGCGGCGGAACGCGGTCGTGAAGTCGGGGCTCGCGCAGATCGCGTCGGCGAGCAGCGTGCCGCCGTTGCGCAGGTACTCGCCCAGCTTGCGGCGTTCCTCGGCGCTCAGCCGGAAGTCGCGGCGGCCGTGCGTGAACGCGAAGTGCCGCAGCGGCAGCGCCGGGTCGTCCGGCGAGACCTCGACCGGCGTCGGCGCCACGGTCAGCTTCGCTTCCCCCTCGGCCGCCGCGCGGAGCAGGTTCGCCAGCGCGCCGGGCGCGTCGTTGCAGCCGCCCGCGTGGCGGAGCTTGGCGACCTCGATCACGCCGCGGCGGCCCAGCGCGTCGACGTCCAGCCGTGTGGCCGGCTCGACGAATTGCTGCTCCTTGCCGCGCGGCTCGCGGTTGGTCGCGTAAGCCAGCGCGTTGAGGCCCACGGCCCGTGCGTCGTCGATCCGGTCGCGGACCTCTTGTGGGTAGTCGTCCGACAGCGGCGGCGCGTCGAGCTCCCAGTAGCACGACAGGTCGCGGTCGCAGAAGACCAAGCAGGTCCGGCAGCCGTATTCGACCCCCCACAGGCTGCCCACGTAGGGCGAGTCGGGCCGCACCAGGCGCTCCATCCGCCACAGCGGGTGGCTCGGTTCGATCTGGCGGAGGGTGTACTCCGGCTCGGGGAACATCGCGGCGACGAGCGTCTGGATCTCGTCGCGGCTGGCGGGCTGGCCGCCGTCGCACGGGCTCTCGGCGAAGAAGAAGCCCCCCTGGTCGATGAACGCGCGGAGCTTCTCTGCTTGGCCGGTCGCGCCGACGATCGCCTCGGCGCCCGACGCGTAGAGCACCGGCGACAGGGCCAGGTCCTCGACGCTGGCCGCGGTCGGGTCGAGCGATTGCCAGGTCATCGGCAGGTCCCACGCCTGCTCGGCCGCGTGGACCAGGTGCGCGGCGTCCTGCCGGTGGGGCGCCCAGGCCGGCGCGTCGGCCGCGTCGGGCGGTTGCAGCTTGCTGATCACGACCGGTCGTCGGCCCTTGGACAAGAAGAGCAAGCCGAACGCGGTCGCGATGTCCGCGTTGTCCTCGATGTGCCCCCCGCCGCGCCAGGTGTCGGTGAGCGGGTCCTGTGTCTGCACCAGGTACTCGGTCCCTTCGCGGTACCAGTCGTGCTGGTCGATGAACCGGCGCGCGGTCAGGCGGCCGGCGCGTTCGAGCGCGTACAGGTAGTAGAAGTGCCAGATGTCGCGGACCTGGCGGCCCATGGGGTTGCCGCGGACCGAGAAGTTGCGGCCCAGCCACTCCAGCGCTCTGGCGATCGCCTGGTCGTCGTCTTGCTGCCCGCAGCAAACGACCCGCCCGTCGGGGCCGACGCGGGCGTCGCCGGACTGGGTCGCCAGGCCGGTGATCACCATCGCGCCGATGCCCGCGCAGGTCATGCTGCCGCTGGCCAGCTCGGGCCCCTCGTAGTGCCACGACCCGTTCTCGTTCTGCCGCTTCCGCCAGTACGCGGCCGCGCGGCGCCAGACCTCTGGGTCGACCTTCACGCCCGACTGCTGGGCCTCGAACAGCCCGAGCAGCGCGAACTGCGAGTTGCTCGGGTCGGCGCGGCCCTTGTCGTCGCGGTAGCCCCACCCGCCGGCGTACTCCCCTTCGGCGTGCTGGCTCTTCTCGAGCCACCGCGCGTTGCGCTGGATGAGCACGCGGTCGCGGCGCGGCGTCGCCTCGGCGAAGACCATCGTCTGCAGCGACACGACGTACACGCGCTCCGCTGGGAACTGCCGCAGGTACTCCAGCGCGCGGTCGATCGTCGGGTCGCCCGGCTCGAGCCCCGCGTTGAGCAGCGCCAGCGTGACCAGGGCCGACACGCCGCCCGGGTTGCCGGCCGACTCGGGCCACCCCCCGCGGCCGTTCTGCCGACGCTTCAGGTAGCCGATCGCGCGGTCGATCGACGCGAGCACCCGCGCCGGGTCGAGCGGCGCGTCGGCCTCGTCGACCCGCTGCGCCGCGCTCGGCGGCGCGACGAGCGCGGCCGTCAAAACCGCCACGACCGTGCTTCTTGCGACCTGTCGCATACATTTACCCGTGCGCAAGCGAGGGGGCTGGAGCCGGCTTAGCTTACCGCGGGGAACCCGCCGGGCGGGACCAATCTCCAACGCGGAGCGTGGCAAACGGTAGAATCTCGCGGACGCAAACCGACCCACCCCCCGCGTAGGAAGCATTCGACCGTGAGCAACCAGGGGCAAGCCGCAACCGAGAAGGCCGCTCAGCCCGCCACGCAACCGGCCGCGGCGCCGGCCGGCGTTGGGCAGGCAGGCAAGTCGCGCAACCTGGGCGAGGTGCTGCAAGAGTTCGCCCAGCACCGCTGGGTCATGCAGCAAGAGCTGCAGAAGGTCATCGTCGGCCAAGACGAGGTGATCGAGCAGGTCTTCGCGGCGATCTTCACCCGCGGCCACTGCTTGCTGGAGGGCGTGCCGGGCCTCGCGAAGACGCTCCTCGTGAGCACCCTTGCGCAGATCCTCGACCTCAAGTTCCACCGCATCCAGTTCACGCCCGACCTGATGCCCTCGGACATCACGGGCACCAACGTGCTGGAAGAGGACGAGCACGGCCGGCGGAGCTTCCGCTTCGTCGAGGGGCCGATCTTCGCCAACGTGCTGCTGGCCGACGAGATCAACCGCACCCCGCCCAAGACCCAGGCCGCGCTGCTGCAAGCGATGCAGGAACGCGAGGTCACCGTCGGCCAAACGACCTACGACCTGCCCCAGCCGTTCTTCACGATCGCCACGCAGAACCCGATCGAGCAAGAGGGGACCTACCCGCTCCCCGAGGCGCAGCTCGACCGCTTCATGTTCAAGATCGTGCTCGACTACCCGAAGCTCGACGAGGAAGAGCGGATCCTCGCCAGCACCACCCGCGGCGAGCGGCCCGAGGTGAGCAAGGTGCTTAGCGCCAAGGCGATCCAGAACGTGCAGAAGCTGGTCGGCTCGGTCGCGGTGAGCGAGTACGTGATCAAGTACGTGGCCGCGCTCGTGCGCGCGACCCGCCCGAAGGACGAGTCGGCGCCCGACTTCGTCAAAGAACTCGTCGACTGGGGCGCCGGCCCCCGCGCGGGCCAGTTCCTCATCCAAGGCGGCAAAGCGATCGCCGCTATGGACGGCCGCTTCAGCGTCGCGATCGAGGACGTTCAGAAAGTCGCCCTGCCGGTGCTCCGCCACCGTGTCGCCGCCAATTTCCAGGCGCAGGCCGAGGGCCAGACGACCGAGACGATCCTCGCCCGCCTGCTGGAGCACGTGCCGCAGCCGGAGATTGCGAAGTTCGGTTGAGTAGGCAGTAGGCAGAGGGCAGACGGCAGTAGCGCCGGAGACCTTGAATGGCGGCGAAGAACTACCGCGACCTGATCGCTTGGCAGAAGGCCATGGACCTGGCTGAGTTGGTCTACAAGGTGACCGGCCGGCTACCAGACGAGGAGCGGTATGGATTGACCTCGCAGCTTCGACGCGCTTCGGTTTCGGTTGCTTCAAACATAGCGGAGGGACAGGGACGTTTTACCGACGCGGATTTCCATCGTTTCCTGTCGATTGCACACGGCTCGGTGCGAGAGGTCGAGACACAACTGCTACTCGCTGCGCGTTTAGGCTTGCTCTCTCACGAGGAGATCGACTCCGCAATCGAGCTCTCAGCAGAAGTTGGCCGTTTGATCGCCGGCCTAGCGCGCTCCCTCAAGCCGAAGGCTTGAACTGCCGTCTGCCCTCTGCCTACTGCCTACTCAAAATGCCCGCAGCCGAGAGCTACCTCAAGCCCGACGTCATCCGCCAGATCAAGCGGCTCGACCTGCGCGCGCAGTTCATCGTGAAGGGCTTCCTGCAGGGGCTGCACGCGAGCCCGTTCCATGGGTACTCGGTCGAGTTCTCCGAGCACCGCCGCTACACGCCGGGCGACGACCCGAAGGACATCGACTGGCTCGCGTACGCTAAGAGCGACCGGTACTACGTCAAGAAGTTCGAGGCCGAGACCAACATAACCGGCTGGCTGGCGATGGACCTCAGCAAGTCGATGGGCTACGCGAGCGACGCGTCGAAGCGGTCGGGCGGGCTCACCAAGTTCGACTACTCGATCTGCCTCGCCGCCGCGCTGGCGTACCTGATGATCGGGCAGCAAGACCCGGTCGGCTTGGCCGCTTTCGACACGAAGATCCGCCGGTCGCTGCCCCCCAAGAGCAAGCGCACGCAGCTCGCCACGCTGCTGACGCTGCTGGCCGGCCTCGAGCCGACCGGCGAGACCGACATCGGCGCGTCGCTCACGCAGCTCGCCGCGATGCTCCGCCACGCGAGCCTCGTGATGGTCTTCAGCGACCTGCTCACCGACGAGGAGCCCGTGCTGCGATCGCTCCGCCGCCTGCGGCACGGCGGGCACGACGTGATCCTCTTCCACGTGCTGGACGAGGCCGAGGTCACGTTCCCCTTCCGCGGACTCACCGAGTTCGAAGAGCCCGAGACCGGCGAGCGCCTGGAGCTCGACGCCGACGGGTTCCGCGCCGACTACCGCGAAGCGGTCGGCGAGTTCCGCGAGACCTACCGCCGCGAATGCTTGGAGTCGGGCGTCGACTACGTGCCGCTCGACACGGGCATGCCGTTCGACCGCGCGCTGACAGAGTACTTGATCCAGCGGCGGAGGAGGGGGTGACGGTTTTCGCGCTACATATTGAACCACAAAGGACACGAAGAGCACGACGGATCAAACGAGGCGCCTGACAACACGGCAAGGCCTTGCGACCTTCGAAATAGCCGTTTCGCTATGGCCTGCCAAGAAGGCCGTCGTGTCCTTCGTGCCCTTTGTGGTTCAAATCAATACTCATGGCGTTCTTGTCCCCACTGCTGCTCGCCGGCCTCGCGCTCGTCGCGATCCCGATCGCGCTGCACTTGCGGCGGCGGCGTGACCCGCAGCGCGTGGTCTTCCCCGCGATGCGCCTGCTGCGCCGCAACCGCCACCGGACCGAGACCCAGCTCCGCGTGCGGCGCTGGGTGCTGCTCGCGCTGCGTTGCTTGTTGCTCGCCGCGCTCGCGATGGCGCTGGCTCGGCCGTTGCTCAAGCCACGGCCGGAAGGGGGCCAAGCGGCCGCCGCGGAAGGCCCGGCCGGCGAGGGCACGGCCGTCGCGCTGGTCGTCGACAACGGCCCCAACTCGCAGTACCAGCGGCGCAACCAGACGCGGCTCGAGGTCGCTCAGGAACTGGCCGGCAGGCTGCTCGCGGCCCTGCCGGACGAGGCGCCCGTCGTGCTCGCCGATCGCTCGCCCACAGGGCGTGCGGCGCTGGTCGAAGCGGCGGCCGCGGCGGCCCGGGTCGAGCGGCTGGCGCCGACCGACGCGGCCGCGCCGCTCGGCGAGGTGCTGGCCGGCGCGCTCGAGCTGCTCGCCGACACGCCCGCCGGGCGCCGCGAGGCCTACGTGTTCACCGACCTCAGCCGTGGCGCCTGGGACGACGCGTCGAGCGAAGCGGCGGCCGCCGCGGTAGAGAACCACCCGGGCGTGCTCTTGCGGCTGGTCGACGTGGGGGTCGTCGCGCCGCGCAACGCGGCGGTGACCGGCGTGCGTCTGGCGAGCGAGTCGGTCGCGCTGGGCGAGCCGCTCCGGCTGACCGCCACGGTCGAAACGCTCGGCGCTTGGACCGAGCCGCTGGCGGTGCAGCTCTGGCTCGACGGCGACGCCGCGCCCGTCAAGCGCGACGAGCGGCTCGTCGAAGCGACGGGCGGCGCCGCGTCGGTTGATTTCTCGGTGGCCGGCCTCGACGAGGGACACGCCTCGGGCTTTGTGCGTGTGGTCGCGGGCGACGCGGCGCCCGTCGACGACACCCGCCACTTCGCCGTGGAGGTCCGCCGGCCCCGGACCGTCCTGGTGGCGGCCAGCAGCAAGGAGGACGCCGTGTTCTACCGCTCGGCGATCGACCCGCGGCAGGTCGAGCCGGGCGTGGCGCCGCGGTACGAGACCAAGCTCGTCACCTACGACGCCTGGGCCCGGCAGTCGCTCGCCGGCTTCGACGCGGCCGTGCTGCTCGACCCGCCGCCGGAGGTCGACCGGGGCCGCGGCTGGCGCCGGCTGTACGACTTGGCGGTCGGCGGCGGCGGGGTCGGCGTGTTCCTCGGCCGCGCGGCCACGCTCGGCGCGATCAACTCGCCCGAGGCCCAAGCGCTGCTGCCCGCGGAGGTGCAGTACATCTCGCGCGACGACACCTACCTGCGGCCCACCCGCTACAGCCACCCGATCCTGCGGCCGCTGGCGCCGTACTCCGAAGCGATCGCTTGGCGGGCCTTCCCGGTGCTGCGGCGGTGGGAGACCTCCGGGGTACGCGACACGGCGACCGTGGTCGCCCCCTACGCGGACGGCGCGCCGGCCCTCATCGAGCAGTCGGTCGGCCGGGGGCGCGTCGTGCTGGCGACCACGCCGATCAGCGACTCCCTCAACCGCGACGAGCCCTGGAACCTGCTCCCCACCGGCGACGACCCCTGGCCGTTCTACCTGCTCGCCAACGGCCTGACCGACTACCTCACCGGCGCCGCGCAGACGCGGCTCAACTACACCGCGGGCGAACCGGTCGTGCTGCCGCTGCCGCCCGCGCTGGAAACGAGCGGCTACGTGCTGCGCCCCCCGTCGGGCGAGGCGATCCGCCAGTCCCTCCCGCCCGGCCGCGGCGAGCTGTCGATCCCCTCGGCCACGGCGCCCGGCGCTTACCGGGTGCAGGCCGGGAGCGAGCTCGATCGGCGGT
The DNA here is from genome assembly GCF_040219535.1 of Botrimarina sp. Classification (NCBI taxonomy): domain Bacteria; kingdom Pseudomonadati; phylum Planctomycetota; class Planctomycetia; order Pirellulales; family Lacipirellulaceae; genus Botrimarina; species Botrimarina sp. The sequence goes on from NZ_JAVJSH010000012.1 coordinate 99,681, forward strand.
TCGCGGTGAACATCGATCCCGCGGCGGCGCGGCTCGAGCGCGCCGAGTTCGCCGACTTGCGCGAGCGGCTCGGCGGGGAGCGCGTCGAGCTGGTCCGCGGGCCGGAGGAGATCGTCGAAACGATCGACCTGGGCCGCGTGGGCCGCGAGTTGTACGGTTGGGTGTTGCCGCTAGCGGCCCTGGCGATCGTCGCCGAGCAGCTCGTCAGCAGCCGCTTCTACCGCCGGGCGGCTGGCGGCGACGCGTGACCGGCGCGACCCACGCCGGAGCCCCGTTCGGACGCGATCCGTACTGCCCGCACCACGGAGTTCTCTTGCTCGAGCTGACCACGGACCCCGTCGGCGGGCGCTGGCTCGCGGCGATCGCCGCGGCCCTGCTGCTGGCTGCGCCGTGGGTGTTCCCGCCGCGCGCCGCGGGGCTCTCGCCGCAGCGGCGGCGGGCGATTCAGGCGCTGCGCACCGCGGCCACGCTGGCGTTTCTCGTCGCGTGGCTGAGGCCGACGCTCGTGCGGGTCGAGGTCCAGACGCTCCGCCCCACGACCCTGATGCTGCTCGACGCGTCGCGGAGCATGACCGTCGAAGACGCGCTCGACGGCGTGTCCCGCTGGGAGGCCACGCGGCGCCTGCTCGCGGCTAGCGAGCCGGCCCTGGCGAAGCTCGCCGACCAGCAAGACGTGCGCGCCTACCTGTTCGACCGGGGGCTCACGCCGCTGCGGCTCGACGGCGGGCGGCTCGCGTTGCCCGGCGAGCCCACGGGCGACGAGACCGCCCTGACCGACTCGCTCGCCGCGGCTCTCGACTCGTCCCGCGGCGGCGGGGCCGACGCGCTGGCCGGGGTGATCCTCATCAGCGACGGCGCGCAACGGGCCCGCCCGCCGCGCGACCAGGCGCCGCTCACCCTGGCGCCACGCCTGGCGGCCGAGGGGGCGCCGCTGTACGCGGCGCCGGTCGGCGAGCGCGCCGCTGGCGACCGGGCCGACGTGGCGATCGACGACCTCGTGGTGAGCGACGCCGCGTTCGCCGGCGCGCCGCTCGGCGTGGGGGCGACGCTGCGCGTGGCCGGCTTCCCGAACCGCACCGTTCGGGTGCGGCTGCTGTGGGAGGACGACCGCGGCGAGCTCCAAGCGGTCGACGCCGAGCAGGTCACCGTCCGCCAAGGCGTCGACCAGTACCCGATCGCCCTGCGCCACGCGCCGCCGGCCGCGGGCGAGTGGAAGGTCTCGGTGGTCGCCGACACGCTCGACGGCGAGACCATCGCCGACAACAACGACGCCAGCACCTTCGTCACCGTGCGCGAGGGGGGCGTCCGCGTGCTTTACCTGGCCGGCACGAACCGCCCCGGTGGGGCCGCCGCGGGGCGAGAGCAGCGCTTCCTGCGCGAGTCGCTCGCCGAGTCGCCCGACATCGTCGTCGAGCGGGTCCTCATCAATTACCGGCCGCTCGGTCGCGACCTGGAGACCCGCTTCCGGCCCGGCGCGGTCGACGTGGTGTTCGTCGACAACGTCGACGCCGCCGGGCTCAGCCGCGGCACGTGGCGTGCGATCGAGCAAATGGTGGAGCAGGGCGCCGGGCTGGCCATGATCGGTGGCCGCCAGAGCTTCGGCCCCGGCGGCCACCGCGCCACGCTCGGCGACGTGCTCCCCGTCACGCCCGGCAGGGCCGAGCGCCAGCCGCTCGACGCGCCGGTCCGCGACGACGTGCACCTGGCCGGCCCGCTCCGGATGGTCCCCGCGCCGGGTCTCGGCGGCCGCCACCCGATCGTCCGCGTGCCCTCCGAAGCGGGCGACCCGTGGGCCGAGCTGCCGCCGCTGCTCGGTGCGAACCGCCTCGGCGACGACCTCAAGCCCGGCGCGCAGGTGATCGCCATCGCCGATGGGTCCGCCGCCCCTCTGATGGTGCTCGGGCAAGCCGGGCTCGGCCGCGCGCTCGCGTTCGCGGGCGACTCGACTTGGCAGTGGCCGCTCTCCGGCTACAAGGAGTTGCACCTCCGCTTGTGGCGCCAGGCCGTGTTGTGGCTCGCCAAGAAGGACGACGACCCCACCAACCCGGTCTATGTCGACCTGGCGAGCCGCCGCGTGCCGGCCGGGGCGCGGCTCGACCTGGCGGCCGGCGTGCGGCTCGACGCGGCCGAGGCCGACTCCGGCGCGATCCGCTACGAGGGGAGCGTCACGCTGCCCGATGGCTCGTCGACCGAGCTGCCGCTGCCCGGCGCCGGCGTGCGTACGACCGGCGTGTTTGTCGACACGGCCGCCGCGGGCGACTACCGCGTGAAGGTCGCCGCCCGCCGCGGCGAAGAGCCCTTCGGCGAGGCCGAGGCCCGGTTCAACGTGCCGAAGCGCGACCTCGAGCTCGAGCGACCCGCCGCCGAGCCGGACACGCTCGAGCGGCTCGCGCAAGCGACCCAGCGGCACGGCGGCCGCACGCTCGCGCTAGAGGAGCTGCCGACCCTCCTCGCCGAGCTCGCGTCGAAGGCGCCCGAGCAACGCCGCGAGGTCGTGTCGCGCACCACGCTCTACGACAAGTGGCCGCTGCTGCTGGTGTTCGCGGCGTTGATGTCCGTCGAGTGGGTGGTCCGCCGCCGCGCAGGCATGCCGTGATGGCGGTGGCTAGCGGCCAGCCCCATCCCCCATCCCCCATCCCCCGTCCCCCGTCCCTCACCCCTCATCCCTCATCCCTCACCCCTAACTCACTCCCCCACCCGCACCACGATCTTCCCGGCCAGGTCCGCCGTGCGGTGGACGGTCGCCGATTCTTGCAGCGCGTGGGCTTCGGCGGCTTCTTCGAGGGTGAAGCTCTCGGCGACCCGCGGCCGGTACTCGCCCGACGCGAGCCACCGGCACAGGTCGTCGGCCGCCGCGCGTTGCTCCTCGGGGCTCGCCTTGAACATCACGAAGCCCAGCAACCGGCACTCCTTGGTGTAGAAAGCGCCGACCGGCAGCGCGGGGCGGGCGTCGCGGCCGGCCATCAGGATCACGCGGCCGCGCGGCGCACAGAGGCCGATCGCTTGGTCCAGGTCCGGCGCGCGGCGGGTGTCCCACCACACGTCGACCCCGTGCGGCGCGGCCTCGGAGATCGCGTGGCTCATGTCTGTCGCTTCGTAATCAACGACCACATCGGCGCCCGCGTCGCGGGCGGCAGCCGCCTTGTCCGGCCCGCCGGCCGTAGCGATCACCCGCGCGCCGAGCGCCTTGGCGAGCTGCACCACCGCCGAGCCGACGCCCCCCGAGCCGCCCACCACGAGGATCGTCTCGCCCGGCTGGAGCCGCGCCTCCCGGACCAAGCCCAGGTGGGCCGTAATGCCCACCAGCGCGCCGGCCGCAGCGGTTTGGTCGGCGATCGCGTCGGGGGTCGGGTAGAGCCAGTCGGCGTCGACCGCTGCGTATTCGCAGAGCGTGCCCTGCCGCCCAAGCAGCCCCTGGTTCGAACCCCAAACCCGGTCCCCCGGCCGCAGGCGCGACACGCCGCTGCCGACGGCCTCGACCACGCCGGCCAGGTCGCAGCCCGGCACGTAGGGCGAAGGGAGGTCCATCGCGACCGCGCCGCTGCGGACGTAGGTGTCGATCGGATTGACCGCCGACACTGTCACCCGCACGAGGCACTGCCCCGGCCCGGGCTCGGGGCGGGGGAGGTCACCGATTTGTAGGCTCTCGGGGGGGCCCGGGTGTTCGACGTACGCGGCTCGCATGGGGAGACCCTCGGGAGACCTGGTGAGCTCGGCGGGATACCCTGGCAAGAATACCGCCCCGCAAGCGATCTTACTGCGGGCGCCCCGCCCGCTGCCCGCCCCCCTTCGCCCGCCGCCGCATTGCGTTTGTTCCGAACCAAGCCTAGCCGTGGGTTGCTGGCGGTCGTCGCACTAGCGGCGCTCGGCTACGTGCTGGTGACCGTGCCCCCGAAGGTGGCCGACGGCTACCGCTCCGCGAAAGAAGCCGGCGAGACGTGGGCGGCCGTGTACTTGGGGATCGTCTCGCTCGGCGGCGTGGTGCTCGTGGGGTTGGCCGCGTGGGGCGCCTGGCGGCTGTGGCGGAACACGGCCGGCCGCGCCCGCCGCGACGCCCGGCGCGTGAAGAACCCGAGCCAGCTCTCGAAGCGGGACCTGTCGACCGAGCTCGGCGAGAACATCCAGAGCAGCCGCGACTACGCCAGCGGCCTCGAGCCGACCTCCGCGCTGCGCGAAGAGGTCGAGCGGGCGATCGCCGAACTGGAATCGAAGCACAAAACGAAGCGATTAGAGATCGTCGCGTTCGGCACGATCTCCAGCGGAAAGAGCTCGCTGCTCAACGCGCTGGCCGGCCGCGAGGCGTTCCAGTCGAACGTGGTGGGGGGCACGACCAAGGCCGAGCAAAGCGTCCCGTGGCCCGACTCGGACAGCGTGTCGCTGATCGACACGCCCGGCCTGGCCGAGGTCCAGGGGCAGGGGCGCGGGGCGATCGCCGCCGAGGCCGCGCGCGACGCCGACCTCGTGCTCTTCGTCGTCGACGGTCCGCTGAAGGAGTACGAGCACGACCTGCTCGAGCGCCTGGCCGGGATGGAGAAGCGGGTCCTGGTTTGCTTGAACAAGGAAGACTGGTACGACCCGCGGTCGCGCGACGACCTGCTCGACCAGCTCCGGGAGCAAACCGCGGCGTTCGTGCGCGGCGACGACGTGGTCGCCGTGCGGTCGCGGCCGACCGAGCGCCCCGTGGTGCGGGTCGCGCCGGACGGGGTGGAGACCCACGGCACGGCGACCGTGCCGCCGGACATCTCGCCGCTGGCCGACCGCCTGACGGCGATCGTGCGCCGCGAGGGGGGCGACCTGCTGCTGGCCAACCTGCTGCTGCAGTCGCGCGGCCTGGTCGACGACGCCAAGGACCGCGTGCTGGCCGCCCTCGACGCGGAGGCCGACCGCGTCATCGACCGGTACATGTGGGCCGCGGGCGGCGCGGCGGCGGCCAACCCGGTGCCGCTGTTGGACCTGGCGATCGGCAGCGGCGTGCTCGTCAAGATGACGCTCGACCTGGCCGCCGTGTACAAACAGCCCGTCGACGCCGACACCGTCGTCGAGATGCTCGCCCAGCTCGGCAAGAACCTCGTCGCGATGCTCGGCGCGTCGGCCGCCGCGCCGGCCCTCGGCACGGCGATCGCCTCGCTGCTGAAGACCGTGCCCGGCGTGGGCTGGATCGCGGGGGGGCTGCTGCAGGGGGCGGTTCAGGCGCTGGTCGCGCGGTGGATCGGCCGCGTGTTCAAGGCCTACTTCCGCGCGGGCATGAAGCCCCCGCCGGGGGGCCTCGCGGAGCTGGCCCGCACCGAGTGGGCGGCCGTGACCCGCGCCGAAGAATTGCGGAAGCTGGTGACCCGCGGCCGCGAAAAGCTGGAGCCGACGCAGGGCGCCGACGCGTACAACCCCAAGCGGTGACAGCCTTCGCCCCCCGACCGATAGAACGAAGCGGCGACGACCGCTCGACTTGCTAACCACGATGACCGACTCGCCCGACTCCGACCTCGAAGAAGCGCTGGCCGGCGTCGAGCGCTCGATTGCGCAGATCGAGGGCTGCGACCCCGCGGAACGCGCCGCGTTGGTGGCCGAGCTGCGCGAGCTGCGCGACCTGGCGGAGAAGCTGCGGCACGAGCGGGTCGAGATCGCCGTGTTCGGCGAGATCAGCACCGGCAAGAGCGCGCTGATCAACGCGCTGGCCGGCGGCGAGTCGGCCGGCGTGAGCGTGCGCGGCGGCTGGACCAAGGAGGTCTGGCGCGTCGGCTGGTCGGCGCCCGCCACCAAGGCGCCGGGCCTGGGCGAGTCGGAGCTGGTGCTCGTCGACACGCCCGGCCTCAACGAGGTCGAGGGCGCGGCCCGGGCCGACATGGCGCGCGACGCGGCCGAGCGCGCCGACCTCGTGCTGCTGGTCACCGACGGCGACCTCAACGAGACCGAGTTCTCCGCGCTGCGGCTGGTCGCGGCGCTGCACAAGCCGGTGCTGGTGGTCGTCAACAAGAAAGACCTCTACACGCCCGCCCAGCTAGAGGAGCTCCGCGAGTCGCTCCACCAGCCCCGCGTGACCAAGCTGGTCGGCGGGCCGGAGAACATCGTGTTCGCGTCGGCCGACCCGCGCGAGGTCGAGTACCTGATCGAGTCGGCCGACGGCTCGACCCGCAGCGAGTGGCGCAAACCGCCCGCCGACGTCGAGGCGGTCCGCGTGCGCGTGCTCGAGCTGCTGGTCGACGAGGGCAAGGCCCTCGTCGCGCTCAACGCGGCGATGTACACCGCCGACCGCAGCGACCGCGTGGCCGCGCTGCGCGTCCGCATGCGCTCCGCGCGGGCCGACCAGGTCGTGTGGAGCTTCGCCAGCGCGAAAGCGCTGGCCGTCGCGCTCAACCCGTGGGCCGTGGCCGACGTGGCCGGCGGCGTCGCCGTCGACGTCGGCATGGTCGCCAGCCTCGGCGCGGTGTACGGCTTCGGCGTGTCGACCGACAACGCGCGCGAGCTGGTCGCCGCTATCCTCAAGGCGGCCGGCTGGCTGATGCTCGGCGAGGCGGCCGTCAGCCTCGGCTCCTCGCTGCTCAAGGGGGTCACCTTCAGCGGCAGCACGCTCTTCACCGCACTCCCCCAAGGCGCCGCGGCCGGCTACGGCAGCTACCTCGTCGGCCAAGCGGCCCGTGCGTACTTCGAGCAGGGCGCCAGCTGGGGCGAAGGGGGCCCCAAGCGAATCGTCGCCCGGATCCTCGAAAACACCGACAAGGCGTCGGTCGTCGCGCGGCTCAAAGGCGAGATCCGCCAGAAGCTCGCCCGCAACCGCCACGGCAGCAAAGCCAGCCGCGCCGAGTAGAGCCGACGGCGCCGCTACCAATCGCCCCACGCACTCGGCTGCGGCAAACGGCCTCTTCTTGAGCCGAATGGCGCGAACGGCGAAAGCCCGCCGCCCCCTCGGGTCGATCCGACCGTTACAAGCCGCAGGGTTTGACAGGGGGGGGGTCCGCCGCGCCGAAGCAGTCGGCGCGTGCACTGCTGGCGCGGGTGGTGGGTCGACTTTGATACGAAGCTTGCTAGCCGCCGTCGCGCTCGCCCTCGTGGCGCCGATGGCTTACGCCCAAGGGTCGTCCGACGTGGCGGGCGAGCCGTCGATCGTCGAACGTTTGGCGGCACTAGAAGTCGAACAAAGGCGGCTGGCCGACTCGCAGCTGCAGCTGCAAGAGGAATTCGACGAAGGCCCCGGCGACGAACTCAGCGACGAACTCGACGACGCCCTGAACCTCCGCGTGCTCAACGGCCACACCGGCGTGCAGTCGGAGCTCAGCGGCCGGATCCACCTCGACGTGTGGGGCTATCCCAGCTCGAGCCCCGGCGTGAACGGCTTCGCCACCGGCGACGAGGACACCACGCCGCAGGACCGGATTGGGTTCCGCCGCATGCGGCTGCAAGCGTCCGGCGACCTTGCGCAGGACATGCTCTACAAGCTCGAGATCGAGTTCGCCGGCGGCAGCGACGTCGAGTTCCGCGACGCCTACCTCGGCTGGGTCGACCTGCCCGTTCTGCAGACACTGCTCATCGGCAACCAGAAACGCCCCTACGGCTTGGACCACCTCAACAGCAGCCGCTACAACGTGTTCATCGAGCGGCCTTTCGTGATCGAGGCCTTCAACCAAGACGCGCGGCGCCTCGGAGTCCAGTCGTACGGCGTGTCGGACGACGAGGTCTTCAACTGGCGCTACGGCGTGTTCAACCAGCGCCTGGTCCAAGACGAGGGGGCCTACATCAGCGACCACTGGCAGGGCCAGATCGCCGGCCGGCTCGCCAGCGTCGTGTGGTGGGCGCGCGACGGGCGCGACTTCTGCCACGCGGCGGTCTCCGGCACTTGGGCCGACACCGACCAGGGCGCCGCCACCAACAACTACGCCGGCTCGGGCATCAACGAAGCCAATTTCCGCACCCGACCCGAGGCCCGCACCACCCTCCGCTGGCTAGACACCGGCGTGATCGCCGACGCGACCGACTACACCCTCGTGGGCCTCGAGCAGGTGCTCAACGTGGGGCCGCTGCAGCTCGTTTCCGAGCAGCAGTCGGTCGAGGTCCGCCGCTTAGGCGGCGACACCGTCCACTTCCACGGCGCGTACGGCTACGTGTCTTACTTCCTCACCGGCGAGCACATCCCGTGGGACCGCGAGCTGGGCCTCATCGAGCGGGTTGTGCCCAACGAGAACTTCTACCTGGTCGACACCCGCTGCGGCGTGAAGAAGGGCCTCGGCGCGTGGCAGGTCGCGTTGCGGTGGTCGTACCTCGACTTGGCCGACGGCGACATCCGCGGCGGCGACGGCCAAGCCCTCACGGCCGCCCTCAACTGGCACTGGACCCCCTACGCGAAGCTCCAGTTCAACTACATCAACGGCCAGATCAACGACAACGGGGCCAACGCGCCGCCCGGCGCGCCGGCCTTTGGCGATTACGAGATCCTCGGCATGCGCTTCGCGGTCGATTTCTGAGCGCAGCGAATCGAGAACGGGGCGAGTCCTTCGACCGACGGGGCGCTAAAGCGGTTCGGTCGCTCCCTGACGGTCGCGGCTCTGCAATCGGCACGCCGTCGATCGGCTGATCGCCTCACCGCGGCGCCAGCTCGGCGGTGACCGGGTAGTGGTCCGACGGGTAGACGCCGTCGTCGTCGGTGCGGAGGATCTCGGCGCCGGTGGTCTTCAGCCGGTCGCTGTGCAGGATGAAGTCGATCCGCGAGCCCTGGTCGCCGCCGCGGAACCCGTGGAAGGTCCGCTCGTCGTCGTTTCGCTGGGGGTGGGCCGCGCGGTAGCTGTCAACCAGCGGCACGGGGCCGTCGCGTAGCGCGGCCAGCGCGGGGGTCTCCTCCGTCGCGTTGAGGTCGCCCATCACGATCGCCGCGCGGCCCTCGGCCAGTTCCGGCAGGCGCTCGGCGATCATTGCGCCCGAGTGCCGCCGGGCCTCGTCGCTCACGTGGTCCCAGTGGGTGTTCAAGACCAGCAACTCGCCGAGGGGCGAGCCCCCGTCGCGCGACGCGGCCTGGGCTTTGTCGCGCAGCACGACCCAGGAGGCGATCCGCCGGCACGCCGCGCCGGGGTACAGGCTCGGCTTGTCGGGCGTGTTGCTGAGCCAGAGCGTGCCGCTGTCGAGCGGCTCGAAGCGCTCGCGGCGGTAGTAGATCGCCGAGTGCTCGCCCTCCTCGGCGCCGTCCTCGCGTCCCACGCCGTAGAAGGCGTGGCCGGGCAGCGCGGCGTCGAGTTCCTCGATCTGGTTGCGGTAGGCCTCTTGCACGCCGAGCAGGTCGGGGTCCGCGTCGCGCACCACGTTCAGCGCTAGGTCGCGGCGGTGCGCGCCGGACTTCTGCAGCCACCCGTCCGGCTTGTCGGTGGCCACGCCGCCGTCGAAGTCGCCGCGGAGGTTGAAGCACATCACGCTGATCGTGTCGGCGCCCATGGCGCTCGCGACGAGGTTCAAGAGAAGCAGGCAGGCGAGCAGGCGCATGGCGGGTCCTCGGTGGGGTCTCTATTCGGCGCGGCCGCCGGCGCGGCGGCGGAGTTCTTCCAGCAGCTCACGCTCGGTCGAGCGGCTTAGAAGATAACGCACGAGCGTCAGCTTGCGGCCGTCTTTCAAGGTGGCGACCACGTGATTCCATTTTTTGGCCGCGCTGGATCCGCCCGACTCGCTCATCGCTTGCTCGACACCGATGCGGCGGATGTCCTCGCCGCGCAGCGCCACGCCGGCGCCCCGCAGCCCGTACCAGCCGGAGCGGACCAGCCAGTCGTCGCCGTCGATGCGGACCTCGCTGCAGCCGAGGCCCAGGCCGATCCCGCAGAACGCGACCGCCGCGCCCAACAGGCCGAACGTCGGCGCGATGACCCACCTGACCCACTCGTCGACCATCAGCCCCACGCCGACCCCGACGCCGAGGAACACCACCCCGACCGCGAACACCGCGAGGGCCGACTTCCAGCTCCGCCCCGGCGGGCACACGAGCCTCAGCGAGTGGGCGCCGGCGCCCTCGTCGCACCGGATCCCCTCGCGCGCCAGGCGCGCGGCCAGCGTCTCGCGGGTCTCGTACTCGGTCAGCGGCGCGCCGTCGGCGACCACCCCCTCGCGCGAGTCGGGCGTGCGGTAGACCGGCACGTCGAACTCCGCCAGGTAATCCGGGCCGTCCGCCTGGGCGGCCACGCTCAGCCGCCACACGACCGGCAGGTCGGCGTCGGGCGCGCTGGGCAGTGCGTCGGAGGGGATCGTGAACCGCAGCGGCACGCCGGCCTTCCCGCTGGGGTCGTGCAGCGTACGCTCGACGAGGCGCTCGTCTTCCCAGACCGGAACGAGCACGCGGGTCTCGCCGTCGCTGTCGCGCTCGCGGCGGGTTTGCAGGCAAGCGAGCTTCACCCGGAACTCGGCCCCTTGCCGCAGCCCGGCCGGCGCGAGCACCACGCCGGCGAGCTCGCCGCCGACCACGCCGGGCGTGTTGGCCAAGCGCAGCACCGACGCGCCGTGCCGCAGGTACCGCGCGACCCGGTAAAGCGCAAAGCCGGCCATCACGGCGCCGATGAGCACGAACAAGCCGAGGAAGGCCTTGGCCCACCACTCGAGCGTGTCGTCCTGCGAAGCGACGACCGCCATCGGGACGGTGAGGCCGTTCCAGAAGGTCGCGAAGATCGCCGGCGCGGCGATCGCCGACGCGTCGGACGAGCGGATCACGCCGGTTTCCCAATCGGCACGCATGCGCCACGGCTCGCCCGGCTGGCGCGCAAGCCGCCGCGCGTCGCGCCGCTCCTTGCGACGCACGTACACGAGCCCACCAAGGAGACCAAAGCCGAAAAGCCCAAAGCAGATCACGAATGGCAAGTGAAACACCACGACGCGCCACCGCAGATCGCGATCGATGAGCGCCCGCTCAGGCGACTCCGGGTCGACCCACACGGTGACCGTTTTGCCCGCCGCCTTGGCCGACTCGAGCCGTTCGTGCAGCCGCCGTGCGAACGAATCCGACTCGAAAGCCGAAGCGAGCGACACCCGGTCGCCGGTGTACGTCTGGCCGTCGACCTCGTAGCGATACTCGGCCTCGACCCGGTAGCTGACGCCGCCGTCGGTCGAGGTCCGCAGCAGCTCGGTCGAAACCACCTCGGCGTCCGCCCGGCGCCACGACTGGGAGTCGTAGTAAGTCCAAACGGTCGCCGCCAGCGACCACGCCATCCACGCGGCGACCGCCGCGAACGGGAGCGCGAACAGCGCGGCGCAGCCGTAGCCGACCACGCCGATCTGGTTGGGCTTCGGGCGGGCGATCGGGCGGTCCTGGGGCGACTAGAGCGGGGGACTAGGTGCCGTTCGCTGCGACGCGGCGATTCTTGGGGCCGCGCAGGAAATATTGGCAGGCGCCGGGCGCCGCCGGGTCACCGCTCCGGAAAAGAATAGAGCGCGGACAGCCGCGGATCGAGAAGAGGTTGGCCGGCGCCCCCACGGTCGGCTCAGCGTTGCGTTAGCTCACGGTTGATCTGCGAGTAGACCGACCGGTCGGTCGGCTCAACGCGGACCACCACAACGCCGGCGCTGGAAAGGTCGCCGATCGCCGACCGGACCGCCTCCTCCAGGCTGTCCGCCTCGCGCGCGAAGCCGACAGACACGATCCCATCGCTCGAAGAGAGCGTGCCGTCGTCGCAACCCGACTCGTAGAGCCGGTCGGCCATCGCCGTGTCGACTTCGCCGGCGTGGGCAAGGATAACCTCGAACTCGTAGGTGGGCATGTCGGGCGTTTTAGCTGGCGGCATGGGGGCAGCGATCGACTTGACGACGGACCCAGCGGGCGTGGTTCTCTGGGCTGCGGGGCGTGCTGTAGACCTGAATCACGCAGCCCCCTCTGCCAGTATAAGCGCAAAAAAGGGCCCCGAAGCTATGCGCCCGGGGCCCTGCTTTTTCGAATCGCCATCCCGACTGTTCCGCGTGCTCAATCGCGGCGCGGATATGCTTGTTCGGGTGCTTCGGCACGTCGTGTTTCAGTCGAGGAACCCAACCAGCTCGGCGGAGCGGCTCGGTTGCTGGAGCTTGCGGACGGCCTTGGCTTCGATCTGGCGGATCCGCTCGCGGGTCACCTTGAAGATGTGGCCGACCTCCTCCAGCGTGTAGCTGTAGCCGTCGCCCAGGCCGTAGCGGAGTTTGATGATCTCGCGCTCGCGGTAGGAGAGGGTCTTCAGCACGTCGTGGATGCGGCCGCGGAGCATCTCTTGAGCGGCGCCGACCGAGGGGCTCTCCGCGCCGTTGTCCGGCAGCAGGTCGCCGAACTGGCTGTCCTCGCTGTTGCCCACCGGGCGGTCGAGGCTGATCGGGTAGCGGCTCATCGCAAGAACGCGGCGGGCCTCGTCGATCGTGCAGTCGGCCGCCTTGGCGGTCTCTTCGAGCGTCGGCTCGCGGCCCAGGCGCTGCAGCAGCATGCGGCTGACGTTGCGCACGCGGCTCATGGTCTCGACCATGTGGACCGGGATGCGGATCGTGCGGCTCTGGTCGGCCACCGCGCGGGTGATCGCCTGGCGGATCCACCACGTGGCGTACGTGCAGAACTTGAAGCCGCGGCGGTACTCGAACTTGTCGACCGCCCGCATCAGGCCCGCGTTGCCCTCTTGGATCAGGTCCAGGAACGACAGGCCGCGGTTGCGGTACTTCTTGGCGATCGACACGACCAGCCGCAGGTTGCCCTCGGACAGGCCCCGCTTCGCCCGCTGGTACTCCGCGTGAACGCGGCGCAGCTGCCGCACGCGGTTCCGCAGGCTGGTCGGGGTCTCTTGCAGGCTCCGCAGGATGCTGCGGTACTCTTGGATGACCGGCTTCCGCTCGGACATCGGGCGGCGGTTCTTCTTCATCTGGGCCATCTCGGCCTGCAGCTGATCGACGCGCCGCTGCAGCTTGCGCAGCTCGGTGATCATCGGCTCGATCCGCTGCGTGCGGAGGCCGAGCTCCTCGATCAGCTTCACCGCGCGGCAACGCCGCCGCCCGAGCCGGCGCCACGCGTCCTGCCGCGCCTTGGCCGGGGCCGACTTGCTGGTCGCCAGGCGGTAGTCGTCCGCGTTCTGGTCCAGCAGCACGGCCAGGGTCCGCAGGTTGTGCGGCAGGCGGCCGAGGATCTGCTCCTTCTCCAGGCGGTCGGTCACGCTGACCTGCACCGTGCGGTCGAACGGCAGCTCGCCCTTGTGCACGCGGTCGAGTGTCTTGAACGCGGCGCGCATCACGTAGTCGCACGCGAGCAGCTTGCGGCGGAACGCGGTGCGGGTGACCTCGATCCGCCGCGCGAGGCAAATCTCCTCCTTGCGCGTGAGCAGCGGGATCTCGCCCATCTGCGTCAGGTACATGCGGACCGGGTCGTCGGACCAAGAGTCGCTGGCGTCGGCGTCGAAGAGCGTTGCGCCCTCGTCGTCGTCTTCGTCCGATTCGCGGCCGGCGCCGGCGGTCACCGCCGATCGCACGATGGCGTCGTCGTCGCCGTCGTCTTCGCCACGGCCGCGACGGCCGCCCGCCAGATCAGCGCCAACGGAATCGTCCAGGTCGTTGTCGATCAGAGCGTCGTACAAAGCTCGGTGCTCCTACGCGTGTCTCGAAATGATGGCCGGGGCCGCGTCTGGCGAGCTCCTCCGCTCGCCGGCTGCCCCCGCTGGGTCTCTCTCTATCCTGCCGCGCCCGCCTAATGCCAACGCCCGCGGCGCCCCACCGTCTGCGGCGCCCCACAGCCAGCGGCTGGGCGGCGCAACTTGTGCTCAGCGTGTCTGCTCAGCGTGTCGCTCGACGCGTTGTCGCGCCGCCACAACTTCGGTAAGCATTATGGCCACCCGCGGTGGCGATTTGGCGCTCTTCGGGACGCCAATTGTCAGGAACCGGTTTGCCATGTGCGGCGCCCCACACGAGCTTCCCCTGTTGTGCTGCTCTAGCAGGCGGCTCCCCGCGGGGGGCGGCCGGCGCGGCAGTTAGGACACTTCGTCCTGTGGGGCTCGGCTGCGACGCGTCACGACTCTCAACCGTCCAATGGCGGCAACCTCCCCGATCACGGCGCCAGCCAAACCCGCCGGCCGCCTGTGTGGTTGGTTGTCTCTTGTTCGGGGCGACGGCCGGTGGGGTCGAGGGAGCGCCTCGCCGGCGGCCGATCTATTGAACAAGAAGGGTTGTCTCGCCTGGCCGACTTGCGTCGACCCGACCGGCCGCTGGCGGTTCACCGCCGTGTAGCCAGCCTGTGCCCGTCCCTAAGCGCCTGTGCCCTTCCTGAGCACTCGCTGCTCCGCGACTTCGTTTTCGCTCCCGTATGACAACGTGGTTGTTCGGTAGGGAAGTTTACCCCGACTAAGCACGCCCGGCGAGATGCCGCACTATTTGCTAATCGTTTGCGCCTAGGCAGTCTTTGCCTGCTAGCGGAACGACGACGGCCCCACTCGCCGCAGCGCGGCCTCTGGCGGCGCGGCCCTCAGCGACGCACAACCCTGAGCTACATCGCCTCAGCCATCGCCTCAGCTGTATTATCCCAACCGGCGCCGCACCGCGCTGACCTCCTCGCGCTCGCCCAGGCCGAAGGTGTCCAGGGCCCGCTCGGCCCAGCGCCGCTCGGTCGATCGGGCAATCTTATTTGCCGCTCACCGGCGGTCTAGTGGTTCGCGGCCGAAAACAAGGCCCCTTGCCACGCCCCCCAGGCAGCTTGGCGCCAGCGTCGAAAGGCCCGACAATCGGTCGCTCTTACTTCGGCGCCCCCCGCCTCGCCTGCTGGGCGAAGCCCGGCGGCCGATCGAGCCGACCCGTCACCGCCCCCCCGCCGCCGTTCGCCTTGAGCTCACGACACCTCCTCCCCTGCCGCTGCGGCGCGTCGGTCCCGATCGGCCCGAGCCAAGCCGGCGGCCGCGCCCACTGCGGCGCGTGCGGCGCCGAGCTCGACGTGCCCACCCTCGGCGAGCTGCGTCGCCTGCCGCCGGCGGAGGAAGATCCGGCCGCGCGCGGCGGCGGTTGGAACGCCGGGGCGGGCCTGCTTACCGGCGCACTGGTGGTGGCGGCCGGGCTCGCGGCCGGCGCGGGATGGATGGCGGCCAACGAACCCGCGCCCCCCGAGCCGTTCAGCCCCGAGCAGCGGCAGGTGTTCGTCGAGCAGAAGATCGACCAGATGTCCCCGGCCGACCTCTGGCGGATGCAGACGTTCATCTACGAGCCGCTCGCCGAGCAAGGCCTCAGCAAGGCGGAATCTCCCGCCGATCAGGCGCTCAATCAACAGATCCAGCAGAGCCGCATCTTGCAGACGGTGTTGCTGGCCGCCGCAGCCGTGGCGGCCATGTTGGGGATCGCCGGCTACTTCACTTTGCGGCGATAAGTCAGCGCTCCGCCGCTATAAAGTCGGCCGGGCCATCGCGCGGGGCTCCTTGGCGCCCGTTGTGCGTCTCTTGGGGGACGTCGGCTTTTGCGGTCGACGGTTCTTCCACCCCAGCAGACAGAGGCAATTCCATGCTGGCAAAGCACTTGCCGTCATTCGGACGGACGCATCTTGTCCTCACCATGGTCGCGGGACTGTTCCTCGCGACGGGCCCGTCGTTGTTCGCGCAGCAGCCAGATCGGCCGCCCGCCGTTCAGCCGCGGCCGCTGGAAGGTTCGACCCCAAGCGGGTTCGACGACCTGATCAAGCCAACGCCTCCTCTCAGCGGCCCCGCGGATCCCACCGCCCGCCCGGCTGGGCCCCCCCTCGGCGCCGAAACGCTCGCGCCGCCGACGGCCGAGCCGCCTGGCGAAGGCCCCCTTACCGAGGACGTGACCCGCGTGCTCGGCATGACGCTCCGCAAAAAGGACAGCAACCACCCGTACATCGACGACGTGTTCCGCTCCTCCCCGGCTTGGGAAGCAGGCGTACGCAAGGGCGACTACTTGATGAAGTTCGCCGGCGTGTCCGACACGGACTACGCCACGTTCATCGAGGGCGTGGTGCAGGTCGCCGAGGAGACCTACGAGGGCGATGAAATCCCGATCGTCGTGCTGCGGCCCGACGGGCAACCCGCCGCCGACCCCGAGACCCCCGGCGACCAGCAAGAACAAGACCCGCAGGGCCAAGCTGAGCCGACCGATCCCCGCATCGCCCAACGTGAAGCCAACGCCGCGCAGCGCGAAGCGGACCGCGACCGCGTCGCTCGGTCGACGCGCGACGAGGCTCGCCGGCCGTCCGCGCCACAGGGCTCGTCCGCGCCGCGCGACTCGGAGCAAGCCGCCCGGCTGCAAGGCCGCCGCATCGAGACCACGATCGCCGCTGCCGGACGCACGCCCGAGGAGATGCAAGAGCTCCAGGACCGTGGCCAAGAGCGGCAGAAGGAGGCACGCATCGAGGAGATGGCGGAGAAAGCGACGCAACGCGGCCCGATCCGAGCGGCGAAGACCGAAGAGTTAGAAGAGCTGATTCGCTTGCAAGAGAGGGCTCTTTCCGGCGAGCTTTCCGAAGCGGAACGCCAGCGCTTTTACGACCTCGACACGAGGGTCTACGGCGGCGGCTTCGGCGGCGTTTACGGCCTCGGCTTGGGCTACGGCGGCCTCGGGTACGGGGTCGGCGCAGCCAACGGCGCCCTGGGCACCGGCGCCGGCAACCTCGGGACCAACCAACCGACCGGCGGCCGCGGCGTGGTCGACCAATCCGGCAATGTCGACGATAGCTACGGTTTGGCCGACGGCACGTTCGGCGGCGGCACGGCTTCGGGCGCCAACAACGTGCCGGGCGCGTCGCCGTCGGGAGAGCGCGGCAGCCGGCTCAGCCAACTGCAGCAGGAGTACCTGCGGCTGCAAGCGGCCCGCGGCGGCGGCGGCCTGAGCGCCGCCCAGCAGCGACGCCTCAACGCTCTGGACCGCTTGTCGGGCGCGGGGGGGGCTCTCGGCGGGGGCGAAGGCCAGCGACTCAATCAGGCGATGCAGCGCCTCCGCAGCGACGAGTTCAGCCGGTTGCAGTCGGCGGTGTCGCGCGGCGCGTCGCTGTCGGCGCAGCAGCGGGCGCGTTTGCAGCAGTACCGCGGCGCGCTCAACGCGGGGCAGATGAACCGCGGCGCGGCCGGCCAGGGCGGCCTCGGGCGTGGCGCTGGCGGCCAGAACCCCGCCGCGCCGGGTACCGGGCCCGGCTCTCCCTCGCCCAGTGGCGTCGGCGGAGCGGGCGGGACTAGCGGGGCCTCCGGTGGAACGGGCGCGGCCGGCGGCGCCGGGGCCGGCGGCACGAGTCGCTGAGCGCCGCCCTGCCGAACCGCAGAGTTGACGCGCGTGGGCGTCAGCCGCCGATCACCCGGTCGAGCGTGTCCGCCATCCGCGCGCCGATCTCTCGCCACCGAAAACGCGCGACCCTTGCGGCCCCCGCGCTGCGTAGCTGATCGACGAGCCCCTCGTCGGTCAGCACGCGGCGCAGGGTGTCGGCGAGGGCGTCGGCGTCGTCGACGGGCGTGACCAGGGCGCCGTCGCCGCAGACCTCCGGCAACGCGCAGCAGTCGGCCACCACCACCGGCGTGCCGTAGGCCATCGCCTCGATGGTCGGGATGCCGAACGACTCGCACAGGCTCATCAGCGGCATCACCCGCGCAGAGGCCAGGGCCTCTTCGACCCGCGCGTCGCTGACACGCCCCTCGACGTGCACGGCGTCGCCCACGCCGAGCCGCGTGGCCAGGTCGCGCAGCTCTTGCAAGTAGTCGTCCGGGCCCGCGCCGAGGATGTGGTACTCGAGGCCCTCCAGGCCGGGCGTGTGGCGCAGCTTGGGCAGCGCTTCGATGACCAGCGACTGCCGCTTGTAGGGCCACACGTTGCTGACGGTGACCATCGTCATCGGCCGGCTCGACCAGCCCGGCAGCTCGCCGCTGGCGCGCTCGACCCACTCGTCCGGCACGCCGTTGTAGAACACGATCGATTCTTTGGGCCGCACTCCCAGGCGCGCGGTGATCAGCTGTTCGAGGTAGCGGCTCGTCCACCCGCACACGGCGGCTGTCTTGAGCGCGCGGCGGTGAGCGCGGCGCTTCAGCCAAGCCGCCACGCGCTCCTTGAACGTGGTCCACGCCTCGGGGCGGTAGGGGAACGGGTCTTGGAAGTGGGCGAAGGTCGGCACGCTCAGCCCCGGGATGACCATGCCGTTGAGCTGCAGAACGGCGTCGTAGCCCGCCTCGCCGATCCCCTCGGCCAGCTCGGTCCGTTCGTAGCGGGCGCGCACACGCGGGTCGGCGTTGCGCGCGGGGGTCCACAGCAGCTCGACGTTGTCGGGCCAGGCCTCCGCGTCGAACTCCGACTGCAGCTTGTGGTCGCGGATCGCGGCGACCGTGACCCGCCAACCCGGCCGCGCCAGCGCGATGTGGCGGGCGACCTCGCGCGCGACGGTGTAGCCGCCGCCGGTGCCGACCGACAGCGCGTTGATCAACAGGCTTCGTGTCGCGGGGTCGGTCATCGGAGCAGCCGCTGCTGTTGCTCGGGGGAGAGGGGACGCCAGCTCGACGCGACCCGCAGCGACGCCATCGCGCGGACCGGCTCGAGCGTGTCGCGGCGCAGCACGAGCAGCACGTTCCGCAACCGCCGCGACGCCTCGACGATGAGCACGTCGCGCGTCTGCGAGAGCCGCCAGTGGCCCCACCCGGCGAGTCCCGGGTGCTCTTGGAGCAGCCGCACGATCCGCTCGTCGTCCGCGCCCACCCGCGACTTTTCGCGGCACGCGCGGCACACGTTGTCCGGGCACGCGGGGCGGCTCACACGCTGCTCGCACAGCCGGCACCGGTCGATCTGCGAAGGGAGCACCCGCTGGAGCGTGACCGGGCACTCCACTAGCGCGTCCGGCTCGGCCAGCTCGCCGGTGGCGGCGCAGGCCTCCAGGTCCGACCGCACTCGGCGGTGGCCGGTCACCGCGCAGACCGCGATCTGGTCCGCCGCGGCGATCTTGCCCCCGTGCACGGTCGCCAGGTGATAGGTCTCGACGCCCGTCAGCGGGCAGACGACCTTCGGCGCCCGCAGCGTGCGGGCCCAGCCGTCGAACTCCGCGTCGACCGATTGGTCGCCGAAGTCGAACCGGATCCGCCCCCACGCCCGCTTCGCCCACACGATCGCCGCCAGGTCGATTGGCGCGACGCCCGCCTCGCGCGCCGCGCGGTGGGCCGACTCGAGCATCCGGTCGCGGCGGCCGTTGTCCAGGCGCGGCGCGGCATCGCCGATCGGCGCCAGGCGGTCGAGGCCCAGCGGCGTGGCCTCGTCCCAGGGGAGCGGCGCGCCGAGCTCGTCGTAGTAACGCAGCCGGACTTCCGGTGTGGCGTCGCCGAGGACGCTCACCAGCAGCACCAGTGGCGTGTCGTCGAGGTGGAAGCCGGCCAGGTGCGCGCGGCCCTCGCCGTCGAGCTCGTAAGCGTCGAACAGCCGCGCCGACAACTCGTGCACGGCCTCGGGCTGCCGCTCGGGCCGCGCGTGGGTGACCTCGCCCCGCTCGCGCAGCCGGCGCAGCAGCTCGTCGACGAGGCGGTGCGCGTCGGTCGTCACCAGGGGCGGCTCGGGGAGCGCCTCCTCGCCGGGGGCCGCCTCGGCCCCGCGGCGCCGGAACCAGCTCCGCCGCAGCGGCGGGGGGGTCTCCGGGTCGTCGGCCGCGGGGGGCGCCTCGAGCAGGTAAGCGGGGCCCTCGGTCTTGAGCACCAAGCCGAGCTCGTCCGCCGCCCACGCGCAGAAGACGCTCCACGCCTGCACGCCCGCATGCCCGTCGGCCGTGTCGCCGGACGCTCCGGGAGGGTCGCTGGCGGCTGGCAAGGTGGCGCTCACTTCAATCGATCGTCGTGCTGGTGCGTTGCGGTTCTCGCTGGCGCGACCATGGGTTACGCGGATCGCTCCGACACAGGGGAGCCTGCCGCGGAGCGGGCGACGCGCCCGCGTCCGAGCCCCTCCCGTGTCGATGTTGCGATCCGTGGTTGTTACACCGCGGGCTTCCGGCGCAGCACGTAGACCACGTCCTCGGTGCGGCCGTCGATCTCGATGGGCGCGTCGAGGTCGTAAGCGAAATCGTACACGGCGGCGACCTCCCAGACCCCCGCCTTGTCGATCAGATCGGCCATCTGGCGGGCCGTGTAAGTCCGAAAACCGGACCGGTTGACCAAGCGGAACGAGCGGGTGGGCGTGTAGACGTCAAAACTCATCCCAACCGTTTCAACCCGACGCCGGCGGTCGACCCCCTCGCTCCACATGTGCGACACCACCGACAGCTCGCCCCGCCGCGCCGACCACGACTCCTCGTCCGACTCCGGCGCGCCACGCGCGGGCGTCAGGTGCAGGCCCAGCACGTAGACCCCGCCGGGGCGGACCGCGCTGCCCACGCAGGCCAGGTGCGCCTCGGCGGCCGCTTCGTTTGGCAGGTGACGGAAGCTGTTGATCGTGTTGAAGGCCGCGTCGAACGGCTTCACGCCCCGGCCCCCCTCGACCGGCCTGAAGTCCGCCAAGCGGAAGTCGCTCATGTCGCCCACCACGGCCGACTCGCGCAGCCCGTGGCGCTTCAGCCGCGCGTTGCAGAACGCGACGGCCTTCTCGTTCAGGTCGTTGCCGGCTGCGTCGTACCCCATCTTCGCGAAGCGGTACAACAGCCGCCCCGTGCCGCACGCGGGTTCGAGCAACCGCCGCACGTGCGGCAACCGCGCGTGCTCGGCGAACCCCCCTTCCAAGAAGTCGAGCTCCGCCTTCCAGTCGGAGCCGAACACGAGGTCGTAGTACTTCGGGTAGTCGTACAGGTCGCCGGATTGCACTTCCATAGCAGCGTTCTTCGAGTTTGGGCCGCCGAGGCGGCGCAAAAAGCGGCGCACTTTAGGGTCGCGGGCGATGCAGTAGAATCGGAACAACGAACCACGGGCTAGCGGGGTAGTTCCCCGCGTCGGCTCCCCGTCGTCGCCGCCCTCCGGTAGCGGCGCCGGGCGGCCAACCCTGGCTACGAGCTCTGGGCGACAACGAACGACCCCGACGGCGCGCCGCGGATGATCGACAACGTGCAGCAGAGGCCGATCTACCCTCCTCCGTCGGACCCGCAACCGATCGACCCGGAGTGGACGTGGCCCTGAAGCCCCTTCGTACAGCGGCGGCGGTCGCGCTGGCTTGCCTCTTCGCCGCCACGGCCCCCGCCGTGGAGTGGCCCGAGCCGACCGCCGAGTCGCGCCCGTGGACCCGCTGGTGGTGGCACGGCTCGGCGGTCGACCAGGCGAACCTGTCGCGCCTAATCGAGGAGTACCACCGCGTCGGCCTGGGCGGCGTCGAGGTGACCTGCATCTACGGCGTGCAGGGCGCGCCCCACCCCAACCGCGACTACCTGTCGCCCGAGTGGCGCGCGGCCCTGCGGCACACGATCGACGAGGCTCAGCGGCTCGGCATGGGCGTCGATCTGCCCGCGGGTTCCGGCTGGCGGATGGGCGGCCCGGGCGTGCCGATGGAGCTGGCCAACCGCCGGCTGGTCCTCGAACAAGCCCGTGTGACCGGCCCCGCGCCGGTCGCGATCGAGTTCCAGCGCGGCGTGACCCCCCAGGCCGCGGCGGCGCGATCGGACGAGGGCGAGCGGATCGACCTGACCGACAAAATCGAAAACGGCCGCCTGGAGTGGGACGCGCCCGAGGGGGAATGGCTCGTCGTCGCGGCCGGTCAGCGCTGGTCGGGCGACCGAGTCAAAAGGCCCGGCCCGGGCGGTGCGGGGCTGAACATCAACCCCTTCTCGCGCCGGTCGGTGTCCGACTTCCTCGACCGCTTCGCCGCGAGAGCGGGCGACCTGTCGGGCGTGCGGGCCCAGTTCCACGATTCGTTCGAGTACGCCGGCGACTGGCAGCCCGAGTTCTTCGACGAGTTCCGGCGCCGCCGCGGGTATTCGCTCCGAGATTACTTGCCCGAGCTGGCCGGCGTCGGCGATCCGGACCGAGTCGGGCGGGTGAAGCACGACTACCGGCTGACGCTCGACGACCTCGTGCTGGAGAACCTCGTCGGCGCGTGGGTCGATTGGTCGCACCGGCTCGGGATGCTCGCCCGCAACCAGTCGCACGGATCGCCCGCGAACTGGCTCGACCTCTACGCGGCGGTCGACATCCCCGAGACCGAGAGCTTCGGCCGCCTGTACGGCGGCGACGCCGACCCGCGGATGCTGCAATTCGCCGCTTCGGCCGCGAACGTCACCGGCAAGCGGCTGGTGTCGTCCGAGACCGCCACGTGGCTCGACGAGCACTTCAACGTGACGCTCGGCCAGGTCAAGCAGATCGTCGACCGGCAGGCGCTGGCCGGTGTGAACCATGTGGTCTACCACGGCACGGCCTACTCGCCGGACGACGCCCGATGGCCCGGTTGGCTCTTTTACGCCTCGACGCAGCTGAACCCGCAGAACCCGATCTGGCGAGACCTGCCCACGCTGAACGGGTACACCACGCGGCTGCAGTCGGTGCTGCAGGAGAGCAAGCCCGACGCGGACGTGCTGCTCTACTGGCCGATCGCCGATGCGCGTCACAATCCCGATGGCCTGCGTCAAGAGCTCCGCGTGCACGACGCCGACCAGTGGCTGGAGGGCCGCCCGCTTGGCGAAGCGGCCGAGCGGCTCGCGGAGCTTGGCGTCGGGTTCGACTATGTCTCCGATCGGTTGCTCGAGAGGGCCGAGTGGGACGGCGACCGGATCGCCACGCCGGGCGCCCGCTACGCCGCGGTCGTCGTCCCGAAGTGCCAGCGGATGCCGCTGGACACAGCCGAGCGTTTGGCCCACCTGGCCGCGTCGGGCGCGACGATCCTTGTTTGGGGCGATCCGCCGAGCAGCCTACCGGGCATGGCGGCCCTGCTCGATGGGCCCTCGTGGCAAAGCCAGCGAGATCGATTTGCTGCGGCCGTAGAGACACTCCGCGCCCACGTGCCGACCGGTGGTGACCTGGGCCCGCTGCTCGGGGCGGCGGGCATCTCGGCCGAGTCCGAGCTACGCGAGGCCGGCTTCGACTTCCTGCGTCGGCGGCTCGAGGGTCAGCCGCTCTACCTCATCGCCAACCAGACCGGCGAGCCGATCGACCGACGCGTCACTCTCCGCGCCGGCGAGGGCCAACTCGTGCTGATGGAGCCGATGTCCGGGGCGATCGGCGTCGCCGCGGCGGAGCCCGCCGGCGCGGGCCGCCGACGCGTCCGGCTGCAGCTCGAGGCGGGCGAAACCGTGCTAGTCACCTTCGCGCGCGAAGCCAGCCCCGCGCCGGGGTGGGCGTACCGCGACGCGGCGGGCCCGCCGGTCGAGCTGACCGGGTGGTCGGTCGATTTTATCGCAGGGGGACCCTCGCTCCCCGCGGCGTTCGAGACCGACCGGCCGCGGCCGTGGACCGAATCGGCCGACCCGGCCGCCGACGCGTTCGCGGGGACCGCCGTGTACGCTTGCCGATTCGACAAACCAGCCGGCGGCAGCCGCTTCCTGCTGGACCTGGGCGAGGTCGACGGCAGCGCGCGGGTGCTCCTCAACGGCGCGCGACAGGCGACCCTCCTCGGGCCGACCCACAAGGCGACCCTCTCGGGGCTGAAGCCCGCGGGCAACCTGCTCGAGGTCGAGGTGACCGGCGTCGCCGCGAACCGGATCCGCGATCTCGACCGCCGCGGCGTCGCGTGGCGGATCTTCGAAGACATCAACCTGGTCACGATCGACTATGCCCCCTTCGACGCGTCGGCCTGGCCGGTCCGCCCGCTCGGCCTCAGCGGCCCGGTGACGCTCGCGCCGCTCAGCGGCGACGCAGGCCATTAATGATTCAACAGCCTGCCCAGCCCTGCCCGCCTCGTCAGGAAGCGTGGCCGGAGGCGTCGATCGGACCCTGGCCCGGTACGCCGTTTGCAAGCTCAAAGGCGACGCTACTCGTTTCACTCCCCAAGCAGGAGGCCCGCTATGCCAGGCCGCATGAAGATCAACGACGAGATCACCGTCGCGCCGCAGCCCAGCGAGGAAGAGATCGCTAAGCTCGCCGACGAGGGGTTCCGCTCGGTCGTCAACTTCCGAACCGAGAACGAAGACGACCAGCCCCTCTCCCCGTTCGCCGAGCGCGACTTGGTCGAAGAGGCCGGCCTCACCTACTTACACTGCCCGATCTCGATGCAGACGATGGGCCCCGCGACGATCGACGAGTTCCGCGAGCGCTTCGACGACCTGCCCAAGCCCGTGTTCGCCCACTGCAAGCTCGGCAAGCGGGCCGGCGCGATGGTGATGATGGACATCGCGGTCAAGCAAGGAATGAGCGGCCAAGAAACCCTCGACAAGGCCGACGAGATGGGCTTCGAGTGCGACCAGCCGGAGCTGCGCGACGTCGTCAAGAACTACGTCGACAACCACCACCAGTAGGGCCCGACGAACCTCTGGGAGGCGCCCTCTCCTTGTGGGGGCCCGCCAGGCCCGATCCACGGTGTGTCCAGCCGGTAAACGGCGTGCAACGCGTCGTCGGGGTCTGGAGACCCCTCCCACAAATTCGGGGCGCCCCGCCGCCGCAGAGCGCGTGTCGGCTCGTTCGGCCGCTGCGCCGGCTTTCGGCTCGGTGGC
This sequence comes from Botrimarina sp., assembly GCF_040219535.1. Classification (NCBI taxonomy): domain Bacteria; kingdom Pseudomonadati; phylum Planctomycetota; class Planctomycetia; order Pirellulales; family Lacipirellulaceae; genus Botrimarina; species Botrimarina sp. The sequence continues at coordinate 124,129 of NZ_JAVJSH010000012.1, forward strand.
CGACTCACAAGCCGGGTAACCCGCCGAGGCTGGCCGCGCGGCGTCGAGTCTAGCGCCCGCTTCGGGGATTCCCCCGGCCCGGAGCTCCTTCCTGGCGTACCTTTCGGGTGGGTCCGGCCGCAAGCGGCTCGCACACCCTCTCTCGTCTGGCCAAACCTCTCCGGAGACCGCATGACAGGCGCCGACGCCGACGCGCCCGAGGTGCAGCCGCTGTGCGAGCTGGTCACCCGCTGGGGCGAGCTCGAAGAAACCTACGGCCAACAGTTCAAGAGCCTGCTCGACCCGCTCGAGGAGGCCGTGCGGCGGATCGACGAGTACGCCGATCTGCTGAGCGAAGCCGACGAAGCAGAGAAGGCCGCGCAGCGGGAAGCCGAAGAGCGCCTGGAAGCGGCCGCCGAACGCCGGAAGCGGCTCGAGCACGACCTGCGGCTCTCCCGCGAACGGGTCCGGACATTGGAACAGACTTTGCGACAACGCACCGAGGAGCTGCTCCAGGCGCAGACCGTCAACAACGAACTGGCCGCGCGGCTCAACGCCGTCGCCGACGAATTCGACGGCGCCCTCCAAGACGCTTAAACCGGGCGGAGCCCCACCCGAGCGGTTTCTAATCGACCAGCGCGCCCCGCGCGAACCCGATCGCGACCTACTCTTGTCTCTCGGGTGTCTGCCGCAACGGCTAGACGGATTCTGCGTGCCCCACCGATTCTCTCAGCTAAGACCCATGGTCACCGCCGACCGACGCCGCCGATCGATCCCGCTGCCCGCTAGCGCGCCCACCCGCGTGCGCCGCGAGCCCGGCGCGGCTTCGCCCAACGCGCGGGTGGTCGGCCGCGACGGCCGCGCGATCCCGCGCGACTCGCTCGAGCGGCTCGAGCGGCTCGACGACGCGGTGTTCGCCGCCCTGGCGGGCGACCCCGACGCGCTCGACGCGGCGGCCGGCTTGCTTCACGAGGCCTCCGGCGCGGTCGATCGCCGCTTGCTCAACGAGACCCGCCAGCACTACATCCGCCGCGCCCGTTCCCGCTGGCGCCGCGCCCAAGGCGAGCCGTCGCAGCGGCTCACGCTCGGCTTCGCCGCGGAAGAGATCCTCAATCTGCTGCGCGACTGAGGCCTCACCGCGCGGCGGCGATCTCTCGCGCGAACCGCTGAGAGATCGTCTCCCGGCGGAGGCTCAGCTTGGCGGTCATCTCCCCCCGCTCGCGGTCGAAGCCGCGGCCGATGAGCGTGAACGCGTGCACCTGCTCCTGGGGCGCCGCGTTGGCCAAACGCTCGTCGATCTCTTGCCGGTAAAGCGCTCGGATCGCGGCGTGCGCAAGCGCGCCGCGCTTCGAGAAGACCCACAACCGACGCTTGCGGACCTCCGCGCGCAAGCGCTCGCGGCTGGGCACGATTAGCGCGCGGAGGCCCTTTTCGCCGTCGCCCACGACGCACGCCTGCTCGATCCACGGGGAGGCGCACAAGAGCGCCTCCACGCGCGACGGCGCGACGTTCTTGCCGGTCGACAGCACGATCAACTCTTTCTTACGGCCGGTGATCGTGAGGAAGCCCTCCGCGTCGAGCTCGCCCAGGTCGCCCGTGTGCAGCCAGCCGTCGCGGAGCGTGTCGGCGGTGGCCGCGGGGTCGTCCCAATAGCCGAGCATCACGTTCGGCCCGCGGACGAGGACCTCGCTATCCTCAGCGATCCGCACTTCTACACCGGGCAACGCCCGGCCGACCGTGCCGAGCTTGTGCGCGGCCGGCGTGTTGACGGTCACGACGGGCGAGGCCTCCGTGAGCCCGTAGCCCGTGAAGAGCGGCACGCCCTCATCGAAAAACCGCTGCTCAACAGCCGGCGACAGCGGCGCGCCGCCGCAGTAGCAGCGCTTGATCTCGCCGCCGAGCAACGAGCGGAGCGACTCGCCGTTGGCCTCCGCCAGGTCGATCGCCTTCTGGAAGAAGTACGGCACGCCGTTGATGACCGTCGGCCGCACGATCTTCGCGTCGCGGAACACGGTCTTCGGGCTATCGGCCAGCACGAGCCGCGACCCGCGCACGATCCACGTGTAGAGGTCGCACGTGCGCGCGTAGAGGTGCTCCATCGGCAGGAAGGAGAGCCGCAGCTCGTCGCCATCTCCGCCGGAGGCCTCGCTGAGGGCGATCGCGTTCGAGGCGAGGTTCTCTTCGGTGAGCATCACGCCGCGCGGCTCGCCAGACGTTCCGGCGGTTTCGGCGATGGTGGCGAGGTCGTCGAACTCGATCCCTCGATCGAAGCCTTCGGGAGTGCGTGTAACTCCAATTAGGCGGAACGCGATGTCATCGATCACAGGGTGAAGCAAGCTGCCTTTGCTCTCATCCCACGCGAAATCCATGCCCCGCCAAGGTTCCCAAAGAGCCACGCTCTCTCGGACCTGCCTCTGTATGTCCGCCCACGAAAGCCATTCCAGGCCGGCGTCCTGGCGCCAGCCGAGCGCAGGTCGATCGCCGCCGCGCTCGAGGGAGTCGGCGTATAGTTCGGCAATCGATTTCAATCCGACATCGTTCAACATCGATCGATTCCGCCAGAGCCCGGAGGGCGGCAGCAACGCAACGCTAACCTCGCTGTCGCCCCTCCGGGGCTCATCCTATCGCGCGGCCCGCCGACCCGGGGCTGGCGCCCCGGGGCTACGCGCTGCCGCCCTCCGGGCTTTCTTCGGTTGCGCTGTGGGCGTTCGCGGGGCGGCGCCCGGCGGTCCCCAGTCAGGGCTTAAGCGCGAAGCTCGCCGCCCAGCTCCGACTTGAGCGCCGCGACGATCCGGTTGATCACCTCGTCGGCCTGCTCGCCGGTCAGCGTTCCCTCCATCGAGCGGAGCTGCACGCCGAACACGACGCTCTTCTTGCCCTGGCCGAGCTGCTTTGGGTCGCGGAACGCGTCGTCGCCGAAGGTGATCTGCTCGACGAGCTCGCCGCCGGCGGAGCGCGCGACCGACTCGATCGACACCCAGGGGACCGACTCGTTGACAACGATATTCAGGTCCCGCGCGACGGGCGGGTAGCTCGAGAGCGGCCGCGTGGTGCGGACCAGCTCGGCGCCGCCGATGAGGAGCTCCAGGTCGAGCTCCGCGACACTGGCGGGTCCGCGGAGGCCGAAGCGGTCGCGGCCCGCCTCGCTCAACTCGCCCAACAGGCAGAGCGGCGCGCCGCCCAGCAGCAGGCCCGCGCAGCGCGACGGGTCGAGCAGCTCGCCGCGGGCTTCGGTGACCGAGAGTTCCTTCGACGGCGCGATCGCGCGGGCCAGTTCTTCGACCACGCCCTTGAGCTCGAGCAGACCGCCGCCGGAGGTGAGCGCGAGCACGCGTTTCTCGATCGGCAGTTGGCCCTCGCGCGGCAGGTAGACCTTGGCGATCTCGAACAGCTCGACGACCGGGTTGGAGAGCGTCTCGTTCGTGCGGCGGCACGCGAGCAAGCTCGGCACGACGCTCTGCCGCAGCCGGTTCGCGCGACGCAGCACGGCCGTGCCGGTCGCCAGCTCGCCCGCCACGTCCGGCTGGTTCGACCAGGGGGAGAACGCGTCGGCCAGGTCGGGCTCCACGGCGCTGAGGGTGTAGGCCTCGTCGAAGCCGGCGCCGACCAGCAGCGTACGGACCTGCTCGACGACATGATCGTCTCTTCGCTTGGCCGACATGACGATCGGCAGCGTGGTCTCGGTCGGGATCTTGTCGTACCCGTGGATGCGGGCGACTTCTTCGATCAGGTCGCACTCGCGTGTCAGGTCGCTCCGCCAAGTCGGCGGGACGACTTTGACGCAGTGGTCGCAGTTGTGGGTCTCCTCGCAGCCGAGGTCGGTGAGGATCTTACGGACCGTGTCATCGGGGATGTCGATGCCCAGCACGCGCGCAATCTGCGGGTAGCGGAGCTTGATGTGGTCGCGCCCCTGGTCGAAGCGGCGGTCGGCCGGCTCGACCCAGGCAGACGACTTCACGTCGACCACGCCCTCTTGCAGCTCGCCGCCGGCCGTTTCGAGGATCAGCTCGCAGCAGCGGCGGCTGGCCCAGTCGATCCCCTCGGGGTCGACGCCACGCTCGAAGCGGTAGCTGCTGGGGCTGTGCAGCACGTGCCGCCGAGCGGCGCTGCGGATCGCGAGCGGCGCGAAGTCGGCCGACTCGATGAGCACGTCGACCGTCGAGTCGCTGACCTCCGAGTCGGCGCCCCCCATGACGCCCCCCATCGCGACGGGGCGCTCGGCGTCGGCGATGACGACCTCGTCGCCCGACAGCGTGTACTCCTTGTGGTTGATCGCCTGGAACGGCTCGCCCGGCCGCGCCCGGCGGACGACGATCCGGCCGCCCTTCAGCTTGGCGAAGTCGAACGCGTGCAGCGGCTGGCCGATCTCCATCATCACGTAGTTGGTCGCGTCGACCACGTTGTTGATGACGGCGATCCCGAGAGTAGTGAGCCGCTTCTGCAGCCACTCCGGGCTGGGGCCGATCTTCACGCCGCGGATCAATCGCGCGGTGTAGCGAGGGCAGAGCTCCGGGCAGGTGATTTCGACGGCGGTTTGCTCAGAAACCGCTCGGTCGCTTCCTGACGGACGCGGCTCGGGTTTCTTTAGCTCCTGGCCCCACAGGACCGCGACCTCGCGCGCGACGCCGATGTGCCCGAGGCAATCGGGCCGGTTGCTGGTGACTTCGAGGTCAACGGCCGTGTCACCGCCGATCGGCTCGACCCCTTCGAGGTTGAGCCCCGTGAGCGTGAGCCGCTCGGTCAGCTCGTCGAGCGACTCGGGGAGTTTGACGTAATCGGCGAGCCAGTCGGTGCTGACGATCATAAATTCACCGCGGAGGCGCGGAGGACGCGGAGGTTTTACTCCGTGTGCTCGCCGCTAACTTGCTTTCTAGCCGCTTCAAGCAATGACTGGTAAATCGAATCGATGGGCTTGACCAATTGCTTCACTAGTAGGCAGCACATGTCCCAGAGCACGATTTGACCGGCCATGTGACGAACCTCAAGCGGCTCGTGGTCGGTAGCGTATTGTGGCAAGAAATCGAAAAGAACGAGTGACTCGTCTGCCGTCAGTTCGATCGTCGCCACAGTCTGCTCCGTGTCCTCCGCGCCTCCGCGGTGAGTCTCTAGAACTGAGCCAAGAAACGCACGTCGTTCGCGTACAGGTCCCGGATGTCCGTGATCCCGTGCTGCCGCATGCAGATCCTTTCGATGCCCAGGCCGAACGCGAAGCCGGTGACTTCTTCCGGGTCGTAGCCGACCGCGCGGAGCACGTTCGGGTCGACCATGCCGGCGCCGCCGATCTCCATCCAACGCCCGTCGTGCCAGATGTCGCACTCGACGCTCGGCTCGGTGAACGGGAAGAAGCTCGGCCGGAATCGCACGTCGACATGCTCTTCGCCTTCCAGCCCGAAGTACGACTGCCAGAACATCTGCAGCACGCCCTTCAGGTCGGCCATCGTCACGCCCGGCGCGACGCAGAGGCCCTCCATCTGGTGGAACATCGGGTAGTGCGTGGCGTCGGCCGTGTCGGGCCGGTACACGCGCCCTAGCGAAACGATCCGCACCGGCGGCGGCGTCGTTTCCATGGTGCGGATCTGCACCGTGGAGGTCTGGCTCCGCAAGAGCAACGGCTTTCCGTCGGGCCCCAGCGCCGCTTGAGATTCTTGCTGCCCGCTGCCCTCTGCCTGCTGCCCGCTCGCGACCGACAAATAGAAGTTGTCGAGCGGGTCGCGCGCCGGGTGGATCTCCGGGATGTTCAGCGCGACGAAGTTGTGCCAGTCGTCCTCGATCTCGGGCCCCTCGACGGCCGTGAAGCCGAGCCGGCCCATGATCTCCTTCATCCGCTCGATCGTCTGCGTGATCGGGTGGAGCCGGCCGCGGCGCACGGGGCGGCCGGGGCGGGTGGCGTCGATGGCCGGCGCGGCGGACTTCACGGCGCCCGAGTTGAGCTTCGCTTGCGCGTCCTCTAGCGCGGCCTCGACCGCCTGCTTCACGGCGTTCAGCCGCTGGCCGGCGGCGGGCTTGTCGGCCTTGTCGACCGCGCCCATCCCCTTCTGGATCGCCTTGAGGCGGCCCGCTTTCGCGCCGAGGTACTCGACGCGGGCCGCCTCGAGCGCGCCGGCGTCGGCGGCCGAGCCCAGCGCCGCGCGGGCGTCGGACTCGAGCGTGTCGAGCTCGGCGAGGAAGTCCTTGAGGGCCACGGCTCAGGCAGGCGCTGCGGCCTTTTCGCGGGCCTTCTTCTCTTCGGCTTCGCGGCTCTGGCGCTTCGAGTCCTGGTCCTTCATGAACTCCTCGCACTTGGCGAAGACCACGTCGAAGGCGGCCTCGTCGTGGATGGCCATCTCGGAGAGCGACTTGCGGTCGAGCTCGATGCCCAGCGTGTTGAGCGCGTGGATGAACTCGCTGTAGCGGCGGCCGCGCTGGCGGCAGGCGGCGTTCAGCCGGGTGATCCACAGCTTGCGGAACTCGCGCGCGCGGACCTTGCGGTCGCGGAACGAGTACACGCCGGAGCGGAGGTTCGTCTCCTTGACGGTGCGGAGCAGGTTGCCGCGTCCGCCGCGGTTGCCCTTGGCTTGCTTGAGGATCCGCTTGTTCTTCTTGTGGCGCGCTGCGCCGCCGGTGGTCCGCATCGGTCGGAACTCCAGGTTGTTGCGCGATCCAGGCCGCGGCGCCCCGGTGGGGGGCTTACCCGCTGTTCTGACGCCCGATCGGCTTGGGGCGAAGAGGCCGAAGGCCGGAGGCGGGAGACCGGAGGGAATCGCTCTTTGGACCCTCCGGCCTCCCGTCTCCGGCCTCCCGCCTGACTCAGTAGCTGTTTCCCGCCAGCACTTCGGCGATCTTCTTCGAGTTGTTGTCGGTCGTCACGGTCGTGCCGCGGAGCTGGCGCTTGCGCTTCTGGCTCATCCGCGCGGCGAGGTGGCTCGTGCCGCTCATGCGGTGCTTGGCCTTGCCGCTCGCGGTCAGGCGGAACCGCTTCTTGCTGGCTTTGTGGGTCTTTTGCTTTGGCATCGGGGTCTCTCCGTGCGGGGCGCTTCGGCTCGCCCTCCGGGGCGATCGGCCCCGCGCAGGGGCGCGTTCGGATCGCGAGCCCCGTAGCGTAGCGACTCGGCAAACCGGGTGGAAGGGCTCCGAAGGCTGATCGGCCGTCCCGGCCCGCCCGATCCAGCGGCGGACCAGCCGGTGTGCCGGTTCAATCCAGCAACAGCAGGCCGTACGCGTCCGGCGAGCCGTCGGCGGCCTCCCCAGCGGGCCACCCGGCCGCGGCTTCGGCCGGCCGCAACCGCCGCAGCGACACGGCCCATGCCGCCCGCTCGATGCGGTCGGCGGGAACGAGCTCCGACAGCGGGATCGCGGCCTCGGCACGCCAGCAGGCTGCGTCCGACGCGGCGGCGACCCACCAGCTCGGCCGCCAGTGCGGGTCGCCCCAGAGGGCGTCGTGCGTCCAGCCGCGGCTGTCGATAGCCAGCTCGTAGGCCGTCGCGTAGTCGCGGTCCACGTCGATCCGGATCGACAAGCGGTCTCGCTCGGCGAGGTCGGCGTCGCGCGGGCGCGGCTGGGAGGGATCGTCCTCAGGCGGCGCGGCGCCGGGGGCCTCGATGGCGAGGAACAAGAACGCCTCGTCGCGCAAGAAGCGGACCGTCGCGGCCGGTTCGCCGCTGCGTGGGTCGGTGACACGGATCGCCTCGGCGCCGCGCCAAGCGGGCTCGTCGAGCGCGCCGTCGAGCAGCGGCCGCCGGGGCGTGTAGCGGCAGGCGGCGAGGGGCTTCTCGGGAGGCAGGCCCTCGGGGTCGGCGAGCCACCGCTCGGCCTCGGCCGCCCGGCGCCAAGGCTCGCCGATCTGCCGCTTCGACAGCAACAACGCGATGCGGTCGGCGTCGGCCGCGAAGCCGCGGTCGCGCGCTACCGCGGCCTCGGTGAAGCGGAGGACCGGTCGCGCGTGCAACGCGGGGCGGGCTTGGCGCAGGTACTCCAGCAGCTGGGCCGCACGCTCCAGCCGCTCTTCGCCCGAGGCGACCCCCGACTTGTCGGGCGCCGGCGGCGCGACCGACGCGGGGTCGACGCTCAGGAGCGTGCTCGGCTGCGACCGCAGCTCGACGCTCTGGCTCTGGGTGGCCGCGTGGCGGCGTTCGCCCGACGCGTAATGCTGCGTCAACCAAACAAGGGCCGCGTCCGCCAGCGGCGACTCGGGGTACCTCCGCGCGAGCAGGTAGAGCGTCTCGGCGGCTTGTTCGAGTTGGCCCGCTTCGCGGTAGCCGTCGGCGAGCTGCCTCAAAAGCTGCGCGCCAGATTCCGCGTCGAGCCCGCCGGTCAGGTTCATGACCTGCCCAGCCCACGCCGGGTCGCCGGCGGTGGTGGCGAGCAGGCGCTCCATGTTGCGGCGTTTCTGGGCCACGCGGCGGAGCTGGTCGAGCCGCTCCGTCGGGGCCACAGCCGCGGCGCGGCGGGCGGGTCCGCCGCGATCCAGGTTGATCCCGCTCAGCAGGTCGCTGGCCGCCGACGGGGGCGTGTCGCCGGCGACGGTCCACCAATGGAACGCGGCCGGCGCGGCGGCGTAGTCGTCCGCGAGCAGGCCCCGCGCGTCGTGGCGCCAGCCCGAGGGCGTGGCCCCCAGCGACGGCAGGAAGTCGCCGGTGGGCAGCCGATGGACCGTCGACTCCAGACCCGCGGGGGCCGCAGCGGCGATCCGCGCCACTCGGCGAGTGGTCCAAGGCGGCAGGCGAGCGGCCGCGGGCGGGGTCTTCGTGGCCCGATCGGCCGCGGTGAGCGTGGCCTCGGCGAGCAGCTCCGCGGCGCCCCCATCGCCAGCGACCACGACCACGTCGGGGCGGTAGGCCAGCAGCGCGAGCTGCAACTCGCCGGCGAGCAGCTCCGCGGCCTGCGAGTCGGTGAGCCGGTCGAGCCGCTCGAGGAGCCGGTCGCGCCGGAGCGTTCGGTCGGCGGGGCGAAGCGGGGTGGACCAACCGGCGGCGAGGGCGTCGGCGCCGAGCTGCTCGCCGGCCAGCGCCGCGCGGGAGGCCTCGTCCGCCGCGGCGCCGGGCGACTCGGGGAGCAGCGGCAGGGCGATCGCCGTGCGGTAGCCGCCCGCGGCCGCGGCCGAAGCCAGCGCCTCGGCGGGGAGGTCTTCCGGCCCGGCGGCGACGACCATCAACGCGGCGCGGCGTGGCGCGGCGCGCTGGGTTGTCCACGACATCCCCCCGTCGCTGGTTGCGAGGATCACGCCGAACTCCCCCACGGCCCAGCCGCGCCGTTCGTCGACGAAATCGATCGCCGTGATCGGCGTGGTGACGCCCGTCGGCGAGGCCGTCCAGGTCTGGCCGCTGTCGGCGGTGTGGAGCAAGATCGAGCCCGGTGAACCGGCCACCCACACGCGATCGCCGCGGCAAGCGACCGCACGCCAGTTGAACCACTCGCCGAGCGCGACCGGCGGGTCACGGGGCGGCGCCGCCCAGCTGACGCCGCCGTCGGCTGTGGTGCGGACCATGCCGCCGTCGCCAACGAGCCAGCCGCGCAACGAATCGCCCAGAGCGACCGCGTACCCGCCGCGCCGGCCGCCGGACGCGACCGAGGGTGTCGTACGCATGCCGGCCACGCCGGCGATCGCCCCGCGCAGGCCGGCGACCACGCCGGCGGCCTCGCCCAGCGGGTCGCGGAGGAAGTCGCCTGCGAGCCAATCAGAGGCCGCCTCGCCCGCGAGCGGGCGCCAAGTCTGGCCGCCGTCGTCGGTGGCCCACACGCCGGACGGGGCGGCGGGCGTCGAGTCGCCGGCGGCCACACCGTGTCGCAAGTCGAACATCCTCAGCGTGCGCAAGCGGGGCGCCGGAGCCGCGCTCACGACACGCCAATCGCGGCCGCCGTTGTCCGACGCGGCGACCACGCCGCGCGACTCGTGCGTGTAAGCGCGCAGCGTTCCACCGACGGCCCACACGTGCTGCTCGTCGACGAACGACGCCGCGTCGAGCCGCGAATCGGTGCAGGGCGCCGCGCGCCGCCAGGTTCGTCCGCCGTCGTCGGTGTGGAGGATCAGCCCCCGGTCGCCGACGGCCACGCCGCGGCTCGCGTCGACGAAGTCCACGTCGCGGAGCGACCCCTCGCCGGCGAGCACGTCGTCTAGCGAGCCGGCCGCCGCGCCGGCGCCCGCGGGCGCGCAGAGCAGTCCGAGCAGCAGTCGGGCGAGGTAATCCGCACGGGGTCGCATCCTTGCGAGCCTCTCTGGCAGGGGTTTGTGTTGGGGTGCGGCAGTCTAACCGGGTCGGCCGGCCGGCCCCAACACGAACCGACGGGCGAGGCCGTAGCGGTTGTGCGGACGGCGCCGGCGCCGCTGGCGCGGGGCGTGACCTAGGTTTGTCGGACCCGCCGCCTTGTCCGCCCCGATCCCGCTCCCCCGCCGATGCCACCGACCGCCGCTACGACGCTCGAGGCGATCCTCGCCCGCTCGGATCGGCTCTACTCGCTGCCCACCGTGGCGCTCGAGGTGATGCGGCTGACGGACGAGCCGACGGTCGACGCGCAGGCCCTGTGCGAGTGCCTCCAGAGCGACCCGGCCCTCGCGTCGAAGCTGCTCAGGGTGGTCAACAGCTCTTTGTATGGGTTGCCAGCCAAGGTGACCTCGCTGCCGCAAGCGGTCGCGTTGCTGGGCGTGCGGCCGCTGAAGCTGTTGGTCCTGGGCTTCGCGCTGCCCGATAAGCTGTTCGAGGGCCTCCGCGCAGATGAACTGCGTCGGTACTGGAGCGGCACGCTGACAACCGCCGGCGCCGCCCGAGCGCTCGCCGAAACGCGTTGGGGCCGGCTTGGCGACGAGGCCTTGGTCGCGGGCTTGATGCAGGGCGTTGGCCGCCTGGCGCTGCTGGGCCAATTGGGCGAGCCGTACGCCGGGCTGTTGGCGGCGACCCAGTCGGGCCGGCCCGATCGGGGTCGGCTGGCGGCGGAACCGGCCGAGCTCGAAGCGCTCGGGTTCGATCACCGGCAGCTCTCGGCGGCGCTGCTGCGTCGGTGGGGGCTGCCAGAATGCTTCTCCGACGCGATCGAACTGCAGTCGAGCGACCCGGCGACACTCGATCGCCTCCGGGGCGACGCCGCCTGCTTGGCCCAGTCGCTGTGGCTGGCGTCGCGTGCGGCTCGGCTTTTGGTTGACCGCGAGCTGCTTGCGCTCGACCCGCTGCTTCGGTGGGGCAGCCGTTGGTGCGGGCTCTCGTCCCGGTCGGTGAACGACCTGCTCGCGTCGCTCCTGAGCCGCGTGCGGCAGATGGCCGACGCGCTCGCTGTGGAAATCCCCGACCAAGCAGCCTACGAACGCACGCTCGGCGAAGCCCAGCGGCGGTTGGCCGCGGCGTCGGACGAGGCCGCTATCGGGTTGCTCAACGACGCCCCGCCCGCCGAGCCCGATCTCGGTGATGACCGGGTGAGCGAAGACCTGCTCAACGAGACACAACGCTTGTCGGCCGCCGTGCGGGACTTCCTCCTCGTCGATCCGCCGCCGGTTGCGGCGCGACCGGCGCACTCCGGCGCGGAAGGCCCGCGGGCTCCCCATCGCGCCGAGCAGTTTCCCTCCGACGCGCTACAGCGACTGTCGCGGCACGCGGAGCTCGCGGTTCGTCGGTGCCGCCAAGAGCGGCGGCCGTTGTCTCTGGCGTTGGTGTGCGTGTCGGTTGCCGCCGACGATGGCCGCCCGAGCATCGCTTGGCTGCGGAGCTGGCTCGCCGGGGCGCACTGGGCCGACGACCTGAACGCCGCCGCCTGGACCGCGCTTAACACCGCAAGCAGCGGCGTGCACATGCCGGGGCTCGACCGCCACGACGCGCACCGCGTCTGGTCAGGCCTGGCGACCGACGCCGCTCGAGAGTCCGGCGCGGTGATCAACGTGGGCGTCGCGGGCGTGACGCAGGTGTCGCGGACGTTCTGCCCCGAGCAACTGATCGAAGCGGCCGGGCGTTGCCTGGCGGCGGCGATCGAGGTCGCCGGCCCCGCCGTCAAAAGCATCGAGCTGTTCTGACGCCGACGCCCGCGGCCTACCGCTGCCACCCGCTGTACCAGCGACCCGTGTCGCCGTAGCGCGCGGGGCCGGTCGAGGGGACCGTCGGGCGGTTGTACGAGGCCTGTTGGACCTGCCGCTGCAAGCGGTCGAGCTGCATCCGCTGCTGCTGGGCCATCTCGTTCTGCTGGATCTGGGGCTGCACGAACGTGTAGTAGTTCGGCGCGGCCCGGTCGTCCTCGCTCCGGAACAGGTTCAAGTACGGGCTCACCGTCGGCGACGAGCTGACCGCCGAGAAAGGCTTGCCCTGCGCGACCGGCGCTGCGCCGCTTCGTGCGGCGACCCGGTAGGCCGCCTGCCGCGCCATCGGCTGGCGGTTCAACAAGTTCGTCTGGCCGAGGGCGGCCATGGCGGTCTGGGGTCGGCCGGGCTGCCCCGCGGCGCCGGGGTACTGGGCGAGCGCGGCCGGCGCGGCGGCCAGGCACAGGGCGGCAGCGATCAGGCGTGGCATAGGAGTCCTCGGCCGTGACGGGCGGATCGTCGGAGCGTCGAGAAAACGGCGCTCCGTTCTCTCGCTTCGGCGCCGCGAGGCCCTCAACTTTCGCCAATCGTTGCGACCGAACCGGGCGCCAGCAGCGCTTGCAACTCCGCCGCGGCGCGTCGCGCGTCGCGCAGGTCAGCGGCCGCACGGGCCGCCCGCAGCCGCTGCGCCTGCCACGCGCGGAAGACAACCGGCGCTCCGGGCGCCAGCGGCTCTGGCTCGATCGATTGCGCGACGGCGTCGATCAGCGCTGCGATGCCGAAGCCGTCGCGGGCCGACGTGGCGATGACCCCCTGCCCGGCCTCGGACGGCGGGCAGAGGTCGGCCTTGTTGGCGACCCGCAGCACAACCGCGTTGGCCGCCGCCGCGGCGGCGATCGCATCGCGGCGGAGTTCCGCGTCGGGCGCGCGGTAGTGCGCCGCTTCGCCGACCAGCACGACAACGTCCGCCTCCGCGACGGCGCGCCGCGCCATCGTGGCGCCGGCCGCTTCGAGCGGCTCTTGCGTGTCGCGGATGCCGGCCGTGTCGGCCAGCGTGACGGGCCAGCCACGGATCGCGGTCGCGGCGGTCACCACGTCGCGGGTGGTGCCAGGCAGGTCGTAAACGATCGCTCGCTGGTAACCGACCAGCGCGTTGATCAGGCTGCTCTTGCCGACGTTCGGCTCGCCCGCCAGCACCACCCGCCAAGGCTCTAGCAGGCGCGTGCCGATACGCTCGGTCGCGAGCAACCTGTCGATCGCCGCGCGTGCGCCGGCCCAGTCGCCGGCTTCGACCCACCGCAGCAGCGACTCTACCGCCCCCACGAGCGCGCCGGCCGCTTGGTCTAGCAGCACGCCGGCGACACGCTCGGTCGGCGCCTCACGAAGCAGGCGGTGGGCCTCTTCGCCCAAGGTGCTGGGCGGCGCGTCGGCGGCCGGCTCCGCGCCGGCTTGGGCGAGGTCGCCGACGATGGCCGCCGACGCGGTAGGGCCGCCGTGGCAGTGGACCTCGACACGGTCCTCCGCGGTCCGCACCACGACGATCTCTTCGCCGGCTGCTTCGGCTTCTGAGGGGTCGGAACGCTCGGGCAGCCACCGCCCGAACGCCACCGCGTCGATCGCCGTGTCGGCGACCGCCCTGCGGCTGGCCGGGGCGAAGCACCGGTCCACGAGGTGGCACGCTTCGGGCCCGACGACTTCGACGACAGCGATCGCCGCGCGTCCGCTCGGCGTGAGCACACGCACCCCGGTCATCGGCGGTCGTGCCCCGCCGCGACCGCGATGCCCGAGAGCGTCAAGTGCGGCACGTAGCGAACGCTCAGGTCGGGCCCGCCGATGAGCCTCGCAACGGACGGCGCCGCTCCGCCGGTGAGAAAAACTTGTGGCGCGGCGGTGAGCCGATCCCGTTGCCGGGCGATCAGCTCGCGGATCGCGCCCACCGCGCCCCAGAAGAGGCCGGCCTCGATGGCGGGTATGGTCGAGCGGCCGACCGCGTCGGGGGCGTAGTCGAGTTCGCCGAACAGCACGTCCGGCAGGCGGTCGGCGGTGTCGGCCAGGGCTCTTCCCGCGGTGGTGGGCCCCGGCAAGATCGCGCCCCCTTCGAGCGTGCCCGTGGCCGAGATGAGGTCGACCGTGATGGCCGTGCCCACATCGACAACGATCGCGGGCGTGTCCGCCCGGCGGAGCCGATTCGCCGCGACGGCGGCCATCACGCGGTCGACGCCGATCCGGCTGGGCTCGTCGACTCCCAGAGCGATGGGCGCCGTTTCGCTGGCTACCCGCTCGATCGCGAACCGCTGTTGTTGCAACCGATCCGACAAGAGTTGTTCCGCGGGCCCGCTCACGCTGGCCAGCGCCACACGGGGCCGCTCGACGAAGCCCAGCCCGTCGAGCCACTCCGCCAAGAGGCTGTCGGCGAGGTCCGCAGGCGCCTGAGAGAAAATGGCGGCCGGTTCGGGCAGGCGCGGCACGGAAATTGGAAGCGGGGAAGCGAGCGCTTCGGCCACGCACCCCGCCGCCGCTGAGGGAAACCAGCCGAGTTTGACCCGGGTGTTTCCGACATCGGCGGCGAGCAGACCGGCGGGTGACGCATCGTTCGATGACACGCGGGAGATGATAGCTCATCGCGCGGCAAGCTGCTCGCCGAGCGGCGGGCGACCAACACGCCAACCCGGCAACCAAGCCGCGCCGCCGAGGGCCAGCCGATTTGCCGCTTGCCGTGGCCTCCCTACGCTACTCTTGACGCCCTTTGTCTTTGCAGAATTCTCCCTACCCCAACCTGAGAGCACTCCCATGGCGACCGCCGAACACACTACCAATTGGCCCGAGCTGGCGATTAGTCTCTACGACCGCCTGACCGGCCGCGGCGCCGAGATCACCTACGAGTTCGACGACCTTCAGGTCAGCGTGCCGAGTGGCGTCGGCGGCGACGCGGAGCACGCTCAGTGGCGGCTCAAGGGCGCCATGAAGATCCGCACGCAAGACAACGCGAACGGTTCGGCCCCAAACTGACGCTCGCCGGCCGCGTCGACGCCGTTGTCGATGGCCGGCCGGTGGTATTCGTCGGCGACGGAACGGTTCTCCACATTCGGGTGGGGTCTGCCTGGACCGCGTGGCGGCTGCGCCGTGCTCTGTCTGCCGTCGCGGGGCGCGGGACGGGGCTGGTGGCCGGACTGGGGCTCTCGGCTGAGCTGCATATCGGCGAGTCCGTCCGCCTCGCCGCGGCGCCCCGGCCGCACGCGCTCCTGCGGCCCTTCCTTCCCCGGCAACGCCCTCCTACCTGAGCGCGCCCTGTGAGTCTTCCGACGGCATGAGCCCCCCCGCGACAAGCCAGTCGCCGAAGACGATCGCGCTGACCGGCGCCACCGGTTACGTGGGCGGCAGGCTTGCGCCGATGCTCCTGGAGCAGGGTTACCACCTGAGGTGCTTGGTCCGCGAGCCGAAGAAGCTCGACAACCGTCCTTGGCGGAGCGAGCCGGGCGTCGAGGTGGTGAAGAGCGACCTGTCTGAGCCAGGCGACCTGGCGTCGTGCCTGCGAGGGTGCGAGGCCGCTTATTATCTCGTTCACTCGATGGAGTCGGCCGGCGACGACTACGCGGAGCGCGACCGCCGCCTGGCGAGCAACTTCGCCCAAGCCGCCGCCGAGGCGGGCGTCGGACGGATCCTCTACCTGGGCGGCCTTGGCACCGAGGAGGACGGCCTCAGCGAGCACCTCCGCTCGCGGCGCGAGGTAGAGGAGGTGCTCGGTTCAACCGGCGTGCCGGTGACCGCCTTTCGGGCGGCGATCATTATCGGGTCGGGCTCGGCCTCGTTCGAGATCCTCCGCTACTTGGTCAACCGGCTGCCGGTGATGATCACGCCTCGTTGGGTCGCGACCGAGTGCCAGCCGATTGCGATCGTCGATGTGCTCTACTGGCTGCGCGAAGCGCTCACCACGCCAGAAACCGCCGGCCGGGTGATCGAGATCGGCGGGCCCGACGTGGTCACCTACCGCGAGCTGATGCAGACCGCCGCCCAGGTGCTGGGGCTCGGCAAGCGGTGGATCGTGACCGTGCCGGTGCTCACGCCGCGACTGAGCTCCGCGTGGATCAGCCTCGTGACGCCCGTCACCTACCGGATCGCGCGGCCCCTGTCCGACGGGCTGCGGAACCGCGTTGTGGTGACCGACGACACGGCCCAGCGCCTGATGCCGCACGACGCGCTCGGCGTGCGCGAGGCGATCGGGCGGGCCGTGACCCGCACGCGTTCGGAGCAGGTGCCAACCCACTGGGCCGTGGCCGGCACGATGCCGGGCGACCCGTCGTGGGCGGGTGGGAAGGAGTTCCGCGACGAGCGAGACATCCGTATCGACGCCACGCCGGACGAGGTCTTCCGCGCGGTCTGCCGCGTCGGCGGCGGGCACGGTTGGTACTGGGGCGAGTCGCTCTGGCGGCTACGCGGGTGGATGGACCAACTCGTCGGCGGGCCGGGCCTGCGACGCGGCCGCCGCCACCCCGAGGAGATCGAGTACGGCGAAGCGCTCGACTTCTGGCGCGTCGTTGGGGTGGAGAGGCCGACGAGCCTCAAGCTCCACGCCGAAATGAAGGTGCCCGGCACGGCGCGGCTCGAGTTCGAGATCGATCCGGTCGGCGAACGGGAGTCGCACCTCCGCATGACCGCCCGCTACTGGCCCAAGGGGCTGTTCGGCCTCGCGTACTGGTACGCGGTGCTGCCCGCGCACCACTTCGTGTTCAGCGGCATGCTGCGGGGGATCAAGCGCGCGGCGGAGGGCCCCGTCCAACAAGAAAAAGCCGCAGCGGCCCCGCGGCGCGAGGCCGACAAAGCCGGCTCCGGCGCCTGACCGGGGCGCCTGACCGGATCGGGCGCCCCACCCGACGCGCGGCTCACGCCCCGGCGCCCGCCACGCTCACCTCCAGGTGGCGCCGCACGAAGTCGGGCAGGTCGCTTTGAGAGAGCGCGTCTTGGGAGTCGAACCGCAGGCGTACGGTGTCGCGGTCCTCGCGGCGGGTGTCGAGCTCGCAGTCCTCCGCCAGGTCAACGAACTGCCCGAGCTGCACCGCGCCCTTGGGGCCGTTGAGGGCGAGCTCGACGTTCTCGGCGCGCTTCGTGACGATCGTCGCCCACGGGTCGCTCTGCCCCGGGACCATGCGGTGCACGAGCACCTTGTTGTTCCATAGGAACTCGCCATCGGGCGCCGCTTCGGCGACCAGCTCGAGCAGCTCCTCGAGCAGCTCCGGCTGCCACTTCACCTTCTTGCCGGGCGAGAAGCCCTTGCGCGCCAGGTGCCACTTCTGCCCGAGCACCTTCCAGGGCATGTGGTCCTCGGGTTTCTTTTCTTCGCGGGTGACGAACTTCTGGAACCCCTCGACGGCCCGCTCGACCATCGCCCAAAACTCGGGCTTGTCGATCTCTCTCAACGTGTGCGCCGCGATCTGCACCTCTTGCCAGGGGCCGCGGAGGTTCTTGCACTTCACGCGGGGCCCGGCGCCGTAGGCCTCGATGTCGTCGAGGTCGTCGAGCGGCGGCAGGTCGAGCTCGGCGGAGAGGGTGTCGCGGTTGAAGGTTCGCTTGGACGTGCGGAACTTGAGCCGCACGAGCCAGCGCTCGCCGGTCAGCGCGTGGAAGAACCAGCCGTCGGACTTCTTGTGCCCGGTGACCTCGACGATCGACCGGTTGTTCCAGTTGGTGGGGGCGAAGTCGCCGAGCTCTTGGATGCGGCGCTCCACTTCTTCGACGATCTTCCCATCCCAGCGGCACGGCGCCCCGTCGCGTGTGACGCGGTCGCGTGTGTGCCACCGCCGCCCGTCGGACTCCCAGGGCATGGCCACGTCGGCGCCGAAGTCGTCGAGGTCGACGTCGTCGTCGTGGGAGTCGTCGTCGGGCCGGTAGAGCCGGCGCTTCTTGTGGGGGCCCGCGGCGAGGACCGGCCGCAGCGCTTCTGCGGTGTGCGACGGCGAGCCCCCGGCCCGCGTCTTGGGCTCGCCGGCCGTGGGCTTCTCTGAGGCTAACGCTGCGATCTCTTCCGGGGTCCCGGCGCCGACGACCAGCCCCCCGTGCTTGCCCGCTTCGGGGCCGATGTCGATCACCCAGTCGCACTGCTTGATGACATCGAGGTTGTGCTCGATCACGACCACCGTGTTGCCCAGGTCGACCAATCGGTGGAGCACGTCGAGCAGCTTCACGAGGTCGTCGAAGTGCAGGCCGGTGGTCGGCTCGTCCAGCAGGTAGAGCGTCTGACCGGTGTCGGGACGGGCCAGCTCGGCGGCCAGCTTGACACGCTGCGCCTCGCCGCCGGAGAGGGTCGGCGCGGGCTGGCCGAGGCTCGGGTAGTCGAGGCCCACGTCGCACAGCGTCTGCAGCGTGCGGCGGATCTTCGGGATGTTCTGGAAGAGGGCGAGCGCGTCGGCGCAGCTCATCTCGAGCACGTCGGCGATCGACCTGTCGCGGTACCTCACGGCGAGCGTCTCGGGGTTGTAGCGCTTGCCGCGGCAGGTCTCGCACTCGACCCACACGTCGGGCAAGAAGTGCATCTCCACGCACCGCTGCCCCGCCCCCTCGCACTCCTCGCAGCGGCCGCCGGGCACGTTGAAGCTGAACCGCCGCGCGGGGTAGCCGCGGAGCTTCGCCTCGGGGAGCTGGGCGAACAACTGGCGGATCAGGTCGAACACGCCGGTGTAGGTGGCCGGGTTGGACATCGGCGAGTTGCCCAGCGCCGACTGATCGACGCGGATCACCTTGTTGATGTGCTCCACCCCCTCGATCCGGTCGTGCGCGCCGGCGGTCGTGCCCGCGCGGTGCAGCGTGCGGGCGAGCTGGTTGTAGAGGACCTCGTTGACGAGCGACGACTTGCCCGACCCCGACACGCCGGTCACGGCCGTCAGCGCGCCGAGCGGGAAATCGACGGTGATGTTCTTGAGGTTGTTGTGCCGCGCGCCGACCACGCGGAGCGAATCGAATGCGGATTTGGGATTGCGGAGTGCGGATTGCCTCTGGTTCGGGTCGGACCCGCCGGATTCCGCAATCCGCAATCCACACTCCGCAATCGACAGCCTCCGGTTGGTCGGCACCGGGATCGACTTCTTACCCGACAGGTAGGGGCCCGTGACGCTCTTCCGCTTCTTGGAGACCTGCTCGGGCGATCCCTCGGCCACCACCCGCCCGCCCCCTGCGCCGGCGGCCGGCCCGAAGTCCAGGATCCGGTCCGCGGCGGCGACAACTTCCTTGTCGTGCTCGACGACCAGCAGCGTGTTGCCCAGGTCGCGCAGCTTGTGCAGCGCCGCAATCAGCCGCGCGTTGTCGCGCGGGTGCAGGCCGATGGTGGGCTCGTCGAGCACGTACAGCACGCCGACCAGGCCGCTGCCGACTTGGCTCGCCAGGCGGATCCGCTGCGACTCCCCGCCGGAGAGGCTCGGCGCCTGCCGGCCGAGGGTGAGGTACTCCAGGCCCACGTCGATGAGGAACGTCAGCCGGTTCTTGATCTCGCGGACGATCTCGCCGGCGATCTTCTTCTCGCGCGTGTCGAGCTCCCACGACGCGACCGTGCCGCGGAGCTCGCCGAGCGGCGAACGAACGATCTGCTCGATCGTCAGGCCGCGGAACCGAACGGCCGACGCGTCGTCGCGCAAGCGGCTGCCCCCGCACTCGCTGCACTCGATCTCGTCGACCAGGTGCTCGAGCGCCGCCCGCAAGCGCGGCGACAGACGCGATGCCTCTTCGAGCGCCGGGTACAGCCCTTTGAATTGGAATCTCAATCGCGAGACGGCCGGCGCAGCGGTCGGCGCCTTTTGTTTCGCACCGCCGGTTGAGGCCGGGGGCTCGCCGACAGAGATCCACGCTTCCCCCGTCCCGTACAGCAAGGTCCGGCGCTGCCGCGCGCTGAGCTTGCGATAGGGAACGCCCAGCGGGATGTCGGCTTGCTCGGCCAACGCGGCGAGCATCGCCCTGGCCGTGTCGTTGTTCAGCGAGGGCCACAACAGCAGCGCCCCCTGGGCGAGCGTGAACTCTTCGTCGCGCAACAGCGCGGCCGGGTTCGCGCCGGTCTGCGTGCCGAGGCCCTCGCAGGCGGGGCACCACCCGAGCGAGCTGTTGAACGAGAAGTTGTGGGGCGTGAGGGGGTCGAACGCGCGGCCGCACGCCTCGCAAGACAGGTGCTGGCTGTGCACGCGGAACCGCCAGCGGTTCTCCGGTTTCTCGGGGTCGGGGTACACGGCGATCATCACGCCGTGGCCCAGGCCGAGCGCGGCCTCGACCGCCTCGGCGATGCGCCGCCGGCTGGACGCCTGCACCGTCACCCTGTCGGCCACGACCGCCACGTCGTGGCGCCGCCGGCGGTCGATCCTGGGCGGGTCCTCGAGCTCGTGGGTCTGGCCGTCGACCCAAACGCGGCGGTAGCCCCTGGCCAGCAGGCCGGCGAACAGGTCGGCGTACGTGTCGCCCGCGCCGAGCTCCAGCGGCGCCATCAGTTGCAGCTTGGTCCCCTCGGGCTCGGCCATGACCTTGTCGGTCACGTCGTCGGCGGTCTGGGTGCCGATCGGCGCCTCGCAGTCGGGGCAGTAGGGGTCGCCCAGCCGCGCGAACAGCACGCGGAAGTAGTCGTAAACCTCGGTCACGGTGCCGACCGTCGAACGCGGCGTGTGGCCCACGGTGCGTTGCTCGATCGCGATCGCCGGCGAAAGGCCCTCCACGTGCTCCACGGCCGGCTTCTGCAACTGGCCGACGAACTGCCGCGCGTAGCTGCCGAGCGACTCCACGTACCGGCGCTGGCCCTCGGCGTAGATCGTGTCCATCGCGAGCGACGACTTGCCGGAGCCGCTGGGGCCACAGAACACGGTCATCTGGTCGCGCGGCAGCTTCGCGTCGACCGCGCGCAGGTTGTGCTGCGAGGCGCCGCGCACCTCGATCGCTTTGACCTCGCGGGCCGCCCGCCTGGCAGGCTTTTTTGTCGATCGGTTGGACGCCTTGCCGTTGAGCAAGGGGGCCAAGGCCTCGGCGGTGTGGGAGCGCAACACGGGCGATCCGGCGGCGCCGTTGTCCTGCGCCCGCTTGCGCTTCTCGCCCACGACCGACGCCGGGGGATCGGCTCCAAAGAGCTGGCAGACTTGCTCGGGGGTCCCGACGGCGACCACCTGGCCCCCGCCGGCGCCCCCCTCGGGGCCGATGTCGACGACCCAGTCGGCCGTCTTGACCACGTCGAGGTTGTGCTCGACGACCAGCACGGTGTTGCCCTGATCGACGAAGTTGTGCAGCACCGCTAGCAGCATGTCGATGTCGGCGAAGTGCAGGCCGGTGGTCGGCTCGTCGAGCACATAGAGCGTCTTGCCGGTCGATTTCTTAACGAGCTCCTTGGCGAGCTTGATCCGCTGGGCCTCGCCGCCGGAGAGCGTCGGCGAGGGCTGGCCGAGCTTTAGGTAGTCGAGGCCCACGTCGTGCAGCGTGGTGAGCTTGTGGTGGATCTGCGGGATCGCTTCGAAGTGGGCCAGCGCCTGCACGATGTCCATCTCCAGGGCGTCGGCGATCGACGCGCCCTTGTACTCGACCTGGAGGGTCTCGCGGTTGAAGCGTTTGCCGGAGCAGACCTGGCAGGTGACCCACACGTCGGCCAGGAAGTCCATCTCGAGCTTGTTGGCGCCGTTGCCGTCGCACGCCTCGCAGCGGCCGCCGGCCACGTTGAAGCTGAACCGCCCGGGCTTGTAGCCGCGCCGCTTCGACTCGGGCAGCTGCGCGTACAGGGCGCGGATGTCGTCGAACACCTTGATGTAGGTGCCGGGGTTGGAGCGCGGCGTGCGGCCGATCGGCGACTGGTCGATGGCGATCACCTTGTCCAGGTGCTCGACGCCCTCGATCCGGTCGTGCTCGCCCGGCTCGCCCTTGCCCTTCATCAGGTCGCGGCGGAGCGACTCCATCAGGATGTCGTTGACGAGCGACGACTTGCCCGAGCCCGACACGCCGGTCACGCACACGAACGCGCCGAGCGGGATCTCGACCGTGACGCCCTTCAGGTTGTTGTGCCGCGCGCCGACGATGCGCAGCGTCGGCGCCCCGGGCTTCTGGCTTCGGGCTTCGGGGCTTGTGCCGCTGTCGCCCTCCCGGAGCCCGAGGTCCGACGCCTGAAGCCTCCTCGTCCGCGGCACCGCGATCTCACGCCGGCCGCCGAGGAACGCGCCGGTCTGGCTGCGCTCTTCCTTGGCGACCACGTCGGCCGGGCCTACGGCCACGACCTCGCCCCCCTTCACGCCCGGGCCGGGGCCGAAGTCGATCAGCAGGTCCGCCGCGCGCATGGTGTCCTCGTCGTGCTCGACGACGACCACCGTGTTGCCGAGGTCACGCAGGCGCTTGAGGGTGTCGATCAGGCGGGAGTTGTCGCGCGGGTGCAGGCCGATCGACGGCTCGTCGAGCACGTAGGTCACGCCAACCAAGCCACAGCCGACCTGGCCGGCAAGGCGGATGCGTTGGGTCTCGCCGCCGGAGAGCGTCGGCGCGGTGCGGTCGAGCGACAGGTAGCCGAGGCCGACGTCGGTCAGGAATCCGAGCCGGCCCCGGACCTCCTTGAGCACTTCCTTCGCGATCAGCTGCTGCGACGCGCTGAGCACCAGCCCCTGGAAGAACTCCGCCGCGTCGTCGATCGCGAGGCCGCACACCTCCGGCAGGGTCTTCTCGGCCGCGCCGTCAGCGAACCGCGCATTGGACGAGGTGAGGCGCACGCTGGAGGCCTGCGGGTTGAGCCGCCGGCCCTCGCAGTCCGGGCAGTCCATGACCCGCATGTACTTTTCGAGCTGCCGGATCTGCATCTGGCTCTGCGACGTGCGGTACTTCTCGAGCAGCTCGGGGATGATCCCGTCGAAGTGGCCGCCGTACTTCTGCGTCGCGCGGCCGGTCTTCCAGGTGAAGGTGATGTGCTCTTCGCCGGTCCCCCACAGCCACAGGTCCTTCCATTCGTCGACCATCTCTTGCCAGGGCGTTTCGAGCAGCACTCCCTCGGCGAGGCCGAGCTTGCGCTGCATGGTGTCCGCCACGCCCTGGTAGATGTGCCGCTTCCAGCGGCCCAGGTCGCGCCACCGGTCGACGAAAGCCAGCGCCCCGCCGGCGAAGCTCTTGGTCGGGTCTTCGACCAGGGCCTCGGGGTCGAACGTGTACATCTCGCCGAGGCCGTCGCAGGTCAGGCACATGCCCTGCGGGCTGTTGAAGCTGAACAGCTGCGGCGTGGGCGGGTCGAACGACAGGCCGCAGGGCACGCAGGCGAAATCGGCCGAGAGCACGAGGTCCCCCGGCCTCACGCCGACACGCGTCCGCTTCTTCTTGCCCGCCGGGGGGGGCGCGTCGGGCTCGGCCGGCGCTTCGGTTGCGGCCTCGGTCGCGACGACGAGCGTCCCGCCGCCGACACGCAGCGCGGTCTCGACCGCCTCGCTGAGCCGCGCGCGGATCGAGGGGCCGGCCACCAGACGGTCGACAACCACCTCGATGTCGTGCCGACGCTGGCGGTCGAGTTGCGGCGGGGTGGCCAGCTCGTAAACCGCGCCGTCGACCCGCGCGCGCACGAAGCCCTTCTTGAGCAGCTCCTCGAACAAGTCGCGGTGCTCGCCTTTTTGCTGCCGCGCCACGGGGGCGAGCACCATGAACTTGGTTTTCGGCTCCAGCAGCAAGATGCGGCCGAGGATCTGCTCGCGGCTCTGCGCGGCGATCGGCTCGCCGCAATTGGGGCAGTGTCCCTGACCGACCCGCGCATAGAGCACGCGCAAGAAATCGTAGATCTCGGTGATCGTGCCGACGGTCGATCGCGGGTTCGTGCCGGACTGCTTTTGCGCAATCGAGATCGACGGGCTGAGGCCCGAGATATGGTCCACGTCCGGCTTGGGCATCTGCCCGAGGAACTGTCGCGCGAACGTCGACAGGCTCTCGACGTAGCGCCGCTGGCCCTCGGCGAAGAGGGTGTCGAACGCGAGCGAGCTCTTGCCGCTGCCGGACACGCCGGTCAGACAGATCAGCTGGTTGCGCGGCAGCGTCACATCGACGCCACGCAAGTTGTGCTCGCGGGCGCCGCGGATCTCGATGTCAGAGGCGGGCATAGACAGGCGGGGCGGCTGGGGCAGCCGCGGCGCGTCGGAGGGGGGGCGGGCTCAGGCGAACCGAGCATTCTAGGACAGTTGTGCTGCCCCGTGAAGCGAAGCTTAGGCGGGCCGCACGGCTCAGGCTATAATCCTGGTGTTCGCACCACCCGACGACACGGTCGCCAGCATGCATGCAGTCGCCAAACAACTCGATGAAGCCCTGAGCCGCCTGGACGCCGCCGCGGCCGCGCGCCTGGAACAGACCGTTCGCGACGCGGTCGCTGAGGCCGCCGAGCACGCCCAGCCGAACGGGGCGACTGCCGGAGAAGACGCCAATGGATGGCCGACAGGTTACTTCGATTCGATCGTCGGCGCCTTGTCAGACGACCCATTCGACCCATCTGAAGAACTGCCGCTGGACCCGCCGGCGGTGTGGTGATGCGTTACTTGGTCGATACCTGCACCTGGATACTCGTCTTCAAAGGGCAGGACATCGCGATCGCGGACCGCTTGCGTGGCTCAAAGCGTGAGCAGATCGCTGTTTGTTCCGTCGTTCGAGCCGAACTGCTTCACGGTGCGCGAAAATACAAGCGGCGAGACCGGCGTGTGGAGGTCGTCGAAAAGGCGCTTTCGGCGTGCGAATCGTTCCCGTTCGATGACGCCGCCGCTGAGGTCTACGCCGCGATCCGGCATTCGTTAGAACTCAGGGGCGAGCGCATCGGTCCGAACGACCTCATGATTGCCTCGATCGCATTGGCCCGTGACTTGACGCTCGTGACAACCGATTCACACTTCCATCGAGTCGGCGGCCTGCGTGTCGAGGACTGGCGGACGCCTTAACCCCGCCCCCACCGTGCCCGGTTGTATTCCTCCGACTGCCCCCTCGGGATCGTCAGCGTGCTCCACCGGTCGCCGGCGACAACCCGCGCCGTCTGGACGACCTGGCCGATGTGGTAGGAGCAGTGGCAGATCGAGCGCAGGATCGCCGCGGGGACCGGGAGCTTCGCGCCGCGGATCTCGACCTGGCGGAGCGCGTCGTCGGGCCGGAGCTTCGCCAGCTCGTCGAAGAGCACCCGCCAGCCGTCCTCCCAGTCGGCGATCATCGCATCGCGGTCGGGGTAATCGTCGACGAACTCGCTATCGCGCCGGCGGTCGGGCTTTTCGCCGTCGCTGGTGAGGAAGTCGACCCAACGCGAACGCAGGTTGCCGGCCACGTGCTTCATCACGACCGCGACCGAGTTCACCTCCGGGTCGAGCGACCGGCGGAGCTGCGCCTCGTCGAGCTGCGCGATCGCCGCGTCGGCGTGCTCCTTGTTCCGCCGCCAGGTGGTGATGGTCTCGTCGAGCCAAATCCGGCCGGCCGCGTCGGTGTCTGCTGTCTGCGGTTGCATCACTCAGCTCCTCCCAAGGCCGGCGATCGACGCACCCTTGGCCGGCGAACGCGTCAGCCGCCCTGCGCAGCGACAAACGCCAACCCGCCAACGATCGCCGCTAGCACAACCCACAGCACCCAGCCACGCGACGGGGGCTCGCCGACCGGGACGCGCATGAGCGGGTCGGCCTGCGTGAGCTTCCGGGCCTGCTCCTCGCCGAACTCGTCGAGCAGGTGCTGCAGCAGCACGCCCTCGACCGCGCGGGCGTTGAACGGGCGGTCG
Organism: Botrimarina sp.; assembly: GCF_040219535.1. Lineage (NCBI taxonomy): Bacteria > Pseudomonadati > Planctomycetota > Planctomycetia > Pirellulales > Lacipirellulaceae > Botrimarina > Botrimarina sp. Next base: position 149,775 of record NZ_JAVJSH010000012.1, read on the forward strand.
CCGGCCCGTTTGGCGAGCAGCTTGCGGATCAGCTCGTCGAGCCACTCGGGGCACGTGACCGACACGCCCGACTCGGTCTGGAAAGCGCGCACGCTGGGCGGGTCGGCGTTGAGGTGTTGGTCCCAGACCTGCGCGAACGTGGCGCCCTGGTAGGGGGGGCGGCCGGTGAGCATCTCGAACATCACGCAGCCGAGCGAGTAGAGGTCCGCCTTGCCGTCGATGCGGGAGTCGGCCGTGATCTGCTCCGGCGACATGTAGCTGAACGTGCCGACGGTGATCCCCTGGTGGGTGATGTCCGCCTTGGCGTGCATGTCGCGGGCGATGCCGAAGTCGCCGAGGATCACGTTGCCCTTGCCGTCGAAGAACAGGTTGCTCGGCTTCAGGTCGCGGTGCACGATCCCGTGGTTGTGAGCGTGCTGCAGCGCCGACGCGACCTGCACCGCGTACGCACACGCCTGCGGCCAGTCGAGCGGGCCGCGTTGCAGCCGCTCCTTGAGCGAGCCGTGGGTGAGCAGTTGCATCGCGTAGAAGAGCTGCCCGTCGATCTGCCCGCCGCCGTAGTTGCGGACGATGTGCGGGTGGCTGAGCCGCTCCATCACGACGATCTCGCGCTCGAAGCGGTCGACGATCGCGCGGTCGCCGGAGACCGCCGGGTTGAGCACCTTGACGGCCACGGGGTGCGGCAGGTCGGGGCTGGTGGCCCGGTAGACCACGCCGACCGTGCCCGCCCCCAGGCGTTCTCCCAACTGGAAGGTCGCCTTGGTCGGCATGAAGCTGAGCTGGCGTTGGCTCATACGAGCGGCCGGGCGATACGGGGGGCAAGAGGGGCGGCGGCCCTCTAGTGTGACGCCCCCCGCCCGGCGGGGCAACTTGGGTCGGGGCCCCGCGGCGAGGGTATACTCGGGAAGAACCCCAACCCGCGGGAGCCAGCCGATGGACTGGTCGGAGATCGTCGATAACCCGTACCTCGCGGACCTGCCGTTCAAGATCGAGCAGGACCGCTACGGGAATATCGTCATGAGCCCCGCTTCAAACCGCCATGCCGAACTCCAGGCCGAGATCGCCTACTTGCTCCGGAAGCTGAAGCCCGAAGGGAAGTCGTTGACCGAGTGCTCGGTCGCCACGCCCGAAGGGGTCAAATCGCCCGACGTGGCTTGGGCCGACAACGCGTTCATCGCCGCCAACCGGATGAGCACCCCGTTCGCGTCGGCGCCGGCGATCTGTGTCGAGGTGCTCTCGCCTTCGAACTCGAGGGCCGAGATCACTCTAAAGTCGCAACTCTACTTCGACGCCGGCGCCGAAGAGGTTTGGATCTGCGACGACACGGGCGCTATGGAGTTCCGCACACCCGACGGCGTGGTGGCAAGCTCATTGGCTGCGCCGACCTTTCCGAAGCAAATCGATTAACTCCCTCCGTCGCCGAGAGTTCGCCTCCGTGGACTGGTCCGAAATCGTCGACAACCCCTACCTGCGGGACCTGCCGTTCAAGATCGAACAGGATCGCTACGGGAACATCGTGATGAGCCCTGCGAACTACCGACACGGCTATTTCCAGGGCCAGGTATCCGCCGGTCTTGTCGGCCTGCTCCCGATGGGCCGTGTTGTCGTTGAATGCTCTGTGCAGACAACGCGTGGGGTTAAAGTTCCCGACGTTGCTTGGCATTCTCAGGGGTTCTACGAAAAGCACGGCGAGCAGACTCCGTTGCCCTCTGCACCCGAGATTTGTGTGGAGGTGCTCTCCCCTTCCAATTCGTGGTTGGAGATGGAGGAGAAGCAGCAGCTCTACTTCGCAGCCGGTGCGGAAGAGGTCTGGGTTTGCGACAAAGACGGTCGGATGAAGTTCTTTTCCGCGCAAGGGCAGCTCGAGCGGTCGGCAATCGCTGCCGATTTTCCGTCTGAGATCCACTGACCAAACAAGAAACGCGGCCGAGCGACAAGGTCGCTCGGCCGCGGGCGTGAGTCGATGCTTGGCGACCCCGGGGTCACTTGATGAACAGCATCTCTTGGTAGGTCGGCAGCGGCCACAGGTCGTCGGCGACGATCGCCTCGAGCTCGTCGGCGTAGCCGCGGACCTTGAGCATCGCCGGCAAGACCTTTTCGACGCAGACCTTCATGTCGTCGCAGTCGTCGGCCGACGCCGCGGCCAGCTCGTTGATCGAGTCCTGCAACGACTTGACCAGCCCGGTGACCTTGTCGAGCGTGTCGGTGTCGAACTCGTAGCCGACCGCCTTGAGGTTGGCGCACGTGGTCGCCAGTTCCTTCTGGTAGCGGATGGCGGCCGGGAAGATCATCGTGCGGGCCATCTTCTTGGTGAGGTTGGCCTCGACCCGCACCGTCATGCAGTACTGCTCGACGTAGGTCTCGTAGCGGCTCTCTAGCTCGCGCTCGCTGAGCACGCTGTACTTGCCGAACATCTCCTTGACCGCCGGGTCGAGGATCTGCCCCAGCGCGTCCGGCGTGGTCTTCAGGTTGAGCAGGCCACGCTTCTCGGCCTCCGCGTGCCACTCCTCGGAGTAGCCGTCGCCGTTGAAGATGATCGCGCCGCACTCGTTGATGATCTCCGTGAGCAACTGCTGCACGGCGCCGTGCAGCTTCGACGAGTCGCCCTTGGTCGCCTCCTCGAGCTTCGTCGCGCAGTAGTCGATCGACTCGGCGACGATCGTGTTCATCGCCACCAGCGGCCCGGCGATCGAGAAGTTCGACCCCACCGCGCGGAACTCGAACCGGTTGCCGGTGAACGCGAACGGGCTGGTGCGGTTGCGGTCGCCGGCGTCCTTGTCGAGCGGCGGCAGCGTGTCGACGCCCACCTCGAGCTTGCCCTTCGGCAGGGAGGTCTTGGCGCCGCCGACCTTGACCTGCTCGAACACGTCGGCCAGCTGCGACCCCAAGAAGATCGAGATGATCGCCGGGGGCGCCTCGTTCGCGCCGAGCCGGTGGTCGTTGCCCGCCGACGCGACCACCGCCCGCAGCAACCCCTGGTGCTTGTACACCGCGCGGATCACCGCCGCGCAGAACACCAGGAACTGCGCGTTCTCGTGCGGCGTGTCGCCCGGGTCGAGCAGGTTGCCGTGCGCGCTGGAGCCCAGCGACCAGTTCACGTGCTTGCCGCTGCCGTTGAGGCCGGCGAACGGCTTCTCGTGCGTGAGGCACTCCATGCCGTACTTCTTCGCGACCTTCTTCAGCACCAGCATGATGAGCTGCTGGTGGTCGGTGGCCACGTTCGCGGTCTCGAAGATCGGCGCGACCTCGTACTGGCCGGGGGCCACCTCGTTGTGCCGCGTCTTGATCGGCACGCCCAGGCGGTACAGCTCGCGCTCCACCTCGAACATGAACGACAGCACGCGGTCCGGGATGGCCCCGAAGTAGTGGTCGTCGAACTCCTGCCCCTTGGGCGCCGGCGCGCCGAACAGCGTGCGGCCGGCGGTCAGCAGGTCGGGCCGCGCGTAGAAGAAGCCCTTGTCGACCAGGAAGTACTCTTGCTCCGGGCCGGCCGTCGACGCGACGAACGCCTTCGCGTCGTGCCCGAACAGCTTGAGCAGCCGCTGGGCCTGCTGGTCCAGCGCCCGCATGCTGCGCAGCACGGGGGTCTTCTTGTCGAGCGCCTCGCCGGTCCACGACACGAAGGCCGTGGGGATGCAGAGCGTGGTGCCGTTGGAGTTCTCGAGGATGTAGGCCGGGCTGGTGACGTCCCAGATCGTGTAGCCGCGGGCCTCGTGCGTCTGGCGGATGCCGCCGGTCGGGAAGCTCGAGCCGTCGGGCTCGCCCTGGCAAAGTTCCTTGCCGCTGAATTCGGCCAGGGTGCCGCCGTCGCCGGTGGGGGCCATGAAGCTGTCGTGCTTCTCGGCCGTGCCGCCCGTCAGCGGGTAGAAGACGTGCGTGTAGTGCGTGGCGCCCTTCTCGACGGCCCAGTCCTTCATCGCCGACGCGACCACGTCGGCCACCGTCGGGTCGATCCGCTCGCCCGCGTCGATCGTCTGCATCAGCGACTTGTAGATGCCCTTGGGCAGCCGCTTCTTCATCACCGACTTGCTGAACACGTTTTCGCCGAACACCGTCTCGGGCGTGGAGGTCTTGAACTCCAGGTTGCCCGGCGACCGGTAGCCGAGCGCTCCGGCGATGGCCGCATTGCGGGTAGAAGTTCCGTTGGCGGGGGTGTTGAATTCGATGCTCACGCTGTGCTTCGCCTTAATCGATGGGTCCGTGATCGGGCTCGGAAACGGGGGGGGGGCGCCGCCGCCGGGGCCGACAGCCAGAAGGTTCCAGAAGGGGAAAACTGTTGGCCGGTTTGGAAGGGCGGGCGTCGCTCGCCGCGGCGCCGATCACGAACAAGGGAGAGGGGAAGGACGGTGGCCGCAGGCCGAGCAGGTCGGCTGATCTCGGCGCACTTTTACCGGGCCGCAGCAGCTAGCAAAAAATATACCACCGGCCCATTCTGCCGTTAATTGGGGCCCGCTCGCGCGCCCCTTGGGCGCCGGGCGCCTAGTTCTTGCGCCGACCGCCGCCAATCACCTGCCCGCTCCTCGACGCGAGCAAACCCTTCCCCCTCTCCTCCCGCAGCGGTACCTTGCGCTGGCCCGCCTAGGGGGTGCGACGCTCGCTCGGCGCCCCCCGCAATCCGACCGGCCGAGAAACCCGTCCGCACGAACGGCTCGAAAGGGCGTCTTGCCGGCGGGGGCCGAGTCGCCAAAGCGGCGAGGCGGTCCGACCGCGTTGAGCGTCCTCTAGCTTTCCTCCTCTCAGCCCAGGGACTCCATAGATGACCCCACAAGAAGTTCTCGCCATGATCCGCGAGAAGGACATCAAGGCCGTCGACTTCCGTTTCATGGACTTCCCGGGCGTGTGGCAGCACTTCACGATCCCGGCCGGCAAGCTCGACGAGGGCGTGTTCGAGGACGGGCTCGGCTTCGACGGTTCGAGCATCCGCGGGTGGCAAGCGATCAACGAGAGCGACATGCTCTTGCTGCCCGTCCCCGAGACGACGTTCGTCGACCCGTTCACCAAGCTGCCGACGATCTGCATGATCTGCAACGTGCAGGACCCGATCACCCGCGAGGACTACACCCGCGACCCGCGCAACGTCGCGCGCAAGGCGGTCAACTACCTGAAGTCGACGGGCATCGCGGACACGGTCTACATCGGCCCCGAGGCCGAGTTCTTCATCTTCGACGACGTGCGCTTCGACCACACGCCGTCGCACGGGTTCTACGCGATCGACTCGATCGAGGCCGAGTGGAACCGCGGGACCGACGAGGGCCCCAACCTCGGCCACAAGCTGCGTCACAAGGAGGGCTATTTCCCCTGCCCGCCCGCGGACCAGATGATGGACATCCGCAACGAGATGATGCAGTTGATGATCGAGTGCGGCCTCGACGTGGAGTGCCAGCACCACGAGGTCGCCACCGCGGGCCAGAGCGAGATCGACCTGAAGTTCGACGACCTCGTGTCGATGGGCGACGACCTCTGCCTGTTCAAGTACATCATCAAGAACGTCGCGTTCCGCCACGGAAAGACCGTGACGTTCATGCCCAAGCCGCTGTTCAGCGACAACGGCTCCGGCATGCACACGCACATCTCGTTCTGGAAGGGCGACCAGCCGCTCTTCGCCGGCTCGGGCTACGCGGGCCTGTCCGACGAGGCGCTGTTCGCTATCGGCGGCATCCTCAAGCACGCCCCCGCGCTGCTCGCGTTCACCAACCCCACGACCAACAGCTACAAGCGGCTGGTCCCCGGCTACGAGGCCCCCGTCAACCTGGCCTACAGCCAGCGGAACCGCTCGGCCGCGTGCCGCATCCCGATGTACTCGCCGAGCCCCAAGGCGAAGCGGATCGAGTTCCGCTGCCCCGACCCGTCGAGCAACGGCTACCTGGCCTTCAGCGCGCTCACGATGGCCTGCATCGACGGGATCCAAAACAAGATCCACCCCGGCGACCCGCTCGACAAGAACATCTACGACCTCGAGCCCGAGGAGCTCGCCCAGGTGCCGAAGACCCCCGGCTCCCTCGGCGAGGCGCTCGACGCCCTCGAGGCCGACAACGAGTTCCTCCTCCGCGGCGACGTGTTCACCGAGGACGTCATCAGCACGTGGATCAGCTACAAGCGCGAGAACGAGGTCAAGCCGATCAACCTCCGGCCCCACCCTTACGAGTTCTGCATGTACTACGACATGTGAGCCCCGAGGCGGCAGGAACCAGTGTGGGTCTGCATGCGCCCGTCAGGTCGTGGCCTCAGCGCGCCGTGTCGGCACATTGACCGATGAAGCTACTCGACAGGCCGATCCTCGTTGGCGCCGTCGTTGTGTTGCTCGCGGCGCTCTTCGGCTACCGGCTGCTGAGCGTCGGTGAAGACAGGCGGCGTGCCCGCTTCTTGCAGCGGTTCGAGTCCTCGTTCGATGGCGGTGCGCGACGCCTGGTGGCGCCTCCACAAATCGCCGACAGAGTGAAGCGGGGAATCGGCATCGCTTGGCCCGACGGCGTTGAACAGTACGTGATTGATGCGGTCTTCGAACTAAACGGCCGGACTCACCGGGGCAGGTGGCTCTACACGTGCAACGAAGCGGATGGCGGCGGAATCTATCGTTTCTCGTACTCGAAGGCGGAGGAGTCTGACGAGTTGCCCGCCCCGTCATTCCAACTGCCCGGCCATCGGCACATCCCTTGGGCCACTCGGTTGGTAGAGGGTGTGCCGTCTACTGCCGGCGCCGAAGCGAGCGTCGAATCGGTTACGACAACGGTGGTCGTCGCCCAACCGCTGATTGTCACCGCGACGGCGCCTCCCGGAACGACGTGCTGGGTTGAGACTTTTCCTCCGGATGCAATCGAGTCGCCGAGCGAGCGTCTGGCAGCACGCGAGAAAGGTGGACAGCCCGAACTCCTCGAGTGGTCGCTTCGCCTCAACCCCAAGTACGCGAACGGCAAGATCCGCGTGCAGGTGCATTGCGAGGAGCCCTACGGGAACGGCGTTCTTCACAGCATCACCGAGACTCCGCACGTTGAGCTCTTGCCTGCCGGCGACAGCGAATAGGTCCAGCGCGCACGAGAATTCGCTGAAAGCAGAACCTCTTGTAATCTCGCCGATATCGGCGCGAACTCGGCGCTGCCAAATCGGGTCCCCGAAGGCGTCAACCGAACGCCTGCCGGGAACCTCCGCGATGGACGCTATGCTCGCTCTGGCCGAGCTCCGCTCGGCCTCGCCGCCCGGCGCCGTGCCGGCTTGGGCGCGGCTCGAGGGGAAGAGCCCTTCGGCGGCGCACGACCTTGCGCTACGCGCTCGCGGCTTGAACGGCAGCGGGCGAGCGGAGGTCGCCGGCGCGGTGATCGAGGTGCTGCTCGTCGCGGCGCGGCACTTCTTCCAGTCGTAGCGCCGCACGCGTCGGGGTCAGTACAGCAGGCCCGTCTGCAGCGACAGGCCGTGCAGGCCGAGGTCGCCGGTGTTGGTGTCCCAACGCTGGGCCTCCCAGAACACGCCGAACGTTCCGTCGGCCGGGCCGAGCGACTGCCGGTAGTTGAGGCCAAACTGCATCTCGATCACCTGCACGTGGTCGTCGATCGTGAACCGGTCCGCGGCCAGGTCCGCGCCGAAGGTCTCGATCTGCTCCTGCTCGCCGAACAGCAGCGAGGCGCGGGCGCGGCCGACGACCGACAGGCCCGACGCGCCGAGCCGCCGGTCGGCCGCTAGCGAGACCGTGGGGCCGACTCCGTCGAATTCGCCGCCGGAGCGCACGCCGTAGAACGTGCCGGGGCCGTCGAACAGGTTGCCCGGCTGGAAGATGCTCAGCCCGCCGGCCCGCAGGCCGCCGCCGACCAGCAGGTCCCAGCGGTGGAAGCTGCCCCGCTGGGTGACCTCCGCGTCGAACGCGTACACGTCGATCTCCATGTCGCCGGAGAACAGGAAGTCGGACGCGCCTTCCCACTGGCCGTTGTAATCGACGTCGTTTTCCCAGTCGAAGTACTGGAACCGCACGCCGAGGCCGGAGCAGTCTTCCGCGCCGAGCACGAACCGCACGCCGCCGGCGAGCTCGTCGCCGAGGGCGCCGCCGAAGTTCGTGCCCGACGGCACGCCGACGAACACCTGTTCGAAGCTGCCGCCGCCGAGGTTCGCGCCGAGCAGCAGCGCGTCGACCCGCGCGTACACGCCGGCGCGGTCGTCGGCCGAGGCCGCCGAGGCCCCTACGCACAGCAGCGCCGCCAGTGAGATCCCGGTCTTCGCCATCCCTAGAGCCTCCTCCCTTGAGGGGGTCGCCGGCCCGCCGGTGCGCGGACGCAATGTGGTGCGACCCTTCTCCGCCTATCGCTCAAGGGTCGGCGGCGGGCCGCGGCTGCGTGCAACCGCCGTCGCGGCGCACTCCGTGTCCCCGCAGCCGTCACAACCGGCGCGCGATTGCGGGGCGGGCGTCGAGAATCGATGCGCTCTGCGCGGTAGCATGGTGTCCCCCGCTCCGCCGACTCAGCCAAAGGCCCTGATTTGCTCACCACCGCCGACCCGACACACGACGCCCCCACCGAGCGGACCGGCGAATCGCCGGCGCGCTTCGCGGCGATCGACGTCGGATCGAACAGCGTGCGGGTCGTGGTCGCTCGCGCGCAGGACGCCGGCTACCAGATCCTCGACGAGGAGCGCGAGAACACCCGGCTGGCCGCGTCGATCGGCGAGACGGGGCGGCTGTCCGACGAGTCGGTCGAGGCCACGCTCGCGGCGCTGCGGCACTTCGTGACCCTCGCCGAAGGGCACGGGGTGATGCAGGTGCGGGCGATCGCGACCAGCGCCGTGCGCGACGCGTCGAACGGTCGCGCCTTCTGCCAGCGGGTCCGCGACGAGGTGGGGCTCGACGTGGAGGTCATCTCCGCCCGCGAAGAAGGCCGGTTGTCGTTCCTGAGCGTCGCGCGGGCGTTCGACGTGGCCGACAAAGCGATCGCCGTGGCCGACATCGGCGGCGGCAGCACCGAGGTCGTGCTGGCCGCCAACGGCATCGTCGAGGAGGTCTACGCGACGCGGCTGGGGGCGGTCCGCGTGGCCGAGGCTTGCCGCCTGTCGGGCAAGTGCTCCGGGAGCCGGCTGGAGAGGGCGGCCGAGTACATCGACGAAGAGCTCCGCCGCCACGCCAAGAAGCCCCCGCTCACGCCCGCCATGCTCTACGGGGCGGGGGGCACGTTCACGGCGTTGGCGGCGATGCGCCTCGCGAAGGAGGGCCGCGACGGCGACCGCGACGCCTCGGTCCGGGGCTACCGGGTGAACCGCGCCGACGTGCGGCACCTGGTCGCGGACCTCGCGCGGATGTCGCTCGACGCGCGCACCAGGGTGGCCGGGCTGAACCCGCGCCGCGCGGACATCATCGTGGCCGGCCTGTTGGTGATCGAGCGCGTGATGCGTCACCTGCACGTGAACGAGGTCCAGATCCACACCGGCGGCGTGCGCGACGGGCTGCTCCTGACGATGGTCCGCGACTCGCTCGAGGGCCCGCGCGTCGTGACCGACGACCAGCGCCGCGTGGCCATCGAGCGGTTCGCCGACCGCTGCGGCTGCGACCTCCCCCACGCGCGGCAGGTCGCGTGGATCGCGGGGCGGCTGCTCGAGCAGATGGCCCAGGCGGCCGAGGGCTCGCTCGGGCTCGACGCCGCCGACAAGCCGCTGGTGGAGGCCGCTGCGCTGCTAGCCAACGTCGGCTACCTGATCAACTTCGACGGCCACCACAAGCACAGCTACCACCTGATCATCAACAGCGACCTGCCCGGCTTCGAGCGCGACGAGCTGCGCATCGTGGCCAACGTGGCCCGCTACCACCGCGGCGCCCGGCCGAAGCAGAAGCACAAGCCCTTCGCCACGCTCAGCGACCACGACCAAGACCGGGTCGCCAAGATGGCCGCGATCCTCCGGGTCGCGCTGGCGCTAGACCGCACCCACCAGCAGCAGGTCCGCGACATCGCCGCGACCGTCACGCCCTCCACCGTGGAGATCGCGGTCCGCACCGACGGCGACGCCGAGGTCGACCTGTGGGCCGCGCGGCGGAAGGTCGACCTGTTCGAGCGGGTCTTCGGCCGCCCGGTGTACTTCGCCGCGGTCGGCGACTAGAGCCTCTCGGTTAAGATTCCGCGTCGGCGGATTCCGGTCTAGCTAGCCGGGCGCTCCTCTGGCTACGCTTTCCACTTCTAGTCGCCGTCCCCACCCGGCCGGCGCGCTGGCGCGCGCCCCTCGGCCGGCTCGCCGCATGGGAGCCCCGTTTGTGAAAGCCAACCGTTCTCGTCGCACCGCGCCCGGAACCCGCCGCCTGTCGCCGCGGCACGAGGCCCTCGAACCGCGGCTCCCGCTCGCGGCCGACCTCCAGTTCTCGGCCCCGCCGCTCGACCAGGCCATCAACGAGGACCCGGCGGCCACGATCGATCTGGCCTTCGAATTCACCGACTCGCTTTCGGTCGCCCCCGGGGACCCGATCGGGCTCGACCCGGGCAATCCGGATTTCGCCTACGTGGCGCTCGGCGGCGTGGAGCTCCGCGACTTCGGCGTCGACGGGTCGGCGTCGGCTTCGGAACTGGCGCTCTCGTTCACGATCGACACCGGCGATCCGCTCGCTGGCACGGCGCCGACGATCACGTTCGACGGCCAAACCTACACCGGCGACATCGCCGGGGCCGACGTCGGCAACGGCGCTTACGAGATCGCTGTCTTCAAGTTTGACAGCTTCGACCTCGACGCCGGCCAGACGATCACCGCCACCGGCGAGCGGCCCTTCGCGATCCTCTCGCTCGGCGACATCACCGTCGGCGGCGTGATCGACGCCAGCGCGCAAGGCGCCCAGGCCGGCCCCGGCGGCGGCGATGGCGGGTTCGGCGGCCAGCGCGTGTCCGGCAATGTCGTCTTGCCCAGCGATGGCTTGGTCGCGGCGGGCGCCGATGGCGTCGACACCCAGACCGGTGGCGCCGGGCAGACGTTCGACCTCAACACCGGCCCCGGTGTCGACAGCTTCGTCGCCGGCGGCGGCGGCTTCGGCGGCGCAGGCGGCTCCAACGGCTCCACGCCAGAACTCGGCGGCGAGGCCAACGGCGACCTCCGCATGGGCATCCAGGGCGGCGGCGGCGGCGCCGGCGCGTGGGAAGAATTGACCTCGGGCAGCGTCATCTCCTTCGACGGCGGCGGCGGCGGCGGCGGCGTCGAACTGGGCGCCCTGGGCGCCGTCACGATCGAATCCGGCGGCGCCGTCCGCGCCGACGGCGCCGACGGCGAGTCGCTCCTCGGGACGCTGCGCACTTACACCGGCGGCGGCGGCGCGGGCGGCGGCATCCTGGTGCACGCGACCGACGTCGAAGTCGCCGGCACACTCAGCGCCACGGGCGGCGCGTCGACCTCGCTGAACGACCTCTCCCGGAGCGGCGGCGGCGGCGGCGGACGCGTCCTGGTCGTCGCCGGCTCCGACGGCCTGCTCGACGCGGCCGACGACCGGGTCGATGTCTCGGGCGGCCTGGCCGGCAACGACAACGCGTCCCCGTCGTTCGGCCAAGCAGGCCAGGCCGGCGTGTTCGAGCGGGCGCGTGTGCCCGACGCCACGACCGCCGACGACTACTTCTTCACGGTCGAGCGGCTCGACGGGCTCGGAAACTGGGTGACCTGGCTCGGGCTGGAAGACGTGCCGGTCACCGCCGTCACGCCCGACGGCATGGGGGGTCTGACCGGCTCGGTCGAACTCACCGGCCTGAGCGACTCGCTCTTCGGTGACGACGGCCTGGTCTCGGCGCGTGTCAGGCTGACCGATAGCCAGCCCACGCCGAACTCCGTCGTCAGCGGATTCACCGTGACGGTCGACAACGTCGCCCCGGCCGTCGTGTCGGCGCCCAGCTCACTCGCCGGCGACGAGGGCTCGCTGCTGACGGCCTCCGGCGCGTTCGCCGACGTTCCCGCCGATCCCCTGACGATCACCGCCTCGCTCGGCTCGATCACCGACGACGGCCTCGGCGGCTGGACCTGGACCTACGACGCGCCGGACGACTTTGCCGGCACGGTCACCATCACCGCCGACGACAGCGACGGCGGACTCGCCGAGACCACCTTCGACCTCACCGTCAACAACCTCGCGCCGACCGTCACCTCCACGCCCGGCGCGGTGGTCGGCGACGAGGGCTCGCTGCTGACCGCCTCGGGCGCGTTCGCCGACGTTCCCGCCGATCTCCTGACGATCACCGCTTCGCTCGGTTCGATCACCGACGACGGCCTCGGCGGCTGGATTTGGACCTACGACGCGCTGGACGACTTTGCCGGCACGGTCACCATCACCGCCGACGACGGCGACGGCGGACTCACCGAGACCACCTTCGACCTCACCGTCAACAACCTCGCGCCGACGCTGCTGAGCGTCGCCACCGATTCGTCGGTCATCTTCACCGAGTCAAAGGAAGCCGGCCAACTGGTCACGCTGACCGCCGCCTTCGCCGACCCGGGCGTCCTGGACACCCACACCGCGACCGTCGACTGGGGCGACGGCTCCACCGCGCCCGCTTCGATCGACCAGGCCGCGGGCACGCTGACGGCGACTTACGCCTACCCGTCCGCCGGCTTCTACGACGTGACGGTGACCCTCGTCGACAAGGACTCGGGGGAAACGAGCCAGACGGTGCAGACGGTGATCGCCGGCGTCACGGTGCAAGACGGCCGGCTGTTGGGGATCGGCACCGCCGGCGACGACGCCTTCAAGGTGTTCGGCGTCGGCAGTGGTTACCACGTGCTGTCACGGCTCAACGGCGGCCACTTCGACCTGCAGTCCTTCCACCAGACGATCGGCTCGATCGACCTGTTGCTCGGCCCGGGCGACGACGTCGGCTTCGTGTCGCAGTCGGTCGGCGTCGGCGCGTACATCGACGGCGGCGCCGGCGACGACTTCCTCACCGGCGGCTCCGGCGACGACGTGTTGCTGGGCGGCGCCGGCTACGACCTGTTGCTCGGCCGCGGCGGCCGCGACCTGCTGCTGGGCGGGAGCGGCGGCGACATGATCGTCGGCGCGTCGGGCGACGACGTGCTGATCTCCGGCACGACCTCGCACGACGGCTCGCGGGCGGCGCTCGACGCGTTGCTCGCCGAGTGGACCAGCGGCCGCTCCTACGCCGAGCGGGTCGACAACCTCACCGGCGACGACGACCTGTCGCAAGACGGCCTCAACGGCGACACCTTCCTGATCGCCGAGGGCGACCTCCAGACGGTCTTCGACGACGAGTCGACCGACTGGCTGCTCGGCGGACGCGGCGCCGACCTCTACTTCGGCGGCGAGGACGACATCAGCCTCGCCCGGTTCTGGGAAGCCGTCGAAGAGATCGAGGCCCAGGCGCCGGTCGTCTGACGCCGCGGCGACCCGCGGCGACGCCACCAGCAGCCACCCACACAAGAGCCGCGGCGCCCGGTTCGGGCGCCGCGGCGCTTTGCGCGTCGGCGCCGCCGTAGCCAGTTTGCCAAACAACATAGTCGTCGGGGTCGACGGCGTTGTCCTCGTCGCCGTCGGCCGCCAGCAGCAGCTGCGAGGCAAGCGTGTCGCGCCACACCGTGTAGTCCGCCGCGTTCACCAGGCCGTCGCCGTTGTAGTCGCCGCCGGAGGTGTCCGCCGGCACGGTGCGGAAGAAGGTGTCGAGCCCGCCGGAGGCCTCGCCGCCGAAGTACACGACCGGCGCTCCGCCGCCGAGGGCCGGCAGGTTGGTGATCTCGAGCCGGTCGAGCGACAGGCCCGTGCCGTCGATCGGCGCGTCGGCTACGCCATCGCCATCGGTGTCGACCAGCGTGCCCACGCCCGCCACCTTCTTGCCGTTGACGAACAGCGTGTCGTTCCAAGCGAACGCCAGGTCGCCCAGGTCGTTGACGCCGACGCCTTGCACCTGGCCGTCGAGCTGGACGCCGTCGACGATGTCTCCCTCGCGGTGCAGCAGCACGCCGTTCGCAACGAGCACGTTGCGCGGGCCGCCGACCGCGTCGGTGAACGCCGAGAACACCCAGTCGCCCGCCTCGTTGACGTCGGCCACCCCGAACCCGGACCAGGTCTCCGGACGCGTGCCCCCCTCCTCGGTCGGCAGCAGCAAGCCGCCGTCCTCCTCGGCGATATCCTCGCCGTCGGCGATCAGCCGCCCGCTGGTGGTGAGCAGCGCCTGACCGTTCACGACCGGCGCGGCGTCCAGGCCGTCGCTTGTCAGGAGCACGTCGGCGATGTAGCTGCCGCCGGCGATCGACCACCGCGCGTTGGAGATCGCGCCGCCGACGCTCGGCACGACGCCGAGGCCGTCGATCGTGTCGCCGCTGGCCAGCAGCACGTCGAACGCGTCGGTCCCGCGCAACAGGGCCGAGCCGACCGACGCGCCCCCTTGGGTATCGCTGTAGCTCGCCGAGAAGAGCGTGACTCCCTCCGGCGTGCGGCGGGGCGACGTCAGGCTCGTGAAGAAGGAACCGGCCAGGGGCCCCGCCGGGATCGGGTCGCCCGGGTAAGCGACCACCGTGTCCCCCTCCCACAGGCCGCTCTCGCCGCTGCCGGCCAACCCGGTGTTGCCCGTCAGCGCGCGGTAAGCGACGCCCCCCGCGTTGTCGATCGTCGGCCGCGTGAGGGACTGCTGCTCGATCGACGCGATCGTCGCCTCGCGGCGCAGGGCCGTCGGGTTGCGTCCGCGGTCGGTCGAGCCGAACAGGTAGTACACGCCGGCGGCCGAATTCGCGCTGCCCTCGAAAGGGTTCGTCCGCACCGCGCCGACGAAAGAGCCGTTGGGAGCGGCCATCAGGTCGAGCTGGCCGTTGCTACGCACAAGGTCGAAGAAGCTGTAGCCCGGCAGGGCGTCGGCGCCGGGCAACGGCTGCCCTTCGAGGTAGAGCGTTTCCACCAGCGGCTGGGCGCTCGCCCACCCGAGCAGCGCCACTTGTGCAAGGCCAATCGCAACGAACCCGCGAACCGACATAGCAAACCCAGGACAGGCGGCGAAACAAAACGAGCGGCTCCCGCCCGGACCGGGCGGGAGCCGCTAGAAAGAGGTCATCCCGTAGCCGTTGACAGGCCGACGCTCAGCGGCGGCGACGCAGCCCCGCGGCGGCGGCCAGGCTCAAGAGCAAGGCCGAGGTGGGCTCCGGCACGAGGCTGTAGAAGCCATCGCCCTGGTCGGTCCACGCCAGGCCGCCGTTCCACCAAGCGAACTGCGCGACGCCGTCGGATCCCGGGCCGGCGTTCAGCTCGTCCTCGGTGAGCACCACCGCCAGCGTGCCCGTCGGGTCGGCCGGGTCGAACGAGTAGATGTAGTCGGCGTCGTCTTCGTAGAAGTAGACGAGCCCGTCGGGCGCGAAGAACACGTCGTCGATGCCCGCCGAGCCGTCGATGTCGTCCGACAAGGCCTCGAGCGCCGCGGTGTCGAAGACCACCGACCCCGTGTCGCTGATCACGTTCCACTTGTAGAGCGAGTCGCCCGAGTTGCTGCCGAAGTACAGGTCGGCGCCCACCAGCGTGAAGCCGGTGCCGGAAAGGTTCGACGAGCCGGTGAGCGAGCTCAGCTCGGCCGACGAGATCTGGTTGAACACGAACCCGCCCGGCGTGATCTGCAGCACCGAGTCGCTCGTGCCGTCGTAAGCGATCGCGGTCCCGTCCGGCAGCATCGCGTTCGAAGCGGTCAGGTTCACCGCGCCGGCGGTGAACGCGTTGATCATCGCCTCGCTCACGACCCGCACCGGCGTGCCGGTCGTCGTGTCGACTTCCCAGATCGAGTTGTCGAAGAAGTTCAAGAAGCGGACCTTGTCGCCGAGCCCGCGATCCACGACCGACGCGCCGAGGAAGCCGCCGATGTCGCTCGTCGCGCCGGCGGCGAGCCAAGCCGCCGAGTCCATGATCTCGGTGAAGGTCGAGCCGTCGTAAGCGACGACCGAGCCGCCCGAGGCGCCCGTGATGTCACGCACCAGTGCGTAAGCGACGCCGTCCTTCACGGCGACCGTGTCGAGGAACGGGCTGGCCTGGCTGCCAGCCGCCTCGGCTTCGGTAAAGACCTCAAAGTACATCGCGCCCAGCGAAGCCGGCGCAGAAAGGGCCACCATCATGGCGGCGAGACAGAGTGAGCGAATCATTAGCGGCTCCGCGAGTCGAGATGTCTTCTTACTAGTGAGTCGTCCGCTTGAAGCGTCCAACGACGAGTGCTCGGTGCGCACCCGCACGCCGCCTTGTTTTTGGACACGTCGCACCGAGTTTAGCCACACTCCCTCTCCCGGTTCCAGCGTTTTATTGCAAAAACGGCTTGTTCCTGCGCATATCGATGGCTAGGACAGGATGGCGCCCCGTTGATCTACGTTTCGCCCCCACCCTTCCCCTCCAGGAGGGCGTTTTGCTCCGGATGCCCCCGCTTCCTCTGGGAATCCGGTCGTCGGCCTACCCCCGAGCGGGCCGACGCCCCGGCTTCACGCTGGTCGAGCTGCTGGTGGTGATCGCCATCATCGGCATCCTCGTCGCCCTGCTCCTGCCGGCGGTCCAGATGGTCCGCGCCCGTGCGCGATACACAGAGTGCGTCAACCACTTGCGTCAGCTCGGCTTGCTGACGCACATGTACCGCGACGACCACAAACGACGGTTCCCCGACCCGGTCGACGACCTCGGCGGCTGGCAAGAGGTTAAGAACCCCGACACGGGCCAGCCCGACAGCGACGACGGCGAGGACGGCGAGCCGTACGTCCCACCGGAGACACGCACCGTCATCTACGGCAGCAACAACATGCGGGTCTCCCCAGGCAAGAAGTGGTCGCCAGGCCTGACCGAGCGGGACCTCGTCTACGCGGCCCCCGAAAAGTTCGGAGTAGAAGCCACGTACGTCAACGATGGTTATATTGAGCCTTACTCGGGGATCTTTGTGTGCCCCGACCTGAGGGCGATGGGCGACGCCTGGGGCAACTCGTACGCGTTCTCGGCGCGGCCGGCGAGCCTGCTACGCAACCCGCCCGACTCTCGACCCGACATCATGAAGAAGACGTGGTGGATGTGGTGCAACACCGTCGATATCCCGCCGTTGAGCGGATGGAGGGGCTTCACCCAGGACAACTCGATCCGGCGGATCGGGCCCGGCCGCTTGCGCGACTACTGCGAACAGATCTTCGAGCGCCCGCACAGCATCATGAGCGACGAGGGCTGCGGCCGGAACGTGCTGTTCTTCGACGGGCACGTCGACTACGTGAGCGAAGCGTGCTTCGACTGGTGACCCGCGCCCGCCTGAACCGCTGCGCCAGCCGCTGCTGCGCGGCCCTCGTGGCGATCGTTTGCGCGTGGTGCGTGTCGCCGCTCCGCGCGCAGGACGCGTTCCAGCTCTACTTCAACGGCTCGACGGCCGACGCCGGCCTCCTCGGCGGCGCGGGCTTGGGCGTGTCCGGCGACTTTTGGCTGATCGGCTTCGGCGGCGAGCAGCGGATCCGCCACCTGGTCCCCAGCGGCGACGCGTGGCTCGGGACCGACAGCGTCGTCACGCCCGAGCTGGCGCTGTTCCACCGCGCCGACGACCTGCCCGCGGGCAACGCCAACACCGACTGGGGCGGCCAGATCGGCGGGTCGGCCAACGCGTTGCTGCTCAACCCGGCGCCGCTAACGATCCAGGTCCCGACGGCCGGCGGCGGCGCCCAGACGGTCGAGTACCCGGCGGGCACGCTCGCTTTCATCGCCGACGCGGTCGGCATCCCCGTCGACCCGACCAGCACGTCGCGCCCCGACCTGGCAAAGAAGCTCTACCGCTACGACCTCCGCACCACCGCCAGCCCGACCACGGCCCTGCCGGACTACGCCACGGCCCGACCGTTCGCCGGCGGCCCGGTGATCGGCGCGCCCGAGGTGGCCGACTGGAACGACGTCTTCCAGCCGGTCGTCAGCGAGCAAGACCTCCGCGACCTGAGCGGCAACACCGGCAGCGACAACTTCGGCCGGCAGTTCGCTTGGTCCAGCGACGGGCAGTGGATCTACGCGGTCGACGCGAGCAACCGCGCCCAAGGGGGCATCTACCGCATCGACCCGACCCGCTGGGCGAACCAAGAAGGGGGCATCACCCGGATCCTCGACAACACGTTCGACGGCGGCCCCGAGGGCGCGTTCTCCGTCCGCAGCGAGCCGGCGGTGGTCGCCACCAGCGTGTTCGATTACGCGCCGGGCAACCCGGCGGTGGGCGACCAGATCGTGGTCGAGGGGTCGTACAACACCGGAAACGCCGGCGGCGTGAACGTGTACGTCGACCAGGGCGGCGACACGCTCGCCGCGCCGACGACGCTCTTCACCGAGGCCGACTTCCGCGGCTTCGCCGACTACTTCGGCGAGAGCGCGCCGCGTTACGTGTCGATCGCCGACGACCCGGCCGGCAATCTCTACATGTACGAGCAGCAGACCGACATGCTGTTCCGCTACGACACCCAAGGCCGGTTCTCCAAGGTCGCCAGCGAACGGGAGCACAACCTCTTCCAGGAGCAGATCACGGGGAACTTCGGCAACGACGACATGAGCAACATCTCGGTCCGCACGTCGACCGCGCCGGGGTTCGAGGTGACCGAGCTGGTCTACGTCGACTCGTCGATCAACGCGCCGATCGGCCTGCTCGACTTCAAGCCCGGCGACTTCGACCGCGACAACGACCTCGACGCCGACGACCTCAGCCTGTTCGCCGCCGCGCTGGGGCCGCGCAACACGGCGGCCGACGACGAGCTGCTGCGCTTCGACCTGAACGGCAACACGGTCGCCTTCCGCGACGTCGACAACGAGGGCCTGCCGGTCGTGCGCCACACCAGCAACGGCCAAGCGGTCGTCGACTGGGGCGACGTGAAGACCCTCCAGCAGTTCGCCATGTTCCCCGACGGCGACGCCAACTTCGATTTCACCCTCGACCTGGCCGACCTCGACGCGATGGCCGCCAACTACCACACGCTCCCCGGCGTGGGGCCCGCCACCTGGGCCCAGGGCGACTTCGCCAGCATCGACCCCGGCTACCTGTTCGACGCGCCCGACGCGAACCGCGTTGACGAGGTGGACCTGGCCGTCATCGCCGACGCGTGGGTCAACGGCCTCGGCCTCGCCGCGCCGGCCGAGGAGGCCCTCTCGGCGCGCTACTCGGGCCAGTTCCTCGCCGACGCGATCGCCGCCTTCGACGCGGTCTCCGGCGGCCTGCCGGGCGACTACGACCGCGACGGCGACGTCGACCGCGGCGACTACCTGGTCTGGGTCGAGCTCTTCGGCCAGGCCGGCTCGGGCCTCGCGGCCGACGGCACAGGCGACGGCCTCGTGAACGCGGCCGACTACACGGTGTGGCGCGACAACCTCTTGCTCGACCCGCTGTCGGCCGACTTCAACTCCGACGGCCGCGTCGACGCGGCCGACTACACCCTCTGGCGCGACAACCAGGGGCAGTCCGGCCCCGACCCCGTCGGCGACGCCGACGGCAGCCGCACGGTCGACTCGCTCGACTACGACCGCTGGGCCCAGACCTACGGCGCCGCGGCCGGAACCTCCCTGGCCGTGCCCGAACCCACGGCCGCGGCGCTCGCCCTGGCCGCTTGGTTGCTCGTCCCCCCCGCGAGGCGCCCGGACCGATGCGGCTGAAGTCCCTCCCGATCGCTTGCTTGCTCTGGCTGACCGCCCTGCCCGCGGCGGCGCAGACGCAGCGCCTCGGCGGCCCGCCGCGCCCCGAGCCCACGCCGGCCGAGCGCGCCGGACAACTGCGCCAGCTCCGCGAGCTCTACCAGCGCGCCCCCGCCGAGTGGCCGGCGCCCACGCTCGACCCGGGGGTCGAGCACCACGAGTTGGGCCCGCTGCCCGAGGTCGAAAAGCCGTCCGACCTGGAGCGTGCGAAAGCGGAGCTCGGCGAGCAGCTGTTCTTCGACCCGCGGCTGTCCGGCAGCCGGCAGATCGCGTGCGCGTCGTGCCACGACCCGGACCTCGGCTGGGCCGACGGCCGGACCACGTCGTTCGGCCACAACCGCCGCCGCCTGGAGCGCAACGCGCCGTCGATCCTCAACAGCCGCTTCCGCGAAACGCTCTTCTGGGACGGCCGCGCCGACAGCCTCGAGGACCAAGCGGTCGCGGTGCTCAGCAACGCCGACGAGATGCACTCCGGCGACGAGGTGCTCGTCGAGAACCTCGAGTCGATACCCGACTACGTGCGCCGTTTCGGCGAGGTCTTCGGCGCGCACAGCCCGGGGGTCGAGCAGGTGTCCGAGGCGCTCGCCGCGTTCGAGCGGACCGTCGTCGGCTCACGCACCCGCTTCGACGCGTTCGTCGGCGGCCGCCACAAGGCGATGACCGACGAAGAAATCTCCGGCCTGCACCTGTTCCGCACCGCGGGCCGCTGCATGAACTGCCACAGCGGGCCGCTCTTCACCGACGACAAGTTCCACGCGATCGGCCTCAGCCAATACGGCCGGCCCGGCGAGGACCTCGGCCGGTACCTCGTCACGGAAGAGGCCGCCGACGTCGGCGCGTTCCGCACGCCTTCGCTCCGCAACGTGGCGCGCACCCGGCCGTACATGCACAGCGGCCTGTTCGACCTCGACGAGGTGCTCCGCCTGTACAACGCGGGCATGCCCAGCGAGCGGGACAAGCGCGAAGCCGGCGGCTCCGTGCCGCCGCCGACCAAGTCGGCGCTGATCAAGCCGCTGGGCCTCAACGACCGCGACCTGCGGGACATCGAGGCCTTCCTCGGCTCGCTGACCGAGAGCAACCGCCGCGTCCGCCCGCCAGAGCTCCCGCCGGGGCTCTGACCCCGCCCGGAAGGGTCGCCCCTGCTGCGGCCGCGTCAGCCGCGGCCGGCAGCCCGCGGGTAGCGTGCGAACCGGATCGGGCTCGGTAGGCGCCTCGCCCGGGCTGACGCCCGAGGCTCCGGACGCTGTTCGCCGAAGCAATTACGACGACAGTGCGGTTTGGGCGGGCGGGGCGGGCCGGCCGCCTTGGTCGAGTCGGGCGCCGTCGCGTGCGGGCGCCAGCGGGGGCCTCAAGCCGCAAGGTCGCCGCAACCGATACCCGAGAACGGGGCGCCGCCGCGCCGCGCGACCTAGGCTTGCCGACTCGCCACGCGCCCGCCCCTCGCAAGCCCGCACGCCCCGCTCCCCGTCCGCATGTCTGCTATCCAGTCCAGCATCGGCCTGATCTCCGGGATCCCGATACAGGACACGGTGGACCAGCTGATCGCGCTCTCGGCGCGGCCGCGGGACCGTCTGAAGACGCGCAACGAGGGCCTCGTGGCCGAGCGCGCCGCGGTGGATCAGCTGGCGACGCTCACGCTGAGCACCAAAGTCTCGCTGAACGCGCTCGCGCTCCGCCGCACGTTCGACGGCCGCCTGGTGCGCTCCTCGAACGCCGACGCGCTCGCCGCGACGATCGACGCCGGCGCGTCGCCCACGCCGGGCAGCTACCAGTTCGTGCCGCTCCGCGAAGCGACCGGCTCACAGTTCGTGTCCTCTCGGATCGACGACGTGTCCGACTTGGGCAGCGGCGTGCTCTCGTTCGGCTACGGCGGCCAAGTCGACCGCGGCGTGCGCCTGAGCACGATCAACGACGGCGAGGGCTTCAACGGGGGCCAGATCCGGATCGCCGACCGCAGCGGCGCCACGGCCCTCGTCGACCTCCGCGCCGCGCGCACCATCGACGACGTGATCGAGGCCATCAACAGCGCGGTCGAGATCGACGTGACCGCGTCGGCCGACGGCGGTCGCCTGGTGCTGACCGACCAATCCGGCGGCGCGGGCGAGCTGCGTGTGCGCGACGTCAGCGGCGGCGCGGCCGCCGCCGAGCTCGGCCTCCTGAACGCCGCGTCGGGCGACACGCTCACCGGCGACACGATCTTCGGGCTCTCCGCGGCGACCGACCTGGCGAGCCTCCGCGACAACCTTGGCGTGCGTGTCACCGACGAGGCCGGCGCCGACGCGAACGCCGTCCGCTTCACCCTCGGCGACGGCACGTCCGCCACGGTCGACCTGGCCGGCGCGAACAGCCTGGGCGACGTGCTCGACCGCATCAACAACGCGTCCGAGTTCGGCGGCCAACTCACGGCCGCGATCTCCGCCGACGGCACGCGCCTGGTCCTCACCGACTCGACCAGCGGCACGCTGGTGGTCGAGGACGTCGGCGGCGGCGCGCTCGCTTCCGACCTGGGGATCGCCACCGCGGGGGTCGACACGACCCTCACCGGCCAGCGCCTGGTGTCGGGCCTGAAGGACACGCTCGTGAGCAACCTCGGCCTGGCCGACGGGCTCCAGCTCGGCCAGATCGCGATCACCGACCGCGCGGGCGTGGCCGACACGGTCGACCTGGCCGGCGCGGAAACGCTCACCGAGATCCTCGACCGGATCAACGCCTCGTCGGCGAGCGTGCGCGCCGAGATCAACAGCGCGCGGAACGGCCTGACGATCACCGACACGTCCGGCGGCGCCGGTTCGCTCCAGGTGTACGACACGTCCGGCGGCCGGACCGCCGCCGAGCTCGGCCTCACCACCAGCGCGGCGGTCGACTCGGTCGACACCGGCTCGCTCGGGCGCCGCACGGTCGGGCTCGGCACGCGGCTGGAGGACTACGCGGGCGGGCGCGGGGTGGCGCTCGCCGACATCCGCATCACCGACTCTAGCGGCGTGTCGGCCACGATCGACATCGACGCGGCAGGCGACCCGCCCCGTACGATCGGCGACGTCATCGACCGCATCAACGCTGCCAAGACCGGCGTGCACGCGTCGGTCAACGCCGCCGGCGACGGCCTGCTGCTGACCGACACGGCCGGCGGCGGCGGCGCCTTAACGGTCGAAGAGATCGGCTCGGGCACGGCCGCGGCGGACCTCGGCATCCTGGGCGAGGCCGACGGCGTCGACGCATTGGGCCGCCCCACGATCGATGGCTCGCCCAGCTACTCGATCGACCTCTCGACGATCGACGGCTCGGCCGGCGGCGTGGCCCTCTCGCGCCTGGCCGGCGAAGGGGTCGACCTGGGGATCTTCCAGGTCACGACCACCAGCGGCCAGCGGTTCGTCGTCGACCTCGGCGTGGGATTGCCCGACACGAAGACCATCGCCGACGTGATCGAGCGCATCAACCAATCCGCTTCCGACGCGGGACTCGACGTGCGCGCCGAGGTCAACAGCCTGAACAACGGACTCGTGCTGATCGACGAGACCGGCGGCGGCGGCACGCTCTTCGTGGAGGACCTGTCCGGCGCCGGCGCGAGCGACCTCCGCCTGATCCGCAACGCCGGCGACACCGACGACGCCCGAATCGACGGCGCCGGGCTGTTCCGCGTCGATCCCGACAACGGCCTGCAGACCCTCGCCGAGCGGATCAACGACCTCGGCGCCGGCGTGACCGCGGCGGTCTTCAACGACGGCGACGGCTTCCGCCTGAGCCTCACCTCCGAGGGCGCCGGCGCCGGGTCCGAGCTGCTCGTCGACGGCCTCGACGCGTCGCTCGGCTTCACCCAGACCTCCCGCGCCGGCGACGCCGTCGCCCTGTTCGGCGGGCCCAACGGGTTCGCGATCACCTCGTCGACCAACAAGTTCGCCGACGTGGTCGACGGCGTCACGGTCGAGCTGAAGCAGCCGACCGGAGAGCCGGTCACGGTGACCGTCACGCCCGACTCCTCGCGCGTGACCGGCGCCGTCGAGAGCTTCGTCAACGCGTTCAATTCGCTACGCACCACGCTCGGCGAGCTGACCGACTTCGACGCGGAGACAGAGACCACCGGCATCCTCTTC
This sequence comes from Botrimarina sp., assembly GCF_040219535.1. Lineage (NCBI taxonomy): Bacteria > Pseudomonadati > Planctomycetota > Planctomycetia > Pirellulales > Lacipirellulaceae > Botrimarina > Botrimarina sp. The sequence continues at coordinate 173,442 of NZ_JAVJSH010000012.1, forward strand.
GGCCGCGGCGAGGCGGTGCGCGTCGAGTCCGACCTGTCGCGGCTGCTGGGCTCGCGCTACGGCGTGTCCGGGTCCTTGAAGACCCTCCAAGACATCGGCCTCCGCCTGACCGCCGACGGCTCGCTCGAGCTCGACGAGGCCAAGCTGCAGCGCCAGCTCGACGAGTCGCCCGAGGCGGTCGAAGCGCTGTGGCGCGACGAGGGCGTCGGCGCCGTCGACCGGCTGCAAGCCGCCATCGACCAGCTCGCCAGCAACGAGAACTCGTTGCTCTCCGCCCGCTCGGCCACGCTCCAGCGGACCATCGAGCTGAACGACGAGCGGATCGAAACGCTCACCGCTCGGCTGGACCGCGAGCGCGAGCGCCTGCTGCTCGACTTCCTCCGCATGGAAGAGACGATCGCCCTGCTCCAGAGCAACTCGGACGCGCTCGGCTCGATCCAACCCCTCTCGATCGGTCGCCAGTCAACCAACAGCGGCAGCCAACGCTGAGCGAACCGCCCCCCGCAAGGAGCCCGATGACAAACGACAAGAATCGCGAGTACCTCGAGGCGAAGGTCCGCACGGCCAACTCCGCCCAGCTGCACCTGATGCTGCTCGACGGCGCGATCCGCTTCGCGCGCGAGGCAGAGAAGGGCGTGCTGCGCGGCGACGAGCTCGCGTACCACCCCCCGCTGCTCCGCGCGATGGACATCGTCGAGGAGCTGCTGGTCGGCGTGCGGCACGACACCGACGCGCTCAACGCCAAGCTCGCCCAGCTGTACGCGTACATCTACGCGCGGCTCACGAGCGTGTACGTCAACGGCGACAAGCAACAGGTCGCCGACGCGATCCGCGTCCTCGAAATCCAGCGCGAGACCTGGCGCCTGGCCGTCGCCCGACTGACCGAGGACGGCCCACCGACCGCCGACGACCGGCCCGCTGCCGCCGCCCACCCCGGCGGGAAGGTCGCCTCCCGCGCGAAGGCCCCCTCGCCCAAGCCCCACCTCGACGGGTCGCACCCGGCAACGCCCGGCGGCCTGTCGATCGAGGCCTGAGCCCGCTCCGCGGGCAGGCCGCAGGCGGGAGGCCGGAGCTAGGGAGGCTGTAGGCCACAGGCTGTAGGCCGTAGCATTTGCTGGCCAGCCGTGAACGCTTGCCAACCAAATCCGGTTGGCCGAGCGGTGCGGACCGCCCCGCAGCCTCTCCCGCCTCCCGCCTCAAGCCTGCAGCCTCTCCCCATGCTCATCCGCGTCGGCCACAGCCCCGACCCCGACGACGCGTTCATGTTCTACGCCCTGGCGAAGGACCTGATCCCGACGGGCGAATACCAGTTCACCCACGAGCTGGTCGACATCGAGACCCTCAACCAGCGGGCCTTCTCCGGCGAGCTGGAGCTGACGGCCGTCAGCATCCACGCGTACGCGTTTTTGCAGGACAAGTACCTGCTGTGCAACTGCGGCGCGTCGATGGGCGACGGCTACGGCCCGATGGTCGTGGCCCGCGAAGCGCTCTCGGCCGACGACCTCCGGCAGCGGCGCCTCGCCATCCCCGGCAAGCTCACCAGCGCGACGCTCTCGCTGCGGCTGTTCCTCGGGCAAGACTTCGACCACGTGCTCGTGCCGTTCGACCAGATCATCCCGGCCGTGGCCGCGGGCGAGTGGGAGGGCCAGCCGGTCGACGCGGGCCTGCTCATCCACGAGGGGCAACTCACCTACGCCGACGCGGGCCTCAAGCTGATCGTCGACCTCGGCGTGTGGTGGGGCGAAGAGACCGGCGGCCTCCCGCTGCCGCTCGGCGCCAACGCGATCCGCAAGGACCTGGGCGAGAAGGCGATCGCCGACGTCGAGAAGCTCCTCTACCAGAGCATCGACTATGGCCTGGAGCACCGCCAGCCGGCCCTCGACTACGCGCTGCAGTACGGCCGCGACCTGGACAACGCCAAGGCCGACAAGTTCGTCGGCATGTACGTGAACGACTGGACCCGCGACTTCGGCGAGAAGGGCCGCGAGTCGGTCCGCCTGTTCCTCGAGCGCGGCCACGCGGCCGGCGTGCTGCCGGAGCTTGTCAAGCCGGAGTTCGTCGGGCGATAAAGGGGGCGAGCCTCCTCTCCCCCTCGCTCAGCGCCCTTGTCGAACCCGACCCAGACCCCGGCGCCCGCGCCGCTCGAGCCGCCCACGAGCTGGCGCGAGGCGATTCCGTATTTGGGGCCGGGCTTCGTGCTGTCGGCCGCGATCGTCGGGTCGGGCGAGCTGATCGCCACGACCGCGCTGGGCGCCGAGGCCGGATTCACCGCGTTGTGGGTGATCCTGCTGAGCTGCGTGATCAAGGTCGCGCTGCAGCTGCAGTTCGGCCGCCACGCGATCCTCACCGGCGAAACGGTGATGGAATCGTTCAACAAGATCCCCGGCCCCGCGGCCGCCGGAGTGAGCTGGCCGATCTGGCTGTGGCTCGCCGCGCAGCCGCTGAAGGTCCTCCAGGTCGGCGGCATCATCGGCAGCCTCGCGTTGCTGATGAACATGGTGCTGCCGAGCCTGCCGGTTTGGATCTGGTGCTGGGGCTTCGCGATCCTCGTGGCCGTGTTGGTGGCCACAAACCGGTACACGACGATCGAACGCGTCGCGCTCTCGCTGCTCGGTGGGTTCACCGCGCTGACGCTCGCGTCGGTCGTGTCGCTGCAGTGGACCGAGTACGCGATCTCCGCCGCGGACATCCTCAGCGGGCTGACCTTCCAGCTCCCCGCGCACACGCTGCTGGTCGTGTTCGGCGCGTTCGGGCTCACCGGCGTCGGCGGCGACGAGGTCATGCAGTACCCGTACTGGATGCTCGAGAAAGGCTACGCGGCCCACGCCGGCGCCCGCGCCGCGGACGACCCCGACTGGCGCCGCCGCGCGCGCGGCTGGATCCGCGTGATGTACGCCGACGCGTTGCTGTCGATGGCCGCGTACACGCTCGTCACGGCCGCGTTCTACCTGCTCGGCGCGGCGGTGCTCCACGCCCAAGGCCTCACGCCCGAGGGGACCGGCGTGATCCGCACGCTCGCCGAGATGTACACCAACTCGCTCGGCGCGTGGGCCGAGGGGGTGTTCTTGTTCGGCGCGTTCACCGTGCTGTTCTCGACGCTCTTCTCCGCGCTGGCCGTGTGGACGCGCATCTTCGCCGACGCGTTCAGCCAGCTCGGCTGGTGCGACTTCCGCGACACCCGCTCGCGGCGCCGCGCGATCGTCGTGCTCTCGTGGGTCTTCCCGCTCGCTTGGGCGACCGTCTTCCTGATCTACGACGCGCCGGTCATGATGATCGTCCTGGGCGGCGTGGCCACGTCGGCCCTGCTGCTGCTGGTCGTGTTCGCGGCGATCGTGTTCCGCCGCTCCGAGAACGTCGCAGCGATCCGCCCCGGCCGCCTGTACGACACGGCCTTCGCCATCAGCTGCACGTCGATCGCCCTGTTCGCCCTGTTCGGTTTGTCGCGGGCGCTGGGGATTCTCTAGCGGGCGCCCTCTGGCTCAGGCCGGCCTCTGGCAGGGCTGAAGTCTCGGCGGCCTAAAAATCCTTGCGGGGAACCGCCCAAAAATGCCGATCCTATCGCCTGGTCCGATTTTGGCCTCGCCCGGAATCGCCAAGTAGAATATCGGTGCTGCCACAGGCGGCGGCGGTCTGGCCAGGGGCTCTGGCACGGCCGTCGCAAGGAACCACGACGGCGCGGCTCGCGGGGCCAGAGAATCCCCCCCCTCGAGGCGACCGACCCGGGGTCTCGCCGCCCCTGTCGATCGCTGCTGGTGTGTGACCCTCTCCCGCGAGGCCCGGCCATCCGCCCGTGCCCCGGAGAGCGACCAGAGATGCGCGACGACCGCCCCCAAGCCGACCGCGACGAGTCGGCCGCCCGCCGGTTCTTCGCCGGCGTGACCGAGCAAGCGTTCATGACCGAGCTGGGGGTCGCCGACCCCCCGCTGATCGACTACGTGACCGAACTCTTGACCCGCTTCATCGCGTCGGACGACATCTACAGCGTCCGCGGCGTGCGGGGCGAGCGGCTCACGCAGGTCGCCGACATGCTGGCCGAGGCCGAGGCCCGCCGCGGCCCGGCCCGCCGCCGGCTGCACCGCCACATCGGCGACTTCACGCTCTTCTGGACCGGCGTGTTCCCCGACGTGGCCGACCGCTTGCGCCACGCGGGCGGCAAGGACGCGCTCTTGAACTACCGCGAGCTCGGCAAGCTCAGCTACGCGGCCGCCAGCCGCATCCGCGTCGACCGAGAGACCGCCCCCAGCGAGCTGCTCGAGCGCCTGAGCGACGAGTTCGAGCTCTGCGTGTACGGCCTGGGCGAGGTCCGCAAAGCGTGGGAAGAAGCCGACGGCGGGCCGCTATTGGTGTGAGGGGATGCCGTGGCGCCTCGGCGGCCCAAACAACCGCCCGACAGGCGGCCAATTCGCCTACGCTGCCGTGGTCGGGCCGGAAAATAGGGCCGCCGACCGCAGAATCTCGCGCGAACGCCGCCGCAGCGCGAAACGTAACGCCGGCGCCGCGCGTAACGCTTCACAACCGCCGACGCGGCAACGACTTGCGCCGAGAATCGCCCGTTTTAGCGTTACGCGCGTTTGTCGGGGCGCGTAACGCGCCACGTTTCCAGCGACCGCCGGCCGGCGCGTCGGGTCACTCGTCGACGAGGATCTCTTCGCCGGCGATCGAGCTCATCGCCATCAGCCAGAGCCGAGCGGCGCGCCTTGTATCGAGACAATCAGCCCTTGCGGCCATCGACCGCGACGCGGCCGATCGAGTGGTAGCAGTAGCCGCGGGCCTTCATCCGCCCGGGGTCGTACAGGTTGCGGCCGTCGAAAACGACCGGCGAGGAGAGCAGCTGGTACATCTCGGCGAAGTCCGGCTGGTGGTAGGCCTTCCAGTCGGTGCAGATGCACAGCGCGTCGGCGCCGCGGAGGGCGTCCATCATGCGTTCGGCGAACTCGACGCCGGAGGTCTCGGCCCGCGCGTTGTCCATCGCCTCGGGGTCGTGGGCGGCGACCTTCGCGCCGGCCTCCTGGAGTTGGCGGATGAGCACGAGGGCGGGCGCCTCGCGGATGTCGTCGGTCTCCGGCTTGAACGCCAGGCCCCAGATGGCGATCCGCTTGCCGGCGAGGTCGGCGCCGTCGGAAGCGAAGTGCGACTTGACCTTCTCGAACAGCACGGTCTTCTGCCGCTCGTTCACGTTGTCGACCGCGCGGAGCATCTCGGGCAGGTTGCCCTTCTCCTCGGTCATCGCGGTGAGGGCGCGGACGTCTTTTGGGAAGCAGCTGCCGCCGTAGCCCACGCCGGGGAAGAGGAACGCGAAGCCGATGCGGCTGTCGTGGCCGATGCCGCGGCGGACGTCGTTGATGTCGCCGCCCATCTTCTCGCAGAGGTTGGCCATCTCGTTGATGAAGCTGATCTTCGTGGCCAGCAGCGCGTTGGCCACGTACTTGGTCATCTCGGCCGACTCGGGCGACATCGACAGGAACGGTTTCTCGGTCCGCAGGAACGGCGAGTAGAGCTGCTGCAGCTTGTCCTTAACGAAGTCGCAGCGCACCCCGACGACGACGCGGTCGGGCTTCATGAAGTCGTCGATCGCGGCGCCCTCCTTGAGGAACTCGGGGTTGCTCGCGACGTGGCACTCGCGGCCGGTGAGCTCCTTGAGCATGCCGAAGATCTTCGCGTTGGTGCCGACCGGCACGGTGCTCTTGGTGACGACGATCGCGTCGTCTTGCAGGTGGGGGGCGATCGCCTTAGTGACGGCCCACATGGCGGACAGGTCGGCCGAGCCGTCGTCGCCCTGGGGCGTGCCGACGGCCAGGTAGACCATCTCGGCCGGCGCCACCGCGGAAGCGGTGTCGGTGGTGAAGTGCAGCCGGCCCGCCTCGGCGTTGCGGAGCACCAGCTCCTTGAGGCCCGGCTCGTAGATCGGGATCACGCCGTTCTTGAGGCCCGCGATCTTCTTCTCGTCGATGTCGATGCAGGTGACATCGTTGCCGCTGTTGGCGAAGCACGTACCGGTGACCAAGCCGACGTAGCCGGTTCCAATGACAGCGATCTTCATGACGGGTGGCCGAGCGAGTCAGGCGGTGGCGGTGGGGGCGCCCTGCGGGCCACCCGGGAGCACGATCCGAGGCGCCCGCCGGCGGGCCCGCCGCGGGGCGGGGCGACCGCCCATGATACTTCGCTCCGGCGCCCCGTCGACCGCGTCGCGGCCGAATGCCGCGGGCCGCGGCCGCACGACGCGCCCAACCCGCCCAACCCCGAGAAGCGGCGGCAAATTTCCACAAAATTTCCGCGGCCGCTCTCCCCCGCTGCCGGGATCGTTTCGCGCGGTCGTGCCGGCGGCGCTCGGCCCGCGGGTGAACGCGTTGGCCGTTTTGTCGCGTCGCACGGCCGTCGCCTGCGGCGTGCTGCGATCGTCGATGCGTGGCCGCACGCCACGGGATCGTGACCAACCGTTGTCGGCGCCGCGTGTCGGTAGGGGCCCACCGCCAGGCCCCGCGCGACGCTCCCCAACGCCCCCGCATGCTGGCAATCGGAAAGACCATGTTCATGACCAAGAGCAAGTCGTCGCGTATCGCATCCGCCGCAACCGGCGCCGACGCCCAACCGATCGCCCCGGCCGACGACTCCCGGGACGTGCTGGACGCGTTCGGTCGGTCGCAGGCGATCATCGAGTTCACGCCAAACGGCGAGATCGTCCACGCCAACGAGAACTTCCTTTCGGTGCTCGGCTACTCGCTCGGCGAGATCCAGGGCAAGCACCACCGGATCTTCGTCGACCCGAAGGAAGCGGGCAGCCCCGCGTACCGCGCGTTCTGGGAAGACCTGGCCCGCGGCCAGTTCGCATCCGGCGAGTACAAGCGGTACACCAAGTCGGGCGAGCTGATCTGGATCAGCGCGTCGTACAACCCGGTCATCGACAAGTCGGGCCGCGTGACGAAGGTCGTGAAGATCGCGTCGGACATCACCGCGACCAAGCGCGAGAGCGACGAGGCCTTCCGGCTGTCGAACATGGTCGAGAACCTGCCGATCAACGTGATGTTCGCCGACCGCGACCTGGTCGTCCGCTACATGAACCCGGCCTCGCTGCGCACGCTCCGCGCGATCCAGCACCTGCTGCCGGTGCCGGTCGACAAGATCGTCGGCACGTGCATCGACCAGTTCCACAAGGACCCCTCGCACCAGCGGCGAGTCCTCGCCGACCCGTCGAACCTGCCGGTAAAGACCATCATCAATGTCGGCGAAGAGTCGCTCGACCTCTTGGTGACCGCCATCACCGACCAGGCCGGCCAGTACCTGGGCGCGATGGCGACCTGGACGCTCGTCACCGAGCAGCTCCGCACGCGGAAGGAGGCCCAGCAGGTCGGCCACAGCGTGGCCACCAGCACCACCGAGATGGCCGCCACGATCGAGGAGATCAGCAAGAACGTGGCCCGCACCGCGAGCCTCGCCCAGCAGGCCGAGAGCCACGCGCAGCTGTCCAACGCCGCGACCGACGCGCTGCAAGAGAGCAGCCGCGCGATCGGCAAGGTGGTCGGCGTGATCCAAGAGCTGGCCGACCAAACGAACCTGCTCGCGCTGAACGCCACGATCGAGGCGGCCCGCGCGGGCGAGAGCGGCCGCTCGTTCGCGGTGGTTGCGAACGAGGTGAAGGACCTCGCTTCGGAGACCAGCGGCGCCACGCAGAGCATCGAGCAGTCGGTCCAGGAGATCCAGAGCCGGATCGCCGAGGTGGCCGAGGCGATCAGCCAGATCACCGCCAGCGTCAGCGAGGTCTCCGGCAACACCAACACGGTGGCCGCCGCGATCGAGGAACAGTCGATCACGATGGCCGAGCTGTCGAAGACCGCCGAGGGCCTCGTGAAGCTCTCCGAAAACCCGAACGCCTGACGCCGCCGAGCGTCGTCGGGCCACCTACCTAATTCGGCCACACCATGTTGGGGCAGCCGGCGGCGGACGCATCCTCTAGGGAAGCGTCCGCCGCCGCTGGTTTTGAGGAAGGACCTCGGGCTTCGGGCTTCGAGGTCGCGCTGGCTGCCTGCTGCCTGCTGCCTACTCCTTCACCACTGCTCCCACGGCCACGGCTCGACCGGCAAGGGCACGCGCAGCGACATGTCGTCGGCCCCTTCGGGGATGTCGACGGCTGCGTCGGCCGGGAAGGCCTTGGAGGGGTCGGCCGGGTCGTAGTGCGGCTCGCCCACGTCGTCGACCGGCACGCCATCGTAGGTTGATTGACCCCACCAAGTTTGGGCTTCAAGTGAGCCGCCGTCGTCGATGCCGTTGCGGCCGACGCTGTACAGCAGGTAGCCGCCGGGCGTGCGGCGGTAGACGAGCGGCCCGCTGCCGAACGGGTCGGCGGGAACGGTGTCGAGGATGCCGGGAACCAAGGCGTCGAGCTTCTCGGGGTACTCGCCGTTCGCTGCGCGATAGACCGCGAGCGCGACCCCCGTTTCAGTAAGCCGTCGGCGCACAGAAATGCGTTCCCCTGCCATCATAATGGCTTGAGCGCCTCCGAAGCTGGAAGCGCTTAACACCGGAGCGACCATCGCCCCGCGGCCGGACGGGGTGAGCAGCCTCCAATCGCGAAGGTTGAACTCAGCCGCGCCTAGTCGTTGATCGATCCGTTCGGCAGCCGCTAGGCGGCGCCGAGTGGTCGGCAACCTGGTCGCGGCGACAAGCTCGTCGCAGCAGTGGTTCACCGCTCTTAGTGTCGGATTCCAGTCAACCGACGTACCAGCCAGCGCGAGAGGCGCCTCATCGAGCCCCAAGTCAAGGTCTCCGCCGGAGCAGGCGATGATCATGCTCAACCCGAAGTATCGCTCGCCGCGATCGGTCGCTTCAGCGATCCTCATCGCGGGGCCAGTCGCTTGAAGGTTCTGTAAGAGCCGGCGGAGCGATTCCTCAGTCGCGCTAGCGTGCGCGGCCACATGGTCGATCTGATCGAGGGCGACGCCACCGATGGCGACAGCGACGAATTGGTTAATCCAGAACGGTCCCTCGGCGCCAAGCGCCGCTAAACGCACGATCGCGAGCGCGTCGCGGGCCGCGTCGGCATGGCGACCCTCGCCGAGGGCGAGGTTGCTCCGGGTTTGCAGCGTGTTCGCAGCGTTCCGCTGCTCTTGAAAGAGAGACATCTCGAACTCAAGGAACGCTTCGAATCCGCCTCCTTCCGAGAGCATCGGTGCGAACCAGCGGGACCGATTCGTCGCTTCCACGATCAGGTCAATCGGGTCCTCGTTCTCCTCGAGCCAAGCGGCGACGAACGGCAACTGAGTCGCCGTGAAGGGCCGTTTGACCGGGTCGCATGCGAAGATCAGTTGCTCTACCCGCGGGTCTTTGGCGGCGATCGCGGCGGGCGTTTTCAAGAACTCTGCATTGTCCGCGGCAGCGCTCCCCAGCCAGTCGCCGGGCTTGGCTTTCTTGAGCGTGCCGTCGCGGATCAAGCCGCGGAGCAGCTCGACGACCTCCAGCCGCCGTTGGGGCGTGTCGAGGGGGGTCATCGGCAGGGGGTCGCCCGTCACGCCGATCGCGCGGGCGAGCGACTCGGCCTCGGCGATGCTCATGCCCCATTCCGGTTCAGGCTCCTTCGGCCACACCGCCCTGAGGAATGGCACAACCGCGTTGTTCTCTGGCGTGACCCCTTTGCCATAGTGGGCGTTGAGCGCGGCCGCGTAGTCGGGCAAGCCGTCGGGGCCGAGCGGCTCGGTGAGGAACGTCGTCTCTTTGCTGACGATGATCGGCGGGTTCGGACCGAACGTGACGTGGGCCGCCAAGCCGACCAGCAACAGCGCCGTGGCCACGACGAGCCACAGCGTGAGCAGGCTCTTGCGCTTGCGCCGGTGGCGGGCTGCGGGGTCGTCGAACATGAGACAGGGCTGTTGGCTATCGGCTGTCGGCTCTGGGGCCTATTCTGGTCGCTTGGCTTGGACCGCACCAAGCCGAAACGCGAAAGCCGACAGCCGGGAGCCCTCTATGCCTTGGTCCCAAACGACGCTCGAGCTCCCCGAGATGCCGCGGGGGTTCCATCTGATCACCCACCGCATCGTCGACGCGCTGCCGGCGATCGGCGAGACCCGCGCCGGCGTGCTGCACGTGTTTATCCAGCACACGTCGGCCAGCCTGACGATCAACGAGAACGCCGACCCCGACGTGCGCGTCGACCTGGAGGCTGCTTTCAACGCGATTGCGCCTAAGTCCTTCCCCTACACGCATACTTCCGAGGGCCCGGACGACATGCCGGCGCACGTGAAGGCGTCGTTGTTGGGGGCGAGCCTGTCGATCCCGGTGGCCGATGGGCGGCTCGCGCTTGGCACGTGGCAGGGGATCACGCTGTGCGAGCACCGCGACCACGGCGGGCCGCGGCGGCTGGTGCTGACGCTCGCCGGCGAGTGACGCCTGGGGCCCCGTCGAGGCCTGCTGCGATGGGAAAGCGGCGGGTCGCACCGACACCTCCGCGTCCTGCTTGGTATCGTGATTCTGAGTATCCTGACACTGCCTTCTCTTCCGTCTTCGGCGCGTTGGGCGCCGCGACGGGCTTCCCGCGTTCCTTATCGACTGTGGACCCGCTTCGCATGACACGCTTGATCGTGACCGCCCTGGTGTTGTTCCCCGCCGCCTGCTTGGCTCAGGCTTCGCTCGACCAGCCCGAGAAGCTGACCGTCACGCCGAGCGAGGCGGACGGGTGGATCCCGCTGTTCAACGGCAAGGACCTCACCGGCTGGAAAGCGAGCGAACACCCGGACACCTTCTCGGTGGAAGACGGCTCGATCGTCACCGATGGCGACCGGGCGCACCTCTTCTACACGGGCGATGTCAACGGCGGCCAGTTCGACGACTTCGAGCTGTGGGTCGAGGTGATGACCGAGCCGAACTCGAACGGCGGCGTCTTCTTCCACACCGAGTACCAGGAAGAGGGTTGGCCCGCGAAGGGCTACGAGGTGCAGGTCAATCAGACCTATCAAGACCGGCGGAAGACCGGCAGCCTCTACGGCGTGGTGGACATCCTCGACGAGTCTCCCGTCGAGGACAACCAGTGGTACGTGGAGCACGTCAAGGTCGAGGGAGACCGGGTCGTGATCCGCGTCGACGGGGAGGTCACGGTCGATTACACCGAGCCGGAGAACGTCGAGCGCGAGGGCCGGATGGCCGAGCGGAAGCTTGGGAAGGGGACCTTCGCGCTGCAGGGGCACGACCCCGGGAGCACGGTCCGCTACCGCCAGGTGTGGGTGAAGCCCCTCGACTGAGATGAGCCAGGCCGCGCGTTGGTGGGCGAGGCCGGACGCCGCGGTTGCGGGGATCACGATACCCCGTCGCGTGGCTGCTCGATCCTGCACCAGGCTGGTCGTGGCCGGTGCGGCGGCGTGGTGGAATTCGCTGTCTCGCTAGCGGCAACAGCGGCGGCCACCCGCGGGAGGCCGCGTTTTTTCGTTAACTTTCCTACAAAACACCTGACACCCAGCCGGGTCGCAAGTATTTTCGCTCGTAGACGCGGCCGGGTTCACGGAACGACCCCCCCGACGGAAGCTACCGTCCGCGTCGACGCCCAGGGGTGCAACGCCCCTGGGTGACGAAACACTTCGCGGGACTAGCTTGACTTGTTCCTCAAGAGCCCTCGTCGGTTCTGCGGAGTGGAGTACGGCACAGCACTAGGTACGGCAACACTTGATAGGACTCGCCCCGGGCAGGCCAGACGGCTTGTCCGGGGTTTTCGTTTCTGCTTCGGGTAGATGGCGGCTTGCGGATCCGGCGGCTTGGGATCTCCGACGCCGGCCGTAGCGAGCGAGTTCCCGCTAGCCGTTGAGAATCGCGTCGGCGGCGGCCAAACCGCTGAGAAAAGCCCCCTCGAATTTCGGGCCGCCGCACCAATCGCCTGCCGCGAACAGCCCCATCCCGGCGTCGGCGAGTCGACGGTCGCCCAGCGGCTCGGCCGGCAGGGCGTGCCGCCACCGATGGGCAGCGAGGTACGCCGGCTGGCGTGGGGCGGCGCCGGTGGCCTTCCAGAACGACTCCAGCAGGCTCGCGGCGGCTTGGTCCGCTTCGATGTCGACGTTCGCTTCCGACCACTCGGGCGAGCCGTGCAGCACCCACCGGTCGTCCGCCTCGGGGCGGCCCGGTTTGGAGCTGTCGCGGGCGATCCAGGACAGGGCCGTGAAGTCTTTCGGGCCGTTGACGAACGCCCCTGCGAGGTCGCCCTGCTGGTCGGGCGCACCGAACGCCACCGGATCGTCGAACGCGACCATCGCCGACCAACAAGCGGACATCGAGACCGATTTGGCCGCGTTGGACAACGCCGGCGACGGCGTGAGCAGCTCGGCCGCTTGGGGCGCCGGCGCGGTGACCAGCACCTTCGCGTAGTCGCCCAGGTCGTCGCCCGATTCGCTGCGGAGGCCCCACCGGCCGTGCGACCGCTTCAGCGGCGCCACGCGCACGCCCGACTCGATCCGCCCGCCGGCGGCCGTCAGTTCCTCGGCCAATTGTTTCGCGGGGGCGTTCATGCCGGGCGTGCCGACGAAGCGTTGTTTTGGGCCCGGCGGATCGGACAGGTGGCAGCCGTCGGCGTGGCACTCGATGACCGCCAGCCGGCCGGTCCACTCGGCGGCCACGCCGGCGGCGATCCAGGCCTCGAGCTGGTCGGCCAGGGCTTTGCTCCGCACGGTGAAGTACTGCGCGCCGTGGTCGAACTGGCGGGCGCCGTCGGCGTAGCGGGTCGAGGTCCGGCCCCCCACGCCGCGGCCCTTGTCGAACACCGTGACGTCGACTCCCTCGGCGGCGAGCCGGCGCGCGGCGGCGAGACCGGCCACGCCGCCTCCGATCACGGCGACGGTGTCGGCGAGGATTTGTTGTTCGGGCATCGGGGCGGCTCGGGGTAGAGTCGGCTGGGGGCGTCGGTAGATTAGTCGGACCGGACCTCGCCCCGAGAAGCAACCCGCCCCCGCGATATGCCAAGCCAAGCCGACGTGTACGACGTCATCGTAGTCGGCGCCGGGCTCGCGGGGCTGGTATGTGCGCGGCGGCTGGCCGAGGCCGGCCGGCGGGTGCTGCTGCTAGAAGCGGCCGAGGCCGTCGGCGGCCGCGTCCGCACGGACCGTGTCGACGGGTTCCTGCTCGACCGGGGCTTCCAAGTCTACAACCCCGCGTACCCCGACGCGGCCGAGGAGCTCGACCACGCCGCGCTCGACCTGAGGCCCTTCGAGCCCGGCGCGTTGGTGCGGCTGGGGGACGGCTTCCACCGGCTGTCCGACCCCTGGCGCCGCCCGTCGAAGGCCGTGGCCACGGCCCTCAGCCACGCGGCCACGCTACGCGACAAGCTGCTCGTCGCGCGGCTGCGAGCGAAGCTCCGCAGCGACCGGTCGCTCGACGCGGTCGCCGGCGAGGAAGTCACGACCCTCCAGGCGTTGTCGCGGTTTGGCTTCTCCGACGCGATCGTCGAGCGGTTCTTCCGGCCGTTCCTTGGCGGCGTGTTCCTCGAGGACGAGCTGGTCACCTCGAGCCGGATGTTCGAGTTCGTGTTCGGCATGTTCGCGCGGGGCGAGGTCGCCCTTCCCGCGGCCGGCATGCAAGCGATCCCCGAGCAACTGGCCGGCAGGCTGCCCGAGGGGGTGCTGCGGCTGCGGTCGCCGGCCCAGAGCGTGACCGACGACGGCGGCGTGCTGCTCGACGGCGAGCGGCTGCAAGCGCGGCTCGTGGTCCTCGCGACCGACGGGCCGGCGGCGGCCGCGCTGCTGGGCGAACCGCCGCCGGACCGCCCGTGGCGGAGCACGGCGTGCGTGTACTTCGACGCGCCGAGCCCGCCGATCGGCGAGGCGACGCTCGTGCTCGCCGGCGAGCGAGGCGAGGGGCCTATCAACAACCTCTGCGTGCCCAGCCAAGCGGCGCCGACGTACGCGCCGCCGGGGCGGTCGTTGGTGTCGGCGTCGGTGCTCGGCGATCCGACCGAATCGGACGAGCAGCTGGCCGCGGCGGTGCAGCGTCAAGCCGCCGGCTGGTTCGGCGACGAGGCCGACCTTTGGCGGCCGATCCGTGTGTGCCGGGTCCGCAACGCGTTGCCGGACCAGCGGCCGCCGCACTACGCGACGGTCGAGAAGTCGACCCGCGCTCGGCAGCGCGTGTTCGTGTGCGGCGACCGCTTCGACACGGCCTCGATCAACGGCGCGATCCGCTCGGGGCGGCGCACCGCCGAGGCCGTGCTGCGTGAACTCCGCGACGCGTGAGCAAGGCCGCGACGCATGAGGAAGGACAGCGCCGCTGTGGCAACCGCCCCCCCAACAGGCTCGCGTCGACTGGCGATCAACGCCGAGTGGTTCGGCCGCCTGCGTTGGGTCGCCGCCGCCGGCCAGTTGGCCACGATCGCCGCGGTGGCCGGCCCGCTGGGCGTGGCCGCGCCGGTCGGCCCGCTGCTGCTGCTGGTCGGCGTGACGCTGGTTAGCAACGCGCTGTTCTCATGGTGGAAGGCCTCCCGGGCCGCCCCCCCCCGGCGCGAGACCTGGCACGCGGTGCTGGGCGGGTTGATGCTGCTCGACCTGGTTGTGCTCACGACGATGCTCGCCCTCACCGGCGGGACGACGAACCCCTTTGTCTTCTTCTTCTTCGTGAACCTCGCGCTGTCGGGCGTGGTGCTGCCGGCGCGGTGGGCGTGGGGGTTGTCGGTGCTGGCGATCGTCGCGTTCGTGCTGCTCGGGGTCGCCCACCAACCGATCGACACGCTCCGCAACCCGGCCCGCTTGGAGAGACTGCTAAGCCTGTGGAGGGTGGGCATGTGGTCGCCGCCGCTGGCGGTGGTCGGCGCGTGGGTCGCCTTTGCCGCGTGCGCGGTGGTGATCGTCAACTTCACGACCCGGCTGACCAGCGAGCTCCGCGCCAGCGAGCGGCTCCGCCGGCGCGCAGAGAAGGAGCGGGCCCGTTCGGAGAAGCTCGAAGCGCTCGGCACCCTGGCGGCTGGCGCCGCCCACGAGCTGGCCACGCCGCTCTCGACGATCGCGGTCGCCGTCACCGAGACGCACCGCGAGCTGCTGCAATCCGGGCACGACGGGCCGGCCGTTGAGGACCTCGCTCTGGTGCGTCGGGAGATCGACCGGTGCCGCACGATCCTCCAACGCATGGCGACCGAGTCGGGCCAGCCCGCCGCGGGCTTGCCCGAGCGGCTGACCGCCGAGGAGCTGATCCTCGACGTGCTCGAAGAGCTGCCCCAAGCCGACCGCGTGGAGGTCGTCTGGCGAAACGGCGCGGCGGCCCTCGAGATCGTCGCCCCGCCGGTCGCCCTCGCCCAAGCGGTGCGGGCGGTGGTCAAGAACGGCCTCGACGCGACCGACGAGGCCGGCGTCGACGCGCCGGTCACGGTCGCCTGCGACCGCCTGGCCAACACGCTCCGCCTGACGATCTCCGACCACGGCCCCGGCATGCCCCCCGAGGTGCTCGAGCGCGCCGACGAGCCGTTCTTCACGACCAAGGCGCCCGGCGCGGGCATGGGCCTCGGGCTGTTCCTCGCCCGGAGCGTCGTCGAGAGACTCGGTGGCTCGTTGCGACTAGAATCGCGGGCGTCGGGGGGCGCCGCCGTGACGATCGTGCTCCCCTTGGCTGGCGAGCCGGGGGAAGGGAGATGAGGGGATGAGAGGGTAGTTGGGGATGGCAGGTCCGTGCTCCACGCCGCATCGAAACGGTCCTCACAAGACCGCTCGACTCCCACGCTTGACCATCCCCTTCTCTCTGATTCCTATCCCGATCTTCCTTCCAGAAGCCTCAACGCCGAGAGCGGCATGAACGACCAACCCCTCGCCGGCAAGTCGCTGTTGCTCGTCGACGACGACGAGTTGCTGCGCGAGCGGATGGGCCGCGCGCTGACCGCGCGGGGCCTGGAGGTGCGCGTCGCGTCGAGCGGCGCGGCGGCCTTGGAGATGGCTCGGCAGTCGCCGCCGGAGCTGGCGGTGCTCGACCTGAAGATGCCCGGCATGACCGGCCTGGAGACGCTCGCCGAGCTACGCAAGGTCGCGCCGGGCGTGCGGGCGGTGATCCTCACGGGCTACGGGAGCATCGCGAACACGGTCGAGGCGATGCACCAGGGGGCGGAGAACTACGTCACCAAGCCGGCCGACGCCGACCAGGTGCTCGAGGCGTTCCACCGCAGCGGCGCGCTGTCCGACGACGAGGCCCCGCCCGCCGGCGAAGCCGCGATCCACACGCCGAGCCTAGCCGAGGCCGAGTGGAACCACATCCAGCAGGTGTTGGCCGATTGCGGCGGCAACATCACCCGCACCGCGGAACGCCTCGGCATCCCGCGACGCACCCTGCAGCGGAAACTCAAGAAGCTCGCCCCGTGAACCGCGCAGCCGAACCGGCCGACGATCGACCCCACGAGGCGCGCCTCGACGCGATCTTCTGGTTCTGGTTCTCGGCGTGGTCCGGCGCGGCGCTGAGCGGCGGGGCGCTGGCCGCGGCGCTGGCCATCTCGTCGGAGCTGCCCGACTCGCCGGCCGCGATCCTCATCGTCGCTGTGGCGATGGTCTTCGGGTCGATGTGCGCGGCGATGATCAGCATCCAAACGTTGTCGCTCACGTGCCTGATCAGCCTGCTCGCCCGCTGCCCCGAGTCGCTCTCGGCGGCCGCGGCCGGCGGGGCGCTCGCGGGCCTCGTCGCGGCGCGGGTCGTGGCGCCGACTCCGACGGCCATCCTGTGGGCCGCGGTGACCGGCGGCGGCGGCGCGGCGATCTTCGCTTGGCGTTCGTCGCGGCGGCGGCGCAAGGGCCTCGGCCGCCGCGGCGGGCGCTTCACGCTCCGGCAGGCGCTGTTGGCCAACGTGTACCTGGCGCTGGTCCTTGGCGTTTACGCGGCCGCGATCCGGTAGCACCCCCCGATCGGGTGTGACGCGAAGGCCGCTTCCGACAGCGCACGGGGCCGGGTAGAGTTTGGCGTTCCGCCAATGCTGCGCACTCGCTGCGTAGCGGCTTCACCCGCCCTTCGCCCTCGCCGATTGCGTCGAAGTGGACCGATTTCATTTCCCGCCCTGGGTCAACACCTTCACGCTGCTCGTCATCGGCGGGGTGCTCGCCGGGGGCGCGTACGCTGGCGGCTTGCTGTTTTTTGGCACGCTGCCCGAGGTGATGTACGTCGGCTACCAGCCGACCCAGCCGGTGCCGTTCAGCCACAAGCTGCACGCGGGCGAGCTCAAGATGGACTGCCGGTACTGCCACTACACGGTCGACCAGGCGGCCCACGCGGCGGTGCCGGCGACGAGCACCTGCGGCAACTGCCACAACGCCCAAAAAACCCCGGATGGCGCCCTCGCCAAGACGGTTGTCCACCCGGACAGCCCGAAGCTCCAGCCGATCCGCAACAGCCTGGCGACCGGCGAGCCGGTCCTCTGGGAGAAGATCCACGACCTGGCGGATTACGTGTACTTCAACCACGCGGCCCACGTGAACAAGGGCGTCGGTTGCGTGGAGTGCCACGGCCGGATCGACCGGATGGAGGTCGTCCACAAAGCCGAATCGCTCGCGATGAGCTGGTGCCTGGACTGCCACCGCAACCCGGAGCCCCACCTCCGGCCGCTGGACCAGATCACCAACATGGATTGGGACCCGGAAGAGACCAGCGAGCAGTCGCGCGAAGAGATCGGGCGCCTGGTGAGGGAGCAGCTCGACGTGCACCCCAACACGAACTGCACGACCTGCCACCGCTAGAGCCTTTCCCACAGCGTCCGATGCGTAGCGGGCCCAGACCCGCCGCTGACAGCAACCGCCTTTACCGCGACAACCGCCGCGATGCCTGAAGCGACCGCCGACAACCAGAACCGCTCGCCCCGTGGCGCCAGCCCCTTCTGGCGGAGCCTCGACGAGCTGCAAAACACCGAATCCTTCAAGGAGTTCGTCGCCCGCGAATTCCCGCAGGCCGCCTCGGAGTACCCCGAAGGCGTGTCGCGGCGGCGGTGGATGCAACTGATGAGCGCGTCGTTCGCGTTGGCGGGCGCGGCGGGCTGCCGGTGGCAGACCGAGAAGCTCGCCCCCTTCGCTTACCGCCCCGAGGGGTACATCCCCGGCGAGCACCAGTTTTACGCGACGAACATCTTCTGGGCCGGCGCCCCGCGGCACCTGCTCGTGACTAAGTTCGACGAGCGCCCCGTGAAGATCGAGGGGAACCCCGACCACCCGGGCAGCCGGGGCGCGGCCGACACGTTCACGCAGGCCGCGACCCTGTCGCTGTACGACCCCGACCGGGCGACGACGGCGAAGCTGTGGGAGCAAAACCGCTCGTTCAACAAGTCGTGGGACGACTTCGAACAAGCGCTGGCCGAGCGCCTGGCGGAGGTCGGCGACGGCGACGGCCTCGCGATCCTGACCCCGCCGATCGACTCGCACGCTTTCTACGCGACGCTCGACCGGGTCGCCGAGCGGTTCCCGCAGGCGAAGTTCTACCAGCACGCGCCGCTCTCGCGCGAGAACGAGCTGTCCGGCGCGGAGATGGCCTTCGGCAAGCGGCTGCGCACGCACTACCGCTTGAGCGAGGCAAAGATCATCGCCGCTTTCGATGCGGACCTGCTGACCGGGATGCCCGACTCGTTGCGGATCGCGCGGGAGTTCGCGGACCACCGCGACCCCGACGGCGACATGAACCGCATGTGGGCGGTCGAGAGCCACTTCAGCACGACCGGTGCGTCGGCCGACCACCGCTTGCCGATGAAGGCCGGCGCGATCGCGGGCTTCCTCGCCCAGTTGCGCGACAAGGTCAAGGAGCTCTCCAGCGGCGACCACGAGCACGGCGAGCCCATCGAGACCGAGCCCACGCCCGAGGAGTTCCTCGAGGTGATGGCCGACGACCTGGTGCACAACCAAGGGGCGAGCGTGGTCGTGGTCGGCCAGGGCCAGCCGCCCGAGGCGCACGCCATCGCGCACGAGATCAACAGCCTGCTCGGCGCGGTCGGCAAGACGGTCGTTTACACCGAGGAGCCGTCGCCGCGTGTCGGGGTGGGCACGATGGTCGAGTTGATGGCGTCGATGAGCGACCGCGACGTCGACACGCTGCTGATCCTCGACGGCAACCCCGTGTACGACACGCCCGGCTTCGCCGAGGCCCTCGCCGAGGTCCCGCACACGGCGCACCTCAGCGCTTTCGAGGACGAGACCTCCCGGTTGTGCGATTGGTTCGTGCCCCAGACGCACCCGCTCGAGGAGTGGGGCGACGTCATCGCCTGGGACGGCACGGTCGGCGTGTGCCAGCCAATGATCGCGCCGCTGCTCGACGGGCGGTCGGTGCTGGAGGTCCTCGCGCTGGTGGCCGGCGACCGGTCGCCCGACGCGCGTGAGATCGTCCAGTCGGCCCTGATGGAAGCCACCTCGCTCTCTAGCGAGCGAGCCTGGAACAAGCTGCTGCACGACGGCCTGCTCGCCGACTCGGCCGCCGAGCCGGTCGAGGCCTCGCTCCAGCAGACCGGCGTCGAGCCGCCCGAGTACGTGGCGAGCGAGGACCGCCTGGAGCTGGTGTTCACACCAAGCAGCAGCACGTTTGATGGCCGTTTGGCGAACAACGGGTGGCTGCAAGAGACCCCCGACTTCCTCACGAAGCTGACCTGGGACAACGCGCTGTTGGTGTCGCCGGCGACGGCCAAGCAGCTCGGCCTGGCGCACGAGAAGGTCGCCCGCTTGTCGGTTGGCGAGCAGTCGATCGAGGTCCCCGTTTACGTGATGCCCGGTCAGGCGGCGGGGTCGCTCGCGCTGGCGCTGGGTTACGGCCGCACGTCGGCGGGCCGGGTCGGCGGATTGGTCGACGCCGAGACCGGCAAGTCCGCGCAAGGCATCTACGCGAACGACCTGGCCGCGTTCTGGGCGCCCGCCCCGGCCGACCCGGTCGGCGTGAACGCGTACCCGCTGCGTCCCAACGCGACCGTGGGCTTCTTGACCGACGGCGTGTCGGTCCAGAACACGGGCAAGGACTACCTGCTAGCGACCACGCAAGACCACCACGCGATCGACCAGCTGGGCCTCGAGGCGATCGGCCGGCGGACCGGCGAGCTGATCCGCACCGCCCGCAAGGAGTACTACGAAGAGAACCCGAACTTCGCGCCGCAGATGAGCCACGAGGTGATGGTTCACGTCAACGGCGAGCACCGGCCGACCGACCCGCTGCTGCCGTTCTGGGAGTACACCGGCGATGACCAGTACGTCGGCGACACCCCTCCGCCGATCACGCCCGCGTGGGGCATGTCGATCGACTTGACGCGTTGCATCGGGTGCAACGCGTGCATGGTCGCTTGCCAGGCGGAGAACAACGTGCCGGTCGTCGGCAAGGACCAGGTGGCGAAGGGCCGCGAGATGCACTGGATCCGCATCGACCGGTACTTCCGCGGCCGCGTGGACCCGGACCACCCGGACGACCCGGCGAACTTCGAGAACCCCGAGGTCGCCTACCAGCCGATCGCGTGCCAGCACTGCGAGACCGCTCCTTGCGAGCAGGTCTGCCCTGTCGCGGCCACCGTGCACGACAGCGAGGGCCTCAACGGCATGACGTACAACCGCTGCATCGGCACGCGGTACTGCGCGAACAACTGCCCGTACAAGGTCCGCCGCTTCAACTACTTCCGGTACACGCAGCCGCTGTACCAAGAGGCCAACCGGATGCTGCAGCTGGCGACCAACCCGGAAGTCACCGTCCGCAGCCGCGGCGTGATGGAGAAGTGCACCTACTGCGTGCAGCGGATCTCGGCCGCGCGGATCAAGGCCAAGGTGACCAATTCGCCGCTCACCGACGGCAGCGTCGTGACGGCTTGCCAGCAGACCTGCCCGACCCAAGCGATCGTGTTCGGCGACCTCCGCGACAAGGAGTCGAAGGTGCACGCCCTCGCGACGAGCCCGCGGTCGTACGGCATCCTGACCGAGCTGATGACCCGGCCGCGGACGAACTTCCTCGCCCGCATCCGCAACCCCCACCCGCGGCTCTCGAGGCCGTACGAGTCGGAGCTGCACGGCGGCCACGGCGGGGGCCACGGCGACGAGGGCCACGGCGACGGGGGCCACGGCGACGAGCACCACGAAGAGCCGCACGACGGCCAGCACACCAAAGAGGCGGCCAACGCCTAACCCCCGGCAAGAACCGAAGCGGCCGCGGCGTCGGCGGCCCGATCGACCTGGCTAACCGAGACCCCGGACCATTCCAAAGCGACAAGCATGGGCCTGGCATCCGCCGACATCCCCGTCAGCTACTCCACCCCTTCGAGCCTCGAGCGGGGCAAGCTGGGCTACGTGCCCGAGGTGTGGAACGACCCGCCCTGGATCGAAGGGGACAACGACTACCGGTCGGTCACCGACAAGGTGTGCCGGATCGCCGAGAACCCCCGCCCGCCGATCGCCTGGTGGGTCGGCTTCTTGATCGCGGCCTCGATCGCCGGCATGTTCGGCGCGCTGATCGGGTACCTGATCGTCACCGGCGTGGGCGTGTGGGGTAACCAGAACTCGGTGAGCTGGGGCTTCCCGATCGTCAACTTCGTGTTCTGGGTCGGCATCGGCCACGCGGGCACGCTGATCTCGGCGATCCTGTTCCTGTTCCGCCAGCACTGGCGCACGAGCATCAACCGCTTCGCCGAGGCGATGACCATCTTCGCCGTCGTGTGCGCGGGCACCTTCCCGGGCATCCACGTGGGGCGCGTGTGGTTCGCCTACTGGCTGTTCCCGTACCCGGACACGCGGCTGAACATGTGGAGCCAGTTCCGCAGCCCGCTGCTGTGGGACGTGTTCGCCGTGGGGACCTACGCGACGGTGTCGCTGTTGTTCTGGTACATGGGCATGATCCCCGACCTGGCGACCCTGCGCGACCGGGCGAAGCACCCCGCGCGGCGCATCGCCTACGGGATCCTGTCGGTGGGCTGGACCGGCTCGGCCACCCAGTGGCGGGTGTACGAGAAGGCGTACGGCCTGCTCGCCGCGCTGGCGACGCCGCTCGTGCTCTCGGTCCACACGATCGTTTCGTTCGACTTCGCCGTCAGCCAGCTGCCCGGCTGGCACACCACGATCTTCCCCCCCTACTTCGTAGCGGGCGCCGTGTTCAGCGGCTTCGGCATGGTGCTCACGCTGATGATCCCGGCGCGGGAGTGGTTCGGGCTGAAGGACATCGTGACGATGCGTCACATCGACTGCATGTGCAAGATCATCATCGCGACCGGCTCGATGGTGGGCTTCGCGTACCTGACGGAGTTCTTCATCGCCTGGTACGGCGGCAACCCTTACGAGCAGTTCACGTTCATCAACCGCGCGTTCGGCCCGACGGCTTACGCGTACTGGATCATGGTCACGTGCAACGTGATCTCGCCGCAGCTGTTCTGGATCAAGGCCGTGCGCCGCTCGCCGCTGCTGATCTTCATCATCTCGATCTTCGTGAACATCGGGATGTGGTTCGAGCGGTTCGTGATCATCCTGTCGCTCGAGCGGACGTTCCTGCCGGGCAGCTGGCAGTCGTTCGTGCCGACTTGGGTCGACCTCGGCATGCTGGTTGGCAGCTTCGGCTTGTTCTTCACGCTGTTCCTGCTGTTCTGCCGGTTCCTGCCGATCGTGGCGATGGCCGAGGTCAAGCAGGTCATGGCCCACGTCGACGGGCTCGCCAAGAGGAGTCACTCGTAGCGCTTTAGCCCTCGGGGCATTAGCCCCCGGTCGTCGACCGGGGGCTAACGAACGCTTTGAAAAACGCCATGACCGAAACCCACGACACCGACGAAGTCATCCAGCCGAAGCGGCTCGGCCTGCTCGCGCAGTTCGCCGGCCCCGACGAGCTGATCGCCGCCGCCGAGAAGGCGACCGACGAGGGCTACCGCAACGTCGAGGCGTACTCGCCGTTCCCCGTGATAGGCATCGACGAGGCCCTCAAGGCAAAGGGCACGGTCCTGCCTTGGATCGTCTTCGCGATGGGGCTGACCGGCTGCCTCGTTGGCCTCGGCATGCAGCTCTACATGAACGCGTACGAGTTCGCCGGCGCGATCTGGGGGCTCTCCGGCTACCACTACATGATCTCCGGCAAGCCGGGCCCCTGGAGCATCCCCGCGTTCATCCCGGTCACGTTCGAGCTGACGATCCTGCTCAGCGCGTTCGGCGCGTTCTTCGGCATGCTGGTGCTCAACAAGCTGCCGCGGCTGTTCAACGCGCTGTTCCGGAGCAACCGCTTCGCCGACGCGACGACCGACGGCTTCTTCTTGTTCGTCGAAGCGACCGACTCGAAGTACGCCGACACCGAAACCGAGGCGTTCCTCTCGTCGATCGGCGCGACCGGCGTCGAGGCGATCGACGAGCCGACCTCCGGCCACGCGCTGCCGAACCTCATCTTCCTCGTCGGCGCCGCCGTGGGCACGCTCGCGCTGCTCCCGCCGCTGTACCTGTACTACGTGTGGGCCGCCCCGACCTCCACCGCGCCGCGGATCTCGTTCTTCAAGGACATGGAGGACCAGGCGAAGTACAAGGCCCAGAACACAAGCACCCTGTTCGAAGACGGCCGCTCAGCCCGCCCGCCGATCCCCGGCACGATCGCCCGGGGCAGCGGCAAGGACGACATCCCGCTGTACTACGGGGTGCAACAAGAGTCGGACCTGTCGGCCAGCAACGCCGCCACCCCGGCCCGGTTCGCCGCCTTCTCGGGCGGCAAAACCCCCGCCCGCTTCGTCCAGCAGACCGAATCCGACGGCTCGCCCGACGCGGGTGACGCGGCGCCCGGCGACGACGGGGAAGGCCAACCGCAGGACGCCCAGCCGGCCGACGCCGGCGCCGAGGGCGAAGCGGCCGAGCCCAACTGGGTCGCCGAGTTCCCCGAGGCGCTGAAGATCAACGAGGCGTTCGTCGAGCGGGGCCAGCAGCGCTACAACATCCACTGCGCCGCGTGCCACGGCCTGGCCGGCAACGGCGACGGCCTCGTGTCGCAGCGGGCCCAGAAGGTGAGCGGCGCCAGCTGGACGCCGCCGACGAACCTCCACACCGAAGCGGTCGTGACCCAGCCGGTCGGCCGGATCTTCGACACGATCACCAACGGACGCCGCAAGATGCCCGGCTACGCCGAGCACATCACGCCCAAGGACCGCTGGGCGATCATCCTTTACATGAAGGCGCTGCAGCGTTCGCAGAACGCGGCCGCCGGCGACGTGCCGGCCGAGGTGCGTCGCGAGCAACCGAGCGCCAGCTGACCCCGGGCCGCCGCCCGTCCCCCGTCCGAACCCCGCCCCGCCGCTACCGCCATGGCGACCCTCGTCAACCAAGACATCAACGAAACCCGCCAAGCGTCGCACGGGCTGGCGACCGCCGGCCTCGCGCCGGGGTTGATCGGCTTGGCGCTGCTGGGCGTGGCGGCCGCGATCGGCTACCTGGCCGGTTTGTGGCAGCAGTTCGCGCACGCCTACCTGCTGGCGGTGATGTACGTCACGTCGCTGGGGGTGGGGGGGCTGTTTTTCGTCATCGGCCACCACCTGACCGGCGGCCGCTGGGGCACCACCGTGCGCCGCTTGGCCGAAGTAACGGCCGGGACGATCTGGGTCTCGGCGTTGCTCTACATCCCGATCCTCGTCGCGGTGCTCGTCGGCTCCGACAGCCTCTACCCGTGGGCGGGGCTGTGGGTCGAGGGCGAGTTCGTCAGCAACGACCCGATCCTCCGGTCCAAGTCGGTCTACCTCGAGCCGACGTTCTTCGCGCTCCGCACGGTGATCTACTTCGGCCTGTGGATCTGGATGTCGCGCACCATGCTGCGGCTGTCGGTCAAACAGGACCAGAGCGACCCGATGCAACGCGCCAAGAGCATGCAGTGGTGGGCGGGCCCGATGGTGCTGATCTACGCCCTCAGCATGAACTTCGCCGCGTTCGACTGGATGATGTCGCTCGAGCCGCACTGGTTCAGCACGATGTTCGGCGTGTACTTCTTCACCGGCTCGTTCGGCGGCGCGCTCGCCCTCACGCTGCTCATCGCCGTGGCGGCCCAGTCGCGCGGCGCCCTGACCCAGTCGGTCACGACCGAGCACCTGCACGACTTGGCGAAGCTGATGTTCGCGTTCGTCGTGTTCTGGGGCTACATCGCGTTCAGCCAGTACCTGCTGATCTGGTACGCGGCGATCCCCGAAGAGACCCTCTGGTACGACATCCGCCAGATGGGGATCTGGCCGTACTGGGGCCTCGGCCTCGTGTTCGGCCACCTGCTGATCCCGTTCCTCGGCTTCATGTCCCGCGCGATGCGACGCAACCGCTCGGCGATGACCGGATGGGCCGCCTGGATGCTGGTCGTCCACTGGATGGACCTGGCGTACCTCGTGCTGCCGCAGGTGCGGGTCGAGTCGAACGTGGGGATCACGCTCCTGCTGGGGCTGCTGACCACCGCCGGCGCGCTGGGCGTGTTCGCATGGGCTTGGATGTCGAGCGCGGCCGGCAAGTGGCTGCTGCCGGTGCAAGACCCGCGCCTGCCGCTCGCGCTCTCGTACCACAACCACTGACCCCCCCTGCCGGAGTAGCCGGCGGTTGATTCCGCCCGCTGTCGCCGGTTAGCAATCAGGCCGACGCCGCGACCCAGTCCGCCCCGCCAGCCGAATCGCCCGCCACACGCCCCGTCATGAGCAGCGAATCGCCCTCCCTCGAGTCCGACACCCGCGGCAAGCTCACTCCGGAAACCGGCGTGGAGCCCGAGGGGATCGACACACCCACCCTCCTGATGTGGGGGTTCGTGTCGGTGGTGCTTGTCGTTTGCGTGATGCTGGTCTCGGCCGCCCTGTTCTATCAGGTGCAAAACGACCTCGACCAACGCGTCGTGATCGCCAAGAAGTACCCCGATTCGGAGAAGATTTATACCGACCAACTCGGGGTGCTGACGAGCTACAAGGCCCCCGAGGCGGAGGGACAGGCGTACCATATACCGATCGGCCGCGCGATGGAGCTTGTCGTCGACGAGTACGCCGAGCGGGCCCAGCAGTAACCGCACCTTGCCGCCAAGCCGGAGCGTAGAACCATCCCGATGCTTGCTAAAAGCCCGTCCGCCGACCAGCGCTCTGCTCCCGCCCGTGTGCGGAGGGCCGTCTTGGCGTGCGCGCTGCTAGCGGGGATCGGCACAACGGGCGCCGCGCAGGCTCAGCTGCTCTCGGACCTGCCCGAGCAGATGCAGGGCGTCGGGATCGACGACAAGTCCGGCGCGCAGATCCCGCTGGACCTGCGGTTCCGCGACGAGAACGGCCGGGCGATCACCCTCGCCGACGTGTTCGACGGCGACCGGCCCGTGCTCTTGTCGCTGAACTACTCGGACTGCCCGATGCTGTGCGGCCTGCAACTCAACGGCCTCGTGCAGAGCCTGCAGGACTTGAAGCTCTCGGCCGGCAAGGATTTCGACGTCGTGAGCGTCAGCGTCGACCCGCTCGAGACCACCAGCCGCGCGAAGCTCACCGAGCAGAAGTACCTGAAGCAGTACGCACGCGGCGGCGCGGCCGGCGGGTTCCGCTTCTTGACCGGCAACAACGACAACATCCGAGCGCTCGCCGACGCGATCGGCTTCCGCTACAAGTACCTGCCCGACCGCAAGGAGTACTCGCACACCGCGGCGGAGATCGTCTGCACGCCCGACGGCGTGGTGTCGAGGTACCTGTACGGCGTGATGTACGATCCGCAGACGCTCAGGCTTTCCCTGGTCGAGGCCTCCGACGGCAAGATCGGCTCGCCGCTCGACCAGCTGATCTTGTACTGTTTCCACTACGACGAGACCGAGGGGCGCTACGGGCCGGTCGCCCGGCGCGTGATGAGCGTCGGCGCCGGCATCACGGTGGTCGCCCTGGCCGCGGGGCTGCTGCCCTACTGGCTGCACCGCTCGAGCCCGCCCGCGCCCGACCCGGCCGGCGAGGCGGACGCCGTAGCAGCGTCGTCCCCGTCCACGCCCCCGGGCGAGCCCGCGCCCCACAGCGACGCCCACAGCGACGCCCACAACGCGTAACCGCGACCACGCCAGCATGAACCCACTGAGCAACCTTACCGCCAGCCTCTGGACCCCGGCGCCGCTAGCCGCGCCGGGCGTGTGGTTCCGCGATCAGGCGTCGACGTTCGCGGGCCAAATCGACTGGCTCTTCTACGTGATCCTCTGGATCTGCGTGTTCTTCTTCGTGCTGATCGTCGGCATGATGATCGCGTTCATCGGCCGCTACTACGCGCGGCCGGGCCACAACGAAGAATCGACGCCCCACCACAACAACGTGCTCGAGGCCTCCTGGTCGATTATCCCGGGCTTCCTGGTGTTGGGCATCTTCGGGTTCGGTTTCACCTATTACCTCGAGCTGCGGACGCCGCCGGCCGACGCGTACGAGATCAACGTCATCGCCAAGAAGTGGAACTTCGCGTTCCAGTACCCCAACGGCGTGATCGACGCCAACCTGCACGTGCCTGTCGACCGGCCGGTGAAGCTGATCTTGTCGTCCGACGACGTCATCCACAGCCTCTACATCCCCGCGTTCCGCGTGAAGTGCGACTGCGTGCCGGGCCGGTACAGCACCCTCTGGTTCGAGGCCAAGACGCCCACCGCGTCGTTCGACCCGGACCGGCCGCCGTCGGAGACCGGATCGGACGAGAATGGCTACGACCTGTTCTGCACCGAGTACTGCGGCCAAGGGCACTCGACGATGATCGCCAAGGTCGTCGTGCACGAATCCGGCACGTTCGAGCAGTGGCTCGAAGAGGCCAACAAGTACGACCCGTCCGAATCGCCCGTCGAACGCGGCGCGCAACTCTACAAAGACCGTGGCTGCTCCCAGTGCCACTCGCTCGACGGCGCCAAGCTGGCGGGCCCGACCTGGAAGGGGACGTACGGCACCCAGCAAGCGACAAACAAGGGGCAGATCACCGTCGACGAGAACTACATCCGCGAGTCGATCCTCGAACCGATGGCCAAGATCCGTGAGGGGTACCAGGGCGTGATGCCCAGCTACCAAGGCCAGCTAAAGGACAAGGAAATCGCCGCGCTGATCTACTTCATCAAGTCGCTGCAAGAGGGCACGGAGGTGCCCGACACGTGGACCGACGTGGGCGGCGTCCCGGGCCAAGACGCCCCCGACAGCGAAGGCGCGAACGGCGCCGAAGCCGCCGCCCCGGCGAGCGACAGCGGAGACTCCCCGGCCACTGACTCCCCGGCCACTGACCCCCCGGCCGACGATTCCCCGGCCGCTGACCCCGCGGCCCCTGGCGCCGCGGCCGGCGACGGCGAAGACCAGCCCGAAGAGGGCGCCGACCAGCCGAGCGCCGTCGAGGACGAGTCCGGCGACGCGAACCAAACGAATCGAACCGCCGCGTAACCCGCCGGCGATCACCCCGATTCCCTGCAGCCTACGGCCTTCAGCCTAAAGCCTGTAAAAAATGATCTCTCAATCCCGCCAACACTCGCTCTTGCAAGCGATCGAAGAGGACCCGGACCGCCGGGTCGACATCCCGCAGGGGCCGAGCTACCTGACCAACCCGCCCGGCACCACGTTCTGGCAGGGGGTCGCGTCGTGGGTGTTCACGCTCGACCACAAGCGGATCGGCGTGATGTACCTGTGCGGGATCATGACCTCGTTCTTGCTGGGCGGTTTCTACGCCGGCTGGGTGCGATTCGAGCTCTGGAACCCCACGCCGAACCTCGTCGGGGGCAGCGTCCAGGAAGCGCAGGACGCCTACAACCAGGCGTTCACGCTGCACGGGGCGATCATGACGTTCCTGTTCATCATCCCGAGCATCCCGGCCGCGCTGGGCAACATCTTCTTGCCGATGATGCTCGGCGCGAAGGACGTGGCCTTCCCGCGGCTGAACCTGGCCAGCTTCCACCTGTGGTGCGTCGGCGCCTTGTTCTTCGTCGCGACGCTGCTCTCCTCGGGACTCGACACCGGCTGGACCTTCTACACGCCGTACAGCACCACGACGAGCACGAGCGTGATCTTCGCCACGATGGGCGTGTTCATCCTCGGCTTCAGCTCGATCTTCACGGGGCTGAACTTCGTCGTGACCGTCAACACGATGCGCCCCAAGGGCATGACGTGGTTCAAGATGCCGCTGTTCCTCTGGGGCATCTACTCCACGGCGATCATCCAGGTCCTCGCCACGCCGGTTCTGGCGATCACGCTCGTGCTGCTGATCCTCGAGCGCACGCTGGGGATCGGCATCTTCGACCCGCTGCTCGGCGGGGACCCGGTGCTGTACCAGCACTTCTTCTGGTTCTACTCGCACCCGGCGGTCTACATCATGATCCTGCCGGCGATGGCGATCATCTCCGAGGTGATCCCCGTGTTCAGCCGCAAGCACATCTTCGGCTACACGTTCATCGCGTACAGCTCGGTGGCGATCGCGCTGCTCGGCTTCTTGGTCTGGGGCCACCACATGTTCACCAGCACCGAGAGCAAGCTCGCGGCGGTCATCTTCTCGGCGCTCACCTTCACGGTTTCGATCCCGTCGGCGATCAAGGTCTTCAACTGGCTGACGACGATGTACAAGGGGTCGATCCACCTGCAGGCGCCGATGTGCTACGCGCTGTCGTTCCTCTTCCTCTTCACGATCGGCGGGCTGACCGGCCTGTTCCTGGGCGCGCTGGCCGTCGACGTGCACCTGCACGACACGTACTTCGTGGTGGCCCACTTCCACTACGTGATGATGGGCGGCACGCTGATCGCGTTCCTGGCGGGGCTGCACTACTGGTGGCCGAAGATGTTCGGCAAGATGTACAACGAGACCCTCGCCCGCATCGCCTGCCTGCTGGTCTTCGTGGGGTTCAACCTGACGTTCTTCCCGCAGTTCATCCTCGGCACGCAGGGCATGCCGCGGCGGTACGCGGGCTACAAGCCGGAGTTCCAGTTCTACCACCAGATGTCGACCACGGGCTTCGTCGTTCTCGGGACCGGGCTCTTCCTGGCGGCCGGCGTGCTGATCTACTCGCTGTTCCGCGGGAAGAAGGCGCCGAACAACCCGTGGGGCGCGGCCACGCTGGAGTGGAAGAGCTGCAGCCCGCCCACGCACCACAACTTCGAGGTTCAGCCCTGGGTCGGGTCGCCCTACGTGTACGACGACTTCGTGTACGACCCGGACGAGGAGGGTTACGTCGAGGTGCTCCCCGACCTGAAGCGGGGGCTGAAGCCCGCCGAGAAGCCCTCCGACCAGCCGGCGACCACCTAGCAGTTCCACGCACCGCGGAGTGCGTTGAGCGAGCGGAGGTGTCCTCCGCTCGCTCAGCGGCCCACGCGGATCCCGCGGTGAGTCCGACAAGCTCGACTCCGAACACAAGCTCGACCCCGAACAGTCACGATGGCCGACGCCGCCACCGCAGCCCCCCCTGAAACCGAACCGCACCACAGCGGCCACGATCACGGGCACGACCACCACGAAGCCCTCGCGCACCACTTCGAGGACCTCGACCAACAGTTCGAGGCCGGCAAGCTGGGGATGTGGCTCTTCCTCGCGCAGGAGGTGCTGTTCTTCTCCGGGCTGTTCGCCGCGTACGCGGTCTACCGGTGGCACCACCCCGAGGTGTTCGTCGACGCGCACACCCACCTCAACACCACCCTCGGCGCGGTCAACACGATCGTGCTGCTCGCCAGCAGCCTGGCGATCGCTTGGGGCGTGCGGGCGGCGATGCGGAGCGACCGCCGCACGATCCTCAACACCCACGTGTTCACGCTCGGCTGCGCGGCCCTGTTCATGGGCGTCAAGGCGATCGAGTACACCCACAAGTGGGACGAGGGCATCGGCGCCGGCGACTGGTACTCCTACGACCCCGCCACCCACAAGGGCTTCAACTACTGGGGCGACTGGACCTGGGGCGACTACATGCCCGGCCTGGCGATCGGCTCGCTCGTGATCGGCGTGCTCGTCGCGCTGTGGGGCGCCCGCTGGGCCGGCAACAACGCGCTGGTGAAGGGCTGGGTGACCGGCGCGATCGGCGTGTGCATCTTCTCGTTCGGCTTCGGGATCGTGCTCGCCAAGGGCGTCATGCCGACGGAGCTGGAGCTGGCCCGAGCCGGGGGACACGACGCCCACGCCGTGCACGACGCGGGCCACTCCGAGGGCGCCATCGATGGCGCTTCGGCAACCGAGGCCAGCCCCCACGGCGACATCGCGCCGATCGACCACCCGAGCGGCGAGGGCCTCGCCGAGGTCGACGCCGCCCCGGACCAGGTCGGCGAGCCGGCCGGCGCCGAGTCGGGCGCGTTGAACCCCAACCCGATCCCCCGCGGCGAGCTGACCGACCCGGGCCCCGACCCCGGACCGGAAGCCCCCCCGGCCGCCGAGCCACCCACACGGCAACCCAAGTTCACCGAGGCGAACTTCTTCAGCATCTACTTCGTGATGACCGGCGTGCACGCGGTGCACATTGTGGGCGGCATCATCGCCATCTTGTGGGTCGTCGGCAAAGCCGCGGCGGGCGAGTTCGACGCGGACTACTTCCTGCCGGTCGAGAACGTCGGCCTTTACTGGCACTTGGTGGACCTCGTTTGGATCTACCTGTTCCCGCTGATGTACCTGATTCACTAGCGTGATCCGCCGCCGGCTGTCGGCTAGGGGCCGTCGGCTGACCCACCACAAAACCCGCCGATAGCTGGCAGCCGAAAGCCGATAACCCACCGCCATGTCGCACGACGCTCACTCGCACCACATCACGAGCCCCCAGCTGCTGTGGGCGACCTTCGCGGCGCTCGTCGCGCTGACGCTGCTCACCGTGGCGGTCTCTAGCTACGTGCACCTCGAGCGGTTTCCGGCGCAGGTCTTCTTGCCGATGGTGTTCGACGACCCGGTCGACGTCCGCTGGCTCGACATGCCGATCACCCTGGCTATCGCCACGGCGAAGGCCCTGCTGGTCGCGGTCATCTTCATGCACCTGCAGCACGACAAGCTGTTCAACGCGATCCTGTTGATCGGGGCGGTCGTGTTCATGGTCCTCTTCATCGGGATGGCGCTGCTGGACAGCGGCCAGTACCAGCCGCAGGTGGAGACCTACACCTCGGACAAAGAAGCGATGCAAAACCCGTAGCCAGCCGGCTGCGGACCACGCCCCCCCCTCTCGCGGCGGGGGTGCTCGCGGGCCGTTGGTCGATCAGCGGCCAGCGTCGCCGCCACGGAGGGATGGCGTCGAAACGTTGGCTGAAAGCCGGCGTCATGCGAGCCGCGAGGAGCTCGCGCCGAGTTCGGTGAGGGCGGATAACCCCTAAACGGCGTCTTCAGCAGCCCGTTAAGGAGTAATCCCTGCGAGTCGGCCGGCGATAATTCATCGTCGGCCGCCGGGCCGCCGATCAGTGGGGTTAGGGACGAGCCGAGGGCTCCCCTTAGGCCGCCACTGATCCGACCGGAGCCACCCGCCGTGTGCCGTCTGCTAGCACTGACCGTTGCGGCGCTGGCTGTGGCCGCGCCGTCGGCGGTTGGCCAGTTCCCGTTCTTCGGCCGCCCAACGGCCGGCGCCGAGATCCGCTGGGTCGAGACCCCCGCCGACGCGCTTGCCGCCGCGAAGCGCAGCGGCAAGCCGATCCTCGCCTACGTGACGTCGGCACATTGCGGCTACTGCCGCAAGATGGAACGCGAAACGTGGGCCTCGCCGGCCGTCGCGCGGCTCGTTGACGAGCGCTTCGTCGCGCTGCGGCTGCACTCGGACCAGCACCCCGAGGAAGTCGCCGCGTTGCGTGTCCGCGCGTTCCCGACGACGGTCGTCATCACGCCCGAGGGAAAGGCCTTCGCGGGGCGGGCGGGCTTCGTCGAGGCGGCCCAGCTCGCCGAGCAGTTGCTCAGGCCGGCCCTGGAGCACGAGGCGGTCGCCTCGCGGCCCGCGACGTCGGTCAACTAGCCGCCCCGCCCGAGTCGCGTAGGCGGCCGACGCTCGACTCGAAGTAGCGGCCCCGCCGCTGCGACGCCGGCTCGGCGCCCTCCTCGTGGCGCTCGCGGAGGTCCTCCAGGCTCGCCACGCACCAGCGGCACTGGACCTCATTCAGGTGAAACGCCACGTAGTCGCCGAGCTCGCCCTCGAGAACGCCCAGCAGGTGGCTGCCGAGCTGCTCGCGGGTGGGGCAAGTGAGCCGCCGCCGGCGCCAGACCTCGCCGAGCGAGTGCAGCCCCGCGTCGCGCCCGGCGACCAACTCGGCCAAGCGGCTGCGGAGCGACTCGTCGTCGCGTAGGGCGGCCTCGATCCGCGCGACGCGTTCCGGCGGCGCGGCCTCGTCGAGGTAGGCGAGCAGCTCGGCGGTAGAGAACGCGGATGGGGACATGATCACCTGGCTGTTGGCGGTGGCGGCCGTCGCCCTGAGGTGTGTTCCGCGCGAGCCGATGGCCGACGGCCGGCGGCCCTGCGTCTTCACGCCAGCTCCGGAAAGACCTCTTCGTCGAGGCCCTGCTTGCGGAGCCGCTTCTTGAGGTTGGCCAGGAAGTCGAACTTGAAGTTCGCGACTTGCTGCTCGGTGAGGCCGACGGCCTCGGCCGCTTGCTTGTTGCCCGAGCCGCACACGAACAGCAGCTCCATGGTCTTGATCTTCGGCCAGTCGTCGCGCTCGCGCCACAGCGCGATCTGCTCGGCGAGGGCGTCGGCGAGGGCGTTGGCCTCCAGGTCGCGGCGCTCGGCGCTGCGGGCGATCGTGCTGGCCCTCCGGGCCGAGCCGGGCAGGTCCCACGCGCCGCCGTCGTCGGCGCCGTCCCCCTCGGTGCTGCTGAGGGTGACCGCGGGCCGGCGCCCCTCGCGGCGCAGGTGGTCGGTCAGCTTGTGGGCGGCGATCGAAAAGAGCCACCCCTCGAGGGGCCGCCGCGCGTCGTAGTTCGGCAGGCTCGTGAGGAAACCGATGAAGGTCTCTTGCACCACGTCTTCGCTGGCGGACGACTTGCCGGCGCCGAGCCGGCTCCGCGCAAACGCCAGCAAGCGGCCCTCGTACTCGTCGATCAGCCGCCGCCACGCGTCGGGCTTGCCACGCCGGATCTGCGCGACGAGCAGCGCCTCCGGGCGGGGGTCGGCGGCGGTGTCGGCGCAGGCGTCGGACATCGTGGGCGTGGGCGTGAGCCGTTCTGTGGGAGGGTCGAGCTTGTCGGCCCCGGCTACGAGTATCGGCCGCGAGCGGTCGCCACGCAATCACCGCGGCGGCGATCAGGCGGTCGGTGTCGGCGCGCGACGCGGGCCGATCCGCAGCGCCATGTGCAGCACGCCGACCGCCGCCAGGAGCGACGCGCCGCCCAGCGTCACGACGCGCACGCCGCGCTGTTGCGTGAGGGCCGACCGCTCCCGCTCGACTCGCCCGAGCAAGTCGGTGCGGAGCTCCTCGTCGAGTTCCACCAGCGCGTACTGGAAGTAGACCTCGCCGACGGACGTGTCGCGTGCTTCGACGTGCCGCGCCTTGGTGACCTGCTCCACCAAATCGATCGGCAGCGGCGGCATTGGGCCGAGCCGGGGCGGCCACGCGGCGCCGACCTGGCTGTTGACCCACGCGACGGCGCTCTCGGTCGCCTTCTCTTGGCACGCGGTGCGTGTCGTGAAGGGTCCGACGACGATGACCTTCTGGTTGGCCGCCGGCGGCTGGTCGATCCAGGCCGGGCGGGCCTTGGCGGGCTCGCCGATAACCAGCTCGTCGGCGGGCGACTTTTGCGCGACGTCCGTCGCCGCGACCGCGGCCTGGCTCGCGTCGGCCTGCGCGTCCGACGTGTTTAGTTCGCCTATCGAAGCTTCGGGGGCGGCCTCGGTCGGATCTTGCCGCGTCTGTTCGGCTTCAGCCCCCCCGTCTAGGGCGATGCGTGGGGCGGCGGCGATCGCCTCGGGGTCGACGCCCGGCACGGCGGAGACAGGCGTCTCGACGCCCGGCACACTGACCGTCCGCGTGGACGGAATCACCGACACAAACGCGGCGGCAAGGGCGACTGCCGCGGACAGGGCCATCACGGTCATGCCGGTGAGCCACCCCCAACGCCGGTGCTTGAGCGCCGCTACGACCGCAAACAGCACGGCCAGCGCCAACACGCCCAGCACCGCGAGGCCGGCGAAGGAGATGACCACTTCGGGGACGCCAACGCCGCTATGCACGCTCATGGTAGAGACCTCCGTGGACGGGGCCGCGGGCCAGCTGGATGCGCCGGCTGGGCGGGCACCAGGGGCTCGCGGTCTGGGTCGCGCAGACAATGCCCGCGAGCAAGACCATGCCGAGCGGTTGCGGGTACCAAGTCACCAGCCCCGCCAAGAACGCGGCGAGGGCGGTCGCCGCGACGGCGAAGAAGCCGTTGCGGGTTCGCCGCAGGTAGTCGGTGGACCTCCACCACCGGATGACCGCGAAGGTCAATCCGAAGTAGGCCATCGACGCGACAAGCGGCACGGCGCCGGCGCCGGCGCCGCGTTCCCATGCCGGGTAGAGGTCCAAGCCGAAGGCCTCCTCCAGAAGCACCTCGTTCCATTCAACGCCGAGGTCGTCGCTGTACGGCAACGCCAGGCCCATCGTTTCGGCCAGGCCAAAGGCGGCGCAGCCGGCTGCGAGCCCGACGACCAGGTTCAGCCCGCGGCGGGGCAAGTGGTCTTCGAGCAGGGCTTCGGAAACCGCGCCGGAGAGGATCACGCCCCAAGACCCCAGGGCGATCACCGCGGCGGTCCAGACCGCGAGCGACATGGCGTCGGCTGCCGTGCCGCCCGCGAGCAACGGCCCCGCGATAGCTCCGAGAACGATCGCGGCTAGCGCGGCCACGAGGAGCGATCCGGTCAGGCTCGTCGCCTTGTCCCGCCGCGAGCGGAGGCGGCGTTCTTTCCGCGCCAGCTCGCGCCAGTCGTAAAGCGGGCCGCGGCGGCGGTTGGGCTTCGGCCGCTGGAGCTGCGCCGGCGCGGCCTCGGCGGCGGGAGGCGTCGTGTCGCCCTTGAGGAAGATCGACCAGAACAGGTACCAACCGAGGTACATCGGCACGATCGTCACGGGGATAACGAAAAGCACCCCCGACGCGATCAGCATCGCCAGCGTGGCGAAAAAGATGAGCCCCTTCCCCAGCGGCGGCAGCGGCAGGTCCTTCCACCACCGACGGGCCTCGTCGGACAGCTCGACCGCGTACTGCCAGAGCGGCTCGCGGGGCGGCTTCGGGTGGTCGGTGTGCGGCGGGCGCGAGACCGGCGACCAGACCTCTTGCTCGACCGGCGGCGGCACGGGCGTCAGGGCCGCCGGCGACGACTCGCCCGGCAGCAGCGCGACCATCTCTTCGACACTCGACAGCCGGTTCTCGGGGTCTTTGGCCAAGGCGCCGGCCACGATCGTGCGGTAGGGGTCGGCGATGCGGCTCAGGTTGGGCTCGGCGGTGAGGTGCTTCATGAGCACCTCGCCGACGCTCTCCCCCTCGAAGGGGACGTGGCCGGTGAGCATCTCGTAGAGGATCACGCCCAGCGCGTAAGAGTCGATCTCTCGGCCGTACCGCCCGCCGGCGATCTCGGGCGCCATGTAGTGGACGGTGCCGACCGACTCGGTCTGGCCGCTGCGGCGGCTGGTGGAGATGAACTTCGACAAGCCGTAATCGCCGATCCTCACCCGCTGGGAGATCGGGGCGTCGCCCCGTTCGAGGTAGATGTTGCCCGGCTTCAGGTCGCGGTGGACGATGCCGCTGGCGTGCAGGTAGGCGACCCCCGCGGCCACGCCGCGGAACCACTGGAGGGCTTCCTCGACCGGCATGCCGTCGGGGTGGCGCGCGATGGCGTCCTCGAGTGATTCGCCGGCCACGTACTCCATGACGACCCACTGGTCGTCGGCCGAGTCGGTGCGGAGGTCGTACAGGGCGACCAGGTTCGGGTGCTTCAGGTTCAGGCACTGCCGCACGCCGCGGACCTCGACATCGAGGTTCCGGCGGATCAGCTTCAGGGCGACCTCTTTGCCGGCGTCGCTGGTGGCGAAATAGACTTCGCCGAACCCTCCGCGGCCCACGCCGCGTTTGATCGTGTAGCCCTCGAGCGGGCGGTCGCCTGTGGCGTATTGAAAACGCATGGCCTTGGCGCGGCTGCCGCGTGGCGAGCGGCCCGCGTCGGCCGGACCGGCCTGCCCGGCGGCGTCCTCAGCGGAGGCCACGTCGGCGGCGGCTCTGTCGGCGGCTCTGTCGGCGGGCGACGCGTTGGATGGCATGCTACGACGTTTGCGGCACAGGGGGGCGGCGAACATCATTTTACAAGGTAAAAGGAGCGACGGGTGAGGCCCTGGGATAAACCTCAGACCTCAGCCACTTCTTCGACGCAGAAGGCGAAATCTTGCCCCTCGATTCGTTCCCCCGGAACAACGACGACCGGGCCCTCGACGCTCCGCCCAGCAACCGTCAGCGGGCCCCCCGCTCGGCAGCGGAGGCCCTCGGCGCCGCGGAACAGGATGGCCTCGTCTGTCGCGTGCGGGCAGCAGATGTGGCTGTGTTTGCCGGGCCCGATCACCGCGCACTCGGCCATCAGCAACACCGCGTCGGCGGCCGGCGCGGTGCGGCGGCCGCTCTCGATGCTCAGCAGGGCCGTGGCGCTCAGCGCGTGGGGCCGCCGCAGCCGAAGCCGCACGCTGCCCAGGCAAATTTCGGCGTCGTCCGGCACGAGGGTCGGCCCGTCGATCGGCCGCCCATCAATCTCGCACGGGCCGTACGGCGTCAGCACGTAGCTCCCCTCGCGGCGGCTCAGGCGGGCGTGGCGCCGCGACAGGTCGGCGAGGATCGCGATGTCCGGCGGGGCGTCGCCGCCGGGCTGGCCGATCGTGAGCTCGTCGGCGAGCATCAGCAAGAAGCCCCCTACGCCGTCGACCCACAGCAACCGATGCCGCACCGGGCCGCCGCTATCCGCATTACCCGACACCGTGTCCTCCTCGGCTTGGCGCCTGCCGATCGTGGTGCGTCGCAGCGACCAACTCAGCGAGCCCACCCCTTCGCCAGCGGGCGAGAGCCCCCTGTGCCATCGTGTGGGCCGGTCCTGGAGCGCTCGTGACATCGTATCGCTTCGCTGGTTGGGCGTCGGGCCGACGCGGGTGAGGACTCCCTGCGGGCGCCAACGCACGCGGCTCGCCGGCGGGGTCGCCCCCGTTTGCCCGGCGAGCCACAAGCGTCAGCCCCCCGGGCCAAGAACGGGCGGGGCGCTGCGATCGCTTCGTCAGTCCAGGCGGACGCTCGCCGAGGCGGCGGCCACCTTCCCGTCCGACTTCTTGTCCAGGCCGAAGTAGCTGGCGACCTGTTTCGTGACGTCCTGCGACTCGGCCGGGTCGAGCTGGATCTGGCTCGGGTAGTGATCCTCGGCGTTGGCGAGCCGCGCCGCCACGTCGAGCCGCGAGCGGATGTCGGCGATCAGCCCCTTGGCCTTCGCGAGTTGGCTCTCGTCGAGGGCGACCACGTCGCTCGACGCTTGGGCGACCTCGACCAGTTGACGCTGCGCCTCGAGGTTCTCGATCTCGGCTTCGAGCTCTTTCTGAGCGGAGGCCAGGCTCGTCAGGTTCTCGCGGGCAGCGTGCAGCTTCCCTTCCCGCGCGGCGTGCATCTTCTGCAGGTGCTCGAGCTTCTGGTCGGTCAGCTTGTGGCGGGTGAACCGCCGGGACAGGTCCTCAACGACCTCGCCTCGCTCGTAGGCGTGGCCGGCGTAGTGGAACACGTCCCGCTCCGACCCGAGGTCCGCTTGCAGCCGGAGGATCTCCTCCTCGCTCTTGTCGGCCTTCTCCTTGGTCGCACCGATCTGCTCGGCGAGCCGCTCTAGCTCGATCTCTTCGCGGGCGATCACCTCCATCGAACGCCGCACCTCGGGGGCGAGGTCGCTGACCATGTGGCGGGCCCGGTCGAGCTGGAACTCGATCGGCACCGCCTTCTCGACTCGGTTCGTAGCGCGGTTGAAAGCGGTGGTGACGTAGCTGTCCGCATCGGTGCCCAGCGCGATGCCGCCGACCAATCCGAGCAACAGGGTAGAAACGACGATTTTCTTGATCATGGTATGGGTCCCCTCGATCTCTCTAGTTTTGGGACGGATGGGACGGGGCCCCGACGCGGGGTCGCGATCCGAACTTGACGCCCGCCGAATACCGGGCTCACAGTGGGGACTTCGCGCGCCGCCGGCGATTCTTTGGGGAGAACTTGGAAAAATCCGCTAGCCGCTAGCCGAGGTAGGGTTCCCGCCCTGCCAGACCGGCCAAACGATATGATTACCCGAGCCCGGCAGCCCCCATTCGGCGCCCCCGCAGCCCAAGACCCGAGAGGCCCCAAACCGATGCGACCCTGCCACGGCACGATTTTCTGCTTGCTAGCACTCGGCTCGCTCGTCGCCGGCTGCGACAGCGGCGCCGGGAAACCGGACCCGGCGCTCGTGGAGGCCCTGCGGGATCTCTATCTCCTGGAAGTCGAGCCGGCCGGCGCGGTCACGCCCGTTGATTGGCACGAAGCGCAGGCCCAGCCGACGGCAGAGGACGAAGCCCCAGCCGAAGCGATCGACCTCGTCGAAACGGCTGCGGCGAAGCCGGGATCGAACGCCGAGACTACGGACAGCCGCGTCGTCGTGATGGGCAGGGTCGGTGGCATGCCGAGCCCGTTCGACCAGTCGGTCGACCAAGGCTTCCCCTTCCGAGAGGGCGAGGCCGCGTTCTTCCTCGTCGATCCGGCCACCGCGGCCGAGTTTGAGTCCCACGCCGCGGAAAAAGGTTCCGACCATGCGGCCGACTGCCCGTTCTGCTCACGCGAAGCCGCCGGAAAGACCGACGCCGTGGCTATGGTCACCTTCGCCGGGGAGTCCGGCGCGCCGGCGCCCGTGGATGTCCGAGAGCTCTTCGACCTGAAAGAGGGGGACCTGGCGGTCGTCCGGGGCGAGTGGTCGCTGGAAGGCGGGCTGTTGGTGGTGGCCGCCGACGGGCTGTTTATCCGCGAGTGACAGGCGTCTTTACCAAACCGATTTGCGACGACAGGGAGGTCGTGATGCAGCGCCGTACTTGGCTAACGATCGCCGCGATGGGAGTGCTGTTCGTTGCCAGCCAGCCCGGGCTGGCCGCCGAGGGCTCCCAGCCGCAGCCGCTAGCGCCGGGGATCGTCCAGGTGACCGTCGAAGACCTGCACTGCGCCACCTGCGCCCGCAAGGCGGCCAGGAAACTCTACGCGGTGAAGGGCGTCCGAAAGGTGACCGCATCGCTAGCGAACGACACGCTGGTGATCACCCTGCCCGCCGATCGACAAGCGCCGGTCGCGAGCCTTTGGCGGGCGGTGACCGACGCCGAGCTGAAGCCGGTCTCGCTCCGCTGGGCCGACCAGAGCGTCGACCGCGAGAGCATCAAGCCGCTGTTGGCCAGCCGGCCAGCCAACGCGGTCGCACGGTAACGCGCCGCCAGCGGATGCCCAAAACCGCCCCGCCCGCCGAGTCGCCCCAGCCGCCCCCTGCCGAGGCGGCCTGGGTCGATCTGTCGGGCTACACGCCCGGAGACTACCGCCCCGGCCGCGGCGCGGCGGTTCGGGTGGCCTGGTATCTCACGAGCGTGCTGCTGTTCGAGTCGGGCTTGTTCCCGGTCACCCGCGCGAAGCCGGCCTTGCTGCGGCTGTTCGGCGCGCGGATCGGACGCGGCGTGGTGATCAAGCCGAACGTCCGGATCAAGTACCCGTGGCGCCTGACCGTGGGCGATCATGTCTGGATCGGGCAAGAAGCCTGGATCGACAACCTGGCCGACGTGCGTATCGGCGACCACGTGTGTGTTTCGCAACGCGTGTACCTTTGCACCGGCAGCCACGATCACCGCCGGCGCGGTTTCGATCTGAAGACCGGCCCGATCACGCTCGAGAACGGCGCATGGGTCGCCGCGGGGGCGATCGTGCTGGGCGGGGTGCGGATCTGCGCAAACAGCATCGTCGCCGCCGGTGCGGTCGTCGGCCGCGACACGCCGGCGGGTAAGATCGTCGGCGGCGCCCCGGCCCGGGTTCTTGCCGATCGCCGGCGGCCGGAGCAATAGCCGGAAACCATCGGGGCGGGTTGTCTTTTTTCAACATGCCGGGTGAAAAGATTGGCACTTTTTCACCAACGGCGAGCAACTCTCCCGATGCGTGCGGCGTCCAAAGCCGGTGGAACAAAGGGTTTAGGCGCCCCGCTGACGTATTGGCCCGGGGCTTGCCTTAAGGCTTGGTCCGCGGGTCGCGGCAGGCACGCCGACACGCGGGGAGGCGGATTCCCGACGGCGCCGTCGAACGACTCGACGCGCCGGGGTCCCGCCGGCAGAATCAGCACGCTCAACTGACGCTGCACCTAGGAAAGCGCTGTCGTGAACCTCTCCGCAATGTTCTTCTCCGAGTACCGAGCCGCCACTTACCTCCTGGCGATTGGGGTGGGGTGGTTCGCGACTTACTTGCTCACGCCGGTCGTACGCAAGGCGTCGCACAAGCTCGGCTTTGTCGACCGGCCGGGCGGCCGCAAGGTGCAGGCGCACGCGGTCGCGCTCGGCGGGGGCGTGGCGGTTTTCACCGGCGCGCTGGCGGCCGTTGCGGTTGCTTTCTTGTTCGCCGACATCGCGTTGTCGGCCACCTTCTTCGGCGGAGATGCGCGCCTGCTGTCTGGCCTCGCGCTGGCGGCGGCCGCCACCTTGGCGCTGGGCGTGTACGACGACGCGACCAACCTCCGGGGCATTTACAAGCTCCTCGGCCAGGTCGCCATCGCGGGTCTGCTGGTCTACCTCGGCTTGCGGATGGACCGCTTCGAGCTGTTCGGCAACGAGATCACACTGGGCTGGCTCGCCGTGCCGTTCTCGATGTTCTGGCTCGTGGGCTCGACCAACGCGATCAACTTGCTCGACGGGATCGACGGTCTCGCTTCGGGGATCGGCCTCGTGCTGTGCCTCACCCTCGCTTCGATCAACGCTCTTTTCGGCCACTTCCCCGAGGCCGTTGTGATGCTGGCCTTGGCCGGCGCGCTGGTCGGGTTCCTCCGCTACAACTTCGCGCCGGCCACGATCTACCTCGGCGACGCCGGCAGCATGCTGATCGGCTTGGTGATCGGGGCGATCGCGATGGAGACCCACGCGAAGACGCCCGCCTTCGTGGCGATGGTCGTGCCGCTGGCCGTGTGGGCCGTGCCGATCCTCGACTCGGGAGCGGCGATCGTGCGTCGGCGGTTGACCGGGCGGAGCATCTTCGCGCCGGACCGCGGCCACCTGCACCACTCGCTGCTCACGCGGGGCTGGAGTGTCCGCCAAGCGACGA
The DNA here is from genome assembly GCF_040219535.1 of Botrimarina sp. Taxonomy (NCBI): domain Bacteria; kingdom Pseudomonadati; phylum Planctomycetota; class Planctomycetia; order Pirellulales; family Lacipirellulaceae; genus Botrimarina; species Botrimarina sp. The sequence goes on from NZ_JAVJSH010000012.1 coordinate 215,492, forward strand.
TCTTCATCGTGCTGATCTGTGCCGTGACGTGCCTCAGCGCGGTGCTCGGCGTGCTTTGGCGGAACGAGTGGGTGGTGATCGCCACGGTGGCGTTCGTCCTCGTGTTCCTGATCGGCAGCAAGACCTTCGGCCACGTGGAGTTCGCGCTGGTCAGGGACCGCGTCCGCCCGCTGGGCCGGGGCGCGGGGGCCGGCGTCTCGCCCGGCGCGGTGCGGCTGCAGGGATCGCACGAGTGGGAGACCCTGTGGACTTCGCTCGTCGAGGCCGCACCGACCTACGGCATCACCAAGCTGCAACTGACCATCCACATGCCGGCCGTCCACGAGGCGTTCTTCGCACGCTGGCGCGGACCAAAAACACCCAAGGCCCTCGCCGAGGCGACCTGGCGCCTGACCCAGCCCTTGCTGGTCGACGGCGAGACCGTCGGCAAGCTCGAGCTGGCGGGTTTGGCCGATGGCGACAAGCCCACCAGTGAGCACCTCGCCCAGGTGCTAGACTTCCTGGAGCCCATCGAGGACGACATCCGCCGCGTGAAGCGCCTTCTCGCCGCGCAACAAACCCAATCGGCAGAAGGAGACCCCGAACCCGCTGCGAGCCGCGACGCCGTGCTCGCGAGCCACTGACCGGCGCCCGGCCCGCCGCCGCCGGCCTCCCTCCTCCCTCCTCCCCCCGCGCGCCCGCCGCCCCCCCGCATGATCGATCGCAGCCTACCGGTGTTTGTCTCCGGCCACCGCGGGATGGTCGGCTCGGCGTTGGTGCGGCGCCTCGAGAGCGCCGGGTTCTCGCAGACCCTGACCGCCACGCGCGACGAGCTGGACCTGCGAGACCAGCGCGCAGTCGACGCGTGGTTCGACGCGAACCGCCCGGCGTACGTGCTGCACGTGGCGGGCACCGTGGGGGGCATCCACGCCAACCGCAGCCGCCCGGCGGACTTCCTCTACGACAACCTGATGATCCACGCGACCGTGCTCCACGCGGCCTGGAGGACGGGCGTCGAGAAGCTGCTGTACCTGGGCAGCAGTTGCATCTACCCGCGCGACTGCCCCCAGCCGATCCGCGAAGAGTACTTGCTCACCGGGCCCCTCGAGACGACCAACGAGGCCTACGCGATCGCCAAGATCGCGGGCCTCAAGTCGTGCGCCGCGTACCGCCAGCAACACGGCTGCGACTTCATCTCGGCGATGCCGACCAACCTGTACGGCCCCAACGACAACTTCGACCTCGAGAACTCGCACGTCCTCCCGGCCCTGATCCGCAAGTTCGACGACGCCCGCGCCGCCGCCGGAGCGGCCGGGGGCCCGCCGCCGCCGGTCACGATCTGGGGCACCGGCAAGCCCCGGCGCGAGTTCCTCCACGTGGACGACTTGGCCGACGCTTGCCTGTTCTTGATGGACCATTACGACAGCGACTCGACAATCAACATCGGCACGGGCGAGGACCTGCCGATCGCGCGGCTCGCAGAAATCGTGCGGGACGCCGTTTGCCCCGACGCCGAAATCGTGTACGACGCGTCGATGCCCGACGGCACGCCCCGCAAGCTGCTCGACGTGTCGCGCCTGACCGACCTCGGCTGGACAGCCCAAACGCCGCTTACCGAGGGCGTGCGGGCCACCTATGCTTGGTACCGTCGCCACGCCCGGGACACGCACGAGTCGCACTCGGTCCGTGGTTTGAAGGCGTCCTGACGCCCGACCGATAGGAGGCCGCCGCCCGGCGAGCGGCGATTCTTGTCACGACTCCCGCTGCCGCCCCCCGCCCGCCAACCGTCCCGCCCAGCGCTCCCCCCAGAGACCACCCGATGGCCAATCCGTCCAAGCGGAAAGTCGCCCTGATCACCGGCATCACCGGGCAAGACGGGTCGTACCTCGCCGAGCTGTTGCTCCAGAAGGGTTACGAGGTCTGGGGGGTGATCCGCCGCAGCTCTTCGTTCAACACAGGCCGGATCGACCACCTGTACCAAGACCCGCACGAGAAGGACCGCCGGCTAAAGCTCTGCTACGGCGACCTTGCGGACAGCTCCTCGCTGCAGCGCGTGCTCAGCCAAGCGCAGCCGGACGAGGTCTACAACCTCGGCGCGCAGTCGCACGTGAAGGTCTCGTTCGAGGTCCCCGAGTACACGGGCGACGTCACCGGCCTGGGCGCGGCGCGGCTGCTGGGTGCGATCTACGAGCTCGGCATGCACGACTGCCGGTTCTACCAGGCGAGCAGCTCGGAGCTCTACGGCAAGGTCCTCGAGACGCCGCAGACCGAAACCACCCCCTTCTGGCCACGCAGCCCGTACGCGGCCGCCAAGGCTTACGCGTTCCACATCACCCGCAACTACCGCGAGTCGTACGGCCTGTTCGCGGTCAACGGGATCCTGTTCAACCACGAGTCGCCGCGACGCGGCGAGACGTTCGTCACCCGCAAGATCAGCCGCGCCGCCGCGCGGATCAAGCTCGGCATCCAAGACAAGCTGTACCTGGGCAACCTCGACGCGAAACGCGACTGGGGCTTCGCCGGCGACTACGTCGAAGGCATGTGGCGGATGCTGCAGGCCGACGAGCCGGAGGACTTCGTGCTCGCCACCGGCCAGACGCACTCGGTCCGTGACTTCTGCGACTACTGCTTCAACGAGGTGGGCCTGCCGCTGGAATGGCGCGGCGAGGGGGTCGACGAGGTCGGCGTCGGCGAAGACGGCCAGCCCCTCGTGCAGGTCGACCCGAACTACTTCCGCCCCGCCGAGGTCGACTTGTTGCTCGGCGACCCCTCGAAGGCGAAGCGCGTGCTCGGCTGGGAGCCGACGGTGACCGTCGAGGAGCTCGCGAAGATGATGGTCGAGAACGACCTGGCGCTCGCCGGCGCCGAGGCCACCTCCCACAGCGCCGCCGCTACGCTGTGACGGGCCGCCGCCACGCTGTGACGGGCCGCCGCCACGCTGCGAGCGATCCCCAAGCCGGCGCGCGGGGCCGCTTGCTCGTCCTCACGCAGGTCTACGCGCCGGACCCGACCGCCGTGGGCCAGTACCTGACCGACGCCGCCGAGGCGCTCGCCGCGCGTGGCTATGCGGTGCGCGTGCTCACTTCGGCGCGGGGCTTCGACGACCCGTCGCAGCGGTACCCGCTCCGCGAAACGCTCCGCGGCGTGGAGGTCGTCCGGATGCCGTTGGCGTCGTTCGGCAAACGCACGATCGCACACCGCCTGGCGGGGATGGTGGCGTTCCTCTTGCAGGCCGTCGTGAGGGGCCTCTTCACGCCGCGGCTCGAGGGCATCGTCGTCAGCACGTCGCCGCCGCTGGCGTCGTTCGCCGCGGTGCTGATCGGCTGGGTCCGCCGCGCGCCGATCACCTACTGGGTGATGGACCTCAACCCGGACCAGATGATCGAGCTCGGCCGGATCCGCGAGGGCGCTCTCTCGGCGCGCGTCTTCGATTGGTTCAATCGGCTGATCCTCCGCCGGGCCGCGCAGGTGGTCGCGCTCGACCGGTTCATGGCCGATCGGCTCTGCCGGAAACTCGACGTCTCGGCGAAGCTGACGGTCATGCCCCCCTGGCCGCACGGCCAGCACGAGGAGCCGGTCGCCCACCACGAGAACCCCTGGCGGAAGGAGCACGGGCTCGAGGGCAAGTTCGTCGTGATGTACAGCGGAAACCACGCGCTGACCAACCCGATCGAGACCGTCCTCGACGCGGCCGTCGCGATGCAAGACCGCGAGGACCTGGTGTTCCTGTTCGTCGGCGGCGGCGTGCGGAAGCGCTCGGTCGAAGAGACCCTCGCCCGCCACCGGCCGACGAACCTGGTGAGCCTCCCCTACCAGCCCCGCGACACGATCCGCTACTCGCTGTCGGCGGCCGACCTGCACGTGGTCACGCTGGGCGAAGCGGTCGTCGGCTGCGTGCACCCGTGCAAGGTCTACGGCGCGTTGGCGCTCGGCCGACCGGTGTTGTACGTGGGGCCCAAGCCGAGCCACGTGACCGACCTGATCGCCGAGGACGACCCCCAGCGGCGGATCGGCTGGTCGCTCGCCCACGGCGACGTCGAAGCCGCCGTGGGCGCCATCGACCACGCGCGGGGCCTGCCGCCGGGCGAGCTAGCCGAGATGGGCCGGCGGGCCAGTCGCCTGGTCGACGAGCGCTTCGACACGGCCGAGATGATCGGGCGGTTTTGCGACGCCGTCGACGCGGCCGTCGCGGGCCACGGCCCGGTCACTGCATCCGCATCCGCAGCCGTTCGTTGACGCCCAGCGCGTTGGTGCTCAGCACGCCGGTCGAGAGGTCGCCGTCGTCGATCCGCGCGTCGATCTCCGGGAACGCGTCGGCGTCGGCCCCCGGGCCGACGATCTTCAGCTGGACGGTCCCCGTGCCGGCGCCGTCCCAGTCGTAGCGTCCGCCGACCGGGCACGCGGCCGCGAACAGGTCCGGCCGCAGGTACGCGTCGAGCCCCTCGGGCATCTGCCCCGGCAGGGCGCCGGGCGGCCACGAGCCGAGCTCGTGCCGGTACATCTCGGCCGCGACCGTGATCGTCTTCAGGTGCTGGACGGTCGCCTCGACCGCGGCGGCGTCCGACGCCTCGCCTAGCCTCGGCGCGGCGACGCCGGCGAGGACGCCGATCACCAGCAACACGATCACCAATTCGATCAGCGAGTAACCGGCGTTGGCGGAGCGACGCTGCACACCACAAGCGTAGGTCAGCCCCCGGCTGCAGGCGGCGGCCGCCCGCCCGTACAATCGGCGCCATGCTCCCAAGCGACAGAGCCCGATGGACGGTCGGCGTCGACGAAGCCGGCTACGGCCCGAACCTGGGCCCGCTGGTCGTTGTCGCGACCGCCTGGCGGGGCCCCGCCGACACGCCGCTAGAGAGCGCGCTCGCGCCGGCTCTAGCGGCCGACGTCGGCGAGGAAGAGCGACTGGTGATCGCCGACTCCAAGTCGGTCTACAAGCCGGGCGGGGGCCTGGCGGCGCTGGAGCGGGCGGTTTACGCCGCCACGGGAGCGCCGACCAACTGGCGCGGGTGGCTCGCCCAACTCGGCGTGACCGCCGACGCCACCCCGCCGCCGTGGCGCCAAGGGTACGACCCGCCGTTGCCGATCCACGCCGACCTCGGCCAAGTCGAAGCCGGCCGCCGCCGGCTGGCGGCCGCGCTCGGGGGGGCCCGGTTCGCCCCGCCGATCGTCGCGGCGCGGGTGGTGGGCGCTGAGGAGTTCAACCGGCTGATCGCTCGCCACGGAACGAAGGGCGCCGCGCTGTCGCACCTCTCGATCGGCCTGGCGCGGCGGGTCTACGAGCGAGCGGCCGACCCTCACGCCGACTGGCGATTCGTGTTCGACAAGCACGGCGGCCGCAACCGTTACGCGGGGCTGCTCCAAGACCATTTCCCAGACCACTGGGTCCAGGTCCGCCAAGAGGGCCGCGCCGAAAGCGCTTACCAGGCGGGCGAGCGGCTCGGCTTCCGATTCCGTACGAAGGGGGAGTCCGAGCCGGCGGTGGCCCTAGCGTCGATGACCGCGAAGCTGGTCCGCGAAGTAGAAATGCTGGCTTTTAACGCGTTTTGGCGGCGGCGGCTGCCCGACTTGCGGCCGACGGCTGGTTATCCTGTCGACGCCCGGCGATTCAAAGCCGAAATCGCCGCCGCGCAGACAGAGCTCGGCATCGCGGACGCCGCCCTTTGGCGGGAACGCTGACGATGATCCTCTACCTCGCCCGCCACGCCTGGGCCGGCCGCTACGGCGATCCGGCCTGGCCAGACGACTCCAAACGGCCGCTCACACCGCACGGGGTGAAGCGCTACCGGCGGATGCTCGAGCGCCTGATCGATGGCGGCTTCGCGCCCGAGCGCATCGCGACCAGCCCCTACGTCCGCTGCGTGCAGTCGGCCGAGCTCATCGCCGAGGCGACCGCGGCGCCCCTCGAATCGATCCGCGACCTCACGCCCGGCGGCACGGCGCCGGCGTTGCTCCGGTGGAGCCGCAAGTCGGGCGCGGAGCGGGTTTGCCTCGTCGGGCACAACCCGGACATGGAACGTGTCACCGCGTTGCTCATCGGCGACCGGGGCGCGTCGCTCCGCTTCCCGAAGGCCGCCGTCGCGGCGATCCGCTTCGACGCCCCCGCGCCCGAGCCGGGCGAGGGGACCCTGCTGTGGCACGCGACGGCGAAGCTCCTGGGGGTCTAGTCACGGGACCCCAAGCAATCCGCCGATCCCGCCCCGCGGTCATTCGGCCGGCCAGGCCTTGTTGGCCGCGTTGATCAGCCAATGGCGCCCGTCCGGCATGCGGTCTTGATGGACCGCCCAGAACGACATGCCGCGGTACCCCTGCTCGCGCGCCCAAGTCGCCTTCAGGTGGATCGAGTTGCGGTCTTCGTAGGTGATCAGCTCCGGCCCGTCGTCGGCCTGTTCGTCGTCGACGGGCGTCAGCGGCGAGGCGCCGGCGCCGCTCACCCGCGGCGCCGGTTTGCGGAGCCACGGAGCGCGGCTCTCGTTGTCCCACTCGGCGAACCAGCCCTCGCCCACGAGCCGACGCACCGCGGAGAACGGCAGCACGCGGTGGCGGTCTCCTTGGTCGGGGTCGAGCGCGTCGAAGGGACGCGCCACGGGCATCGACCGCCCAAACAGCGGCGCGGCGACCACCAGCTTTTCCTTCGGCACGCCCCGCTCATGCTGCCAGTAGCGCATCGCGCCGGCCACGCTCCGCGACTCCCTTTCGGGGTCGCGCGAGGAAGCAAACAGCGGCGCGTGCAGGGCCGCGACTCGGGACCACGGCCCCGACATGTCGTAAGCGGCCACCTCGAGCCAATCAGCCTCTCCCACAACCCGCTCGATATCGACCCATTGGCCGAAGTCCGGCGACGGGCTCACCGTCGCGGTGAGCAAGTAGGTGGCGTCTCGGCCCTCGCGCGCCGCCAGTTCGCCCAGCGCCGACCGCAGCCGCGCGATCAGCCGCTGGTGACCCCGCTTCGTCGCTTCGTCGAACGGGAACTCCCAACCGACGTGGACGCCGTCGTAGCGACCTTCCTCGACCAGCCCCGTCACTTCGGAAACGAACTCCGTCAGGCGCTGCTCGTCGGCGGCCACGACGGCGAGACCCTTGACCGTCGCGCCGCCGCCGATCGTCATCAGCACGGGCACGCCGGCGCGGCGCCCGTCGGCGGTCAGGGCCGGGTTGGGCACCGCGTCGGTCCCGATCGGCTTGCCGTCGGCGTCGACCCGCAGGAACGCGTGGCACAGGTGGGTCAGGCTCGACCAGGGGATCTGCTCGACGGGCAGGTCGCCGAAGGTCGCGTAGTGGCCGACCATCACCCGCTCGGCGCCGTGGGCGGGCAGGGCTAAGAGCAGCATCGACAAAACGAGCAAGCAGCGGCACACGTGCACAGCCTCCGGTGGGCGATCCGAGACCGACTATCCTCGCCCGGCCGCCGCGCGGCCCGCTAGGGGAGTGCGGCGCCGGCTCGAGCCCGGGGGGGCGACGCGGTCACTTCACGTCGTGGAATTTCGCGATGATGCCCCAAGCCTCCTCGGGCGTCTCGGCGTAGTCGATCAGCTCGAGGTGCTCGTCGGCGATCACGCCCTCGTCGGCCAGCTTCTGGAAATCGATGACCGAGTCCCAGTACTCGCGCCCGTACAAGATGATCGGGATCGCCTGCATGCGTCCGGTCTGGCGCAGGCAGAGGGTGTTGAAGAGCTCGTCGAGCGTGCCGAAGCCCCCCGGGAAGACCACCAGAGCGGCGGCGCGGAGGATGAAGTGGAACTTCCGCATCGCGAAGTAGTGGAACTGGAAGCAGAGCTCGGGCGTGATGTAGGGGTTGGGCTCTTGCTCGTGGGGCAGCTCGATGTTGAGCCCGACGCTCTTCGCGCCGATGTCGAACGCGCCGCGGTTGCCGGCCTCCATGATGCCCGGGCCGCCGCCGGTGGTGATCACGTACTCGCACTGGCCGTCGGTCTGGCACCGCTGGCTGACCAGCCGAGCGAACGCGCGGCACTCGGTGTAGAAACGGGACTTCTTGAGCCGCGCCTCGGCCCGGATCACGCCGCGCTGCGCGCCGTGGTCGTCGGGGTTGTTGTCCAGCTCTTCCTTGGCCAGGGCGAGGCGCATCTCCGCCTCTTCGCGCGGCACGATCTGGGTCCCGCCGAACACGACCACGGTCGATTTCACCCCCTCGCGGGTGAGCAGGACCTCGGTCTTCTGCAGCTCCAGCTGCATCCGCACCGGCCGCATCGACGAGTCGCGGAGCCACTCGGTGTCTTTCTCCGCGAGCGTGTAGGTGGGCGAATTGATGATCGCCCGCCGGTTCGCCTCGACCTCGGGCGGCAGCTCCGCGTGGTGCGCGTCGAGCGAGAAGTCGGGCGCGACGTCCATCGGCTCGGCCGGCTTCTGCGCAGCGGGGCCGACGTCCTTAGAGGGACGGTTCTTCGAAGGGGGCTTGGGCATGTTGCTAGCAAGAGGGGGCGGGCCGGCTCCGGCTCGGTCGTTCGGATAGCTAAGAAGTTTCACGCAAAGGCGCGAAGGCGCAAAGATGGATCAGTCGTCCCGGTAGAGGAAGGCACGCGCCTCGGCGTCGGTCCCACGTGTAAACGGCTGAAGATATGTCTGTATGTCGAGAGCCAAAGCTTCAAAACCCGCCATCGGAACGGTGCGGTCAAACCAAGCGAAACGCGACACGCTCGCTACACCCAGAAGCCTCATCAAGTCGCCATGGCTCACCTGGGGGCCTCCGCAAGCGTAGGTTACGCAGCCGATCGCCTGCCGGTACGAGAAAGCCATTTCTCGGTCGCGGGCGGTGTACCTCGCCGCAGCAAAGGCGCCGCCCGAGCTATTGCCCGCGCCGGCTAGTTGAAAGCAAAACCCGTGGGCCATAAGCACGGGGTCTAGCAGTTGCCGTCCAGCATGGACTGCTGCAACAGGTTCCATAGTGAGCGGGTCCTTTGCGTCTCTGCGCCTTGGCGTGAGATCACCCGGCGTCACGCTAGCTCGTGCGCCTCGCCCATGGCGGGCACGTGCACGGTCCACTTCCGCTGCTCGCGGAGGGTCTTCGCCAGGGCGGCCGCGGCGTCGGGCTCGCCGTGGGTGAGGAAGGTCTTCTTGGGGGGCTGCTTCACGTGGCTCAGCCACCGCAACAGCCCCCCTCGGTCGGCGTGGCCGGACAAGCCGGGGACCTTCTCGATCGCCGCGTTGACGACGATGTCTTGCCCGTGGATCCGCAGCGTGGGCTCGCCGTTCTCGAGCCGCCGCCCGCGGGTGCCGACCGCCATGTAGCCGCCCAGGATGACCGTCGTCCGCTTGTCGGGAAGCCGCCGCTTTAGGTGGTGGAGGATCCGGCCGGCGGTCATCATGCCGCTGGAGCTGATCAGCACCGCGGGCCCCTCGAGGTGGTTGAGGGCCTTCGACTCGTCGACGCTGCGGCACAGGTGAACCGAAGGGCCGCCGAGCACGGGCCGGTCGCCGATCTCGCAGCCCCCGCGCACGCCGCACAGCTGCGCCTCGGTGAGGTCGTGGTCCTCGCAGTGCTCGCGGTAGATCTTGGTCGCGTCGACGCTCATCGGGCTGTCCAAGTAGATCGGCAGGTCCGGGATCCGCCCGTCGCACTTGAGCACCTGCAGCAGGTAGATCAGCTGCTGCGCCCGCCCCACCGCGAACGAGGCCATCAGCATCACCCCGCCCCGCCCCACCCCGCGGTGGACGACCTCCTTGAGCCCGTCGAGCAGGCTCTCTTCGGGGTGGTCGCGGTTGCCGTAGGTGCTCTCGCAAACCAAGTAGTCGCACTCTTCCGGCGGCGGCGTCGGGTCGTGGTAGAGGGGGCCGTCGTAGCGGCCCACGTCGCCGGAGAACAGGATCCGCTTGGTCGAACCCGGCTCGCGAACCTCGATCTCGATCAGGTTCGAACCGAGCAGGTGCCCCGCGTCGCGCCAGCGCGCGTGGATCGGGCCGGCGATCTGGCGCCACTCGTCGCGGGGGGTCGGCCGGAAGAGCTGCATCGCCTCGCGGACGTCGTCGGCGGTGTACAGCGGCAGCGCCGGCTTGTGCTTGCTGAAGCCCTTCTTGTTCGCGTACTCGGCGTCCTTCTCTTGGATCTTCGCGGAGTCGAGCAGGATCAGCTCGGCGAGCTTCTCGGTCGCCGGCGTGCACCACACCGGCCCCTCGAAGCCCTCCTTCACGATCCGCGGCAGGTAGCCCACGTGGTCCAGGTGCGCGTGCGTGAGCAGCACCGCGTCGACCTCGCCCGCCTTGAACGGGGTGCCCGCCCAGTTGCGTTCACGCAGTTCCTTAAGTCCCTGGAACAGCCCGCAGTCGATCAGCACCGAGGCGTCGCCCGCCTCGAGCAGATACTTGCTGCCGGTGACCGTACCGGCGGCGCCGTGGAAGGTGAGTCGCATGGGCTTCCGCCGAGGGGCTGGGGTCCGCGGGCGCGTCGGACGGCCAGTCCGGCCCCGCGGGCCGGTGGCCGGGTGGACACACGGTAACCGAACCCCGGCGGCGCCGCAGCACCTCCCGGCGGCTGGTCCCGAGCCGCTTAGACCCCGAGGTCGAGGAAGCCGCGGTCCTGCAGGCGGACGAGCAGCCGCGCCAGGTCGACGGCTTTCGCCACGCCGAGCTTGGCGAAGGCCTTTTGTTTGCGGAGCTCGATGCCGCGCGTGGTCATGCCGAGCGCTTCGCCCAGTTCGCGGCTGCTCACGCCCAGGGCCGTCTGGCGGCAGATCTCTTGGTCCCGCTTGCTGAGCAAGCGGAACCGCTCGCAGGCCGCCGCCAAGTCGATCGCCCGCGTCGCGCCGGTAGCGGCGACCGCCGTTCGCTCGATCACTCGCACCACCGCCAACAAGGCGAACCCCGGTGTGTCCAACTTGCGGAGCGAACGCTTGTGCGTCTGCACGCGGTAGACCGACCCATCGGGTCCGAATCCGGAGTGCTCGCATTCGACATACGGCACGCCGTCGAGCACGAGCTGTTCGATCAGCTCCGACCGCCGCGCCATCGGCGGATCGAGGTACGAGCCGCAGCAGCGGCCGACGGGCGTCGAGCCGGGGGTGAAGGCCGCCGCGTGGGCGCGGTTGCTGTAGACGACCACCCCTTCGGCGTTCTTGACCACGATCCCGTCGGAGTAATCCTCGAAGCCCTCGAAGTCGTATTGCCCCTCGGCCACCGCGTCGCACACGTACTGGACGGCGCGATCGGCGACCTCGTTCAAGGGTTCATTCGCCGCAGACGGCGGCGGTGGCTCGACGAGGGTGTCGGAATCGCTCACTTGGTGACTACTCTCCTAGCACGGGCAGACGACTCACCCCTCCCCTGACCGGTCGTGAAACGACTGCGCAATCCGATCGGTGCAGCGATAAGCACGAACATAAAAGCGACGGGTGCTTGTGCCCGGCCTTTGTTCTATCGCGCCCGAATTCGGGCCTCAACGCAGCGGTGGCGCAATGCGATGCGCCCCGCGCAATGGGCGAAGCGCTCCCGGTCACGGCCACCGCGCCCACACGCCCGACCTCAACTTCCGGTTATCGGCGGTGCTGAGCAGTAATTCGCCGGCCCGGGGGGGCTGCCCGCAGTGGCCGATGACCGCGTCGGACAGGTAGGCCGTCAGCTCGGCCGGCCCCACGCCCGGCGTGTGGCAAGTGGCCAGGAAGCCTTGGCCGACCCCGCCGGCCAACTCGGCGCACAGCTCGAGCAGGCCCGGCAAGTCGCGGTCGATCCGCCAGGCGCTGCCGCCGGGCCCGTGCCCATAGGTCGGCGGATCGAGCACGACCAAGTCGTACCGGCTGCCTCGGCGGACTTCGCGTTGACAATAGCGTACGGCGTCTTCGACGATCCAGCGGATCGGCGCCTCGGCCAGACCCGAGAGTTTCGCGTTGTCGCGCGCCGTTTGGACCGACGGCTTCGACGCGTCGACGTGGGTCACCGCCGCGCCGGCCGCCGCCGCCGCCAGCGTGCTCCCGCCGGTGTACGCGAACAGGTTCAGCAACCGCGGCGGCTCGTCGGGTCGCGTTGCGGCGATCCTTTTGACCCGGCCGGCGATCCAGCGCCAACACTCGAGTTGCTCGGGGAACAGGCCGACCTGCCCCGCCGGCGTGGGCCGGATCGCCATCGCGATCTGCAGCGAATCGCCCAGCGGCACACGGCATTCGAACGGGCCGGACCGCTCGGCCGACCGCGGCCGCCAATCGCCGTCGGCCGCCCGCGCGCCGTCGTACCGCGCGGCCGCTTCGCGCCAGCGCGAGGGCGCCTGTCGCGGCCGGTCGGCTTGCGGGCAGGGGCGGTCGACGACGAACCCGGCGAACCGCTCCAGGCGTCGGTTGTCGCCGAAGTCGATCAGCTCGTAGTCGGGCCAGTCGGTCGCCACTCGCTCAACCTCCCGGCGCGCGGCCGTCCCAGAGCAACCAAGCGATCACCGCCACACTCAGCGGCACGAGGTACCAAGCGAACACGGCGAGTCGGCCGCGCTTCACGAACCGTATCAGCAGCGACAGGGCGCCCCATCCCACGATGAACGACGCCACGAAGCCCACCGCGAGCCGTTCGATGGGCGTGCCCGTCGTGCCGGACTCGAGCGCCTCGAGCGCTTCGAGCGCCCCCGCGCCGAGGATCGCGGGGATGGCCAGCAAGAACGCGAAGGTCGACGCGCTCTCCCGGTCGAGCCCGGCGGCAAGGCCGGCGGCGATCGTGGAGCCCGAGCGGCTCACTCCGGGCAGGATCGCGACCGCTTGCGCCGCGCCGATCCCGAGCGCCCGGCGCCAGGACATCGCCTGGTACGGGTCCGTCCCTTCGCGGCGGCGCGACGCGTACACGAGCACCGCCGCGGTGACGGGGAACATCAGCGCCGCGAGCCAAACGCTGTCCAGCAGAGCGTCGGCCGACGCATCGTCCAGGCCCTTCTTGATTCCTACGCCGACCACCGCCGCGGGCAGTGTGCCGATCACCAGCAACCCGATCACCCGGCGATCCTCGCCTAGCAGGCGAGCGATCTCCGTGCGGTAGTAGGCCAGCACGCTGGCCAACGTGCCCAGGTGCAGCGCGATGCTCACTTCGATCAGATCCTTGGTCTGGCTCAGCCCCAACCGCTCGAGCACCGCGTTCGCGACCACAAGGTGGCCCGACGAGCTGACCGGCAGAAACTCCGTGAGCCCTTGCAGGACCGACAGCAACAGCAACTCCAACCACCCCATGACGGCACGATCGCGATAGAACTAGCGGACACGCCCCGCGGGCGTGGGGGCCGTATTATGCCCGTAATCGCCGCGGCTTCGCAGGCCGTGTCTGCCGGCGCCTCAACTCACTTCCGAAGCCCCCGCTTGTTCGCCTACGAAGACGGCCTGCTGCTGACCCGCCCCCGGCTGTGGGTCGACGTGCGCCGGCGGCAACGCCGCGCGTTCGTGTCGCACGCGCACGCCGACCACATGGCGCGGCACGAGATGGCGTTCTGCACTACCGAAACGGCCCACCTGTACCGCACGCGGCTAGGCCCGCGGCCCGTTCGGGAGATGCGGTACGGCTCGGCGATCGAGCTGGCGGGCGTGCGGCTGACCGCTCTGCCAGCGGGGCATTGCCTCGGTTCGGCGATGCTGCTGGCCGAGCAAGACGGCCGGTCGCTGCTGTACACGGGAGACTTCAAGCTCGGCCCGTCGCTCACCGCGGCGCCCGCGCAGCCCGTGAAGGCCGACTGGCTGGTCATGGAATCGACCTTCGGCCGCCCCGAGTACCGCCTGCCGCCACGCAGCGAGGTCGTCGAGCAACTCCTGCACACGGTCCACGACGCCCTCGACGCCGGACGCACACCCGTCGTGCACGCCTACGCGCTCGGCAAGAGCCAAGAGGTCACGAAGATCCTCACCGCCAACGGCGTCCCGGTGCTGCAGCACCCGCACGCATGGCGGATCAGCCGGGTTTACGAGGCCTGCGGCTGCGAACTCGGCTCGGGCGCGGCCGATGTGGCCGAGTACCACCGCGCGCCGCTAGCGGGCCACGCCGTCGTGACGCTCCCCCGCTCGATGAAGAACCACCGGCTGCCGGGGCTGGGACCGGTGGTGTCGATCGCGGTGACCGGATGGGCCGCCGCCCCCGGCGCGGCGAAGCGGCTCGGCGTCGACGTCGCGCTGCCGCTCTCGGACCACGCCGACTACACGGAGCTGATCCGGCTCGTCGAGCTCGTCGAGCCGCAGGTCGTGTACTGCACCCACGGGCCAGCGGGGTTCGTCGACCGCCTGCGCAGCCTCGGGCACGACGCCCGCCCGTTGGCCCCCGAGCCGCAGGGCCGGCTCTTCTAGCCGCCGGCGCCCCGCTCTAGCCGCTGGCGCCCTGCCATCGCCGCTAGCGGCGACCCGGGCGGGTTGTGCCGGTTGCGCCGGCGCGGCCTAGCGAGGCGGCCTCCGGAGGGTCCGGTTTTGCTAGTCGTCCCGGTTGAGCGGCGACGAACCTACCAAGGACGCCGCGCCGCCCCCCCGGGCGGACGCCGCGCGCCGCCGGGGGTGCGAGTCGGTCCGCCCCCGGAGCCGTCGATCGAGTGCGAACGAGCCGCAACGCATGAAACCCGCTACGCCCCAGAGGGCCGCGCTCCGCCTCGCTTGGATGCTAGCTGCCATCGTGGCGACGCTCGCTATGCTGGCGGTCGCTGCGTACCGGGTTGCGGACCGCTCGGCGCCGGAGCCGCCGGTCGTGTCGCTGACTCCCGCGTCGGCCGCGCCCGTTTGGGCGCCGCCGCCCTCGTTCGACGCCACGGATCCGTTAACCCTCGCCGACGACAGCCAAGCAGGCGCCGAGCCGATCGACGCCCGCCCCATCGAGGCCGCGATCGAGCCAGCCCCGCCGCTGCCCGCGGCCGCCGAGCAAGTCGCCGACGTGGAGCACCGCCCGGCGATAGCCGTGTCGCCCGTCGGAGCAGAGGCAAACCCCTGGGTGGGGCTCGAACGACAGCAGTCGGTTCCTCTTCACTCCGACTTCGGGGGCTTGGTCATCGAAAACCCGGCGGCGCTCGGCCCCCCCGACGACGACGCGCCGCCCCCGCCACAACCCCAAGTGGCGTGGCGCCCCTCCCCGCAACCAGCCCAAGCGCCGGCGCCCCCCGCGCAGCCATTCCCGTTCGCCCAGTCGGCGCCCATGCCGCCGGCGCCGGATGCGCAGCTGGCCGCCGGGCCAACCGAAGCGCCGGTCGGCGACGCCGCCCCGCCGGAGCCAGCGCCAGCGCCGGCGCGGTCGGCAAGCGTCGCGGAAGCGGCCCCTGACCAAGAGCGGAGAGAGATCGCGTACACCACGTCGACCAACGACCTGAGCCGACGCTTAGAGCCGGTCGTGCAAGCGGGCTTTCAGCTCGGCAAGTCGGGCGCGGTCTACGCCGCGCGGTCGAAGTTCGTCGAAGTCCTCCGCCGGATCGCCGCCGCGAAGGACGCCGAGGAGGGGGGCGACCGCCACGCCCGCGCTCTCGCTGACGGGCTCCGCACGCTGGAAGACGCCGACGACTTCGTCGCCCACGGCGACGCGTTGGAGGCCGAGATGGACATCGCGGCGATAGCGCGGTCGCACACTTCGGGGCTGCTGGAGCCCGGCGAAGCGATCTCCGCCCACGAAGCGATCGGCCGCTACTCGCGCCACGCGGCGACGCGCCTCGCCGAGGCGGCCGCGAACGAGCCGTCCGGCTCGATGGCGCTCTACGGCCTCGGCAAGACCTACGCCCGCATGGAGGCCCAAGCCGACGACGCGTCGGCCGGTCGCAAGAGCGCCGTGATGTACCGAGCGGCGACCGAGGCCCACGGGGAGAACTACCTCGCCGCCAACGAACTCGGCGTGCGGCTGGCGCGCGAGGGGCACTACGAACAAGCCCGCCGGGTGCTCCTCGACGCCGCGCAGCAGCCCGCGGCGATCGCCACGGTGCACGCCAACCTGGCCGCCGTAGAGCGTCGCCTCGGCTACGGTCGAGCGGCCGTCGCGGCCGAGTCGCGTAGCGAGAGGTTGGCTCAGGCCGAACGCGCCACGGGCCAGGTCTCTCGCCGGCACGGCGTCGAGTGGATGGCGCCCGACGCGTTCCGTCGCGCGGCCCCGGCCGAGGCGCCGCCGCGGGCCGCCGAGCCAACCGCTGCCCAACCAGTCGCTGCCCACCCTGTCGCCGCCGCGCCGGTCGGCGCCGCGCCGGCCCCGCCCGACACCGGCGGCTGGACCACGTGGGTGAAGGCCGCCAAACGGATGACCGGGTGGGCGCCGGCGCCGCAGCAGGAGGCAGGGCCCGCAGCGACCGGCCCTCGCCTGGCCACGCCGCAGCGGGTCGTTCGCTGAGCGATCCCACCCACACCGACACCGCCGACCAGTCATCGCCCCGATCATGAAGCCCGCCCACGCCTACGACCGCTTGTCTCGGCAAGCCAACCGGATCACGCGCGCCCTCGTCGCCGTGGCGACAAGCGTCGCCGCCGCGGCGCCGCCGCCGATGCTCGTCGAGCCCTTCGCGCCGGCCGCAGCGGCGCACGCGGCGCCGGTGGTGATGGCCGCGCCGGAAGGAGTGGCGCCGGGGTGCGGCTGCAACCCGGCCGCGCCGCACGCCATCTGGGGCGTCGACAGCCAGTCCGCCTGCGGGCCCTGCGGCGCGGCGGGCGAGGTCGGTTGGGACTCCCGCGGGCCGATCGACTGGCAACGCTACGCGCAGGGCGAGTACGTCGGCCACGCGCGGACCGCCCACGTGCCCGAGTACCGCTTGCGGGTCGACGACACGCTCGCGTTGTTCTTCCTCCGCACGCGCGAGGTGCTGTCGCGGCCGTACCAGCTTCAGGTGGGCGACGTCGTCAACGTCGAATCGCTCACCGCCGGCAGCACCGCTGGCCTCGGCGCCGACGCGCCGGCCGGCGGCGCCGACGACGACCTCAACCGCCGTGTCGTCGTCCAGCCGGACGGCATGATCACGCTCCCCCTGGTGGGCCGCGTGCCCGCCGCGGGCCGGCGGCTGGTCGCGCTGGAGGAAGACCTCGAAGAGCGCTTCGCAGAGTACTACAACGTGCCGGCGATCACCGTCACGCCGATCCAGATCAACACCCGCCTGGAAGACCTCCTCGAGACCGTCGACAGCCGCGCCGGCCAGCTCGGCGGCCGCCAGATCACCGTGGTGGTCACGCCGGCCGGCAAGATCCAGCTGCCGGCGCTGGGCAGCGTGTACGTGCAGGGCCTCACGATCGCCGAGGCCAAGCGCGAGATCGACGCCCGCTACGCGGCCCACATCCCGGGGGTGAGCGTCACGGTCGACCTGCAGCGACGCGCGCCGCGGTTCGTCTACGTGCTGGGCGAGGTCCAACAGCCGGGCCAATTCGAGCTGCGCGGCCCGACCACCGTCATGCAGGCGATCGCGTTGGCGGGGAGCTGGAACATCGGCGCGAACCTGCGTCAGGTGGTCGTGTTCCGCCGCGGCGAGGACTGGCGGCTGATGGCCACCCTGGTGGACTTGCGCGGCGCGTTGTACGGGCGTCGCCCCACGCCGGCCGACGAGATCTGGCTGAACGACTCGGACATCGTCCTGGTGCCCAAGGCGCCGATCCAGGTGGTCGACGAGTTTATCGAGCAGGTGTTCACCCGCGGGCTCTACGCGGCGATCCCGCTGGAGCTGGTGTACGGGCAGGGCTTCGCGACCGTCAGCGCGATCACGAGCGGTTTCTGACGCCGCCCGCGCGGGGGGGTCGCGGCCGCGAGGCGGCGGCGTTCTCAGGAAGCCAGCTCCGGGTAGGCCTGCTCGCCGGCGTGGGCCACGTTGTAGAGCGTGGCGGACTTCGTCATGCGGTCGACGCCGTGGGCCATCTCGTTGATCTCGCGCTTCCACGTGAGCATCAGCACCGACAGGGTGACCTGCAGGAACGCCCACATGTTCGTCGCCCAGACGTTGGTGAAATTGACGACCCCGTGCGCGTAGTTGGCGAACAACAGCGCCACGAGCAGCGTGACCAACAGCGGGTCGGCGCCCATCCGGCGGCGGGCGAACAACACCCGCACGCCGGCCCACAGAGAGAAGCAGGCCATCAGCGTGTAGAAGCCCGCGTAGAGGATGCCGCCGCGGTGCAGCAGCAGCAGCCACGTGTTGTGGGAGTGGGTGTCGATGGTGGGGACCATGATCGAGTGGATGCCCGGGTCTTCCAGCGCGCCCAACAGCGGCCTCTTCTCGATCTCGGTCAGGTAAGCGTCGGCGATCTCCCAACGCGACGTTTCCAGAGAGCCCATCCGCCCGAGCTGCAGGCCGTGCTCGGTCTTGGCGGCCAGGTAGCCGACTAGCGCCACCGCGGTGGCGACCCCGAGGCCGACGATCACCGGCCGCTTGATGAAGCGGACCGCGAAACACGGCAGCGTGGGCGCCGCGATCAACAAGACCGACCGGCTGCCGGTCAGCAGCAGCTCGGCGAGCGCCGTCCCCGCAACGCACAGGGCGAGAGCCTTCCAGTGGAATTGGCACCGTGTGGTGACCAGGTAGAACGAGCCCAGCATCGCGAGCATCGGGTGGGCCGTGAGCAGGTTCGGGTTGGAGCCCCACGGCGAGAACCGGTAGTTCCCGAGGTGGAACATCACGCGCTCGTCGAACAGGATCGCCGCCGCCAGCGTGAACGTGGAGATGACAAACCCGATGTACAGGGCGAGGCACACCTTCCTCAGGTCGGCCGCACTCCCCAAGCGGGAGACCAACACGATCGCGGTGACCGCCATCAACGAGTAGTTCAGCGCGAGGTAGATCTGCAGCGTCGCGTCGGAGCACCGCGACACGAACACCGCCCCCATCAGCCCGAGCAGCACGAACCCCCACGACAGCGGCGGTATCTTCCGCCGCGCGGGCTGCATCAAGAGCAGGCCGAGCAGCGCGATGTAGGCCACCGGGAACAGGACCTTCGCGGCCGCCTGCAGCGCCTTGATCTCGACGAACTGGTTCGCCAGCAGCGACACCGGCATCAGCATCAGCACGACGTACTGCAGCTGACGGAACGGGATCAGCACCGCCGCCGCGACGATCAACAGCACGAACGCGGGCACGCCGACCGGCAGCACCCACGGCGGGAGCGTCTGGAGGTAGTACTGGATCATTCCGCTCATCGCTGTCCTCGGCTCGTCTCGACTCGGCTCGGCGCTCGGCCGCCCGGGGGGCCGCGGGCGACTCGGAATTATAGGTTGGGCTGAGACGCCCTCCCCGGCCGGAGCGTTCCGATTTTACGGCCTCAAGCGGTCATAACACGGGTGTTCGACCCGCCGGCCGCCGAACCGGCCAACGCGATAGCGCGGCGGCGCCCACCAGGAGCCGGGCCCGCTCAGCCCCGGTCGGCCCGCTCAGCCCCGGACGGCCTGTTTAGCCCGCGTCGGCCCCGTCGCACTGCTCCGCGAGCCACCGGCCGTAGGCCGCCGACGCCGACTCGATCGGCACGGCGACAACCTCCGGCGTGTCGTACGGGTGCAGCTCCTCGATCAGCCGGCGCACCGCGTCCCACCGCACGCGGAGGGTCTTGGCGGTGCACAGCCATTCGTCGGCGGTCTCTACGCGCTCTTGCCAGCGGTACACGCTCTTGATGGGCCCCATCACCTGCACACAAGCCGCCAAGCGCCGCTCGACAAGCTCCTTGGCCAGCCGCATCGCGGCCGCTTCGCTGTCGGTGGTGGTGCTCACCAGGAGCATGACGGCGCCCCGCTTGCTTGCCAGCCGAGCGAACCCGCGACGCTAGGCCCCGGTCCCCCGGTCGCCGTATCGTACCGGATCGCCGCCCGCGGCGCCCGCCCCGCCACTCCCCCACGCGCGGCGCGCTCTCCGGCCCCCGACCCGCCCAGCCCGCCCAGCCAGCCCGCATGTCGAGCCACTTAGTGCAATCGCCGGGCACGCTGCGGCCGCTGCTGCGGCTGTCGGCGCCGGTGCTGGCCGAGCAGGTGCTGCACCTGATGGTCGGCCTGGCGGACCTGACCCTCACGGGACGGTTCCTCGAAGGCAGCTCGTTCGTTGCGGCGATGACCGTGGTGATCTACCTGCTGTGGCTCGTCGGCATGCTGTTCGCTTTCGTAGCGACCGGCGCGACCCCGCTGATAGCGCGGTTCACCGGCGCCGGCGACCCGCGGCTCGCCAACCGGGTGATGAACCAGTCGATTTCCGTTGGCGCCGCTTGGGCCGCTGTCTTGATGGCGATCGGCTTCCCGCTGGCCGGCGACCTGATCCGAGCCATGGGCCTCGACGGCGCCTCGGCCGACGCGGCCACCCGGTACCTGCTGGTCGAGTTGTGCGTGCTGCCGGCGATTATGGTCGAGCGGGTGGGCATCGCGTGCCTGCGCGGGGCGGGCGACACCGTGAGCGGCTTGCTCACCATGATGGTGGTGAACGTCGTGAATATCGGCGTCAGCTTCGCGCTGCTGACCGGCGCGGGGGGTTGGCTCGAGCCGATGGGCTGGGACGGCGTCGCGCTGGGCACCGCGGCCGGGCACGTGACCGGCGCGGTCATCTTGCTGGCGATGCTCGTCGGGGGCCGGGCCGGCTTCCGGCTGCGCCTGCGAGACATGAAACCCGATCCGGCCCTCGTCCGCCGCTTGCTGAGGATCGGTATTCCCGGCGGGTGCGAGGCGGTGCTGCTCGTGCTGTGCAACCTGGCGTACCTGCGGATCGTCGTCGCGTTGGGCGACGTCGAGGCCGCCGCCCACGGCGTCGCCATTCAGGTCGAGGCGCTCGCCTTCATGCCGGGCGGGGCGTTCCAGATCGCGGCCTCGACGATGGCGGGCCAGTACCTGGGCGCCGGCCAACCGGACCGCGCCACACGCAGCGTGCTGGTCGCCTGCGCGGCGGCCGCCGCGCTGATGATGGCCATGGGCGGGGTGTTCTGGTTCGCGGCCGAGGAGGTCATCGCGCTGTTCGTGCGGGACAAGCCGGACGTGACCGAGCTGGCCGCACGGCTGCTGCGCGTGATCTCGCTGGCGATGCTGCCGCTGGCGATCGGCATGGTCCTCTCCGGCGCGCTGCGGGGGGCCGGCGATACTCGGTGGGCCCTGGCTTTCACCTTGCTGAGCATGTGCCTGGTGCGGATCCCGCTGGCGAGCTACCTCGCGCAAGAGACCGTGACCGCTCCGGTTCTGGGCTGGACGGTCGCCGGCGCGGGGCTCGGGGCGGTCGGCGCGTGGTGCGGCGCCGCTACCGACCTGTTTGTCCGCGCGACCCTCCTATCCGGCCGATTCCTCCACGGCGGTTGGCGGGAGGTGGACGTCTAGCCGGCGCGGCCGAACCGCGACCCACGGGCGAGCGGGATTCCCGCGACCCGCCGCGCCGGACCAGCCGTGAGCTAGGTTTCAAGTGGCTCACCGCGCGTCGGCCTGCGCGGTGGCGAGCCCCGCTAAGACCGCCCGGCCGCTCCTCTTTTACCGATTGTTGGTCGACCCATGCCGCTCGTCACTGAGCCCGAAGGGACACCACCCGCCGCGGACCCGACCGCGCCGCCGCCGATTGCGCCGGTGGTGCTCCCTCCACGAGTCAAGGCGCCCCGCCCGGCGATCTCCGCTGCGCCGGCCCCGCCCGCGACGCGCCAGGCGGCGCCGTCGGCCGGGCCCGAGCCGGCCGTGCCGACGCCCTCGGAGAGCGCCAACGCGGCCGCCCTGGCGGTCGAGACCGCGAAGGTCTTGCACGTGATCAACGGCGAGCACTACTCGGGCGCCGAGCGTGTGCAGGACCTGCTGGCCGGTGGGCTGCCGGAGTTCGGCTACCAAGCGGGCTTCGCGTTGCTGAAGCCGGGCAAGTTCGCCGAGCACCGCCAATCGGCCGACGCGGCGATCCACGAGGTCCCCATGCGGCGCCGCTGGAGCCTCGGCGCGGCCCGGCGGCTGGCCCGGGTGGTGCGTCAAAACGACTACAAGCTGATCCACGCCCACACGCCCCGCGGGCTGCTGGTCGCGACGCTCGCGTCGCGCCTGACGCACGTGCCGCTGGTCTACCACGTGCACAGCCCCGCGCGGCGCGACTCGACTCGTTTATTTGCCAACCTGGCGAACGACCTGGTGGAGCGCGGCTGCGTGCGGTTCCCGAAGCAGTTCATCACGGTCTCGCCGTCGCTGACCGACCACATGGTGCGTCTCGGCGCGCCGGCCGACCGGGTGCGTTGCGTGCTGAACGGCACGCCGCTGCTCGACGAGAACCACCCGGCGACCCGGTTCCGCCGCCCGCCGCTGCCACCGTACGTGGTCACGATGATCGCGCTGTTCCGGCCGCGCAAGGGCGCCGAGGTGCTGATCGACGCGGTGGCCGCGCTGCGGAAGAAGAAGATCGACGTGCACGTGGAGCTCGTCGGCCCGTTCGAGACCCAAAAGTACGAAGCCGAGATCGACGGCCGCATCAAGCGGCACGGCCTGACCGAGCACGTGTCGCGGTCGGCGTTCACCGACGACATCCCGACGGTCCTCGCCGGCGCCGACGCGTTGGCGTTGCCGAGCCTGTTCGGCGAGGGGCTGCCGATGGTCGTGCTCGAAGCGATGTCGGCCGGCCTGCCGGTGATCGCGACCCGCTGCGAGGGCACGACCGAGGCGATCCTCGACCGCGAGACCGGCCTGCTCGTACGCCCCAAGAGCGTGGGCCAGTTGGCCGACGCGATCGAGGAGCTGTTCGTCGGGCCGACCGACTACACGAGCATGTCCGTGGCCGCTCGCGCACGCCACGCCGAGCGCTTCAGCGACGTGGCCATGGCCCGCCAAGTGGCCGCCGTGTACGACCGGCTCCTCAAGAAGGACTGAACACCCGGGGCGGGGGCGGCGATCGCCGTGCCCCCGGCCTCACCGCTGCACGGCGCCCGGCTGGGCCGCGGTGGCCGTCGGCGGCGCGATCTGGACCTTCTTCCAGCCGATCGGCACACGCGGCGCTTGGAACAGGCTGTTCCAAACCTGTGTCATCCGGCTGTTGACGCTCGCCTGATCGATCTGGAACTGGTAGGTGGTGCGGCTGCCGTCCGGCGCGGTGACGCGCATCGCGCGCGGCAGCATCCGCTCGGTGTCGAGCATGATCTCGACCAGCCGGTAGTTGGCGGCGTCTTGCTGCCGCTTCGGCGCCGCGTGGAGCCAAACGGCGCCGGCCGGCGCCCGCGGGTCGACCCGCATCCAGTACCGCGCCTTGAGCTGGTCGGCCTTCGCGCCGAACAAGAACGGCAGCGGCCCGTCGGTGATGTTCTGCCCCTGTTGCTCGGGCGGGATGGGCTGAACCTCGAGCTGCTTCTCCCGGTAGTTGTACTGGTAGATGCTCTGGCCGTCGCAGACCCAGTGCTCGCCGACCAGGTTCGAGTTCTCGACGTGCCGCTGCTCGGCCGCGTCCCACGCCTGGATCTTGCTGATCTGGAAGCTGCCGCGGTCGGGCCGCTGGTAGCTGACCTCACCCGACTCGACCTGCTTGGCGATCGGCTCGCCCGATTCGGTCGGCTTCGGGCCGAACACCGGATCATAGACCCAGCGGGTGAACTCGCACTGGAAGGTCGCGATCTCCGAGCTCCGCGCTTCCCACTGCGAAAGCACCTGATCGAGGTACGCCTGCTGCACCTCGTTGAGCTGGAAACCCTGCGGCGTGGCGGGCGCCTGCCCCGAGGCCGCGGCGGCGGTGGCGAGTGCGATCAAGAGAAAGCGGCTGGTCATCGCTCGGGTCCGGATTGGATTCGGTAAAGACGATGGCGGTTAGGGCCGGGGACCGTACCAATCGCCTGTCGGCTCGGCTACGGCGGTTTTCGCGGCCGCTTTGTTTGCAACGCGACATTTTGTTTGCAACGCGACAGGCGCTTGCTGCGCGCACGCGATCGTAACGAAACCTGTCACGAAACCGCTGCTAAGCCGCGACGCGGCAACCGCTTAGCGTTTCGTTACACCGCCCGGGGGCTGGCTCGTTCGGCGTGTCGCATCCGCCGAGCGCGGCCAAGGCCCAGCGGGGCGCCTGCGGCCATTTTCGTCGCTGCGGGGCGGGGGCTCGGGGCAATTGGCCGCGGCCGCGGCCGGGCCTTCCACGCCGCGTGGACAGCGCTCTGGCGGCCGGCGGCGCCGCTGTGCTACGGTCCGCCGGACCCCGTCGCGAGGGCGTCCTGGCGCCGCGTCGCGACCGAGTGAGGCCCCCGCCCCGATGCGTCAAGGAGGACGCCGCCGATGTCTCGCCGACTTGTCTGCATGCCGTACCCAGCCGTGGCTCGCGCCGCGTTGCTCGTGGCGAGCGTGGCCGCGCTGGCCGCCCCCGCCGAGGGGCAATTCTGGAACCCGTTCCGCTCGCGCGAGAAGCCGGCCCCGCAGCGGGCCGAGCCCGCGCCGCCCCCCGCCACGCCGGCGAGCCTCGACCTGTCGCAGGAGTCGGGCCCCTGGCTGATCGTCGCGTCGACGTTCAGCGGCGAGGGCGCCGAAGACCAGGCGACCGAGCTGGCGCTGGAGCTGCGTGAGCGCTACGGCCTCTCGGCTTACGTGCACGAACAGACCTTCGACCTCCGCGACGCGGCGCCCGTCGGCCGCGGCATCGACGAGCGGGGCCGGCCGGTCCGGATGCGGTACCGCAGCGGCGACTCGCGGACCGAATGGGCCGTGCTGGTGGGCGACTACCCGTCGGTCGACGACACGATCGCCCAACGCGACCTCGAGAAGCTGCGGAAGGCCGAGCCGGCCGCGCTGGAGGTCGGCGAGAACGGCCAGACCCGGCAGAACTTCTCCAACACCCGCAAGGTGCTGTCCTACCTGGCGGGCCGCGACGAGTCCGCCGGCCCGATGCGGATGGCCTTCATGACCCGCAACCCGCTGCTGCCCGAAGAGTTCTTCAAGCCCAAGGGGGTCGACCCGTTCGTGGCGAAGATGAACAAGCAGGTCGACCACTCCGCCCTGGAGATAAAGGGCAAGTACACCGTGAAGGTGGCCAGCTTCGGCGGCCGCGGCACGCTGGTCGGCGCGAGCACCGCGAAGCGGTCCGGCGCGAAGCGCGACGACGACGAGGACCCCCTCGTCCAGGCGGCCGAGAACGCCCACCTGCTGTGCGAGGCCATGCGCGCCAAGGGCTGGGACGCGTACGAGTTCCACGACCGCACCGAGAGCTGCGTGATGGTCGGCTCTTTTGAGGAGGTCCTCTCCGCCGGCGAGCCCCGCGCGGAGGTGATGGAGGTCATCCGCACGTTCGGCGCGGCCTTCGACACGCCCGCCGCGCCGCTCGAGGAGAACCGCCCGACCGACCCGGTCAAGGCGCAGCAGGTCGTGCGGCAGGTCGGCCAGCAACTGGGCGGCGCGCAGATGACGACCAACATGAACCCGAAGTACGCGATGCTCTCGCCCGGCCGCGGCCAGGCGAAGCGGCCGATCCCGTTCGACATCCACCCCGAGGTGGTCGAGGCGCCCAAGCAGAGCGTGAGCAGCTCGCTCGCGTGGCGGAACTGACGCGGCCACGCGTGCCCCGCGGATCGAGCGCAGCCGCCGGCGGGAGCCGGCGGTTTTTTGTTGCGCGGCGCGGCGTTACCGTGGCGCTGGACCCCGTCGGCTTCCGCCGGCGGCTGCTACCCACCGCTCTCCGGCTCGGAGCTGCACCTCGATGGCGGATCGCCCCGTTTTGGTTGTTGGCTCGCGGAACGTGAAGAAGCGGGACGAGCTCGTCGAGTTGCTCGCGCCGCACGGGGTCGAGGTCCGCACGCTCGCCGACTTCACGGGCCTCGACCACGAGGTCGAAGAGGACGGCGACACGTTCGAGCACAACGCACGCAAAAAAGCGAGCGAGTACGCCCGCGCGACCGGCCACTGGACGCTGGCGGACGACAGCGGGCTGTGCGTGCAGGCGCTCGGCGGCGAGCCGGGCGTGGCCTCGGCCCACTACGCGGGCGAGCACGGCGCCGACGCCGCGAACAACGCGCTGGTGCTCGAGAAGCTCGCCGACACGCCGCCCGAGCGGCGCTCGGCCCACTACGTGGCGGTGCTCGCGCTGGCCGACCCCACGGGCGAGGTCCGCGCGGTCGAGCGGGGCGAGTGCCACGGGCGGATCACCGCGGCGCCGCGCGGCGAGAACGGGTTCGGCTACGACCCGCTGTTCGAGGTCCGGGAGTACCACCGCACGTTCGGCCAGATGGGGCCCGCGGTGAAGCGGGCGATCAGCCACCGCAGCCGCGCGACCCGCGCGATGCTGCCGCGCGTGGTCGCGATGGTAACGCGTTAGCGCAGGCGTTTCGCGGTTCGGGCGACCGGCCCTGGCTTATCGCACGCCCGCGGCTAGGGTCGGGCGTCGGCGCTCGCGAACCCTGCTCACGTTACGGAGGTCGAGATGGCCTTGCGGATGCTTGCTGTCTTCCTTGTCGCTTGCACGGCGGCGGCCGACGAGGCGCCGCTCGTTGTGCGGTCGAGCCTCGCCCCGGCCGAGACGGTGTTCGTGCGCGAGTTCCCGGGTCGGAACGAGCGGCTCGTGGAGCAGCTGCGTGAGCTGTGCGACGCCGTCGGCGCCGAGCTGCACGTGGTCCCGGCCGGCGAGCCCTACGCCTACAACCACGTCTGGCTGCAGGACGCGACCGAGTTCCTCGAGCGGTCGGACGGGTCCGGGACCGTCGCGCTGGCCGCCAACCGCGACCGCGCGATCGACGCCTTCGCGGGAGACCGGCTGGAGGGCGTCCCGGTGCTCCGCGTCGGCGAGCACCGGCCCGACTACGCGCGGGGCGAGGGGGGCGTGAGCTGGATCGACTGGTACGGCAACCTCGAGGCCTCGCCGCCGACCGACGCGTGGCCCCACGGCCGCGTGCTGTACGGCTTCGACCCGGCGAGCGGCGCCCAGTTGCACCCGGAGGTGGTGGACTTCTTGACCGAGCAGGGCCTGCAAGCGCCGCTGCGGGTCGACGTGGGCTGGCTGCAGATCAAGCACGTCGACGAGATGGTCTCGTTCCTGCCGGCCAAGGGCGGTGGGTTCTATGTGGCTGTGCCGGACCCGACCGCGGCGCTCGACGTGCTGCGGGGGCTCGCGGCCGATGGCCACGGCGCCGCGCCGCTGCTGGGCAAGTACGAAGCGGGGGCGACGGTCGCCGGCGTGTTGGCCGACGAGCCGTTCGTGGCGGAGAACGAGCGGCTGTGGGCCCAGCGGATCGAGCCCGCCGCGAAAAAGCTGCTGAGCGAGATCGGTGTGGACGCCGATAGGCTCGTCCGCTTGCCCGTGCTCTTCCACGCCGGCGGCGCGGCGCGCACGCCGAACGTCGTGAACGCCCTGGTCCTTCCCGGCCGCGACGGGGCGCCGGGCGTGGTGGCGATGTCCGACCCGGACGGCCCGGTCGTCGGCGGCCACGACGCGCTCCGGGCGGAGGTCGTCCGCCGGCTGGAGGGAGTCGACGCGGCAGTGCGATTCGTCGACGACCGGCAGTACCACAAGTGGAGCGGCAACGTGCACTGCGCGACCAACGCCATCCGGCCGCTGCGGCCCTGACGGCTCGGCCCCCGGTTTGTGGGCGGCTCGATTGTAGGCGGGGCCGGGCGGGCTGCTATCATACGCCGTCCCCCGGAAGCGGCCCGACTCCTCCCAGGTTGACCTGCCGTGCCGAGAGTGCACCTCCCGTACCCGATGCCCACCCGCCGCGCCCCCTCGGGCGGTTATCGACGTGTGCCGGGGGGTTACAACCAGCGGTCGCGGCCGTTGTTCGGCGTGGGCACGCGCGACAGCCACTCGCTGGGCGGCCGGCGCAAGGGGCCGATGCTCGGCGGGCTGGGGGTGCGGGTGTTGATCGCGCTGGCGATCGTGGCCTTTGGGCTCGTCACGTACTACGGCAACCCGGGCGACGTCAACGAGATCACCGGCCAGCGCGAGCGTGTCGCGATCCCCGACGCAGAGCAAGAGATGGCGCTCGGCCAACGGGCCGCGCCAGAGATGATCGCGCAGCACCGCGGGGAGTCCCGCAATCGGGAGTTCGTCGCGCAGGTCCGCGGCGTCGGGCAGGAGCTGCTGGCGGGGCTCGAGCTGTGGATGGCTCAAAAGGAGCAAGAGCTGGGCGTCGAGCTCCGCAACCCTTACGAGTTCCGGTTCACCCTGCTCGCCGACCCCCAGACCGTCAACGCGTTCGCGTTGCCCGGCGGCCAGGTCTTCATCACCGAGGCCCTCTACTCGCGGCTGGACACGGTCGGCCAGCTGGCCGGCGTGCTGGGGCACGAGATCGGCCACGTGATCGAGCGGCACGGCAACGAGCGGATGGCCGAGCAGCAGTTGTTCGCCACGATCGGCATGGCCGGCGGCGCCCTCGGGGGCGACGCCGAGTCGGCCCGCATGGGCCAGATGATCGCCGGCATGATCCAGATGAAGTACGGCCGCGACGACGAGCTGGAGAGCGATCGGTGGGGCGTGCTGCTGACCGAGAGGGCCGGCTACGACCCGCGCGCGATGATCGGCCTGATGAAAGTCCTCGAAGAGTCGTCGCCCAGCGGCGGCCCGCCCGAGTTCATGAGCACCCACCCGAAGCCGGCCAACCGCGTGCGGTATATCCAGCAGGTGATCGCGGACGTGTTCCCCGACGGCGTGCCGGAGGGGCTGACGCCGTAGGGGGAGGGACGAGGGATGAGGGGATTTAAGGCCGGGGCTTCGCGCGCCAGCTTTCCCTCGTCCCCCGTCCCCCGTCCCTTATCCCTCCGTCAAAATCCCGCTCCGACGCTCACCGTGAAGCTCGACTCTTCCACCAGGCGGGCTTCGGTTCGCAGGGTCCAGACGTCGCCCAGGTCGACCCTTGCGCCGACCACGATGCCGAACAGGCTTTCTTGCTCGGTTTCGCCGGAGAGCCAGATGCGGTCGCCGACCGGCGTGCCGCCGACGACGATCGGGTTCTCGTAGTCGAACACCGCGTCGACCGAGCCGCCGAACGCGCTGAAACGCGGCCCGCCGTACACGCTGAGCCAAGCGACTTCGCCGAGCGGCGCGTCGAACGAGCCCAGCAGCGCGACGCCCGCTTCGCTGTAGTCGCTCTTCTGAATAGCGGCGAACGACCCCCAGCTCGGATCGACGCCCGACATCCGCTCCGTGTGCGGGGAGATCCAGTGGCCGGAGGCCTGGGCCGCGAGCCGCAGCGGGCCGGTCTCGCCGATCAGCACGCGCAGCGCGCCGCCGACGAGCACCAGGTGGTCGCCGTCGTCGTCCGAGCCGCCGATGCCGATATCGACTTGCCCCGCGAGGCGCGCCGTCGGCGAGGCGCTGAGCCGCAGCAGCGCGTGCTCGATCTCGGCGTGGCCCTTGACCGGCGGCAGCGTGGGCCCCACCACCGCGGGGCCGCTAGCGGCCGTGCCGAGCCGCATCGGCTGGCTCTGCAGCTCCACGCCCCGGCGCAGGTCGACGTACGCCACTTCCAGCCGCACGGGCGGGCCGGGAGTGGCTTCGTCGAACCACGGGTCGCCGACGTCCAGCGCAGCGGCCGGGGCGGCGAGCGATCCGGCCAGCAGCGCCAGCGCGAGCGGCCGCGCGCGGCGCGTCATGCGGCGCGGGTGGGGCGGAGGTACTCGGTCAGCTCTTGCGACATCGGCGTGTAGGGCAAGCGCGGCTCGCCACGGAGGGCGTCGGCCACGACGGCCAAGCGGGTCGCGGCGGTGCTGTCGAGGTCGAGCACGATGCGTCGCCGCGCACCGACCCAGCGGCACCCGCCGCCAATGCCGCCCAAGCGGCGGCGGCGGACCTCGCAGCCGAAGCGGCGCGCCAGGTCGAGGGCCTCGCCGAGCAGGCTGGCGGTGTCGCTATCGGCGGTCGCCACGCAGCGACGCTCGCGCGCGGCGGCTTCCTCGAACGACAGCAGCGTGGGGCCGGCCTCGTAGGCCGCAAAGTCTTCGGCGCCTCGCGCCGTTGCCCCGGCCGCGCAGAGGCGCAGCCGGGCCTTCGTCTGGGTGGGCATCCTTGCCTCGCCGGGTCAGGCGTCACAGTTTGGTGTGGCGGGCTTCCTGCCCGCCGATCGGGCGAGATTCTAGTCCGCCGCCGTTCACGGCACGACGCCAAAAGCGACGAACTTCATATCCGGGCGATCAAATATCCCGGCGGGAACCTGCTAGCAATGAATCCTATCGACGCCGCTCCGCGTGACACCATGCAACAAGAGATCCAGCGGCTCGAGAGCGAGCTGAGGGCCGCGCAGCAGATGACCGCGCTGGGCCAACTCGTCAGCACCACCACGCACGAGTTCAACAACGTGCTGACGACGATCCTCAACTACGCGAAGCTGGGGCTCCGGCACACCGACGAGGCGACCCGCACCCGCGCGCTAGAGAAGATCCTCGGCGCCGCGCAGCGGGCCGAGAAGCTGACCGGCAGCGTGCTCGGCTTGGCGCGCAACCGCTCCGCCGCGCCGGAGCCGACCGACCTGGCCGCGATCACCGACGAGACGCTCGTGCTCTTGGAGCGCGAGCTGCAAAAGCACCGCGTCGGCGTGGAGCGCCGCTACGAGAGCACGCGGCCCGCGTTGGTCGTGGGGAACCAGATCCAGCAGGTGCTGCTGAACCTGCTCACCAACGCGCGCCAAGCGATGCCCCGCGGCGGGCAGGTCGTGGTGCGCACGGCCGACGACCCCGAGGCCGGCACGGTCGACCTGGTGGTGCGCGACACCGGGCAAGGCATCCCCCAAGAAGACCTGCCGAAGATCTTCCAGCGGGGCTACACGACCAAAGCCGGCCCCGACTCGACCGGCAAGGGCGGGGCGGGGCTCGGCCTGGCCGCTTGCCGTGAGATGATCGAGGCCGTCGGCGGCAAGGTCCGCGTCGAGAGCGCGGTGGGCCGCGGCACGCAGTTCACCCTGAAGCTGCCCGCCGCGACGGCCGAGCAAATCGCCGCGCCGACCGGCAAACCGGTCGTCGAGCTGGGGCTCCGCGCCGACGGCGCCCAGGCCCCGGCGCCGGCCTGACGCGCGGGGCGGCGGCGGCTTGTAGGGGCGTTTTCGAGGTATCGGCCCGTGTTTGCGGCATAGCGTTTGCGGCGTCAGCTTGGCTCACCCGCGCATCACGCTTATTGCCTTTCGGGGGCCGGTTTTGTCTTGGGACGCATTCGTCGAGAGCTGGGGCGAGTCCGCCCTTACGACGGTCAGCTTCTTCTGGATGGCTTTCTGGGCCTTCGCGCTCGGGTACGTGATCAGCAGCTGCATCCAGGTCTTCGTGACCCGGGAGCGGATGCGGCGCGCGATGGGCGAGTCGGGGCCCAAGAGCATGGCCCTGGCGACCGTGTTCGGCTTTATCTCTAGCTCGTGCAGCTTCGCCGCCCTGGCGACCAGCAAGGCGCTGTTCAAGAAGGGGGCGGGCCTCGCGCCGGCGCTGGCTTTCATGCTGGCGTCGACGAACCTCGTGATCGAGCTGGGGATCTTGATCGCGGTGTTCCTCAGCTGGCACTTCGTTGTCGGCGAGTACCTCGGCGGCGTGCTGCTGATCTTGGTGATGTGGCTGATCGTGCGCCTGACGCTGCCGAAGTCGCTCGAAGAACAGGCGCGGCAGCGGGCCCAGGGCGAGGGGGGCCAGGGCGACCCGGACGACTGGCGAGAGCTGATCCGCTCGTGGGACGGCTGGCGACGCGTCGCGGAGCGCTACTTCATGGAATGGGGCATGGTCTGGCGCGACGTGACCTTCGGCTTCACGGTGGCCGGCGTGATCAGCGCGTTCGTGCCACGGGAGTTCTTCACCTGGCTGTTCGTCGGCGCGGGGTCGGGCGACTCGCTGCCCTTCTGGCAGGTGCTCGCGCAGACCGTGGTCGGCCCGGTTGCCGCGTTCTGCACGTTCATCGGCTCGATGGGCAACATCCCGCTGGCGTCGCTGCTGCTGGCCAACGGCGTGAGCTTCGCCGGCGTGATGGCGTTCATCTTTAGCGACTTGGTCGTCTTCCCGGTGCTGCGGATCAACGCGAAGTACTACGGCTGGAAGATGGCGCTGTACATCCTGGCGGTGTTCCTCGTGTCGCTCGTAGCGGCGTCGCTCGCGCTGCACTACGGGTTCGCCCTGGCGGGGCTGTTGCCCCAAGGGGGGGCGAGCGAGTCGGTCGAGCCGACCCAGCGGTTCGGGGTCGACTACACCCTGTTCTTGAACCTTCTTTTCGCCGCCCTCACGGTCGGCCTGTGGCGGCTGGCGCACTCCGGGCAGGACGACGGGGGGGGCCACTCGCACGGCGGCGGATCGCCGAGCGCGGCCGACCGGTTGCTCACCTGGCTGGCCTGGGCGTCGCTGGCGTGGCTGGTCGGTGGGCTGGCCGTGTGGGCGTTCACGTCGTGGTAGGCTGGCTCGCCGCGACCACGGAGGCCGTCGCCGGCGCCGGCTCGAACGCGTCGGCGGCCTCGATCGGGATACGCACGAGGAACGTCGCGCCGCGGCCCGGGTGGTCGACGAGGGTGAGTTCGCCCCGGTGCTGTCGCACGACGACGTCGTAGCACAGGGCGAGCCCCTGGCCGGTCCCTTGGCCGATGTCCTTGGTCGTGAAGAAGGGATCGAAGATCCGCTCGCGGATCGCCTCCGGCACGCCGGGCCCGGTGTCGGCGACCTCGATGTAGACCGAATCGGCGTCGGCGTAGGTGCACAGGCGGATCACGCCGGGCAGGTCGTGCCGGCCGGCAGCGCGGGCTTCGGCGATCGCGTCGGCGGCGTTCACGATCAGGTTGAGCACCGCCTGGCTGATCGCGGCGGCGGCGCCTTCGGGCATGGGGAGCGAGTCGCCGAGCTCGAACTCGCACACGGAGTGCTCCTTCCAGCGATTGCTGCTAAGGACCGCGGCGTCGCGCACGAGCTGGTTCACATCGATCGGCGCTTTCGCGACCCGGCCGGGGTGCGCCATCACCCGCATCGCGCCGACGATCTCGACCACGCGGCCCACGGCCCCGCGGAGCTCGTCGATCGCGACGGGCATCTCGGCGACCGCGTGGGTGAGCTGGGGGTCTTCGGCGCGGCGCCGCACCGCGGCGCGCCAACGCGGCCGGCCCGCGTTGGGGCTCTGGCAGGCTTGTTGCAGGGCGGCCACCTCGTCGAGCACGCGTCGGCTGGCTGTCGAGATGTACCCGACGTTGTTCACGGCCGCTTGCATCGGCGTGTTCACCTCGTGGGCGATCCCGGCGGCGAGTTGGCCGATCGACTCCATCCTCCGAGAGTGGGCGACCTGCCGATCGTGCTCCCTCAGGCGGGTGATCTCGTTGAGCAGGCGCTGGGTCTCGGCGGCCTTGGCGCGGAAGGCCTCGGCCGCGTGGGCCAGCCGGCCGAGCTCGTCGCCGCGGCCCAGACACGGCACGGCGCCGCACGGCTGGTCGGCGGCGAGCCGATCGAACGTGGCGGCGATCGCCTTGAGCGGGGGCGCCACGTTCCGGGCGATGAGCCACGACGCGCCGAGCCCGAGCAAGACCGTGATCACCGAAACCGCGGTGTTCATCGCGATGAACCGGTCGGCGTCGGCCTCGACTTGCTGGGACAGCTCGTGCGTCCGCTGTGCGCACTCGACACGCGCCTCGCGGGTCATTTGGAGCAACCACTCCGACTCGCCGGCCAGCACCACGTTCGCCAGCCGCAGGTAGCCGCGCGTCGACTGGACCATCTGCGTGAAGGCCGACTCGTACCGGTCGATCGCGTCGAGCAGGTCGGCCGAACGCCGCGGGAACTCCGGGGCCGCTTTCGCAAGCCAGCGCCGCGCGTCGGCGAGGGACTGCTTGGCGACGCGCACGTGTGACGAATACGGGTCGGCCACGAAGCGCAGGGTGTGAAGCCGCGCGGCGGCGAACGCGTTCTGGACCCGCAGCAGGCGGGGGTCCTCCTCGGCGCCCGCGCCGAGCCGCCCGATCAAGTCGAGGAACCGCTGCGCCTCGCCGGCGAGGGTGTCTTCCAACAGGCGCTGCCGCTCGGCCCGCTTCAGGACTACCGCCTGAAAGGTCTCGTGGTGGCGCCGCAGGCCTCCGCGGAGCCGGGTGAGCAGCTCTGGATCCAGGCCCAACCCAGAGCCGGGGCTGAAGCAGTCCTCGACCTCGTCTAGCAGTTGCCGCAGCCTGCCCTCGAGCGCTTCGGCTCGGTGCTCGGGCCCGGTGTAGCCGGTGAACTCGAAGAGGAGCACGTTGCGCTGCAGCTCGGCGAGGGTGCGATCAACCTCGTTGAAGGTCTCGACCTTTGAGCGGAGCGCCTCCTGGGCGACGCGGTCGCTCTGCGCGCGACGCAGGCCGTAGTGCCCCAGCGCGACGACCGTCAGGTGCAGCACGAGCACCGTGCCGAACCCCAGCGCGATCTTCGACGACACGCTCGGCCGAGCGAGCCACGCGATGGCGGGATGAGCGGCGGGGGAGGACATCAACAATCACCGGCTCGGGCGACCGGCTTGGTCGTCGGGTACAGGAACCGATGCAACCGCCCGCCGGAGCAACGGTCGTTCGCAGTCGGAGGACTGGTAGCGGCGACGCGCGGCGCCCGACGCGGAGCGGCCTCCGCTTAAACATGCGTTGGTCCGCACGCCGCGCTTGCCCGCAGCCGGGTGTGGCATGCCGAAGTTCTGGGCGGGTCGCGACGGCCGTGCCGGCGGGTGGGTTTGGGCGGCCGCTCGCCAGGTTGCGAAGCAGGCGCCCAGGCAGCTTGTTGACCATCCGCGGCCCGATTTGCGAGCATAGCGGGCGTGCCAATCCCGCCAGCCGCTGCCGACGCCCCCTTCGCCGCCGACGCCCGCCGGGCCGCCGCGCGCGGCCTGATCACCCTGGGCGGCGAGATGCACGCGCGGGGCTGGTCGCTGGCGACCAGCAGCAACTACAGCGTGCGGCTGTCGGAGAACCCGCTGCGGCTGCTGGTGACCGCCAGCGGCAAGCACAAGGACCGGCTGACCGAGGACGACTTCGTGCTGGTCGACGAGACCGGCCAGAGCGTCGAGCCCGACGCCCCAAAGTCGTCCGCCGAAACGCTGCTGCACACCACGCTCACGCGGTTCGCCGGCGCGGGGGCGATCGTGCACACGCACTCGGTCTGGAACACGCTGCTGTCCGACCGCCACGGGCCCGATGGCGTGGTCACCCTCGCCGGCTACGAGATGCTCAAGGCCCTGCCCGGCGTGACCACGCACGACACGGCCGTCGACCTGGCCGTGTTCCCCAACACGCAAGACATCGCCGCCCTGGCCGAAGAGCTCGCGGAGCGCCTGCGTGCCGGCGACGAATCGGTCCGCCGCGGCTTCCTCATCGACAAGCACGGCCTCTACACTTGGGACAGCGACCTGAGCGGCGCGCGGCGCTGCGTCGAGGCGCTCGAGTTCCTGTTCGAGTGCGAAGCGCGGCGGGGCGCGTGATCCCCCAAGCACCGCGACAGCGCTTCCTAAAGCCTACCGCCTCCAGCCTACAGCCTTCCCTCCCATGGCCACCGTCAAGATTCCCGCCGAAAGCCGCCGCCTCGACGACCCGGCCGAGATCGCCGCGTTCCTCAAGCCGTACGGCATCTGGCACGAGCGTTGGGACGTCGAGGGTCGCGTCGGGCCCGACGCGGAGTCCGACGAGATCCTCGCCGCCTACGCGCCGGAGATCGAGCGGCTGAAAGAGGCCGGCGGCTACGTGACCGCCGACGTGATCAACGTGTCGCCCGACACCCCGAACCTCGACGCGATGCTCGCCAAGTTCGACAAGGAGCACACCCACTCGGAGGACGAGGTCCGCTTCACCGTGCGCGGCGCCGGCGTGTTCTGGATCAACCCCGAGGGGAGCGACCCGGTGTTCGCGATCGAGGTCGGCCCCGGCGACCTGATCAACGTGCCCCGCGGCACGCGGCACTGGTTCCACCTGTGCGACGACCGCACGATCCGCTGCATCCGCTTGTTCCAAGAGACAAGCGGCTGGACGCCCGAGTACATGGACAACCCGGTCCACGCCGAGCACCCGCCGCTGTGCTGGGGCCCGCGCTACATGACCGCCGAAGCGGGCTCCGCCGCGCTGGGCGACGGGCCGGTCCGGTTGTAAGGCAAAAGGGAACCACAAAGGCACGAAGATCACGAAGGCGTCTTTGTGTCCTTCGTGCCTTTGTGGTTCATTCCAAGGACTAGTATGCAGTTCTCCGGCCGCGGGGTATTGCTCGACATCGAGGGGACCACCTCGGCCGTGGCCTACGTGTACGACGTGATGTTCCCCTTCGCGCGGCGGGCGATCCCCACGTACGTGGCCGACCACTGGTCCGACGACGCGATGCGCGACGTGCGGCGCCAGTTCGCCCAGGACGCGGGCCGCGAGTTCGACTCGCCCTCGGCGCTCGCCGACGAGGCCCACCGCCTGATGGACTCCGACGTGAAGGCCACCGGCCTGAAGACCCTCCAGGGCCTCGTGTGGGAAGCCGGCTTCCGCTCGGGCGAGTTGCAGGCGCACGTGTACGACGACGTGCCGCCGGCCCTGGAGCGCTGGCGCGCGGCGGGCCTCGACCTGCGGGTCTATTCTTCCGGCAGCGTGCACGCGCAGCGGCTGTTCTTCGGCCACACCGAAGCGGGCGACCTGACCCCCCACTTCAGCGGCCATTACGACACAACGACCGGCCCCAAGCGCGACGCGGAGAGCTACCGCCGCATCGCCGAAGACTGGCGCCTACCGCCCGGCGAGATCCTGTTCCTCAGCGACGTGACCGAAGAGCTCAACGCGGCCCGCGCGGCGGGGATGGCGACTTGCCTGGTGGTCCGGCCGGGCAACGCCGAGGCTTCGGCGGCGCAGCCGCCGCATGTGCGGGTGGGGTCGTTCGGGGAATTGGCGCTCCGCGTTTGAGTCTGGCGGTGGATCGGCGGCGCCACGCGACCTACAGCGGGCTGAGCCGCTCCGCCGCTTCGCTGTCCGGCGGCGGCGGCGCGAGCAGGCGGGTTAGGGCCACCAGCTTCTGGGCGTCGTCCTGTCGGCCGAGCTCCTCGAGCAGGTCGATCCGCGCCAGGCGGGCCTCGTACCACGCTTGGGTCCCGCGCGGGTCGCGGGCTTCGATCTGGCGCCATCGCTCGAGCGCTTTCTCTTTCTTGCCGGCGTCGGCGCTCTCGGCGAGCAGCCGCGCGTAGGCGGCTTGGGCGGCCCGGTCGGCGGGGTTCTCTTCGGCGAGCGTTTTGGCGACGGCCAGAGCCTCCGCTTCGCGGCCGGCGGCGGCGATCTGGCTCGCGGCGGGGGCCCGCTTGTCGCCGGCCAGGGCGCCGAGGCTGTCGGCTAGCCGCCGCGCGGCCTGGGCGGCGGCGGCCGGCGAGCGGGCTTCGGCCAGCCTCGCGCTGGTCGCTTGCAATAGCTCGGCGACCGCCGGCGTGCCGCGCAGGCCGGCGTCGGCGATCGCCGCGGAGGCGCCCTGCCGGTCGTCCGACGCCAGCGCCGCCACGACGCGCACGGCCGCCGCGCGGCGGCGCCACTCGGCGTCGGGCGCCGGCGGCGCGTGGGCCGCGACCCGCAGGAGCTTCCGCGCGTACGCGTGCCAGTCTTCGCCCCGGCCCAGCGACGCGGTCGCCAGCACGAGCGCCGCCTCGCGGCTCGCGTCGGTCCAGTTGTCGGTCCAGGCGGGGGGCTGGCCGACGAGGAACATCCCTTGCAAGTCGGCCCGGGCCGCTTCGAAGCGCTCGATCGAAGGCTCCTCCCGCAGCAGGCCCGCGTGCGCGGCGACGAGGAGCTCTGGCTCGGCCGCGTCCGCCGCGGCGCGGAGCTCTTTGAGCAGCTCGGGCCACCGCTCGGCGAGCGCGAGCACCCGCCGCCGCAAGCGACGCACCGCTTCTTCCGACTCACCGCCGGGCCAGGCATCCAGGTGCTCGGCGAGCAGTTTGTCGTACGAGGCAAGGAACCCCTCGTCCGCCGCGGCGAGCAGCGGCACGAGCGCGTCGCAAGCCGCGCGGTGGGCGGCCGCGGCCCGCGGGTCGCGCGGGTTCTCGAGCGCCGCATCACGGAAGCGACGCGCCGCCTCGGCGGGCTGGCCGGCCGCGCGGAGCGCCTCGGCGGCGGCGAGCGACAGCTCGAACGACCTGCCGGTCGCGCCGGACCGACTCGCAGCCGAGGCCGCTTTGTCGAGCGCGGCGACCGCCGCGTCGGTGTGGCCAGCGCGGAGGCGCTCCCCTGCTTCAGCCACCAGCGACTCGACGTCGTCCGGGACCGGCGTGGCGGCTTGCCCTAGCTGCTGCTGTGCGCGGTCCAAGTCGTCGGTCAGCGAGCCTTGCGCGAGCGCGTGCCCGGCGGCGACGAGCGTGGCGAGCGTCGTGCGGAGAAAGGTCTTCACCGCGCCGGTTCTCCTTCGTCCGCGCCGGCGTCCGAGGCGACCAATAGCACGCGGCCGAGCCCCGCCGCGCGGGCCGCGTCGTACGCGGCGACGGCGTCGCCCATCGGCACGCCGGCCGCCGGGTCGATCGTGACCGGCAGCGAGCGGTCGATCGCGGCCAGGTCGGCGAGCAGCCGCGCGAGCGTGGCCGGGTCGGCGGCTTGGGGGCCGTCGTTGACGGTCCACAGCGTGCGGCCCTCGACCCGCCGGCCGGCGATGGCGATCTCCTCCAGCGGCGGCCGGGTCGCCTCGCCCGCGCCGGACCCCGCGTCGGCCGATTGGTAGGCGAGGCTGGCGGCCAGGTTCTCTTCGGGCTCCTGGAAGCTGGCCGTGCACAGGAAGAACACCAGCAGCAAGAACACCACGTCGATCATCGGCGTCATGGCCGCCGCCAGGGGGTTGGCGGCCAGCGTCCGCGGGGCTCGCGGCGTCCTCACGGCGTGGGCCCTCCGGCCGCGGGCGCCGCGCCGAGCACCGCGAGCGAAACGTCCTCCACGCCCGCGGCGACACACGCGGCCAGCACCGGCTCGACGCGTGCGTAGTCGACCGCGCGGTCGCTCCGCAGGCGCACACGCGGCGCGGCGCCGGCCTGGGCGGCGGCTTGGCTCAGGCGCTCGGTCAGCTCGCCGAGCGTGACCGGCTGGGCGCCGAGGGTCACCGCGCCGTCGGCGGTCACGTTCACGGTGAGCCGCGGCGCGGTGTCGGCGTCGGGGGCCGACGTGCGCGCCGACGGGAGGTCGAGCGCCAGGCGGGTCTCGCGGCGGGCGAGGTGGCTGCTCACCAGGAAGAAGATGATCAGCAAGAACACGACGTCGATCATCGGCGTCATGTTCGCTTCGGCCGCGTGGCGGCCGGCGCCGGACCGGTTGGCTAACGGCACACGCATCGTCACGCTCGGCGGCCGGGCTTCGCGGGGAGCGCGATCGCGGGGGAGGCCGCCTGCCGCGCCCCGTCCGACCACAGCGCGCGCTTCAGCGGCCGGGTCGCGGTGTCGGCCTGGGCGGCCACGTCGGCCGTGATCGCTTCGACACGGCTCCGCAGCACCGCGTAAACGGCGAGCGAGGGGATCGCCACGAGCAAGCCGCCGACAGTCGTCACGAGCGCTTGATAGATCCCCGACGCGAGCTCCCCGGCGGTCGCCGCGCCTTGGGTGGCGGCCACCTCTCGGAACGCGAAGATCATCCCGACGACCGTGCCGAGCAGGCCGACCATCGGCGCCAGGTTGCCGATCACGGCCAGGTAGTCGATCCGCCGCATCAGCCGCGCGGCGCCGACCTGCGCGGCGTCCTCCATCGCTTTCTCGACCGCCGGCCAGGTCGGACCGGCCGTGCCGGAGAGCTCCTGGGCCTCTTCGATCGCCGCGTTGAGCACCGCGCCGAGCATCCCGCCCGAGTCGGCCGCCCGCGCCGCCCCGGACAGGTCGCCCGCTTCCAGCAGCGTGCGGACGCGGATGCCGACGGTCTCCGGCGCGAGGCGGCTGGCGCGGACCGTGAGGAATTGCTCGACCGCCAGGGCCAGCGCCGCCAGCGACAACAACAGCAGCACGCCCAGCAACAGCATGCCCGGCACGCCGCCGGAGGTGAGCAATTGCCACGCCCAAGAATCGGCGACAGGCGGCAGCGGGCTGGCCGGCGGCATGGCGTGCAGAGGGCGCGAAGGCGGGAGGAGGTTCCTGCGGCAGACCGCGAGGCTAATCGGGCAGACGCGAGGTGTCGACATACCGCCGCTGGCCGCCGGTCCGCTCGGCCAGCTCGCGGAGGAAGTTGTCGCGGCCGTGGTCGGGTCCGCCGCCGAACTCGATCGCGTGGATCGTCGTGCCGCGGGCCTTGCCGACGACTTCTTCGATCTCGTTGCGGGCCATCGGCAGGTCGTCGTCGGTGAGGAAGAAAACCACGTCCGGCCCGTACCGCAGCGCGGCCAGCAGCGCCGAGTGGCGCTCGGTCCCCCCTTCGGCGGTGACCGACTGCACGTACTGCTCAGCGCGGCGCTTGCTCTGCGAGTCGCCCCAAGCCAGGCGGTTGCGGCCGCTGAGGTCGAACACGTCGACGCGTGTGCTGAAGAACACGATCTGGAACTGGTGCGTGGGCCCCAGCCCCGCGAGGCTCGCCAGCAGCTCGGCCTTCGCGGTGCGCAGCGGCCCGCCCCGCATGCTGATCGATCGATCCAGAGCGTACACGAACCGCGTGCCGACCCCCTCCACGCCGAAGAACGGCACACGCGCCTCGCCGATCGGCAACGTGGGACGACCGCCCCCGCCCGCGGCCGCCTGGCTCGATGCGGCTGCCGCCGCGGCGCCGGGGCCCGGCGTGGGCTCCGCCAGCAGCTCCTCGAGCAAGCCGCTGAACGGGCTCGGCGCCGCTTGGATGTCGGCCAGCAGTTGCTCCTGCGCCGAGGAGTCGGCCGGCGATTGGGTGTCGGTCGGGGCTTCGGCCGGGGTTTCGAACGGGGCGGGGGGCTGGTCCGACTGGCGGACCACGATGCCTACCTCGCGGGTCGGCTCGTCGCCGGCCTGCGGCGCGCCGGCGCCCAGCCCGCTCCACAGCACGCCCCCGACCAGCAACGAGTGGGCCGCTAGCGAAGCGCCCCAAGCGGCGAGGCTAGCGCGGCGGTCGGCTTCCACGCGGGGCATTCCAGCGGCGTTGCTGCGGGCAGAGGGGGTGGGCAGACGGGGCCGGCTGACAGGGCGGGCTGACGGGGCGGGCTGACAGGGCGCCGCGGTCCGGCCCGTCCCTTTATAGTGAACGCTCCGCCTCGAATCGCTACCAATCCGCCGGAGCGCCGTGCGTCGTGCCGCTAGAAATCGTCAATTACCCGCACCCGACCCTCCGCCACGTGTCCCGGCCGCTGGTGAAGGTCGATCGACAGCTCCGCGATTGGGCCGCCGAGATGATCGAGCTGATGTACGAGCACGAGGGGATCGGCTTGGCCGCCAACCAAGTCGACCTGCCCTACCGCATGTTCGTGATCAACGTGACCGGCGACCCGGACCAGAAGGAGCACGAGACCGTGTTGCTCAACCCGGTCCTCTCCAAAGGCAAGGGCCAAGCCGAGATGTCCGAGGGCTGCCTCAGCCTGCCCGAAATCCGCGGCCCCATGCGGCGCCACACCACCATCCAGGTGCAGGCGTACGACCTGGCGGGCAACGAGATCAACCAAACGGTCGACGGCATGCTCGCGCGCGTGATCCAGCACGAGACCGACCACCTCGATGGCATCCTGTTCACGGACAAGATGTCGCCGACCGAGCGGGCCGAGGTCGACGATCTGCTCTACGAATTGGAGGTCGACTGGCAGAGCCGCCAACAAACCGGCGACGCCCCCAGCGACGAAGCGATCGCCGCGCGGCTGGCCGAACTCGAGTCGCTGCGGTGCTAAGAATTTAGCCGCGGATGAACGCGGATCGACACGGATGTCGATTGGTTCGTTGCGACTCTCAGCTCATCGGCATCGAGAGCAGGAAGGATTTGTTTCTGCGTTTGACATCCGACACCATCAGCGTACATCAGCGGCTAAACCCATGCGGATTGTTGCCTTAGGAACCGGGCC
The DNA here is from genome assembly GCF_040219535.1 of Botrimarina sp. Classification (NCBI taxonomy): domain Bacteria; kingdom Pseudomonadati; phylum Planctomycetota; class Planctomycetia; order Pirellulales; family Lacipirellulaceae; genus Botrimarina; species Botrimarina sp. The sequence continues at coordinate 257,096 of NZ_JAVJSH010000012.1, forward strand.
GTTCGCCGTGCCGACGCTGCGGCTCTTGGCCGACTCCGGCGACGCCGAGCTGCTGGCCGTCGTCACGCGGCCCCCGCGCGGCCGCCGCGGCGAGCCGGCGGCACCGATGGCGCTGGCGGCCGACGAGCTCGGCTTGCCGCTCTGGCAGCCCGAGAGCGTGAACCTCGCCGAATCGGTCGAGCGCCTGGCGGGCTACGAGGCCGACCTGCTGCTCGTGTGCGACTACGGCGAGATCCTCAAGCCGCCTGCGCTCGCCGCGACGCGGCTCGGGGGAATCAACCTGCACGGCTCGTTGTTGCCCCGCTACCGCGGCGCGGCGCCGGTGCAGTGGGCGGTTCTCAACGGCGATGCCGAGACCGGCGTGAGCGTCATACAGATGACGCCCGGCCTCGACGCGGGCCCGGTGCTCGGCGAGGCCCGCACGCCGATCGACCCGGACGAGACGGCCGGCGACCTCGAGGCGCGGCTGGCCGCGATGGGCGCCGAGGTCGTGCAGCGGGTCGTCGCGGAGCTGGCGGCCGGCGCCGCCCAGGGCAGGCCGCAAGACGGGTCGCAAGTCTCCAAGGCGCCCCGCCTGAAGAAGGAACACGGCCTCATCGACTGGTCCCGCCCGGCCACCCAGATCAAGAACCAAGTCCGCGGCCTGCAGCCCTGGCCGCGGGCTTATACGTTTGCGCCGCAGGCGAAGGGCGAGCCGCTGCGACTGGTCGTCGACCGCGCGGAAGCGACCGACGCTGACGGAGCTCCTGGCGAGGTGCTCGAGGCCGACGAGCGGCTCCTGGTCGCGACCGGCGAGGGCGCGCTCGAGCTGCTCGAGGTCCAGCCCGCCGGCAAGCGGCGGATGGCGGCGGCGGAGTGGTTGCGGGGGGCGAAGTTGTCTGCCGGCGCGAGCCTTCGTTCGGGGTGAACGACGGTTGTCACTGCCCGTTCATTAGCGGCGTTCGCGTCGCTCTTGGGCGAGTAGTAGAATAGGGCAGCCTTCCTGGAGACCTCCGATGTCTGTCATCGTCCCACTCGAGACCGCCCCCGACGCCGTGAAGGACCTCGTCGCGCGCGTCGCGACGGAGCCGATCGTCTTTACCCGCGGCGACCAGCCGGTGGCGACGCTCTGGGCCTCCACTAGCGAGGCGCCGGACAGCGCTCAACCGAAACGGCGTCAACTCGGGCTGCTCAAGGGCTGGTTGACGGTCATCGAAGAAGACGACGAGCATCTGAAAGACTTTAAAGAGTACATGCCTTGAGGGTCCTGCTGGACACGCATGCTTTCCTGTGGGCGATGGACGACAGCTCGAAGCTGAGTTCCGTCGCGGCAGACACCCTATCCGACGTAAGAAACTCGTTGGTCTTAAGCGCCGGGAGCTACTGGGAAATCGCCATCAAGGTCGGGTTGGGAAAATACCAGTTGGCGAAGCCTTTCGAAATCTACTTTCGCGAAGCCACCAAGCAGCTCGGACTGCAGTTACTACCGGTCGGCCTGTCGCATGCCGCGATTGTTGCCGAGCTTGCCGCACCACCACGGCGACCCGTTCGATCGGCTATTGATCGCTCAGGCGATGGCCGAGGGCCTCCCGATCGTCAGCCGGGACAAGGCGTTCGACGCGTACGGCGTCGCCCGCATCTGGTGATTGCTAGCACCCGCGGCCCTTGCCCTCGCCCGGCAGAGGCCAACCTGGGTAAACTAGGCAGCCCCGCCGCCGGCGGGCTGGCTCCACGGAAGGAGAACCCAGGGATGACGACGCTCGAGTGGGTCCTGTTCGTCGCCGCGGCTGGGGTCGCGGTGCGGATGCTGGTGCAGATGATGCGGCAGCGCGCGGCGACGCTCGTCAGCCAGGTGCAGCAACAAGTCGACGCCCACCACGCCCGAGAGATCGAACGGAAGAAGAAGGCCCGCGAGAAGGCCGCGCGAGAAGCCTTTAGAAAAGCCTCCTAACGCAGCGTGATGAAGAAGCTCTATATCGAAACCGTCGGCTGCCAGATGAACCTGCTCGACTCGGAGCTGGTCGTCGCGGCGCTACGCAAAGAGGGCTACGAGCTGACCGGCTCGACCGACGAGGCCGACACCGTGCTGTTCAACACGTGCAGCGTGCGGCAGCACGCCGAGGACAAGATCTACTCGGCCCTCGGGCGGCTGAAGGACGCCAAGCGCGCGATGCCCGACAAGGTGATCGGCGTGATGGGCTGCATGGCGCAAAAGGACCAGCGGCTGATCTTCCGCCGCGCGCCGTACGTGGACATCGTCGTCGGCCCCGGCCAGCTCCACCAGGTGCCCCAGCTGGTGCGCGAAGCCCGATCGAAGCCGGGGGGCCAGCGGCTGGAGGTCTCGCTCGGCCGCACCGACGGCAAGGCCGACGCCATCAAGCGCAGCCACGAGTCATTCGACCCGCTCCGCGACCCCACGATGCGTCCCACGCCGTTTCAGGCGTACGTGCGGATCCAGATCGGCTGCGACAAGTTCTGCACGTACTGCATCGTGCCGAGCGTGCGCGGCCCCGAGCAGAGCCGCCCCCCCAGCCAGGTCCTCGCCGAAGCTCGGCAGCTCGCCGGCGAGGGCTGCAAAGAGGTCGTCCTGCTCGGCCAGACGGTCAACAGCTGGCGGCACACCGAAGACGGCCGCGCCTGGCGGTTCAGCGACCTGCTCTACGCGCTGCACGAGGTCGACGGCATCGAGCGGATCAAGTTCGTCACGTCGTACCCGAAGGACATGACCGACGACGTGCTCCGGGCGGTCCGCGACCTGCCCAAGGCGTGCAAGTACCTGCACGTGCCCGCGCAGCACGGCTCGGACGAGCAGCTCCGCAGGATGAAGCGGGGCTACACGATCGCCGACTACCGTGAGATGCACGACCGCGCGAAGCGGTGGATGCCCGACGTGGCGATCACCAGCGACTTCATCGTGGGCTTCAGCGGCGAGACCGAAGGGGACTTCCAGCAGACGATGGACCTGGTGCGCGAGTGCCGCTTCAAGAACAGCTTCATCTTCAAATACAGCGAGCGCCCCGGAACCAAAGCGGCCGACCGCCTGCCCGACGACGTGCCGGACGAGGTCAAGCGGCGGCGGAACAACGAGCTGCTCGCGCTGCAGAACCAGATCAGCGAGGAAGACAACCAGCGGTTCCTCGGCGCGCGGGTCGGGGTGCTCGTCGAGGGGCCCAGCAAAGCGGCCGTCAAAGCGGGTCGGGTCGGGGGCGAGGGCCCGCTTCAGCTCACCGGCCGCACGATGTGCGACCGGATCGTCGTGTTCGAAGGGAACCCCCGGCAGATCGGCCAAACCCTGCCGGTCGCCGTGTACGACGCCAACGCCCACACGCTGTTCGGCGAGGTGGTGACCGAGCACGCGGGGCCCGAGCTGTTCCAGCTCGCCGGCTCGGCCTGAACGCGGACGGTCGGCGTGTGCTCGCCTCGGCGGTTGGAACGGGGTAAACTAGACCCGCCAGGGGGCGTCGGCCAGGCGGCCGCCCCCGGCCTTGGACTGATCGCGTAGCTCTTCCCGGGCCGCCGTTTCGGCCCGCCGCTTGGACCCATGACAGCGACCTCCACACCGACACCAGCCACCGACGCGGCCTGGCGCGAGATCGGCGCGTCGGGCGTGCCTGCCGACCTGGTCGCGTTGATGCGCACGCAGTACGAGGCCACGGCGCCCCGCCTGGCCGACGCGCCGATGGCGCTGCGGAACCTCGAGCGGTTCATCGCCGCCGCGCGGCACCCGCTGTCGACCGCCGCGCTGTTCGAGCGCGACCACGAGGCCTTGCCGAACCTGCTGCAACTGCTCGCCGCCAGCCAACACCTGGCCGATCAGCTCGTGCGCGACCAGGAGTGCTACGACCTGGTGCGGATGACCGAGGGCCGGCCCGTGTCGCGCGAGGCGCTGGTCGACGAGCTGGTGAGCGAGGTCGACTCGCTCGACGACGCGTCGCGCGTGTCGGCCGCGTTGCGGCGGGCCAAGCGGCGCGAGATGACACGGATCGCCTACGGCGACATCGTCCGCGGCCAGAACGTGGCGGTCGTCGCGCGCCAGATCTCGCTGCTGGCCGACGCCATCCTCGAGGCGGCCCTCGCGTTCGCCGCGCGCAAGCTCGACGCGCGCTTCGGCGCCCCCCTGCGACGCGACGGCCAGCGCGCCCGCTTCTGTGTGCTCGGCCTCGGCAAGCTCGGCGGCGTCGAGCTGAACTACTCCAGCGACATCGACCTGATGTTCGTGTTCGACGAGGACGGCCCGACCGACCGGCCCGGCTCGACCACCACCGCCGAGTACTTCGACCGACTGGCCCGCGACGTGGTGAAGCTCGTCGGCGAGGCCACCGAGCACGGCGCCGGCTACCGCGTCGACCTCCGCCTGCGCCCCGACGGCTCGCGCGGCCCGCTCTGCCAAACCGCCGACGCGATGGTCGCCTACTACGACACCCGCGGCCGCACGTGGGAGCGGCAGGCGCTGATCAAGGCGCGGCCCGTCGCGGGCGACCTCGAGCTGGGCCGCTCGCTCCTAGCGACGCTCGAGCCGTGGGTCTACCGCACCTACCTGAGCCTGGCGGACATCGCGGGCATCAAGTCGCTCAAGCGGCGGATCGAGCAGCGCTCCACCGGCGAGGGGGACGACGCGAGCAACGTCAAAACCGGCCACGGCGGCATCCGCGACATCGAGTTCGTGATCCAGTTCTTGCAGCTGCTCAACGGCGGAGCGCTGCCCCAGGTGCGCACCGGCACCACGCTCGACGCGCTGCACCGCCTGGAGCAAGCCGGCTGCCTCACGCCGCAAGAATGCGCGAGGCTGAGCGAGAACTACGAGTTCCTCCGCAGGCTCGAGCACCGCCTGCAGGTGCTGTTCGACCTGCAGACCCACACGCTGCCCGACGACCGCGCAGAGCTGGCGAAGGTCGCCGTGCGGATGGGCTACCGCGACACCGAGAAGGCCTCGGCCCTCGAGTCGTTCCAGAACGACTTCCGCGAGCGCACCGAGGTCAACCGCCGGATCCTCGACCACCTGCTGCACGACGCGTTCACCGACCAGGCGGCCGACGAGCCGGAGGTCGACCTCGTGAACGACCCGGCCCCCTCGGAGGAAGCGATCCTGTCGGTCCTCGGCCGCTACCCGTTCGCCGACCCGAAGGCGGCCTACTCGAACCTGATGGCGCTGGCGACCGAGCGGATCCGCTTCTTGTCGACGCGGCGGTGCCGGCACTTCCTCGCGTCGATCGCGCCCCGGCTGCTCGCCGCTGTCGCCCAGACGCCCGAGCCCGACGCCACGCTGGTGAACCTCAGCCGCACCAGCGACTCGCTCGGCGGCAAGGCCGCGCTGTGGGAGCTGTTCAGCCACCGCGACGCGGCGCTCGAGCTGTACGTGAAGCTCTGCGCGGCGTGCCCGTACCTGGCGGACATCCTCACCAGCAACCCGGGCATGATCGACGAGCTCGTCGACAGCCTGTTGGTGGACCGGCTCCCCACCCCCGACCAGCTCTGCCTGGGCCTGGCCGAGCTGACACGCGGCGCGGAGGACATCGACCCGATCCTCCACAGCTTCAAGAACGCCCAGCACCTGCGGGTCGGCGTGCGGGACCTCGTCGGCAAGGACGACGTCGGCGAGACCCACGCCGCGCTGGCCGACATCGCACAGGTGTGCGTGGGGGCGATCGCCCGGCGCGAGCACGCGGCGCTGTGCGAGAAGCACGGCACGCCGACGATCGGGCCGGCCGACGAGGTCGCCGGCGAGTCGGCCGCGGCCGAGGAAGAGCGGTCGGCGACCGCCGGCCGCGAGGGCCAGACCGCCGGGCTGGTGGTGCTCGCGCTGGGCAAGCTCGGCGGCCGCGAGCCGAACTACCACTCCGACCTCGACCTGGTCTTCCTCTACGAGGCCGACGGCCCGACGGTCCACCCGCGCCGTTCCCGCCGCGCGATCTCCACGACCAACAGCCACTTCTTCAGCGAACTGGGCCAGCGGATCATCTCGGTCGCCAACCGCCTCGGCCCCCACGGGCGGCTCTACGAGGTCGACGCCCGCCTGCGCCCCACGGGCCGCGGCGGCACGCTCGCCGTGTCGATCCGCGCGCTGCGGGACTACTTCGCGGAGGGGTCGGGCCAGCTCTGGGAGCGGCTCGCGATGTGCAAAGCGCGGGTCGTTTACGGGACCGGCCCGGCTGCGGAGCGGGCGCGTGCGGCGGTCGCCCAGGCGGCTTACGGCGCCGAGTGGCGGCCGGAACACGTCGACGCGATCCGCGACATGCGTCGGCGGATGGAGGAGACCGCGAGCCCGCGCAACCTCAAGCGTGGCGTGGGGGGCACGGTCGACGCGGAGTTCGTCGTGCAGACGCTGCAGCTGCGCCACGGCGGCGCCGACGAGTCGATCCGCCGCCCCGGCACGCTCGACGCGATCGACGCGCTGCGGGCGGGCGGCTACCTGGGCGGGTCGGACGCCGAGTTGCTGCGCGAGGGCTACCGGCTGCTGCGGAGCGTCGAGTCCAGGATCCGGCTGATGAACTCGGCCGGCCGCCACGAGTACCCGACCGACAAGCTCGAGGCCGAGAAGCTGGCGTTCTTGCTGAACTACCCCGACGCGGCCACGCTCGACCGCGACGTCGAGGCCCGCCGCGGCGAGCTCCGCGCTTGCTACGACCGGCTGCTCGAAGCGGCCCGCTCGTAGAGCGCGTCGACGACCGTCCGCAGCGCCTCGGCCTGGTCGCTCTCGAGCAGGACCCTCGCGCGGTCGATCGTGCGGCGGTTGGCGTTCATCGCCGCCGCCGCGACGCGCGCTCCCTCCGCCGTCAGGCCGCCCCCCGCGCCCACCCGGCTGGCGAGCTCGGCGAACTCATGGGGCGACCAGTCTTCGAACAGACCGGGGTGGTCGGCGACCGCTTGCTCGATAGCGGGGTTGCTGGCCGCGTCGAGCCGCGCCGACGCCGAGCCCTCCTCGCCGAGGAACAGCTCGTCGGCGCCGACCCCCAGGCCGTCGGCCAGCCGCCGCAGCGTCTTGGCGTGGGGCCGCTTCTTGCCGTGCAGGATGCCACGCAGCGTGCGCGCGTCGAGCCCCGTGGCGGCGACCACGTCGTCGTAGGTCAGCCCGTCGCGCGCCATCAGCCGGCGCACGTTGTGCGCAATGATCGACGGTCGGGGGGCCAGCGACGTATCGGACACGGATCTGGGGCGGGGCGGCGCCATGGGCGAGCTGTGTGTACGAGTATACACACCGCGGCCCCGGGGCCACGCTCACACGGGGAAGAAGATCGCCCGCACCCCACGCACGAGGGCCGCCGCGTCGGGCGTGGCGTCGGTCCCGTCCAGCGCGGCCATCAGCCAACGCCCCTCGGGCCAGCGCACCGCTAGCACCCGCGAACAGTCGTCGAACATCTGGTAAACACGCGCCCGGGTCACCCGCAGCCGCTCGGCTTGTTCCTTGACCGAGGGGGCGTCGCCGGCGAGGCCCAGGCGTTCGCTCGCCAGGCGGGCCACGTCGGCCCCGAGGTCGATCTCTGTCTGGTGGATGAGCGGCTGCGCGAGTCGCTGGCGCGCCTCGGGCAGCGTCAGGCGGGACGGGTCCTCGGACCGTCGCAGCAGCCAGTCGGTCATCGGTCGCACGAAGTGCGGCCTAAGGTCGAGCTGGAGGTGCTCGTCGAGCGCGGCGGTCGACGCGGCCTCGTGCACGGTGGCGAAAACCTCGATGATCGCGGACACCCGCTTCTCGCCGTGGGTCTTCAGCGCGCGGATCTCGGCGAGCGACTGGCCGGCGTAATCGGCGAGGGGCTTGCGCCACAGCACGGTGGGCAGCGGCTTGAGGCTCGGCGCCACGCACCCCAGCGGGAGCGGCTCGAAGCCCGCGCGGCGGACGGTCTCGCAGTAGTCGGCCCAGACCGATTCAGAAACCGCCCCCGTGTCGCGGCCGACGCCGACCCCCCGCCTAGCGGCCGGGCCGGCGCCGCCGTTGTTCGCTCCGACGAGGCCGAATGGCTCGTGGGCGGACCGGTCCTTCACCGCGCGACGCAGCAGCTCGAAGAACCCGAGGATCTTCTTGCGGCCCACGCCGGGGGTCTGCATCAACTCGACGAGCGGCCGCTCGAGCAGCACGCGGATCGGCCGGTCGAGGAACGCGATCGGCAAGCGGCGGTCGTCGGGCAACACCCAGAACGACAGCGGCCGCTCGAGCCGCCCGTCGGCGGGGCCCTGCACCAACGCGCGGCGCAGCCGCTCGTAGGTCCCCTCCAGGCGATACAGATCGGCCGGCGCGCCCCCTTTTCGAGAGGGCGGGTCGGGCGCGAGAGCGGATTCGGGATGGGCTTTCCTGGCCATCATGTTCCCCCACGTGGGGCCAGCGGAGTACGCTGAGCGGGCGCGATTGGCCGGCTCTCCACCGTGGGCGGTCCGTCTTGGACCACTGCCCACAAGAGCATTCGGACCGCGCCGCAGGGCGTCAACTCGTTTTCTAAGAAGCGGCCGGAACGACCGCAGAAGTCGCAAGGAAGTTAGGGGGCTTGATCCGGCGACGCAGGGTGGGCGACCCCCCCGGCCGGGCGCCGCTCCCGTCAACGCAGAGATCCGATGCAGCCAACAGCCCCCATGAAGGTGAGCGCGTCCCCCCCGGCGGTCGGTCTCGAGCGACGCGAGCGCGTCGCGGTGATCGGCGCCGGCACGTCGGGGCTGGCGATGGTCCGCCGGCTCCGCGAAGGGGGCCTCGCCGTGGACTGCCTCGAGCGCGAGCGCGACCTGGGGGGCAACTGGAATATTGCGCTGCGAACAAGCCGTGTGTTCGAGTCAACCCATCTGATTTCTTCCAAGCGGCTGACCGAGTACCTCGACCACCCCATGCCCGACCACTGGCCGGAGTACCCGAGCCACCGCCTGGTCCTGGAGTACCTGCGCGGCTACGCGGATCGCTTCGGCCTCGAAGAGGCGATCGAGTACGGGGCCGGCGTGCGGCGTGTCCAGCCGCTCGACGCGAGCCGCGCCGCGAGCGGCTGGCTGGTCGAACTCGAGTCGGGCGAGCGCCGCCGCTACGGCTCGCTCGTGATCGCCAACGGCCACAACTGGGACCCGTCGTTCCCCGCTTGGAGCGGGCGGGCCGGCGCGGAGTCCCCGTTCACGGGGATCGAGATGCACTCCGGCGAGTACAAGTCGCCGGAGTGCCTGCGCGGGCAGAGAGTGCTGGTCGTCGGCGGCGGCAACAGCGGCTGCGACATCGCCGTGGAGGCCGCGCAGCACGCGGCCGCCACGCGGCTCAGCCTCCGGCGGGGGTACCACCTGCTGCCGAAGTTCTACCGCGGCTTGCCGATCGACCAGGTCGGCGAGAACCTGCTCCGCCTGCGGTTGCCGATCGCCGCGCGCCGCGCGCTGGCCGGGCTGGTGAGCTACCTGATGCTGGGTTCGCGGGCGAGCGTCGGGCTGCCGAAGCCCGACCACAAGCTGTTCGAGACCCACCCGGTCATCAACTCACAGCTCGTGTACTGCCTGCGGCACGGCGACCTCGAGGTGCGGCCCGACGTCGAGCGGCTCACCGAAGAAGGCGTGCGGTACGTCGACGGCAGCGAAGAGGAGTTCGGCGTGGTGCTCTACGCGACCGGCTACCGCCTGTCCTTCCCGTTCATCGACAAGTCGCTGCTCGCCTGGCGCGACGGACGCCCGCAGTTGTACCTCAACGTGTTCCACCCCGAGCGCGACGACCTGTTCGTGCTCGGGATGATCCAGCCCGACAGCGGCCAGTGGGGCCTGGTCGACCGTCAGGCGCGGCTGGTCGCTCGGTGCCTGCTGGCTTCGCGGAGCGACACGCCCGCCGCGCGGCGTTTCCGCCAAGAGAAACGGGGCGACGACCGCGTGCGGCGCCTCCGGTACGTGGAGACCGCGCGGCACCTGCTGGAGGTCGAGCACTTCGGCTACGCGCGGCGGCTCGACCGCGAGTGGCGCCGGCTCGCTCGGGGCCTGCGAGCTGCGCCCTCGGCCCGCTAGCACGCGGGGCGGGTCAGACCTCGATGACTTGCCCGTCGTGGCCGAACTGGGAGTCCGAGAAGACGCGGCGGGCTTCGGCCAGCGCGGCCGCTTCGGTCGCCTCGTCGGCCCGCGGGTCGGGGTGGACCATCACCAGGCGCCCGACGCCGGCCGCCCGCGCGACCGTGGCCGCTTGGCTGGCGGTGCAGTGGCCGGTGGTGTGGGCGAAGTCCCGGCGGGCGTCGGCGAAGTAGGCCTCGTGCAGCAGCACGTCGACGCCCCGCACGCGGTCGATGCTGGCTTGGCTCGGGGGGCGGGTGTCGGTCACGTAAGCCAGGCTCTTGCCGCCGTGCTCGACGCGCAGCCCGAGCGACCCGCCCGGGTGGTCGAGCGGGAACCAATCGACCCGCGCGCCGCCGGGCAGCCGCAGCGGGTCGGCCAGCGGCTCGAAGCGGGTCACCGGCTGGATCGGGAACAGGGCCGGCGCGAGCAGGTGCTGGCGGATCGCCGCGAGGACCTCCGGCGCGGCGTGCACAACCGTTTCGATCGGCTCGCCGGCGTGCTCCATGCCGAGCAGGTGGGTCAGGCCGACGACGTGGTCCAGGTGCGCGTGCGTGAGGACCACGTCCAGCCGACGCGACTCGCCTAGCGCCCCCTCCCCGACCCGCCGTAGCAGCCGGAAGGCCGCGGTGCCCGCGTCGAGCGCGAGGGCGGCCTCCGGCAAGAAGACACAGGCCGTGTGCCGCCGCGGCGAGGGGTGGTAGCCGCCGGCGCCGAGCAATTCGATTTGCATAGCCACGCGGGTTGCCGGACCGTGAGCGGTGGGATGGGCGGCGCCCATCGGCGGGGTCGAGGGCTATGTTGGTGGTAGCCCTGGGCCGCGGCGGGCGGCCTCCGAAACGTAGCAAACCTCCCCCCCACGGGTCTATGAAGCGTATCGCATCCGCCGCGGCCGGGTTGTCGCTTATCGCCGCCGCCGCCCTCGTCGTCGTGGTCGTCGGCTGCGACGTGCCGACCGTGCCGAAAGAAGTGGTCGTCTACACCGCGCTCGACGAGGAGTTCAGCCGCCCGATCTTCGACGCGTTCACCCGCGAAACCGGCATCGAGGTCAAGGCGCGCTTCGACACCGAGAGCACCAAGACCGTCGGCCTCGCCAACGCGATCCTCGCCGAGGGCGAGCGCCCCCGCGCGGACGTGTTCTGGAACAACGAGATGCTCCACACGCTGCGGCTGAAGCAGCAGGGCCTGCTGCGGGAGCAGCCCATGTCGGCCGACGCGAACTACCCGCCCGAGTACCGCTCGGCCGACCACGACTGGCGTGGCTTCGCCGCCCGCGCGCGGGTGCTGGTGGTGAACACCAACCGCTTGGCCGAGGCCCGCTGGCCCGACTCGATCGAAGACCTCACCGACCCCCAGTTCTACGACCAGGTGGGGATCGCCAAGCCGCTGTTCGGCACCACGGCGACCCACGCGGCGTGCCTGTTCCAGGAGTGGGGCGAGGAGCGGGCGAAGAAGTTCTTCACCGGCGTGAAACAAAACTGCCGCGTGCTGTCGGGCAACCGACGGGTCGCCCGGGAGGTCGCCCAGGGCAACCTGATCTTCGGGATCACCGACACCGACGACGCGATGGTCGAGATCGAAGAGAACAACGCGCCGCTAGCGATCATCTACCCCGACCAGCCCGCCGCCGACGACCCGCCGGCAGGCGACTCCGCAGCGCTCGGCACGCTGTTCATCCCGAACACGGTCGCGCTGATCAAGGACTCGCCCAACCCGCAAGCGGGCCACGCGCTGGCCGAGTTCTTGCTCACGTCGATGGTCGAGTGCCGCCTGGTGATCGGCCCCAGCGCGCAGATCCCGCTCAACCGCAACAGCAAGGCCGACAACGCGTGCCGCTGCCGCGTCAAGACGCCCGACGACGTCAAGGCCATGCAGGTCGACTGGCCCGCGGCCGCGGCCGGCTGGGACGACGCGGCCAAATGGCTGGCCGAGGAGTTCGGCGCGGCCGGCTGAGCGGGCCCCGCAACGACCAAAGCCCCGCGTGAACCAGGTCACGCGGGGCTTTGGCGTTCTCTCGTTTCGCTCGTCGACAACGAAGCCCGCGATCAACCGCGGCGGCGGAGCAGACCCAGCCCGGCGAGCGAGGCCAGAGCGAAGCCAGTCGGCTCCGGCACCGGGATGACGGTCAGGCTGCGGATCAGGTCACCCGCGGCGATCTGATCGACAAGGGTCGCCGCGCCCGTGCCGAGGTCGATCGTGTACAGCATGCTGTTGGGCCCGCTCTGCAGCGCGGCGTAGGCGACGCCGGTCGCGCCGCTGATGTCGAAGCCGAGCTCGTTGGTGAGCGGTCCGACGCCGAGGCTGCCGACCGTCTGGAGCGTGCCCGCGTTGTTCGCCACGGTCACCAGCACGCCCAAGCGGCTGTCGATGCCGTACTGCTGGGTCGAGCTCGGCACGCCGAAGCTGTTCGTGTACGCGATGCCCGCGACGTTCGGGTCGGCGCCCTCGTTCGGGTCGCCGGCGGCGTAGAACACGTCGGTCTTCTCGACCGGCGGCAGGTACTGGCCGGTGTCGCCGCTAATAACGCGGTTGTCGTTCGTGTCGGTGATGATGCGAGCGAACTGCCCCCCCATGAACGCCGGGTTGAAGTCGAACGCGAAGCTCAGGCCGGGGATACGCGGCGAGAACGTGCCAACGACGCTCGCCTCGAACGACGCCGGGTCGAACGTGTACACGTTCTCCATGTCGTCGAGCAAGTAAATCTCGCCGGTCGCGGCCCGGTAGTCGATCGCCTCGAGGTCGACCGAGCCCGGCAGGTTTCGCACGCTGCCCCCGTCGAGGATGGCCGAGGGGTCCGCCGAGTCGAACACCGCTACGCTGTTCTGCGTGGTCAACGCGTAGACGAGTTCTGCTGAGGCAGGCGCGGCGGGAACAGCAAACGCCACGGCTGCGGCGATTGCCGCAAAGCAACGCCCTTCTCGGTTCGCGATCATGGGTTCGACCTGGTGTAGGAGTCTGGTGGATTGGGCGCGCCATCGCCCGGGCTTGATCCGACTGATTTCGGGGGGATTACGGTCGTGCCGCTTGGGTGGATTTAGCGATCTGCGGCGCCACCAAAAGAAAACAACGCCCCGCGGCAATCCGCAGGGCGTTGTTGGTGAGCGTGGAGATTTTCTAGCCGCGTGACGCCGGCCTCTCGGCCGCGGCGCCGCGCGGGTTGTCAGAGGCCGCGGCGGTGTTTCGATCGGCCGCGGCGGCCGAAGGGCGCCGGCTTCTTTTTGGGAGGCTCTGCCTCGGGCGTTTCGGCGGGTGCGGCGTCGCCGCCCTGCAGGTCCGGGTCTTGCTGCACGCCGGCGCCGAAGAACTTGACCGGCGCCGCGGCCGCTTTCTGCACGGGCCGGGCCGCCTCGAAGCCCTCGATCTTGTCCTCGATGAGGACCTTGTTGATGAGCATCTCGATCCGGGTCAGCTCCTCGCCCTCTTCGCGGGTGACGAACGTGTACGCGACCCCGTCACGCCCCATGCGGCCGGTGCGGCCCACGCGGTGCACATAGTCGTCGGACGACTGGGGGATGTCGTAGTTGATGATGTGCGAGATGCTGCTGACGTCGATCCCGCGGCCGACCACGTCGGTCGCCACGAGCAGGCTGATCTCTTCGGCGCGGAACGCCTTCATGACCTTGTCGCGGGCGCCCTGCGGCAGGTCGCCGTGGATGCAGCCGACGCCCTTGCGTTTCTTGCTCAGCCGGAGGTGGATCTTGTCGCAGCCGCGTTTGGTGCGGCAGAACACGATCGTCTGCTCGGGCTTCTCGCGGTCGAGCAACCGGCCCAGCAGCTCGAACTTCCGGTCGGCGTCGACCGTGAAGTAGTGCTGCTCGATCGTGTCGACCGACTTGCTCTTCGGCGAGAAGTCGAGCATCTCCGGTTCGCGCATGTAGCGCTCGGCCAGCCGCTGCACGCCCGGCGCGACGGTCGCCGACAACAGCAGCGTCTGGCGGTCGCTCGGGCACTGGCGGAGGATCTTCTCGATGTCGGGGCGGAAGCCGATGTCGAGCATCCGGTCGGCCTCGTCCAGCACGACCACACGCAGCTGTTGCAGGTCGATCGTGCGGCGGCTGAGGTGGTCCAGCACACGGCCCGGCGTGCCGATCACCACGTCGCAGCCGCGCTCCAGCTTGCCGATCTGCGACTTGATCGGCTTGCCGCCGTAGACCGCCACGCAGCGGATCTTGCTGCGGCCCGCCAGCCGCTGGAACTCGCCCGTCACTTGGACGGCCAGCTCACGCGTCGGCACCAGCACGATCGCCTGCGGCGCGGCGCCTTTGCCGCGGTCGTCCATCGTCTCGAGGATCGGGATCGCGAACGACGCGGTCTTGCCGGTCCCCGTGCGGGCCTGGCCCAGCACGTCGCGCCCGCTGAGCGCGACCGGGATCACGCCGGCCTGAACCGGGGAGGGGGTCTCGTAGCCGATGTCCGCCAGCGTGGCGAGCATCTCGTCGGACAGGCCGAGCTCGTCGAACCGCTTCGAAGCGGTCGAGCCAGAGAGGTCGTCGGTGGTGGTCGTTTGGTCTTGGGTGGTTTGTTCGAGTTCAGCAGTAGACACGGAGGCCCTTCGGACAGAGGGGGGCCGCCACGCTATCTCAAGCGAAGCTCGGCGTGGGCGAGCACGACGCGCGGCGGGATCACTTCGCCCGCGGCGGCGGCGTCGACGCGCCCGCACCGTCCAGCGAACGGGCGTGGCGTGGCCGGGAATGGTGGTGGGTCGTTTCTTTCTCGAATGCCGCCCACACCGTAGCCCGACGCCCTCGTCACTAGAGGGGTCTCCCGGGGCGGATCACGCCCCGGAGCGGCTCGCGAGAGCGACTGCCGACATAGAATCTGTGAAAACCATAACCCCCGGCAACCCCGGAGGCAAATGCAAATCGTGCGCCCACGCAACAAAAGAGCCGGTCGGGACCCGTACGGCAAGGCCCCGACCGGCTCGAAAAGCAGCGAAAAGGACACCCGACGGCCGACACCCCCAGTGGGGCGACCGGCCTCGCGGCGTTGCTTGTCGAGCTAGCCGGCGCGAGGGCGCCGGCGCGGATCACTTCTTCGCGGCGCGCTTGGTCGTCCCCTTGGCGGGCGACTTCTTCGCGGCCTTCTTCTTGGTCGACTTCTTCACCGCCTTCTTGGCCGTCGACTTCTTAGCGGCCTTCTTCTTCGTCGACTTCTTCACCGCCTTTTTGGCGGTCGACTTCTTGGCGGCCTTCTTGGTGGCCGCCTTCTTCTTGGTCGACTTGGTCGCGGTCTTCTTGGTCGTCGCCTTCTTGGCGACACGCTTCTTCGCGGTCTTCTTCGGAGCGGCCATTGCTTGAATGACTCCCTTCCCTGGCGGCGCCCGGTGGGTTGTTACGCCGCGCCCTCCGGGCGCTTCAGATTGAAAAAGCAGCGGCGTCTTCCTTGTTTAGGCGGGCCCCGCGAAACGTTTCGCGAACGCAAACCGCCAGGCTTGTGCGGATTCAATCAATTGCCAGCGCGCGGCGTCAATACCGATTGCAGCATTTCTTGCAATGAAGGCGGGCGTGAACCGTGAGCCAAAGCCGCCTCTTCCCTCTTCCCTCTTCCTCAGGCCTCAGGCCTCAGGCCTACCCCCCGCGAGCCACTCCTTGAGCACCCGCATCTGGTCGGCCAGAGCGTGCGGCGGCCGGTCGCCTACCGGGCTCTTGAAGAACGCCGCCAGCTCCCCCAGCGCGCCAGACTCGCCGCGGCGCAAGGCCAGGTCGGCCAGCCGCGCGAGGTCGAGCACGAGCGGCGCCGCCAGCGCCGAGTCGCTCCCTTGCCAGGTGAACTGCAGGGTCATCGGCACGCCCAAGAACCCCCGGAAGTGGATGTGGTCCCAAGCGGTCTTCCAGTCGCCGAGGCTCTCGATCGGCTCGATCGACACGAGGCTCTGCGGCGCGTAGCCCAGCAGCTCGGCGAGCAGCCGCTCCTTCGATTCGACCTTGGCCTGCTTGTTCTGGGCGTCGGCCAGGATCGCGCCGTCGCGGTTGCCCAGCAGGTTGTGGCCGACCCAGCTATCGACCTTCAGGTTGCGGGCGGCGAACATCGGGGCGAGGGTCGCCTTGAGGAGGGTCTCGCCGGTCTTGCCGTCGGCGCCCGCGTGGGGCACGCCGCGGCGGCGGGCCAGCTCGTCGATCGCCGGGCAGCCCGCGCCGAGCGACGGCGTGAAGTTCACCACCGCCGCGCCGGCCTCGATCGCGCCGATCGCGTACAGCGAGCTGGGCCGCAGCGGGCAGCGGGCCGGGTCGCCGAGCGTCGCCGAGAGCTCTTCCCACCGCGGGGGCAACGTGTCGCGGTCGACGGGCGGCTCGGTCGAGCCGAGCAGCACCACCACCAGCCGCTCCACGGCGGTCGCCTCGCGGAACGCGGCCAGGTCGGCCGCGACCCGCCGGACCGCTTCGGCGGGCGTGTCGCAAGGCTCGACCCATCCCCGCTCGCCGAGGCGCTCGATCGCCGCGCCGCTGCCGAGCGTCACGCCGGGCCGGATCCGCGCGTCGGCGTCGGCCAGCTCGTCGGCGAACCGCTCCGCGTAGCCCGG
Organism: Botrimarina sp.; assembly: GCF_040219535.1. NCBI lineage: Bacteria > Pseudomonadati > Planctomycetota > Planctomycetia > Pirellulales > Lacipirellulaceae > Botrimarina > Botrimarina sp. The sequence continues at coordinate 273,576 of NZ_JAVJSH010000012.1, forward strand.
CGGGAGCACGCGGCCCCTTTCGAGCTCGGCCGCCGAATCGGCCAGCGAGCCGCCCCGGATGTCGTGCCCGCCGACGACGAGCCGGTCCCAGGCCGCGAAAGCCCCTTCGCCGAGCGACTCGGTCACCAGGCCGATGGGGGGCGCCTCGCCCCGGACGAGGGCCGCCAGGCCGACGGTGGCCGTCGTGGCGACCGACCCCCGCGCGCCGACGAACCAAACGCCTGTCTTGCTGTCTGTCATGGGGCCGTTCACCGGGTAACGCGGGGGACCGCTACCGACTCGCCGCGGGCGGAACTAGATTGACCGATCCTCGGCAGCGCCGCCGCCGAGGTCAATCGATGGGGCGTCGGCGCCCGGCGGGCTGGCGCCCCTGGGCTCTGACGCGGCCCGCTTCGCTTGGTGCTCGCCGCTTCCGCAACCCGAGTCGCTGCTATGTTCCAGTCAATCGAAGCCGCGCCTGTCGATCCGATCCTCGGCCTGACCGACGCGTTCAAAGCGGACCCCAACCCGGAGAAGATCAACCTCGGGGTCGGCGTGTACCAAGACGAACACGGCGTGACGCCGGTCTTGGAGTCCGTCGCCGAAGCGACGCGGCGGGTCGTCGCCACCGAGAAGACCAAGTCGTACCTGCCGATCCCCGGCGCGCCGGAGTACGCGGCCGCGGTGCAGCGGTTGTTGTTCGGCGAGGGGAGCGAGGCCATCGCCGAGGGCCGCGCGGTCACCGCGCACACGCCCGGCGGCACCGGCGCGTTGCGTGTGGCGGGCGACTTCCTCAAGCAGAACCTGCCTGGCGCCACGCTTTGGCTGTCCGACCCGACCTGGGCCAACCACCCGGCGATCTTCGCGGCGGCCGGCGTGCCGACCCGCTCGTACCCGTACTTCGACCCGAAGACCAACGGCCTGGCCTTCGAGGCGATGCTCGACACGCTCGCCGGCGTGCCGGCCGGCGACGCGGTCCTGCTGCACGGCTGCTGCCACAACCCGAGCGGCATCGACCCCACGCCCGACCAGTGGCGCCGCCTCGCCGACCTGCTGAGCGAGCGGGGCGTGCTGCCGGTGCTCGACTTCGCGTACCAGGGCTTCGGCGACGGCGTCGAGCAAGACGCGGCCGGCCTCCGCGAGTTCTGCCGCCCCGGCGCGGAGCTGATCGTGTGCAGCTCGTTCAGCAAGAACTTCGGCTTGTACCGCGAACGCGTCGGGGCCGTGACGTTCGTCGCCGCCGACGCCGAGACCTGCGGTCGGGTCGCCAGCCAGATGAAGCGGGTCATCCGCACCAACTACTCCAACCCGCCGGCGCACGGCGCCGCGCTGGTGAGCACGATCCTCGACGACCCCGAGCTGGCCGGCCTGTGGGACGCCGAGGTCGCCGCCATGCGCGACCGCATCAACGGCATGCGGAGCCTGCTCGTAGCGAAGCTGGCCGAGCACCGCGCCGAGGGCGACTTCTCGTTCATCCGGCGGCAACGCGGCATGTTCTCGTTCAGCGGCCTGACGAGGCCGCAGGTCGACTTCCTCCGCGAGAAGCGATCGATCTACATCGTCGGCTCGGGCCGCATCAACGTGGCGGGGATCGACCCGGACAACGTCGACCGCTTGTGCCAAGCCATCGCCGAGGCGCAGCGCGAGGCCTGAGGGGGCGCCCCGCCGAGTGGCGCCGCGCGGGTTGGGCGGATTGTCCGGCCGCGTCGAGGAATCGCGCGATCGCTCTGTGTGGGCTGCATCGCCCGTGCGCGTGCGCGGCGGCTCGCGGGGCGGTTTGGCGGGCCAGATCGACTGGATAAAATCTGGCGGCTGGGTCGAAACGGTCGTCTGAGGCCCTCTGTCCGCGCCATCCCCCGACCGCGACGCGCTTGTGAACGTTCTCTTCGCGACCACCGAGGCCCTCCCCTTCAGCAAGACGGGCGGCCTGGGCGACGTGTGCGGCGCGTTGCCGAAGGCCCTCTCGGCGATCGGCGTGCGGCCCACGCTGATCCTGCCCGCGTTCCGCCAAGCGATGAACTCGGGGCAGGCGATCGAGGAGACCGGCGTGCGGCTGGAGGTCCCCATCGGCCGCAAGAAGGTCATGGGCGAGCTGCTGCGCAGCTCGCTGCCCGGCTCCGACGTGCCGGTCTACCTGGTCGAGCAGCACGGCTACTACAACCGCCCCGAGCTGTACCGCGAGCCCGACGGCGACTACGTCGACAACTGCGAGCGGTTCGTCTTCTTCGCGCGGGCGGTGCTCGAAGCGATCGGCAGGCTCGACCTCGGCACGCAGGTGCTGCACTGCCACGACTGGCAATCCGGCCTCCTGCCGGTTTACCTGCGGACCCTGTACGCCGACCGGCCCGAGCTGGCCGACGTGGCGACCCTGTTCACGATCCACAACCTCGCTTACCAGGGCAGCTTCTGGCACTGGGACATGGAGCTCACGGGCTTGGGGTGGGAGCACTTCAACTGGCAGGAGGTCGAGTTCTACGGCCGGCTGAACTTCATGAAGGCCGCGCTGACCCGCGCCGACATGATCAGCACCGTCAGCCCCCGCTACGCCGAAGAGATCCTCGACCCGCCGATGAGCTGCGGCCTGGAAGGCATCTTGCGGCACCGGCGCGACGACCTCGTGGGGGTGCTCAACGGCGTGGACTACTCCGCGTGGGACCCGGCGGACGACCCCAACCTGGTCGCCAACTACACGGTCGACAACTGGCAAGAGGGCAAGGGCACCTGCAAGCGCGCGTTGCAAGCCGAGGTCGGCCTGCCGCTGCGGCGCGACGTGCCGCTGCTGGCCAACATCGGCCGGCTGGCCGACCAGAAGGGCTTCGACCTCATCGCCGAGGTGATGCCCCGCCTGGCCGAGCAGGTCGACGCGCAGTGGGTGCTGCTCGGCACGGGCGAGCCGCGCTACGAGCAGATGATGCTGCGACTGGCGGCGGAGCACCCGGAGCGGGTGGCGGTGCGGGTCGGCTTCTCGAACGAGCTCGCCCACCGCATCGAGGCCGGCGCCGACATGTTCCTGATGCCCAGCCGCTACGAGCCCTGCGGCCTGAACCAGATGTACAGCCTGCGCTACGGCGCCGTGCCGATCGTGCGCGAGACCGGCGGCCTGGCCGACACGATCACCAACACGTCCGAGGCGACGCTCGCCGACGGAACGGCCAACGGCTTCTCGTTCGCCGACGCGTCGGCCTACGCGTTGTCGATGGCGATCGACCGCGCGGTGCGGGCCTACCGCAGCGAGCCGGTGTGGCGCCAGCTCGTCGAGACCGGCATGCGGCAAGACTGGTCCTGGGACCGCAGCGCGCGGCAGTACGCGGACCTCTACGAGCAGACCCTCGCCCGCGCCAAGAAGGGCGAGCCGGCGCTGGCTAGCGGTCGCTGATGTTCTCGCCACGGCCATTGGCAGGTCCGCCCACAGCCACGGCTTGATAAATCAGCCCCCGGTCGTTGACCGGGGGCCAACGAGGATCTCTCTCTTGCTCTGGCGGCACGACCCGCTGACCGACCGAACCGTCCGCTTGGCCGCCGGCCGGGTCCAGCGGCCGAGCGACTTCGACGATCCCCGCGGGCCGCCAACGAGGTGTCCCTTCTGCGCCGGCGCAGAGCAAGACACCCCCGCGGAGCGGCTGCGGATCGCTGGGGGCCGCGGCGGCTGGCTGACCCGCGTGGTCGACAACCTGTACCCGATCGTCGAGGCCGACGGCGGCGCCCATGAGGTCGTCGTCGAGTCGCCCCGCCACGTGCGGCGGCTCGTCGACCTGACCGACGAAGAGACCCACTCGGCCGCCGCCGCCTGGTTCGGCCGGCTCGCCGCCTTGCAGGCGGAAGGGCTCGACTACGGCCTCGTCTTCAAGAACGAGGGCCCGCTGGCCGGCGCGACGCTCGAGCACGTGCACAGCCAGGTGGTCGCTCTGCGGAGCACCCCGGCGCAGGTCGAAGCGATGTGGCGCCGCGTGGCTGCTGGCGGCCTGGCCGGCGGCGCGAGCGTCTACGAGGCCGACGGCCTGCGTGTGATCGCCCCGCCGGCGCCGCGGGTCGCCTACGAGGCCTGGATCGCGCCCGCGGCGGGGGGCCCGACCGTGGGAGAGGTCGCGGCCGACCCGCTAGCAGCCGCGCGGGTCGGCGGGCTGGTCCGCCGGGTCGCGGGAGTCGCGACGGGGCTGGCCGCCGCGCCGGCGTTGAATCTGGTGCTGCAGGCGCCGCCGCGTGCGTACGATTCGTCGCCGTGGTGGCTCGAGGTGCTGCCGCGACGCGGGCTGGCTGCCGGGTTTGAGATCGCCACCGGGGTTTGGGTCAATTCGGTCGATCCGGAAACCGCGGCCGCCGCGCTCGCCGAAGCGTTGAACTCGCCAGACCGCCCCAAAGGCGACCCGGCCGGTCGCCGAAGATACAACAGCTAGGCAAAGCACCGCGGTCGTCGGGGATGCCCGGCGCCGAGCTTGCCGGATTCCGCGGCCCTGTCGCGTTTGACGCGTGGACGGGTTGCGGCGTCTTTCGCTAGGATCGCGGTGAAACCTAGCGGCCAGCCCTCGGCCCCCCCCGGGCCGGCGCTGCGTGCTCGCGACTCGCCCCCGCCCTCCCCCGCCCTTCTGCTTCGAAGCGATTCTGATGAGCCAACCGCTAAGGCTTGTGCTGGTCCTGCACAATCACCAACCGATCGGCAACTTCGACGGGGTGTTCGAGCAGGCGTACCAAGAGAGCTACCTGCCGTTCCTCGACGTGTTCGAGGAGTTCCGCGGCATCCAGATCGGCCTGCACACCAGCGGCTCGCTGATCGAGTGGCTCGAGCGCCACCGGCCGGAGTACCTGCACCGCTTGGCGCGGCTGGTGAGCGAGGGGCGGATCGAGATCCTCGGCGGGCCGTTCTTCGAGCCGATCCTGACGATGATCCCCTCGCGCGACCGGGTCGGCCAGATCCGCGCGTACTCGAAGTGGCTGACCGACCGCCTCGGCGCGCGGGTCCGCGGCATGTGGATGCCCGAGCGTGTGTGGGAGCAGTCGCTCACGCGCGACCTGGTCGACGCGGGGATGGAGTACACGATCCTCGACGACTTCCACTTCAAGAACGCCGGCTGGACCGAGGACCAACTGCACGGCTACTACCTGACCGAGGACGACACCCGCCTGCTGCGCGTGTTCCCCGGCAGCGAGCGGCTCCGCTACACGATCCCCTTCGCCGAGCCCCACGCCACGATCGACCACCTCCGCCACGTGGCCGCCAAACAGCCCGGCGCGATCGTCCTGTTCGGCGACGACGGCGAGAAGTTCGGCACCTGGCCCGACACCCACGCGCACGTGTACACCCACGGCTGGCTGCGCCGGTTCTTCGAGGCCCTCGAGGCCAACTCCGACTGGATCAAGCTCACCACCCCCAGCGAGGCGCTCGACGCGGTCGGCCCCCTCGGCAAGCTCTACATCCCCGAGTGCAGCTACCGCGAAATGACCGAGTGGGCCCTGCCCGCCGATCAGCAAAACCTCTTCCACGACGTGCAGCACCAGCTGCAAGACGCCGGCCAGTGGGAGGCCGTGGCCCCCTTCGTACGCGGCGGGTTCTGGCGGAACTTCAAGGTCCGCTACCCCGAAACCAGCGACATGTACGCCCGCATGCAGATGGTCAGCCGCCAGCTCGCCGAGGCCCAGGCCGACGACGCGCGCCGCGACGACGGCGAGCCGGACCAGACGCTCCTGTCTGCCCGCACCGAGCTGTACCGCGGCCAGTGCAACTGCAGCTACTGGCACGGCGCGTTCGGCGGGGTCTACCTGCCGCACCTGCGGCACGCGGTCTACAACCACCTGATCGCGGCCGAGAACCTGCTCGACCAGCGCCGCCGCCGCGGCCTCGGCGACGCCGACTGGGTCGAGCTCGACACGGCCGACTACAACCTCGACGGCCGCCAAGACGTGCGCCTCGCGTCGAACCGCCTGGTCGCGTTGATGACCCCCGCCGACGGCGCCGAGATCTACGAGCTCGACGTGCGCTCGATCTGCCTCAACCTCGGCGCCACGCTCGCCCGCCGCGAGGAGGCCTACCACCGCAAGGTCCTCGCCGGCCCCAGCGACAACTCCGGCGTGGCCAGCATCCACGACCGGGTGGTCTTCAAGCAGGAGGGCCTCGACGAGCACCTGCAGTACGACCAGCGCCCCCGCCGCAGCCTGACCGACCACTTCTACGACCTCGACGTCACCCCCGACGCGATCCGCCGCAGCGAGGCCCGCGAGGCCGGCGACTTCGTCGGCGCCCAGTACGAGACCAAGCTCCGCCGCAAGCCGGAGCGCATGCAAGCTCTGTTCACCCGCGAGGGGCACGTCGACGGCCACCCCGTGACGATCCACAAGGGGGTCACGCTCGACGCCGGCGGCGCCACGCTCGAGATCGCCTACCTGCTCGAGCGGCTGCCCACCGACCGCCCGCTCCTGTTCAGCACCGAGCTGAACCTGGCCGGCCTGCCGGCCGGCGCCGACGACCGGTACTTCCACCTCGGCGACGGCGAGTCGATCGGCCAACTCGGCGAGCCGCAAGACCTGATCGACGTCGAGCGGGTCTGCCTGGTCGACGGCTGGCAAGGGATCGAGATCGGCGTCGACGCGGACCGGCCCACCTCGTACTGGACCTATCCGATCTCTACCGTGAGCCAGAGCGAGGGGGGCTTCGAGCTGGTCAACCAGTCGGTCACCGTGCAGCCCCGCTGGATCCTGCAAGGCGACGCGCACGGCCGCTGGAGCGTCACGCTGCGGCTCACCTGCGACACGTCGGTCGCCGAAGGCCGCGCAGTAGAGCACGCCGGCGAGATGGCGAGCGTGTAACTGGTCGGTGGCCAGTTGTCAGTGGCTAGGGGCCTGTGGCCTGTGGCCTGTGGCTTGTGGCTTGGGGTCCGTGGTCCGTGGTCCGTGAAGTTGAGCTGGCGCCCTTGGTCGTGCGGGCTTGGTCGTTCGGGCTAGGTCATAGGGGCTCTTTCGCCCGCGCGGCGGCGCCTTCGGCTTGGGAAGAAATTGCGGCTGTCGATCCGCGCTGATTCGTTACAAACGCGACACGCTGGCGAACGCTGTGTCACGCTTGATCGTGTCCAAAACGGCGTTAAGCGCCTGCCCGGCAACGGCTTAGCGAAGCGTTACGCGCTGCCCTGGGTGTAACGAAACGGCGTCGTTTCGCGCAACGCGCCTGCGGCGTTCGACGCGGCGTCGGCCCTGCTCAAGCCGCAACGAACCCGGCATTGTCGCCCAAGCGAGGCCTTTCCCAGCGTGTTTTGGCCACGGCGGGATTCCCGCTCTGCGCCGGCTTTGGCGGCGAGCTACGACGGTTCGAAGGAGAGTCAGTCGGCGGCTTCGTCCGGCTGCATTCCTGCCGAGGTGATGTCCACCGATGCAGGTTTGGTCCGGTTTAAAGTTCTGTCGGCCGAGGCATCCGCCTGCTCGAAGGAACTGGCGAAATGTGCGTCGGTTTCCTCGATTGCCTGATTCATCGCATCGACCGGCGTTGCTTGATTCCGCCACTCCTCGCGGCTCTAATTTTCGGTGCTAGCTGTGTTTCTCATGGGACTTGGCCGTGACCAACTCGTCGCAGCAACGCCGCTCACCGCTTGGTTTGTTCACCGACAAGCTGACGCCCCGGCTCCATGACCACATGGTCGAAGTGCTACGCGTTCGGCACTACAGCCGGCGAACGGAAGAAGCCTACGTCCACTGGGTCCGCAGATACATCGGCTTTCACGATCGGCGCCATCCCCGCGAACTTGCCGAAGACGAGGTCAACCGTTTCCTGACTCACCTGGCTGTCGAAGAGCATGTCGCTGCGTCGACGCAGAATCAGGCGCTCTCGGCGATTCTCTTTCTCTACGAGCATGTCCTGCAGCAACCGCTCGACCGCATCGAAGGCGTTGTTCGTGCCCGGCGGCCCAAGCGATTGCCCGTCGTCTTGACGGTCGATGAAGTCTCGCGAGTGATGCCGCACTTGGCTGGGGTGAAGTGGCTGGTCGCCATGCTCCTCTACGGGGGCGGGCTGCGTCTGCTCGAAGCACTCCGCCTGCGGGTCAAGGATTTGGACTTCGAGCGTGGCGAGATTACCGTTCGCGAGGGGAAAGGAGACAAGGATCGCGTGACGACTATGCCGCGCGCAACCGCGCGTCCTCTGCAGGAACATCTGGAGCAAGTCAAGTCGATCCACCAGCAAGACGTAGCCGATGGCTACGGCCGCGTGGACCTGCCCCACGCGCTGGTCCGCAAGTACCCAAACGCCAACCGCGAGTGGTGCTGGCAGTTCGTGTTCCCACAGGAACGCCGCTGGCGAAACGCCAAGACCGGTGAGCAGGGCCGTCATCACATCGACGAATCGTTGTTTTCGCGGTCGCTGAAGACCGCGGTGAGGCAGGCAGGTCTCACGAAGCGAGTCACGAGCCACACGTTCCGCCACTCGTTTGCCACCCACCTGCTGGCCGACGGCTACGACATCCGGACGGTGCAAGAGCTGCTGGGCCACAAGGACGTTCGCACGACCATGATCTATACGCATGTCCTAAATCGAGGCGGCCGTGGAGTCCGCAGCCCGGCAGACGGCCTGGCGCCCGGACCAGAGGAGCGATAGACGGAAACATCCTATCACGCCGCGGCAATCGCGATTTGGACGCAAATAGAGACTAGGCAACCACTTACGAGGATCGACGTACTGCGCGTTAGGTTGACAACCTTGCCGTCTACAGGTGTTACGTTGGTCACCCTATAAACAAGTTCGCCGATCAAGCTGATTGACACCTCCGCATGCATCCGCTCGCTGCCGTGAGATACCGACTCAGGACGCTTATCGTTCTCGTCACGCTTGTCGCATTCGCGATTGCGGCCTACTCCTACTGGGACGCAATACCGGGAACGTATCACAAAAACGAAAACGGTTTTCCGCGCGGGACTGGCGTCGCAGAGTATCACTACGACGACGGATCGCTGATGATTCGGGAGTGGTACTTCCGCGGTTTAATCTACCGCTCAACTTGGTTCACACCTGATGGCCGGGAACTTGCGACCGAGACCTACGACAAGGCGACAGGTGGCGTTGGGTATTACTTGCGACAAGACGGGACCATCCGTAGCAAATACACGTACGAATACATGCCGGACGTGAACATGTACGGCAACGCCGGCAAGCCGGTATACTATGACGCCAGCGGCAAACCAGTTCCTGACGCCACCGAACCTATCGACTAACTCTCGAAGCCCTGGCGAACAATCGCGTGCACCCGAGCACGCGAGTCGGGCGGTTTTGAACTTGAGAATCTTCCGCGCGTGCCGGGTGACGCGTGACGTTAGGTGGCGATCGTCGAGTCGTGCTAATTTACACGAAGAACTTTCGAGAGGAGAAACACATGAGACAATTTTTCAGCCTGCTATTTGTCCTGACCGTTTTACCCGGCATGCTAGCCACGGCCCAGGAGAGCAAACCCAACGTCATACTCATCGTCTCCGACGACACCGGCTATGGCGATCTCGGCCCCTATGGTGGTGGTGAAGGGCGCGGCATGCCTACGCCGAATATCGACCGTTTGGCTAGAGAAGGGACGACTTTTTTTTCGTTCTACGCTCAGCCAAGCTGCACACCCGGCCGGGCGGCGATGCAGACCGGCCGTATCCCGAACCGCAGCGGCATGACCACCGTGGCCTTTCAGGGGCAGGGCGGCGGACTGCCCGCCGCCGAGTGGACTCTAGCCGCGGTACTGAAGACCGCGGGCTACAACACCTTCTTCACCGGCAAGTGGCACCTCGGCGAGGACGACTATGCGCTGCCCAACGCCCAGGGCTACGACGAGATGAAGTACGCCGGCCTCTACCACCTCAACGCCTATACCTATGCCGATCCGACATGGTTCCCCGACATGAGTCCGGAGTTGCGTGCCATGTTCAAGAAAGTGACCAAGGGTGCCTTGTCAGGTAAGGTAGGCGAGAAGCCGGTTGAAGAATTCGCGATCAACGGCCAGTACGTCGATACGCCCGATGCCAGTACGGCTGACTACCCGAATGGGGTCGTTGGGATTCCGTTTTTCGACGGCTATGTGGAGAAGGCGTCCATCGACTATCTCGACAAGGCATCGAAGTCGAAGACTCCGTTCTTCATGAGCATCAACTTCATGAAGGTTCACCAGCCGAACATGCCGCACCCTGACTACGAACACAAATCTCTTTCGAAGAGCAAGTATGCGGATTCGGTCGTGGAGCTGGACTCCAGAATCGGGCGGATCATGGACAAGGTGCGGGAGCTCGGACTCGACAAGAATACGATGGTCTTCTACACCACCGACAATGGTGCTTGGCAGGACGTCTACCCGGACGCCGGTTACACGCCGTTCCGCGGCACCAAGGGCACAGTGCGTGAGGGTGGCAACCGGGTGCCTGCGATTGCCTGGATGCCGGGCAAGATCAAGGCCGGCGCGAAAAACCACGACATCCTGGGCGGCCTCGACCTGATGGCCACGTTCGCCTCCGTTGCCGGTGTGGAGCTGCCCGAAAAAGACCGCGAGGGTAAACCCATTATTTTCGACAGCTACGACATGTCGCCAGTCCTGTTCGGTACCGGCAAAAGTGACCGGAACGAGTGGTTCTACTTCACCGAGAATGAGCTGACGCCTGGCGCCGCACGTGTTGGCAACTACAAGGCTGCATTCAACCTGCGCGGCGACAATGGCCAGCCAACTGGAGGACTCGCCGTGGATACCAACCTTGGGTGGAAGGGTCCGGAGGCGTATGTCGCCACCGTGCCACAGGTCTTCGACCTCTGGCAAGACCCGCAGGAGCGCTACGACATCTTCATGAACAACTACACAGAGCGGACCTGGACACTGGTGACGATCAGCGAGGCGATTAAGAAGAAGATGGAAACCTACGTGAAGTACCCGCCTCGGCCGATGCAGAGTGCAGCCTACTCGGGCCCGATCACGCTGAGCTCCTATTTCCGTTTCCTGCACATCCGCGAGCAGCTTGAGAAGGAGGGCGTCAAGATTCCGATTCCCACCGGAAATTAGGAATCAGTGATCCACCCCCGGGAGATCCTAGGGGCTGTCACCTAACCAAGCGGTGAACCGGAGCCGCCGATGACGCGGGAATTGAGTTCATAGTTGCTTGGCGGCGGCCCGGTTACCGCCGCCGTTCGCAGTAGCGGTCTCTCTCCGGCAGGGACACCTCGTGCAGTTCGGGCAACTCCCTAGCGACACCGGCTGGACCAGCCGCTCGGACTTACGCCCTCAGGTGAGTCGCTGAGGTCTTCCCTCGGCGGGGGCGCCGCCGCACTGGCGCGGGGCGGCATCTGAGTCCAGTCGGCCGTTCCGAATCTGCCGTCGGTGGACATCACCTCGGCGCGGTCCTGACCAGCTAAAGCCGCCGCGGTGCGACCCACCTCGGCAGATTTCGGCGCTCGCTAACCCGCGTCGGCGCCGCTCGCCCGGGTGGCCCCGTGCCGCTGAGCGGCCCCGACAATCGCTCGGGTGAATGAAACGGCTGGCTGACTCTGCCGCCCGCGGCTGTCGGGGCTACTCGCTTACGCGCATGGTGGTGTCCCCGCCCCGCTGGGCCAAGACGCTAGACGCGGCTTGGGGCCCAAGCTGGCGCGCCCCGGAGACCGGAGCACGCCAGTGCGGGAGGCCAAAGCGGAAACGCCGCAGAGGGCAAACGACCGCTCAGCGGCGACGGCGCGCGGCCACGATCAGGCCAGCCACGCCAATCAGCCCGAGCGTCGTCGGTTCGGGGATCACCGATACCGAGACGTTGTCGATGAACAGCACCGCGGTGCTGCCCGTCGCGGCGCCGGTGGTCGCAGTGAGCTGTAGCGTCACGCCGCCCGACACGTCGGGCCCCGCAAGCGCCGAGAAGCTGAAGCTCTGGTAAGTGTCCGTCAACGCCAGCGGAGCGCCCGACAGGATCTCGGCCGCCGAGGTGCCGCCGCCGTCGATTTCGGAGAAGAACTCAGCGAACGAGACGCCGCCTTCGGCAAACGAGCCTTTCGCGTCAAACGAGATCGATACCTCTTGCCCCGGGCTGACAACGCCGATGCCAACGTTGGCCTGCTTGATAACCGCCGCCGAGGCGGGATCGTTGTTAAACAGCTCGGCGGCCCATACGCCCTCGCTAGCGTCCGAGGTGATATTGAACGTCGAGGTCGCGGTCGGGAACGACTCCCATCCGCTCGTATCGCCCGTTTCGAAGCCGCCGTTCGTGGTGAGGTCGATCTGGCTGTAGGCGGTCGTCGCCGCCAACATCAGGGTGAATGCAGCCAGAGAAGCCGCGCAGCGGTGTGTCGTCATGAGTCGAACCTTTATCAGTGAAGAAGAGACGGGGATAGCAGCGAGCTTCTTCGAACCCCACAGGGCCTCAGACTGCGGCTTGACAAGGAGAAAAGGCATCGTGGCAGTGAGGGTTCTACCACGCCGAGCGCGCCGTTCGATAACGGACTGCCCGGAAAGTTAGAGAAACCAGCGCGGCCCAGGTGGCGGATGTCTCGCTGCCGGAAACGCGGCAGCCAAGGGCTGAAACCGCCGTGAGGCCTGCGAAGCGTCGCCCGTTGAGGATACGGTGGCTGCCGAAGTCGCGTCGGAGGACATCCCCTCGGCGCGGTCCTGACCGACTAAAGCCGCCGCGGTGCGACCCACCTCGGCAGATTTCGGCGCTCGCTAACCCGCGTCGGCGCCGCTCGCCCCGGTGGCCTCGTGCTGCGGTGGCCGCGGTTGTGGTTCCTTCGCCGCCGGCGCATGCTGTCCCGCACCCCCCCTCTGCGGAACGTGCGGCCGTACGCCATGCCCGATAGCGCCCGAATCAGCCACTGGATCGACCTCGTGAAGGCGGGGGATTCGGCCGCCGCGGATCGGATCTGGGAGCTCTACTTCGCCCGCTTGGTGGGGTCCGTTCGGGCCCGTTTGCGGGGGCAGAACCGGGCCGTTTCGGACGAGGAGGACATCGTCCTGAGCGTGTTCGACAGCTTCTACGACGCGGCCGAGAAGGGGAGGTTTCCGGACCTGTCCGATCGCGACGATCTGTGGCGGCTGCTCCTGCGGATGGCCGGCCGGAAGGTGATCGACAAGCGTCGGCGTGACCTGCGGCAACGGCGCGGCGGCGGCGTCGCGCCCCGCTCGCTCGACCACTCCGACGGCGACGGGCCCGTCCTCGAAGCGATCGGCGACGAGCCCTCGCCGGAGATGGTCCTGATGATGCAGGAGTCCGTGGAGCAGCTTTTTTCTCATTTGGGTGTCGGGCCACTCGCGGATTTAGCGGGAGCCAAGTTAGAGGGGTACACGAACGCCGAGATCGCCCGGCGCTCGGGTTGCTCCGAGCGGACGATCGAGCGTCGTCTGCACCTGATCCGAGAGAAATACCAGCAGGAGTTGGTCCAGCCCGATGAGCATCCGCCAGAAACGACTGCCGATCGAGGTCCTGGAGCGCATCGATGACGTGTGCGCCGACTTCGAGCGGAGGTGGCAGTCCGACCAGCCGCCGACGATCGAAGCGGTACTCCCGGGAGACCTCTCCCCGCCGGAGCGAAACGTGCTGCTGGCGGAGCTGGTGGTGCTGGAGGTCGACTACCGCCGGCGCCGCGGCGAGGCGCCCGCCAAGCGGGAGTACCTCGATCGGTTCCCGCACGCCACCGAAGCAATCGACGACGCCCTCGGCGCCGCGCCCGAGCCGGCGCGGGGCTTCGAGCCGCCGACCGTGGGGCGGCTGGCGGAGCTCTTCCCTTCGCTAGAGATCATCGAGCTGGTCGGCGCGGGGGGGATGGGGGCCGTCTACAAGGCGCGGCAACCGGGGCTCGACCGCTTGGTCGCGCTGAAGGTCCTCCCCTCGGAGTTCGACCACGACGTGAAGTTCGCTCTGCGCTTCGCGCGGGAAGCCCGCACGCTGGCCCGGCTGAGCCACCCGAACATCGTTTCTGTCTACGAGTTCGGCAACGCCGACGACAACTACTACTTCCTGATGGAGTTCGTCGACGGCTCGACGCTGCGCGACGTCGTGCGGGCGGGCAGGCTGTCGCCCGAGCAGGCGCTGGCGATCGTGCCGCACCTCTGCGACGCGCTGCAGTACGCGCACGACAAGGGGGTCATCCACCGCGACATCAAGCCCGAGAACATCCTGATCTCTGTCGACGGGACGGTGAAGATCGCCGACTTCGGCCTGTCGCGGTTGCTCGGGAGCGAGGGCCCGGGCGACACGCTCACCGCGACGCACCAGGTCATGGGCACGCCCCGCTACATGGCGCCCGAACAACTCGAGGGCGCCCGCGGCGTCGATCACCGCGCGGACATCTATTCGCTCGGCGTGGTCTTTTACGAGATGCTGACCGGGGAGCTGCCGATCGGGCGTTTCGCGGCCCCTTCGGCTAAAGCACGGATCGACGTGCGGCTCGACGAGGTCGTGCTGCGGACGCTCGAGAAAGAGCCCGAGCGCCGCTACCAGCGCGTCAGCCAGGTGAAGACCGACGTGCAGTCGATCACATCGACCGGCGACCCCTCGCTGGACCGCACCGTCGACTACCAGACGCCCGCCCCGGCCGACCACGGCGCCGCGCCGGCGGGCCTGGCGCAGCAAGAACTGGCCGGCAGGATGCTGCTTACCCGCCGCCAGCTGATGGAGCGTGTCGAGCGGTCGCTACGGCCGCTCTTCCGTGGCCAGCTGCTGCAGGTGCTGGTCGGCGTCGCGCTGGTCGTGCTGGGCGCGCAGTGTTGGGCGCGGAACACGGGGGTCGCCCACCGGGTCGCGAACGGGGCGATCTTGCACGTGTACGGCGTGCTCGTGATCGCTCAGTCGCTGCTCGTCTGCACGCGGATCCGGAGGATCGACTACTCGCAACCCGTGGCCGACGTCCGCAGCAAACTCGACAGCCTGCGGTCGGGCTACTTGCGGGCGGGCGTGCTGATCGGGTTCGTCTGGTGGCTGATGTGGATCCCGGTCGCGGTGGCGCTCGGTTTCGACATGGTGCTGCACCCGAACGCTCTGTATCTCTCGCTGGTGGTGGGAGTTGTCGGGTTCGTTGTCTCCCTCTGGCTGTACCTGCACGCCCTCAAGCCCGGCAAGCCAGACGCGGAGTCGTGGCGGAGGAGGCTGGCCGGGAAGGGCATCGCCGCGGCTTACGTGGCGCTCGACGAGATCGAGGACGCTGGGATCCGCTGACCCCCCGGGCCCGCGGTGTCCTCCGCCTGGCCGAATAGCTAGCCGGCTGCGGGGGGCCTGTCCCGCGCCAGGCGGCCCCAGTCGACTTCGCGGTCGAGGCCGCCTTGCCAGGCGACGCACGCCAGCAGCGGCGGGCCGAGGCGGCGGCGGAGCTCTTCGGCGTTGGTGGAGCGGCTCTGGTCGGCCGCCGGCGTGGCGTCGTTCAGCACCACGCCGGCCACCCGCAGCTCGCGCCCCGGCCGCAGCGAGTCGATCACGCTGGCGGTGATGACCGTCTGCAGCGTGTCGTTGATCACGCCCAGGCGGTTCGCCGCCACGACCACCAGCGGGTAGCCCAGGTCGATCGCCAGGTCGGCGTTGTAGTCGTCGTCCGACAGCGGCGACATCAGCCCCCCGGCGCCCTCGACCAGCAGCACGTCGCACCGGCCCCGCCAAGCGGCCGCGCCGGCGCGGAGCAGCTCGGGGTCGACGCGGCGGTTCTCCAGGTGGGCGGCGACGGGCGGCGCGAGCGGCGCTTCGAAGCGCTGCGGGCAGACCAGCTCGAGCGACTCGGGCCGTCCGGCGGCCTGCCACAGCTCCAGCGCGTCGTCCGACAAGAGCACGCCCCCCTCGCGCCGGCAGCCGCTCGCGGCCGGCTTGTACACGCCGACGCGCACGCCGTCGCTCACGAGGCGCTTCGCGATCAGCGCGGCCACATGGGTCTTGCCGACCTCGGTCCCCGTGCCGGTGATGAACAGCCCCAGCGGCAACGGAGCGCCGGGCGACAAACGCACGTGCGACTTGGGCTGCGGCTGCTGGGTGCTGCTGGTCAATTTGGTTGGTGGTTGGTGGGCAGTGGCTAGTGGTTCGTGGTTGGTGCGGCGGGGGCTGGGTGCGGGGGTTTGGTGGTTCGCTCCGAGGGCTTATGCCCTCGGCTCCGGCCTCCCCGCTTCCCCCGTCCCTCGTCCCCCGTCCCTCGTCCCTCGCCCCCCCTCAAAGCCCTAGAAACTCCTCGGCGGCGTCGCGTAGCACGGTGCGGTCGGCCTCCAGGCCGGTCCAGGCTTCGACGGCGAGGGCCGTTTCGGCGACCAGGATCGGCAGGCCGTCGACGGCGACCCGGCCGCGGCTCTCGGCCGCGAGCAGCAGCGGCGAGCGGCTCGAACCGATTCCCAGGTCGAGCACGAGCTGCGTGTCGCCCAGCTCCGGCGCGACGAGCTGCGCGACGCGCGGGTTGTCGGCCTTGGGCCACGCGGCCGTCGACACCAGCCAGTCGACCGCGTCGGGGAGCTCGACCCACTCGTCTTCCCAGGCGAGGGTGCGCACGTCGCACGCGGCGGCGTCGGTCGGGGCGGTCTCGGGGCGGTTGCTGTGGGCGCTGAGCACCACGGCGGCGGCCCGGTCGCTCGACGGGTCGGCCACGCCGACCATCGCCGCGCCGTGCTCGACGAGCACGTCGACGACCGACGGCGCCGCGCCGCCGGCGCCGAGCACCACGACCCGCTTGCCCGCCGGCTCGCCGCGGGGGGCGAGCGCCTCGACCAGGGCGGGGCCGGTGGCGTCGTCCCCCTGGAGGCGGCCCTCGTGGCGTGTCAGGTGCGTGACGCGGCCGGTGCGGGTCGACCGCGCGGTGCGGGCCGCCACGCCGGCCGGCTTGTCCGCGTACGCGCCCAGCAACCGCACGCCCTGCACGCCGACCGCGTCGAGCCCCGTGAGCGCTTCGCCGAGCCGCTCGGGCAGCGGCTGGAAAGAGAGGAACCGCCAGTCGAGCCCCATCTGCTCCAGCGCCCGCTCGATCATGAAGTGCGTGGGGTCGCCGGCGACCGACTCGCCGACGAGGCAGCACTTGGTGAGGAGGTTGGACACGGCGGAGTAGGCAGAGGGCAGCAGGCAGAGGGCAGCGGGCAGTTTTGGCCGAGCCGCGACCGTGAGGGAGCGACCGGGCGGCTCGGTAAGCCGTGACGGTACCGTCCGACGCGGCCGGGCTGATTCTCGCCGCGCGGCGGGCGGATCGCAACGCACCAACTCAGAGCGGGTTAGGATGGCGGGATGCTACCCGAGCGTTACCGCCGACTGTGGCGCCGCCGCGTGCGTCGGCGGCCGCTCGTGCCGCTGCTGATCGCGGCGACGGTGGCGGTGAACGCGGTGATCGCCGTGACGCCGCTGGGGGATCCGGAATCTTCGTGGCGGTCGTTCTTGATCGGCGTGTCGATCGGGCAGGTGGGCTTGCTCGGCGCGTGGATCCCGTCGCGGCGGGTGGGGGTGCTGATCCGGATCGCTGTGTCGGTACCCCTGGGGGTGATCGCGATCGTGCTGATGCTCTTGCCCAGCGACCTGGGCCAAGCAGACGAACTGCTGCCGTTCGCGGGGATCGTGCTAGCCGCGGCGGCCGCTGCTTGCGGGCTGATCGAAGCGGCCCACGCCGCGTGGAAACCGCGGGGCCTCCGACGCGTGCGCCGCAAGGGCTTCTCGATGGCGGTGCTGGTCGGCGCGATGCTGGTCGCGCCGCCGCTGGTGCTCGTGCCGAGCCTCGACGCGTGGAAGTACTTGATCACGTGGGAGGTGCTGGGTCCGATCGCGATCGAGACCGGGCTCCTCGCAGCGTTCTACGCCGGCGCAAGAGTCGTGCGCGAACCGGCGCTGTACGGCTTGGGCTGCATCGCGTCGCAGCTCCCGCTGGCCGCGTTTGCGACCGGCGGCGAGCTCGTTCTTTTCGACGGCGCGTACTACCTGGGCCACGCGACGGTCATCGGCGCGTGGCTGACGGGCCTGAAGGTCCGCGGCCGCGGCGCCGACCGACGTGCGCCGGCGGCGGCGATCGACCTCCGTGCTTGACGCGCGCTACTTGCCGGCGAGCGACCAGTCGCGGCGGAAGGCTTGCCAGCCGGCGAGGGTCGTCAGCACGACGCCGAGCACCACCACCGAGGTCGCCAGCTCCGCCGAAAACCACCCTTCGAAGAGATTGGGCGCGGCGAACATGCCCATCAGGCAAACGCCGAGGATCGCGCCGTAGACCGGCTGGCGGACGACGACGACCGCGGCGACTGTCGACGTGTACAGCAGCGCGAAGACCAACGCTCCGCGATGGTCGGCGCGGAGGAAGTCGGCGAAGGTCCCGTGCTGCGTGGCGCCGTAGATCAGGTAGGCCGCGCCAAACGGGATCGCGAGCGCAGCCAAGCCGCCCGCGGACTTTGTCCAGAACCAAGCGTCGGGCGAGATCGGCCGCGAGCGCCAGAAGCGGTTCACGCCGGGCCGCAGGTCCTCTAGCAGCACGCCCACGCCGACGACCAGCGCAGCGAGGAAGCCGCAAGCGATGGTCAGCAGCGAAGTCATCATCACGCCGTCCCTAAAGCTCAATGGCTTGGAGCCCATGCCCGATTCGATCGAGTAGATCAAGGCCGTGTAAACCGCGGCGAGCACAAGCGAGCCCACGACCACCGGCGCACACGTGCGGACCGTCTGCCACACGATCGCCGCTCGCGGCGAGGCCATCGGCGCATCGAGCCACGCGCCCCGGCGCCGCTCGTTCAGCCGTTGAAGGACGTCCGATCGCCAAGCTTGGGCCGCGCCGTAGGCGGAGAGCCACCGACAAACCAGCACGCCGTGCACGGCTACGAAGACCGAGACAACTTCCAGCGCGGTTAGCGGGGAGGGCGTGGGGCCTGGCAAGCGGTCGGCGGGGAAGAACGCGGGAGCATTCAGCGGCGCGATCGCTACGAACCCTCCCGGCAACGCCGCGAGTAGCGACTGGCCAAGCGCACCCATCCAGATACTCGAGTCGGTATCGGCGGCCCACCAGTAAAGCAGTGCCGATGCGGTTCCCCAAACGAATGCGATCACGCCGAGGGCGATCGCAGCGGCTCGGACCTCGTCGTCCCGGTTGGCACTCACCGCGACGACCCACACGAGCAAGCTCGCGGAAGTAGCGGCGACCAACAACGCCACGTCGATCTGCCACAAGCCCGTGGCGAGGGGCCGGGGAAAGAAGGCGCCGCCTGCCGAGAAGGCCTCGCCGAACGCTTGGCGCGAGAGCTCGGGAGAGATCGTCGCCGCAAGCCACGCGGCCGCGATGGTCGCTAGGGCCGGAAGCACGGTTGTGACGAAGCCCACCACAAGCTTCGCGACGGCCACCCTGTGCATCGGCGACGGCAGGCCGGCGAGCATCCGGATCGTGCCGCTGGCTTGCTCGCTGGCGGCGAGCCCCATGCCGACAAACAGGCTGGCGATGGGCACATAGAGCAATAGCGTGAAAGTCAAGATGAAGGGCAGATCGGGACGCCCTTCGTCCGACCAACCTGCGCCGGCCAGGATCACCAACATCGTGCCGCAAGCGATCGCCGTTAAGGCCGCCAGCTTGCCGCGTTGCTCGCGCCACTCTTTCCAGAACAGGTTCGTCCAAACAGGGCCCATGGCGGCTCCTCTTGTTGGTCGGTCTCCGCGTGCTCCGCGCTCTCCGCGGTGAGTTCCGATCGCTCAGCCGGCGTCGGCCAGCACCGGCTGGGGCGCCCTGTCGGGCGGCTCGCGGCGGCCGACGACGTACGCTTCGAACACCTCGTCGAGGCTCAGGTCGGTCGCGTTGGGCGTGGCGCCTTCGCGGGCGAGCGCGTCGTGCACCGCGTCGGCCTTCGCCGCGGTGACGGCCAGCTCGTCGCCGTCGGGGCGGACGTCGAGCACCTCGCCCGCGCGGCGCACGACCGGCAGCAGCTCGTGGCGCACGAAGAACCGCCGCACGTCGGACGTGAGCTCCTCGACCCCGCCCGCGCGCACGATGCGGCCGCCGTCGAGGATCGCGACCGTGTCGGCCACCGGCTCGACCTCGTGCAGCAAGTGCGAGCTGTACAGCACCGCGCGCCCCTCGCCTTGCAGGTGGGCGATCAGGTCGCGGTTGAACTGCTTGCGCATGATCGGGTCGAGGCCCAGCGCGGGGTCGTCGAGGATGACCACTTCGGGGCGGTGCGCGAGGGCCAGCACCAGGCCGAGGCGCACCGTCTGGCCTTTCGACAAGTGCTTGACCCTAGTCCGCAGCGGCAGCTCGAACTCCCCCAGGTACCGACGGGCCAGCTCGTGGTCCCAGTGGCTGTAAAACGGCGCCACGAAGCGGACGATCTCGTCGACCCGCATCCAGCCGTACATGGCCTGGTCTTCGGCCAGGTAGCCGACCCGGTCGCGGACCGCCAGCGGCTCGGCCTGCGGGTCGAGCCCCGCCACGCAAACCTCGCCCGCGTCGGGCGGCAGCAGGCCGAGGAGCGTCTGGATTGTGGTGGTTTTGCCCTCCCCGTTGCGTCCGAGCAACGCGAAGGTCTGCCCCGGGTCGACGCGGAACGACACTTCGCGCAGCACGAGCTTCTTGCCGAAGCTCTTGGCCAAGCCGTCGACTTGGATCGCGGGCGCGGTCATGCTTTGGCTCCCTGTTGGTGGGTGGATGCTGGCTGTTGGGTGGATGCGGCCCGTTGGGTCGAGGCGGCGTGGGCGTCGGACTCGGCGCCGAGTTGGTCGAGCGCCTCGCCGAGCAGCGTGTGCAGCTCGTCGGGCGAGAGCCCGAGGCCGAGTCCCTGCCGGCCGATCTGGCGGAGTTCCTCCAGCAGCCTGCGCCGGTGCGCGGCCGTCGCGCGGCGGCCCGAGTGGGGGGCGACGAACGTGCCCTGGCCGTGGCGGCGCTCGAGCAGCCCCTCGCCGGTGAGCCGCTCGTACACGCGGAGGATCGTGTTCTGGTTGACCGCCAGCTCGCGGGCCAGCTCGCGGACCGACGGCAACCGGTCTCCGGGCTTGAGCTTGCCGGCGGCGCAGAGCGAAGCGACCTGCTCGGCGATCTGCCGAGAGATCGGCACGCTCGACCCTTTTTCGATGCGGAGAAGCATGGCGGCCCCTAGTGATTACATCAGTATAACAGTAGTCACCTAGCCGTCAACTTTTTTCTTCCGCCGGCCCCCTCCCCCGGCCGCCAGGACGCATGGAGGATCCAAAATTTGCAAACCGGCTGGAACAAACGACAACGCGGCCGGGCGGGGCTGCGGTGAGAGCCGTGCGGCCGATCGCTGCCGCACCGAGCAGCGACCGCGGCCTGCGTCGCCCCCCAGGAGGGCGACGTCGAAACCTCGCCCGAGAGCCGCCGTGTTGCGAGCCGCGAGGAGCTTGCTCCGGCATCGGCGAGGTTGAAGAACGCGAGGAAGGCGTTTCTCTACGGCTGAAACGAGGGCTGTCCGGAGCGGCTTTAAACAAAAAAAGCGGCCCAGCTCGGAAAGAGCTGGGCCGCTGAGGGACGCCTCGCTGCGGGGAAGCGAAGCGACAAGCGGGAAGCGGTGG
Organism: Botrimarina sp.; assembly: GCF_040219535.1. Lineage (NCBI taxonomy): Bacteria > Pseudomonadati > Planctomycetota > Planctomycetia > Pirellulales > Lacipirellulaceae > Botrimarina > Botrimarina sp. The sequence continues at coordinate 294,957 of NZ_JAVJSH010000012.1, forward strand.
GGTGCAGCGGGGGGAGGAGCTGCGGGCGGTGGCGGATCAGGCGACCTCGAAGTAAGGGGACGGGTAAGGAGCAGGCGGTATGGCTTGACGCGGCTTCGCGGGGCGTGGGGCTTACAAGCGCCCGGTGACGAAATTACCGAGCAGCACGTAGGCGGTGAGCGACACGAAGACAACGAGGATGGCGGGCTCGATCATCGGAACAATCCTTGTTTCAGTGGGTTAGGCGGGTGGTGGAGCAACTCGCGGGTGTTCATCAGGTTCGCTCCGTCCGGGCCGCCGTTCCATGGCGCCGCGTCGGGGCGACAGTGACAGAAAAAGCAACCGCCGTGCCAAACCACCCGGCTACCGCCCGCCGGCGCCGCGCCCGGTTCTCCGGAGGAGCGGCGCATCGGGAGAGCGGCGCTTCAGGGGAGGGGTTCGATTGACGCGATAGCGTCGGCATTGCGGGCGCGATCCCAGTTCGCCCGCAACTCTTGCCGGTGGATCTCGAGCCACACCGGAGCCAGCCCCCATCTTGACCACGACGCCATAAAACCGACTAACGGCCGGCGTGCGACGGCTCGTTCGGCTCGGCGTCGAAGGCCTCGCGTATCGACTTGCCCGTGACCTGCAAGTAGAGCGCGTCGGGGCAAAGATCGAGCGCGTCGTCCCACACGACGTCTCCGTGCTCGCCGAGCCGGACTTCGGCGAAGCGGTTTGGATCAGCGAGCGGGCGGAACACGCCTTTGCCGACGAGGTCGCCCAGATCGACGACGCAGCTTACGCCGTCGTCGTAGCGTAGAGACAAGCTGTGGGGCCCGCTCGCAGAGACCTCGATCAACCGTGGCATGGTGTTCCCTGCAAGGAGCTCGGAGCGATTAGGTGAGCGCGGGGGTCGCTTGGCCCCCGCTGTACTGGGCCTCCGCGTCGCGGAGGCACGTCTTGATCTGGCGGACGGCTTGTTTCAGGCGCTCCTCGTTTTCGACGAGGCTCATCCGCAGGTAGCCCTCGCCGTCGGGGCCGAAGCCGCTGCCGGGGCTCACCGCGACGTTGCCCTTTTCGAGCAGCAGCATCGCGAAGTCCATCGTGCTCATGCGGCTGCGCCAGGGCTCGGGGATCGGCTGCCAGACGAACATGCCCGCCTTGGGGCGCGCGTCCTGCCAGCCCAGGCGCACGAGGCCGTCGCACAGCGCGTCGCGGCGGCCTTGGTAGATCTCCGACTGCTTCTCGACGGCCGCTTGCGTGTCGCGTAGCGCGACGATCGAGGCGATCTGGATCGCTTGGAACATGCCGTAGTCGTAGTAGCCCTTGATCGTGGCGAGCGCGCCGATCATCTCGCGGTTGCCCGCGCAGAAGCCCACGCGCCAGCCGGCCATGTTGTACCCCTTGGACATGGTCGTGAACTCGACGCCCACGTCGATCGCGCCGGGCGAGGCCAGGAAGCTGGGCGGCTTGTAACCGTCGTAGGCGACGTCGGCGTAGGCGAAGTCGCTGATGACCATCAGGTTGTACTTCTTCGCGAGCTTCACGACCTCGTCGAAGAACGGCTGCTCGACCGTCACGCTCGACGGGTTGTGCGGGTAGCAGAGCAGCAGGAGCTTCGGTTTGGGGTAGAGGGTCTCGCACGTGTGGGCGATCGCCGAGAGGAACTTGTCCGAGTCGGCCACCGGCAACTGGATCACGTTGCCCGACGCGAGCGCGACCGCGTACACGTGCACCGGGAAGTACGGCGTGGGGACGATCGCCGTGTCGCCCGGGCCCATCAGCGCTAGGCACATGTGGCTGAAGCCCTCCTTGGAGCCCAGGCAGGTGATCACCTCCGCGTCCGGGTCGAGGCGCACGCCGAACCGCTTGAGGTACTTGCTCGCCACCTCGCGCCGCAGGTTGGCGATGCCGTTGCTCTTGCTGTAGCGGTGGTTGCCCGGGTTGCGCGCGGCCTCCACGAGCTTCTCGATGACCGCGCCCTCGGGCGGGTCGCTCGGGTTGCCCATGCCCAGCTCGATGACGTCGTCGCCGCCGACGCGCTTGTCGTAGATCATCTTGTTGATCCGCCCGAACAGATACGGCGGCAGCCGGGTCACGCGGTCGGCGACGCGGACCTGGAACGGCGGAGCGGCTGTGGAGTCGCTGGGGGGCATGACGCACCGGGGCGGAGGGGTCGGACGGATCGGACCCCGATTTTGAGGACGGAACGCACAAGGTGGAAGGCGGGCTTAGCGGGGCCGGGCGGCGGCCCGACCCCGCCTGGATAGGCCCTGGAGCCTCTGACAGCCTACCGGCGACTGGGGTTCTAGCTTGACGCCAGAATCGCTCCCCTCTCCGCCACCGGGCGCGCGTGTGTCGGCGGGGAGGCTTGGGCCGATCGGCTGGCGAGCCATGTCAACTATACTCGCCGACGGCGCCACGGAGACCGCGTCCGGCCGGGGAGACTAGCGGGCGGCTGCGTCCGGCCCGGGAGCCACGAATGGGTCGAGCCGCCCCCGCCCAAGCGAACAACGCCCGATCCGGCGAGGCCTGCCGGACCGGGCGTTGTGAGGAAGTTGGTAGCCGCTGCGGCCGTCGCCGGCCGGGGGCCTCAACGCACCGCCGACGTCGGCGTGACCGCGCCGTCGCGGCGCCGCGCGGCTTGCTTCGCGGGCGGCGCTTGGCTGGTGCCGGCCAGGTAGTTGTCGATCCGGGCGGCCGAGCGTACCCGCTGGAACTCTTGGCTCATCGCCAGGCGCAGCTTCTTCTCGAAGATGTCGCGCTGCAGCTCGCCACGGACCTCGTCGATCGTCACGCCGATCGGCTCGGTGCGTCCTTCGGACTTGAGGATGATGAACTTGTCGGCCACCTGGATGATGCCCGAGAGCTCGCCGTCGGCCAGCTCGAACGCGACCTCCTCGAGCTGGGGCTGGCCGCCGTGCTTGCGGATCGGGGGGGCCTCGCCGCGGAGGCTGCGGCTGGAGGGCTCGATCGAGTACTCCTCGGCCAGGTCGCCGAAGTACTCGATCGACGGGTTCTGACGGGCCTTGTCCCAGACCTCTTGGGCGCGGCGCAGGTTGCCCAGCACGATCGCGCGGCAGCGGACACGCTCGCCGTAGTTGGCCTCGAAGCCCTTCTGCAGGTCGTCGGCGTCGATCTTCACCTTGCTGCTGGTGAGCTTCTTCAGCGCGGCCGAGGGCCAAACGCTGTCGCGCACGTACTGGTCGTACGACAGGCCTTGCTCGGTGGTGGCCATCTCCTTCCAGCGCGCGAGGTCCGCGTCGCCGGTGGGGCCGACCACGCCGGCGAGTTCGGCCGCGTGCTCCATCTCCTCTAGCAGGTCCGACTGCGAGACCGTCACGCCCGCTTGCTTCAGCTCTTGCCGCAGCAGCAGGTGGGAGATCTCGACCTCGAGGACCTCCTCGCCGTGGCGGTCGAGGCACTCTTTGCCGAGCTGCCGCATGGTGATCGCCTCGCCGTTGACGGTGGCCACCACGCCGGGCATCGTGTCGCGGAGGCCCGGGTCGTTGTAGATGTTCACGATCGTGGCGGACCGCTGCAGCTGCCCGAACAGGTCGTTGGCGACGCCGCGCAGCTTCTGCTCGACGAGGGCCTCGGTCAGCTCGCCGCGGACCTCCTCGAGCGGCGTGTTCCGCGCGGGGATGAGGCCCTCGCACATGAGGATCGCGTGCTGGCCCGCGGCCTCGACGACCGGCGAGATCTCGCCCGGCCGGAGCGCGAACGCGGCTTGCTCGATCAGCGGGTCGCCCATGTGCCGGCGGATCGGCTGGATCAGGCCGCCGATGCTCGCGGAGTTCACGTCCTGCGAGTGCTGCATCGCCAGGCGCGGGAAGTCTTCGGGACGCGCGACCGCCTCGCGGCGGACCTGCTGCGCCTTGGCCGCGTCGGTGACGACGATCAGCCGGGCGCGCACGGCGGGCCCGAAGCGCGACTCGTGGGCCTCGCGGATCTCGTCCTCGGTCGGCTGCACCCGATCGGCGGCCAGCTTCCGCAGCGCGATCGTGGGCCAGAGGATGTCGCGCTTGTACTGGGTCTCGTCGACGCCGCGTTGGTTGGCCAGCAGCTCGAGCCACTGCTCGCGGCCGAGGTTGAACCGCTTGGCCATCCGGGTGACCTCGGCGTCGATCTCTTGCGGGGTGACCTCGACGCCGCGCTTGCGGCAGTGGTGCTGGATGAGCCGCTTGTTGACGAGGCTCTCGAGGACCTCCTCGCCGTGCCGCTCGACGCACGCCTGCACGAGCGTCTGGCGGCTGATGTCCTTGCCGTTGACGATCGCCATCACGTCGTGCGGCGGGCCGCCCTCGGGCAGGTCGGCCAGGGGGGCCGGGGCGGGGTTGCTTGTGGCGGGCTGGGCGGCGCGGGGCGCCTGGGCCTCGGCCTCGCCGGTGACGACCCCGCGGGCGACGAGCGCCGCGCCGAGCACCACGCCGGCCGTCACGACCAGGGGCCAACGGCTGGCGACAACGCAAAGGAAGGAACGGGGGTGCGAGCGATCCATCGGTCGGGCCTCTGCTGGCGGGCTAGCGTGTCTTCCCTCGGCGCGCGGCGCCTCGTGCGCCAAGCGGGCGGGGAGACTAACACGCGCGGCCGCCGCGCGAGAAGAGCGAAGCGGCGGGTGCTAGCAGGGGGAGGGGTCTGCCCGCGAACAGCGCGGATGACGCCTACACGCGTGTCGGAGACCGCAAGGAGACGCGGCACGGGAAAGCGATCCCGACTCGTGACCGTCGATCCGCGTCGATTCGCGTGATTCGCGGGCAACAGGCCGACCGCTTACTCGTCCATCACCTCGGCCGTCTTGGCCTTGGCGAGCTCGTCGCACGTGGCCTCGCGCTTGTTGAGCAGCTCTTGCACGTCGTCTTTGTAGGTCTTCAGCTCGTCCTCGCTGAGCTCCTTGTCCTTCTCGAGCTGCTCCAGGTGCTTGTTCGCGTCGCGGCGCACGTTGCGGATGGCGATCTTGGCCTCTTCGGTGAGGTCCTTGGTGCGCGCGACCATCTTCTTGCGCACGTCGCCGGAGAGGGCCGGGATGTTGAGCCGCACGACCTTGCCGTCCGACTGCGGCGCGAGGCCCAGGTCCGACGCGACGATCGCCTTCTCGATGTCCTTGATCGTCGACGGGTCGAACGGCCGGATCACGAGCTGCTGCGGCTCGGGCGCGCTGACGCTGGCGAGTTGCTTCAGCGGCGTGGGGGAGCCGTAGGCCTCGACGCGGAGCGAGTCGACCATGCCGGGGTTCGCGCGGCCGGTGCGGATGCCGGTCAGGTCGCCCTTGAGCTTGTCGACCGCTTTGTCCATCCGCTCCTCGGCGTCGAGGAGGATCTCGTCGAGAGTCATGGCGAATGAGGGGTGTGTGGGGTCCGGTGAGAGATGGGAGGAACCGAGCGGCTGGCCGGCCCACGACGCGGGTCGTGGGGGGAACCGCCGGTCAGCTCGTCGCCGCGGCCGCGGCGCTCGAGACTTGCGTGCCGAGGGTCTCGCCGCGGACGGCGCGCTCGATGTTGCCGTCTTGGCGGTAGTTGAAGACCAGGATCGGCAGGTCGTGCTCCATGCAATGGGCGATCGCGGTGGAGTCCATCACCCGCAGCTCCTTCTCGCGGACCTGCTGGTAGGTGAGCCGCTCGTAGAGCACCGCGTGGGGGTTCTTCTCGGGGTCGTCGTTGTAGACGCCGTCGACGCGGGTGGCCTTCATCAGGATGTCGCAGTCGAGCTCGAGGGCCTTCTGCGCGGCGGCCGTGTCGGTCGTGACGAACGGCGCGCCGGTCCCGGCGGCGAAGATGACGATCCGCCCCTTCTCGAGGTGGCGCTTCGCGCGGCGGCGGATGTAGGGCTCCGCGACGCCGTCCATCTTGATGGCGGTCATCAGCCGGGTCTGCGCGCCGAGCGACTCCAGCGCGTCCTGCAGCGCGAGGCCGTTGATCACCGTGGCGAGCATCCCCATGTAGTGGCCGGTGGCCTCTTGGATGCCGGTCTTGCCCGCGGTGAACTGCGCGCCGCGGAGGATGTTGCCCCCGCCGATGACGATCCCGATCTCCACGCCCAGCGCCGCGGCGCGGATCGTCTGCTGCGAGATGTGGACCACCTCTTCCATGCTGATCCCCCGCTGCCCGGGCGGGGCGAAGCTCTCGCCGGAGAGCTTGAGGATGACGCGTTGGTAGGGCGATTCGGGCATGGCGTCGGGCGCGGGCTGGCGGGGTGGCGGGCTAGCTGAGTCTAGCTGCCGGCTTCGTGGACCGCCAAGCCGCCAAGAGCGCCAAGGCCGCCAAGAGCCCCTCGGGGAGTCAGTCGTCGGCCCCCCGGATCGACGCGCCCGATGCCGCGTCGCCCTCAGCACCGAGACAGCGGTAAATGCGGCCGTGCCGGGTGCGACGAAGGCCGGGTGCGACGAAGAACGTGAGGGAGTGCGGAGACGCCTTCCCGTATTCGTGCGGAATGGTGTGGACGAAAAGGATCACGAAAGCCGCCGCCAAGAACGCCAAACTGATCGCCACCACATGACGGGTGATTCGGTCTCGGAGGTGCGACTTCGTATCGACCGATTGTAACCTGCGGCCAATCCCAAAGCCGCACCGTCTTGGCGGCCTTGGCGCTCTTGGCGTCTTGGCGGTTCTAAGAAAGAGAACGCCCCGGGCAGAGACCCGGGGCGTTCGGTCGATCGGGTTGTCGCAGGCCGGATCAGGCGCTGGTGGCCTGGCTGGTCTCGCCGAGCTTCCAGAGGGTGAAGCTGCGCAGCTCCATGCCGCCGGACTTGGCGAGCTTGCCAACGGTCTGCTTGTCGTCTTTGACGAAGGGCTGCTCGGCGAGGACCTTCTCGGCGTAGAAGTTCTTCATCCGGCCGTCGACCATCTTCTCGATGATGTTCTCCGGCTTGCCCTCCTGCTTGGCCGCCTCGATGAGGATGCCGCGTTCCTTCTCGACCTCGGCCGGGTCGAGGTCGTCCTTGGTCGTGGCCGAGGGCTTCATCGCCGCCACGTGCATGCTGATGTCCTTGGCGAGCGCGTCGTCGCCCCCCTGGACCGAGAGCAGCACGCCGGACTTGCCGTCGAAGTGCACGTAGCCTCCGGTCGGGCCTTCGACCCGCTCGATGCGGGCCAGCTTGAAGACCTCGCGGATGCGGTTCTCGATCTCGTCCTTGACCTCGCGGAGCGTCTTGCCCTTGTGGTCGGGCGAGGGCTGCTGCCAGAGCTCGTCGGGCGTCTTCGCGCCGGGGCCCTCGGCGAGTTGCTTCGCCAGGGCGTTGGCCAGCGCGACGGTGTCCTCGTGGCCGGCGACCGGGGCGGACTCAACCTGCAGCTCGATGATCGCGCCGGCCGGCTTGTCGACGCCCGAGTAGATCGCGATGCGGCCTTCCTCGGTCGCGCGGTCGGACCGCGCGGCCATGAGCTTCAGGCCCTTCTCGCGGAGCGCCTGCTTGGCCTTCTCCTTGTCGCCGCCGGCCTCGGCGAGCGCCTTCTTGCAGTCCATCATGGGGAGCTGTGTCTCGTCGCGCAGCTCCTTCACCATCGCGGCAGTGATCGTCGCCATCGGAAGGGGTCCTTGTGCGTGGTCGGCGCCGCCACGGCTTGCTCGGTGGGGCGGCTGGATTGCGGATTGGGGATTTCGGATGGCGGAGTGGCTCGATGGAATCCGCAATCCGAATTCCCCAATCCGCAACCCAGCGGACGTCAGCTCGCCGGGGCCGGCTCGTCGGCGGCGGCCTTTTCGGCAGCGGCCTTTTCGGCGGCCGCCGTGGCCTCGGCCTTCTTGGCTGCTTCACGCGCGGCGCCCTCGTTGGCCGCCTGCTGTTGCATCGCGGCCTGGGCCTTGCCGGCGGCGACCGCGTCGGCGAGCAGGCGGGTGATCACCTCGATCGAACGCATGCTGTCGTCGTTGCCGGGGATCGGCAGGTCGACCGTGTCCGGGTCGCAGTCCGTGTCGATCAGCGACACCACGGCGATCCCCAGCGCGCGGGCCTCCTTGACGGCGTTCTTCTCTTTCTTGGGGTCGACCACCACCAAGCACTCGGGCAAGCGGGTCATCGTCCGCATGCCGTTGAGGTTGCGGTAGATCTTCCGGTACTCGCGGTTGAGCGTCGACTGCATCTTCTTCGAGTACGAGTTGATCGCCTCGGAGCCGCGGATCTGCTCCAGCTCTTCCAGGCGTCCCAGCCGGTCGCGGATCGTGCGGAAGTTGGTCAGCGTGCCGCCGAGCCAGCGCTCGGCGACGAACGGCATGCCGCACCGCTGGGCCTCCCGCTCGATCGACTCGGCCGCCTGGCGCTTGGTGCCGACGAACAGGATCAGGCTGCCGCGGCCGGCCACGTCGGCCAGGTACTTCTTCGCCCGCAGCATGCCGCGGATCGTCTCGCGGACATCGATGATGTGGATCAGGTTCCGGCGGGCGTAGATGTACGGCCGCATCTTCGGGTTCCAGCGGCTGGCGCGGTGACCGAAGTGGACGCCTGCTTCGACGAGCTCGTTGACTAGGGACATCGGGTCTCCGATAGGGGGCACACCGGCGGAGCCTCTCCCGGGGGAAGGGTTCTCCCGGGGGAGCCGGCGGGCGCCCCTGCTTCGGGGGGCGGCCGCGGGCCAGCGTTGGGGTCGTTTCGGCCTGGGTTAAAGGGGGCGCCGCGAACTTGCCGGGCCGATCGGGGGTCGCGAGTCTGGCTAGCGTACCGGCCGCGGCGCGGGGGGTCAACGCGGTCAGCGCCCCCGGTGCGCCGCCCCCCTCGCGCCCTCGCTGGTTGCGGGGGTCTGGCCAGCGGATTACGATCCGTGGCTCGGCCCACCCCGGCCGCTTCGGAAACGCCCCACGGGCCCCGGCTCGCTGCCCCGACCCCGCCCACCCCCGCTTCGCTCCCGGCCCGCTATGCGACACGTCCTCTCCGCCGTCGTGCAGAATGTACCGGGCGTGCTGGCGCACGTGGCGGGGATGCTGGCTTCGCGGGCGTACAACATCCACAGCCTGGCGGTAGGCGAGACCGAGTCGCCGGAGCTGTCGCGGATGACGTTCGTCGTCGTGGGCGACGACCGCACCGTCGAGCAGGTCCGCAAGCAGCTCGAGAAGATCGTCACCGTGGTGCGGGTCGACGACATCAGCGGCCAGGACTACGTCGAGCGGGACTTGATGCTCATCAAGGTCAAGGCCGACAAGGGCGATCGCCCGGAGATCCGCGAGCTGACGCGAATCTTCCGCGGCCGGATCGTCGACGTGTCGCCGAGCGAGATGATGGTCGAGCTCTCTGGCCAGGAGCGAAAGATCGAGGCCTTCATCGACATGATGCGCCCCTTCGGCATCCTCGAGCTGTGCCGCACGGGGCGGATCGCGATGGTCCGCAGCGTGAACCGGCCCGTCGCGGGCCAAGCCGACGCCGAGGGCGACGAGAACAACTGATTCCATTGCGGGTTTCGGATTGCGGAATGCGGATTCCGCTGTGTCCGACCTCGCCAGCGCCCAATCCGCATTCCGCAATCCGCACTCCGCAACCGTCCTATGGCCCAGATCTACTACGACGCCGACCTCGCCGCCCTGAAGGGCAAGACCGTTGCGATCATCGGCTACGGCTCCCAAGGCCACGCCCACGCGCAGAACCTCCGCGATTCGGGCGTGAAGGTCGTCGTGGGGCAGCGGCCGGGCGGGGCGAACTACGACCTGGCCAAGTCGCACGGCTTCGAGCCGGTGTCGGCCGCCGACGCCGCCAAGCAGGGCGACGTGGTCAACATCCTGCTGCCGGACGAGGTCCAGGCCGACGTCTACAAGGCGGAGATCCGCGACAACCTCAAGCCGGGCGCGATCCTGATGTGCTCGCACGGCTTCAACATCCACTTCGGGCTGATCGAGCCCCCCAAGGGGGTCGACCTGCTGCTGGTGGCGCCCAAGGGCCCGGGCCACCTGGTCCGCAGCGAGTTCGAGGCCGGCGGCGGCGTGCCCTGCCTGATCGCCACTCGGTCTGCCGCCGCTACCGCGTCGGATGACGAGATGTCCGACGAGTCGTCCAACGTGTTCAAGACCGGCATGGCCTACGCCAAGGGGATCGGCGGCACGCGCGGCGGCGTGATCCGCACGACCTTCGCCGAGGAGACCGAGACCGACCTGTTCGGCGAGCAGGCGGTGCTCTGCGGCGGCCTCAGCGAGCTGGTCAAGGCCGGCTTCGAGACGCTCGTCGAGGCCGGCTACCAGCCGGAGATGGCGTACTTCGAGTGCCTGCACGAGGTGAAGCTGATCGTCGACCTCTTCTACCAAGGCGGCCTCAGCTACATGCGTTACAGCGTGAGCAACACGGCCGAGTACGGCGACTACAAGTCGGGGCCGCGTGTCGTGACCGACGAGACCAAGGCCGAGATGAAGCGGATCCTCGACGACATCCAGTCCGGCCGCTTCGCCCGGGACTGGATGCTCGAGAACAAGGCCGGCGCCCCCAGCTTCAAGGCGACCCGCCGCCGCGAGCAGGGCCACCAGATCGAGCAGGTCGGCAAGGAGCTGCGGAAGATGATGGCCTGGATCGACGAGAAAGAGGTCGGCTGAAGCGCCGGACCCGCGAGCCGTGCCGCTGTGGTAAGCTAACGCCATGTCCACCGGCGCCGCAAAACGCCTGACCGTCGACGAGTTCCTCGTTTTCGAAGAAGCGAGCGACACCCGGCACGAGTACTTTGATGGCGAGATCTTCGCCATGGCCGGGGGAACGGCTGCGCACAGCCTCGTCGCAGCCAACGCGACAGCCGCCCTCGTGAACGCGTTGAAGGGCAAGAACTGCCGTGTCTACTCGGCCGACCTGATGGTGTTCACGCCGACCGGCCTGCGCACCTATCCGGACGCAAGCATCACCTGTGAGCGACCACGCTTCGAAGGCGATCGAGAACGCGTGCTGCTCAACCCGCAGGTGATCGTCGAGGTCTTGTCCGAGTCGACCGAAGCCTACGACCGCGGCCGCAAGTTCGACAACTACCGAACGATGCCCTCGCTGAGGGAATACGTTCTCGTCGCGCAGGACCGGGCGCACGTGGATCACTTCGCGCGGCGTGACGACGATCGCTGGGTGCTGACCTCGTATCAGGACCTCTCGGACCAGGTCGAGCTGCCGGTGCTCGCTTCTGCGTTCGCGATGGCCGACTTGTACTCCGGCGTTGATTTCCCCACGCCCGACCCCCCTCCTCGATCCGACCCACAAGAGCCGTGAAACACTCATCCCGCTTGCTCACACCACTGGCCGTCTGCTTGGCTATCGTCGCGACTCGCTGTGTTGCCGAGGAAGGCTTCACCGACCTGCTCGCCGGCGATGCTCTCTCCGACACCTGGCGGGGCTACAACGAGGACGCGTCGCCCGACTCCTGGCGGCTTGAAGAGGGGGTGCTCAGGCTCGAAGGCTCCGGCGGGGACTTGGTCACCCAGGAGACTTATGGCGACTTCGACTTCCGCTTCGAGTGGAAGATCGCCCCGGGCGGCAACAGCGGCGTCATGTACCGGGTGGTTGAGACCGACGAGCCGGCCTACCACACGGGGCCCGAGTACCAGGTCTTCGACCCGTCGGAGTCGAGCGACGACCTGACCGGCCCGGCCGCGCTGTACGGCTTGTACCCCGCGCCGCCGTCGGCCTCGAAGCCGGCCGGCCAGTGGAACACGGGGCGGATCACGGTGAGCGACGGCCGGGTCGAGCACTGGGTCAACGGCCAGAAGGTGGTCTCGACGGAGATCGGCTCGAAGGAGTGGAACGACCGCGTGTCGGGCAGCAAGTTCGCCGCGTGGGATCGGTTCGCCAAGGCCGACGCGGGGCGGCTGGCGTTGCAGGACCACGGCTCGAAGGTCTGGTACCGCAACCTGCGAGTGAAACGCCTCGGCGATTCGCAAGACGCAGCCAAGCAGTCCGCCGCGAAGAAACCCGCCGGTAGTGGCCCGCACCGCGTGCTGTTCGTCACGCAGAGCGCGGGGTACAAGCACTCGAGCGTCACGCGCAAGGCGAGCGATCTCTCCGTCAGCGAGCAGGTCATGAAGCAGCTCGGCCTGCGGAGTGGCGAGTTTCGTGTCGACTGCACGCAAGACGTCGAAACCGACTTCACCCCCGAGTTGCTCGCCAACTACGACGTCGTCGCGTTCTACACGACGGGCGACCTGCCTATCCCCGAAGCGACGCGCGAGTGGTTCCTCGAGGATTGGCTCGCCGAGCAGGGGAACGGCTTCCTCGGCATCCACGCGGCCGCGGACACCTACCACGACTACGAGCCGTACTGGGACATGCTCGGCGGCACGTTCGACGGGCACCCCTGGACCGCCGACACCGACGTGGTGCTCCGCGTGCACAGCGGCGACCACCCGGCCTCCGCCCCGTGGGGCGCGCCCGGCGCGCTCGTGCGGATGAAGGAAGAGATCTATCAGTTCAAGCACTGGCAGCCGGAGAAGGTGCGCGTGCTGATGTCGCTCGACATGGGCGAGACCGACCTGAAACGGCCGCGGCACATCCCCGTGCTGTGGGTCAAGGACTATGGCCGCGGGCGGGTCATGCACATGAGCCTCGGGCACCGCGAGGACGTGTGGACCAACCCCCGCTATCAAGAGTCGCTGATCGGTGGGATCGAGTGGCTGCTGGGCCTCCGCCCCGGCGACGCCACGCCGAATCCGGAACTGTCCGCCGAAGAGCAGCGTGCGGCCGAGCAAGCCGCCGGGGCCGCGGCGGCGGCCGGGGGCTGATCGCCCCGAGGCCAGCCAGTCGCTTGCGGCGCGGCCACTCGGGTCGATTCTTGAGCGGAAGGTTCCCGCTTGGCGGGCGCAGTCCTACCTTTTGCGAGTAGGTCGAGCGCAGGCCGCCCCAGCGATCGGGTGGAGGGCTCTCGGCGTCGCAACCGGTAGCCCCCTCTTCCGACCGAGCCCTACCAAGATGCCTCCCTCCACGCTTCAGGCGCGTCGTGCCGCGACGCGCGACGCGGACTTCCGCTCCGACGTGCTCAACGGCCTCACCCGTCGGCCTAAATCGCTGCCGTGCAAGCATTTGTACGACCGGCGCGGGTCGCAGTTGTTCGACAAGATCTGCGAGCTGCCGGAGTACTACCCGACGCGGACCGAGCTGGCGATCCTCCGTACGCACGCGAGCGACATCGCCGCCGCGATCGGCCCCCGGGCCGCGGTGGTCGAGTACGGCAGCGGCAGCAGCACCAAGACGCGGCTGTTGCTCGACGCGTTGCCCGATCCGGTCGCCTACGTGCCGGTCGACATCTCGGCGGAGCACCTGCACGCGGCCGCCGCGCGGTTGTCGCTCGCCTACCCCGGGCTCGACGTGGTCCCGGCAGCGGCCGACTTCACCCAGCCGTTCGAGCTGCCCAAGCTGCCGCGGCCCGCGTCGCACGCGGCGGTGTTCTTTCCGGGCTCGACGATCGGCAACCTCCTTCCCGCCGAGGCCCAGCGGCTGCTGGGCCTGATCGCGCGGCTCGTCGGCCGCGGCGGGGGCCTGGTGATCGGGGTCGACCTGCAGAAGGAGCCGGCCATCATCGAGGCGGCCTACAACGATTCGGCGGGCGTCACCGCGGCGTTCAACCTCAACCTCCTGGAGCGGATCAACCGGGAGCTCGACTCGGACCTCAACCCCTCCGTGTTCCGCCACCGCGCCGTGTACGAGCCGGGACCCGGGCGCGTGTCGATCTCTCTGGTCGCCGAGGCGGACCACACCGCCACGATCGAGGAAGAACCGATCGAGTTCGCGGCCGGCGAGTCGATCCACACCGAGTATTCTCACAAGTACACCACGCAGGGGTTCGCCCGATTGGCCGCGGGCGCCGGGTTCGCGCTGCGGCGTGTCTGGACCGACCCGAGCGAGTGGTTCGCCGTGATGCACCTGGTGGTCGACTAAGGGGCCCGGCCATCGAACAGATGGCGGGCGCCACTCTGAGAGGGCTTACGCCCTCGGGTCGGGGGCGTCCTCTTGGGCCAGTTCCGCGCGCTGCTGTGCGAATCGCCACGCGCCCCATGCGACCACCGCGACGCCGGCCGCGATCGCCGCGGCGCCGAGCCAGCGGTCGGTCGCGCCGAGCGGCTGGAGCCGCCACAGGGTCACGCCCGACGCGACCAGCATCAAAGCGGTGCGCAAGTAGGCCAGCAGGGTGCGCTCGTTGGCGAGCGTCGTGCGGCGGAGGGCCAGCCGGTCGCGTGTGGCGGCTTCGGGCTCGGGCATGCGTGCTGTGACTCCGGCTGGGGGGCGGCGCCAAGATCGGCCGTGCGTCGACGAACAGACTCTACAAGAGCCCCGCCGCTGCGCCTCCGTGATTTTGTGGTACTCTCCTCGCGAGTCGGAGAACCGCACGGCCTGGCGGCCATCACCCAACCCGATCGAAGAACCGATGACCGACCGATTCAACGACGAACTCCCGCCCCAGCACCGAGAAGAACGCCAGGGAAAGGGCTGCTTGTTCTGGGGCTGCCTGATCGTGGCCGTCGTGTTGTTGCTGCTGGTGGTCGGCGCCGTGTGGTCGGCCTACTCGCTCTATTCGGGCTTGGTCCAGCAGTACACCGCGACCGAGCCGATGGCGATCGAGGTTGTCGAGCTTCCCGAAGAGCAGATGAAGGCCCTCAACGAGCGCTACGAGGCTTTCGCGCAAGCGGTCAAAGCAGGCGAGAACCCCGGCGACCTCGAGCTGACAGCCGAAGAGCTCAACGCGCTGATCGGCCAGAACGCGGACCTCGCGGGGCGGGTCTTCGTGCGGATCGCCGACGGCCAGCTCGGCGGCGACGTGAGCATCCCCACCGACTTCTTGCCGATGGTCGGCGCCGGTCGTTACTTCAACGCCAGCGGCCAGTTCGAAGCCTCGATGGAAAACGGCGTGCTCGTCGTGACGCTCGCCGACGCGACGGTCAATGGCAAGCCGGTCCCCGAGGAGTTCCTCGCCGGGCTCAAGGACCAGAACCTGGCCAAAGACTTGTACGACAACGCCGACAACGCCAAGGCGCTGCGGCAGTTCGAGTCGCTCACGATCGAGGGCGACAAGGTGATCCTCAAGGCCCGCCCGGCCGAGGACCTCCCCGACGCCGGCGACGCCGCCGGTGACACCGCCGAGGAGGACGCCGCCGAACCGGCCGACGACCCGGCGAGCGGCGACCAACCTCCCGCCGAGCCAGACGACGCCACCCCGCCGTCCGAGGTAGAATCAACCGGCGAGGCGCCCCAGCCCGCGCCGACCGGTTGAACCGAAGGAGCCCACGATGACCTACACGGGACGCGTGCAGAACGGCGTGGTCGTGCTCGACGACAAGGGACTCGCCCCGCCCGAGGGGGCGGCGGTGCGCGTCGAGCTCGTCGAGGAGCCGACGCGACCCACGATCGCCGAGCGCCTTAAGAACGTGATCGGCAAGGCGGAAGGCATGCCGCCCGACGCGGCGTCTCGGATCGACGACTACCTCTACGGAGCCTCGGGCGAATGAGCTTGGTCTTCGCCGACACGGCGGCCTGAGTCGCGCTGCCGAGCGCGTCGGCTTAGATCGCCCCGCTCTCTTCCAGCAGCTTCACGATCGCCGCCGCGCACTGGTCGATCGATTGCTCGGCCGGCTTGACGACCAAGTCGGGCGTGGTGGGCGCCTCGTACTCGATCGACACGCCGGTCAGGTTCTTGATCTCGCCGGCGTCGGCTTTGGCGTACACGCCCTGCTCGTCGTGCTCGCGGCGCCAGCCCTCGGGCGCGTCGCAGTGGACGACCAGCAGCCTGTCGGTCCCGACGACCTCGGCCGCTTTGCGGCGCACCTCTTCTTGCGGCGCGACGAAAGCGGCCACGCAGAGCAGGCCGGCCGAGTTGATCATCTTGGCGACCTCGGCCGCGCGGCGGAGGTTCTCGCTGCGGTCGTCGGCCGTGAACCCCAGGTCGCGCGACAGGCCGCGGCGGAGCGACTGCCCGTCGACCACGACCACCGCGCGTCCCGCGTCGAACAGCATCCGCTCGACCGCCGCGGCGATGGGCGTCTTGCCGGACGCGGGCGGGCCGGTCAGCAGCACGGTGAGGGGCTGCTGCCCGTAGCGGGCGGCCCGTTCGTCGGGGGTGACCGCGCTGACCGCTTCGACCAGCCCCTCGGCGGCCGGCTTGTCCCACGCGTCGCGCTCCTCGGCGGTGGAGCCGTCGAGGATCATCCCGGCGCCGACGGTCACGTTCGAAAGGCGGTCGATGATGATGAACGCGCCGGTCGAGCGGTTGCGGCGGTAGCCGTCCATCGCGATCGGCTGCGACAGCTCGAAGCGGCAGCGGCCGATCTCGTTCAGCTCCAGCGACGGCGCGGGCTGGCGGTGCAGCGTGTTCACGTCGATCCGGTAGCGGAGCGTCGACACCCGCCCCGACGCGACCTGCGTGGTCTGCTTGATCAGGTACTCTTTGCCGGGCAGGAGCGGCTCGTCGGCCATCCACACGACGGTCGCGTCGAACGCGCTGGCCGTGGCCGGCTGGTTGTCGGGGCGCACGAGCATGTCGCCCCGCGACACGTCGATCTCGTCGTCGAGCGTGACCGTGACCGCCTGCGGCGCGAAAGCCTCTTGGAGGTCGCCGTCGAACGTGACGATCCGCGACACCTTGCTGCGGCGCTTGCTCGGCAAGGCGAGCACCTCGTCGCCGACCTGCACGCGGCCCGACGCGATCGTGCCGCAGAAGCCGCGGAAGTCGAGGTTCGGCCGGTTCACGAACTGCACCGGCAGGCGGAAGTCGATCAGGTTGCGGTCGCTCGCGATGTGCACGTTCTCCAGGTGGTGCATGAGGGTCGACCCCTCGTACCACGGCGTGTTCTCCGAGTGCACGAGCAGGTTGTCGCCCCCCAACGCGCTGATCGGGATGAAGTGCTGGTCCGGCATGTCCAGCCGCGTGGCGAAGTCGCGGTAGTCGCGCTTGATCTCTTCGAAGCGGTCCTCGGACCAGTCGACCAGGTCCATCTTGTTCACGGCGATCAGCACGTGCTTGATCCCGAGCAGTGACACGATGAACGAGTGCCGCTTGGTTTGGGTCATCACGCCGTGGTCGGGCCGCGCGTCGACGAGGATGATCGCCAGGTCGCACGTGCTCGCGCCGGTCGCCATGTTGCGGGTGTACTGCTCGTGGCCCGGGCAGTCGGCGATGATGAACTTCCGCTTGGCGGTGCTGAAGTAGCGGTAGGCGACGTCGATCGTGATCCCCTGCTCCCGTTCGGCCTTCAGGCCGTCGGTCAGCAGCGCGGGGTCGAACTTGCCGCCGGTCGTGCCGAACCGCTTCGAGTCGACCTCCAGCGCGGCCAGCTGGTCCTCGTAGACCATCTTCGAGTCGTACAGCAGGCGCCCGATGAGGGTGCTCTTGCCGTCGTCGACAGAGCCGCACGTGAGGAAGCGGAGCAACTCTTTCTGCTCGTGCTCCTTGAGGTACGCGTCGATGTCGGTGGCGATCAGCTCGGATTTATGACTCATGGCGAATGCGGAAGTCGGATTGCGGAATGCGGAGTCTCTTCAGCCGCTGCGTTTTGAGGTGTTCAGGGACGTCACGATGATGGCCAAGATCTCGTTAGCTTCGGCCAGCAAGTCGCCGACTCTCTCTCTCTGGGGACGAGTCCCGTTTCTGTAAGCAATTCGATCCAGTAGATGGCCTCGTCGCACTCTTCCTCCACGATCCCAAGCTTCGCACGGAATTCGGCCGGCGAGCGGGTGCGGCAGGCGGCGTGGTAGTTGGCGCCGACGGACGTTCCGCACCGAAGCAACTGCTTGCCGAGCACGTGCGAGGACCCACGAGCGTCGAGGCTCTCGACAAGTCGATAAACCCGCAAACCAAATTGCTTCGTTCGCCGCTTCATCTCCTCGGCAAAATCCGACATCGGACTCCCTCAGATTCCGCAATCCGAAATCCGGATCCCGCATTCAGTAGTAGCCCTTGCGCTTCTTCTCTTCCATCGACGCGCCGGGGTCCTTGTCGATCGTTCGCCCTTCGCGTTCGCTGCGAGTGGCGAGCAGCATCTCTTGGATGATCTCGGGCAGGGTCTGCGCCTTGCTGACGGTCGCGCCGCTGAGCGGGTAGTCGCCCAGCGTGCGGAAGCGGACCCACTCCTTGCGGGACTTCTTGCGGAGCTCCTCGGGGGTGCGGTCGTCGTCCACGGCGATCAGGCTGCCGTCGAACTCGACCACGTCGCGCTCCTCCGCGTAGTACGCGGGCACGATCTCGATCCCCTCCAGGTGGATGTACTGCCAGATGTCCAGCTCGGTCCAGTTGGACAGCGGGAACGCGCGGATCTGCTCCCCCTTGTGGACCATGCCGTTGTACAGGTTCCACAGCTCGGGGCGCTGGTTCTTTGGGTCCCACGCGTGGTTGGAGTCGCGGAACGAGTAGACGCGCTCCTTCGCGCGGGCCTTCTCCTCGTCGCGGCGGCCGCCGCCGAAGGCCGCGTCGAACTTGTACTTGTCCAACGCCTGACGCAGCGCGCCGAGGTTCATCACCTCGGTGAAGGTCTTGCTGCCGTGGGTGAACGGGCTGAGGCCTTGCTTGAGCCCCTCCTCGTTTCGGTGGACCAGGCACTCCATCCCTAGTTCGCCGACGATGTGCCGGTCGCGGAACTCGTACATCGACCGGAAGTTCCAGGTCGTGTCGACCAGCAGCAGCGGGAACGGCGGCTTGGCGGGGAAGAAAGCCTTCCGCGCCAGGTGCAGCATCGTGCACGAGTCCTTGCCCATCGAGAACAGCATCACCGGGTTGCTGAACTCGGCTGCGACCTCGCGGATGATGTGGATGCTCTCGGCTTCGAGCGCCTTGAGGTGCGTCAGGCTGTACGACACGTCAGCAGCGGTGGGGCAAGGGGCGCGGGATCGGGGGGCCGGGGCCCAGGGGCGGGGTCCGGTGGGCCGGGGCAAGTGGGCCATCCTTGCCGGCCTGCCGCCGGGCGTCTAGGCGGCTTCGAGCCCACCGAAGGGCCGCCGGGCGCCACAAGCCCGGACAGGGGGCAAGCTCAGCGATCCATCGCAGGCGGAGGGGCGGGCACGCGGAACGAGGCGGACCTCGCCTGCCCACTCCAGCTCGCACCGTGAAACGGCCCTGGGGGCCGCGGCTACCCGTTCAGCGCCCGCGACGCCGCGACGGTCGCGCCGCCGGCTAGGCAGAGCCCGCCGCCCAGCCAGCGGAAGGCCTCCCGCCAGCGGTCGGGCGCCTCGGCGGCCCGCCGGCGGTCCACCTCCAGGTCGCCCATCTTCTCGCGCGCCTCGCGGAGCTGCTGCAGGTGGGCCTCGGTCCGATCGGGCGAGAGCGCCAGGCGGTGCAGCTCGGCCGACGCGGCTTGGTGCTCGCGTGCGTCGGCGGCCGAATAATCCCCGCCGCGGAGCCAAGAGTCGGGCGTGAAAACCGCAGCCGCCAGCACCACCAGGCCCACGGCCAGCGTCGCGGCGCCGATCGCTTCGAGCGGCAGGCGTCGGTTGCGGGGGGCGTCGGTCACTCGCTGGTCATCGTTGCGTCGACGTGCGCCCTGCCCACGTACTCGTCGTGGATGCCGATGTCCAGCGCCATGAGGACCGCGTCGACGTCGTCGGGGATGAACTTCACATGGCCGTCGAGGTAGCCCCCGTTCACGCCCCCCGGGTGGAGGCTGCGCGGCGCGGCCGACTGGTAGCCCGACAAGCCGATGGCGTTGGCGTACGGCGGGTCGATGCCGATCCACTGGCTGCAGGGCATGCCGTCGAGCCGCGTCGCGAGGACGGTCTCGTCGTCTTCGCAGTGGACCAGCGTGTCTTCGACGACCGCGGTGGTGTTGGGCGTTTGTGCCTGCCGCTCGTAGAGCCCGTTGGCGAAGAACCGGGAGAAGAACCCGCCGCTCGCGGTGCGGTCGTGGTGCATATCGAACGCTAGCAGCGACGCGCCGTTCCAGGCAAGCGACCAGGCGCCACGCTCGTCGAGCGGGTCGGCACGCGTCCGCAGCTCGGCGAAGGCGAGCGTCTTGCTCAGCCCGTCGATCACCTTGCGGGCCTCCAACCCACGGACCACCAGTGCGCCCGGGTAGAGCAGCTGCAAGTCGTTGTGGAACGGCGAGGTGTAACCGCCGTAGTTGCCCTTGGCGAACGTTCGCCCTTGGACGAATTGATTGTCTTGAAAAAACCGGCCGCGCGCGTCGTCCGACGGGCAGAGCAGCGAATCGACCCACGCGGACTGCGGGTCGCCTGCCTGGTCGAGCAGACTCCGCGACAGGTCGAAGCGGTCGTATAGCGGCCCTTCCTCAAGGTAGGGCAACAGGAGGACCGCCCAACTGTGCATCTTGCCGGTGAACTGGTTGACGACCTCGTACTGCTGCCGCGCGTACACGCGGGGCTCGGGGTCGAGCAGCCCGGCCGGGGGCAAGCGGCCTTCGGTCGCCTCGTAGTTGATAGCGGCGAGCGTGATCTGCTTCAGCTTGTTGACGCATTCCGTACGCCGCGCCGCCTCGCGCGCGGACTGTACGGCGGGCAGCAGCAGGGCGACCAGCACCCCGATGATGGCGATCACCACCAGCAATTCGACCAGCGTGAAGCCGGCACGGACGGGCCGCGGCTGGTCGCAGCGGGGCGAGAATCCGGGCTTTGGCCAGACCAACGGCATCGGGGTTGCTGTCGGCATGCGGTAGGAGCAGAACAGGAAGGCCCGCCAGCCGCGGCGGAGCGAACGGACTACCCAGCACTATATCGCGGCGCGGCGCCCTCGGCGACGATCCGGCGGTTCACCGGCCAAGGCCGCGCGCGGTAGAGTGCTCCCCTCCCCCCCTTTGCGGGCGGCGCCGAACGTTTTCGATTCTATCGGGGGAGCCCGGCGTGGCGGGCCGCCCCCCGTTCTTCCCTCACCCCTAGCAACTCGATCCCCTCGACCTATGCGTATCTACCTCGGATTACTCTTGCTCCTCGCGCCGGCTGCCCAAGCACAGGACAACTTGCCGCAGCCCGGCCAGCCCGAGCTGTCGACGCTCGGCGAGCAGGTCTCCTACAGCCTCGGCCTTGACCTGGGCCGCCGGCTCAAGCAGGACGGCGTGCAGGTCGACTTCGGGGCGATCGTCGCGGGCCTCCGCGACGGCCTGACCGACGCCGAGCCGATGCTGACCGACGAGCAGATCACCCAAGTGATGAAGCAGTTCCAACAGCAAATGCAACAAAAAGCGGAGAACCAGATGGCCCAAGCCGCCCAGCAAAACCTCGCCCGCGGCGCCGAGTTCGCCGACCAGTACGCCAAGAAGGAGGGCGTCCAGAAGACCGATTCGGGCCTGCTTTACCGGGTGATCGAGGAGGGCGACGGCGCCAGCCCCGGCCCCGAGGACACCGTGCGGGTCCACTACGAGGGGACGCTCACCACGGGCGAGGTCTTCGACAGCTCCTACCGCCGCGGCGAGCCGACCGAGTTCCCCGTCGGCGCGGTGATCTCGGGTTGGACCGAGGCCCTGCAGATGATGAAGTCGGGCGCGAAATGGGAGGTCGTGCTGCCGCCGGACATCGCGTACGGCGCCCGCGGCGCCGGCGGGGCGATCGGCCCGAACGAGACGCTGGTCTTCAAGATCGAGCTGCTCGACGTGCTCGACTGACCGAAGCCCGACCCGATTAGCCGCCCTGCTGCCGGCATGGCTGGCCAGCGGCCCGCGTTGCGGACTCGTACTTCAACACAAAGCCGGCCCCCGAATGGGGGCCGGCTTTGTGTTCGAAGGGGGGGCGTTTTGTTTTTGTGATTTTGTCAAAGGAAAAGTTGGCGTTTCTGCCCCCAAGGCGCCCCCTTTGCTGCTGGCCGCGGGGCGCTCAATGGTCTCTAATCTGCGGCAGCTATTCGCCTCCGGCAACTTAGGCGGATTAGGGCGGTGTTGATTGACGGCCACTTTAGGCAAGGTAGAATCCTAAACCCGCAGCGAGACGCAAAATCCCTTCCGGCTTCGACTTACGGCGTTCGAGGCGAGGAATTCCGGGATGCCATACTGGAAAACGCTGACTTTTATTCGGTTTTTGGAGGACATCTTCGATGCGGCGTACCTTGATCGCCCTGCTGCCAGCGTTCGCTTTGCTGGTCGCGGGCACGCAGGCGAAGGCCTGTGCTGATTGTGGCTGCGGCTCGGCCTGTGGTGGGTCGGCCGTGGCGGATTGCGGCTGTGGCTCGGCCTGTTCTGACTGCGGCGCCGCTCCGGTCGCCGACTGTGGCCCGCAGATGGTCACCAAGACGGTCTACGTGCCGCAGCAGGTCACCGAGATGCGGACGGTGACCTCGACCGAGTACCAGCGTGAAACCCGCGAGCGCACCTACACCGTCATGCGCCGCGTCCCGAAGACCGAAGAGAAGACCCGCACCTACACGGTGATGGTCCCCGAGCAGCGGACCAAGACGGTCGAGTACACCGTCATGAAGCAGGTTCCCGAGACCCGCACCCAAGAGTACACCGTGCAGGTCCCGTACACCGAGCAGGTCGAGCAGACCTACACGGTGATGACCCAGGTCCCCGAAGAGAAGACCACCACCTGCACCGTGATGGTCCCCTCCTACTCGGACAAGACGGTCGAGTACACCGTCATGGTCCCGGTTCAGGAAGAGAAGACCAGCACCTACACCGTGCAGGTCCCGTACACCGAGCAGGTCGAGCAGACCTACACGGTGATGACCCAGGTCCCCGAAGAGAAGACCAGCACGTACACCGTTCAGGTTCCGTACACCGAGCAGGTTGAGCAGACCTACACGGTCCAGGTGCCCTACACCGAGACCGTTGAGGCCACCCGCACGGTGACCAAGCGAGTGCCGGTCACCACGATGAAGACCGTGCAGGTCTCTGGCGGGCACTACGAGACCCAGATGGTCGAGGTCCCCTGCGGCGGCTCGTCGTGCGGCGGCTGCGGAGACTGCGGCGGCTGTGGGGAGTGCGGCGGCTGCGGGTGTGCGACCAAGACCGTCTGCCAGAAGGTCTGGGTCCCGACTTGCGAGACCCGCGAGGTGCCGTGCACCACGTACGAGTGCGTCACCGAAGAGGTGCCCTGCACGTACAACGTGACCAAGTGCCGCACCGAGGAGCGGACCCGCACGGTCAACGTCTGCAAGTACCGCACGGAAGAGCGCACCAAGACCTACACGGTCATGAAGTGCGTCCCCGAGCAGAAGACCCGCACCGTCAACGTGTGCAAGTACCGCCCCGAGGAGCGCACCCGGACCTACACGGTCACCAAGTGCGTGCCCGAGACCCGCACCAAGACGGTCAAGGTCTGCCAGATGGTCCCCGAGGAGCGCACCAAGACCTACACGGTCATGAAGTGCGTCCCCGAGCAGCGCACCCGCACGGTGAACGTCACCAAGTGCCGCACCGAGACCCGCACCCGCGAGTACACGGTGATGAAGTGCGTCCCCGAGACGATGACCAAGGAGGTCGCCTACACCGAGTGCGTGCCGCAAGAGAAGACCGAGACCTACACGGTCACGAGCTACGATTGTGTGCCCGAGGAAAAGACCGAGACCTACGAGGTCTGCGTCCCGGTGCAGGTGCAGAAGGAAGTGCCGGTCACCGTCTGCAAGATGGTCGCCCAAGAGGTGACCGTGCCCTGCAGCACCGGCGGCTCGGCCTGCGGCTGTGGCGCCCCGGCCAGCTCGGGCTGCGGCTGCTACTGAATCCGCTCGGGCCCCGCGCCCGATCGAGCTGCTAGAGGATCAATCGACTCGGGCCGGGTTCCTAAGGAACCCGGCCCGTTTTTCATGCGCCGCCGGAGACACGGCGACCCCTGGGGGCTACCTCTGATCGCGGCCCGCCGGGCCCAACCCCGAAGCGGCGTCGGGCAACGCGAAAGCCACGAACGCGTCGCCCGCCCGGGTGCGCTGCTTGCCGGCTCCGCCGGCCGCGATCACCACGTGCTGCCGGCCACCGACCGAGTACGTAGCCGGCGTGGCGTAGCCGCCTGCGGGCAGCGGGTGAGACCAGAGCCCCTCGCCGCTGGCCGCGTCGAACGCGCGGAAGCGCTCGTCCTTCGTGCCGCCGATGAAGACCAGCCCGCCGGCGGTGGTGATCGGGCCCCCGAAGCTCTCGGTGCCGGTCGGCGGCACGCCGCGGGCGGTCAGCTCGGGGTACTCGCCGAGGACCGTCCGCCAAGCGATCTCGCCGCGGCCCAGGTCGACCGCGACCAGTTCTCCCCAGGGCGGGCGGCAGGCCGGGTAGCCTTCGTGGTCTCGGAATTGGCGGTAGCCGAGGTGGCCGAAGTCGCCGTAGCGGGCGGGCGTCTGATCCTCGCGGCGCAGCGTCATCACGTTCGGGCAGTTCGTCACGTTCACGATCAGCAGGCCGCTGACGGGCTCCAGCGCCGCGCCGGACCAGTTCGCCCCGCCGTGGAACCCCGGCATGATGACCGACCCCTGCACGCTCGGCGGCGTGAACGGCCCGCCCGTGCGGAGCCCGGCGAGTTGCTCGAGCACCCCCTCGGTGTTCGCTCGGCCGATGTCGGTCACGGCCGACTCGTCGAACCGCGTCAGCACCAGCGGCGGCGGCTTAACGGGGATCGGCTGCGTGGGCCATGCGCGCTCGCCCGGCACGTCCGACGGGGCAGCCGGAGTTTCGACAACCGGGAAGACCGGCGCGCCGGTCTGGCGGTCGAACACGTACACATAGCCGGTCTTGGTCGGCTGCACGGCGACCTCACGGAGCCGCCCCTCGTGGCGGATGGTCGCCAGCAGCGGGGGGCACGGCAGGTCGTGGTCGCACAGGTCGTGGTGGACCGTCTGGAAGTGCCATTGCCGCTCGCCGGTCCGCGCGTCGAGCGCGATGGTGCAGTTGGCGAAGAGGTTCTCGCCCAGGCGGTCGCCGCCGTAGAAATCGAACGACGCGGAGCCGAGGCCCGCGAACACCCAGCCGCGCCCGGGGTCGACGTTCAAGCCGCTCCACGCGTTGGCGCCGCCGCGGTTCCGCCAAGAGCCTTCGGCCCAGGTGTCGGCGCCGTGCTCGCCCGGCCGGGGCACGGTGCGGAACCGCCAGAGTTGCTGCCCGGTCCGCACGTCGAACGCGCGGACGTCGCCCGGCGCGGCGTGGTCGGGTCCCTCGCCGCAGGAGAAGCCGAGCACGACCGTGTCGCGCCAGACGGCCGGCGCCGACGTGACGCCGTAGCCGAGGTCGCCGAGCTGCTCTCCCATGTCGGCGCGGAGGTCGACCGCGCCGCGGTGGCCGAACCCCGGGTCCGGCTCGCCGGTCGCCGCGTCGAGCGAGATCAGCCAGCCGTCGGCCGTGGCGTGCAGCACGCGGCTCTGCCCCCCGTCGGCCCAGTAGGCGCAGCCGCGGTTGACGCCGCCGGAGACCAGCCGGCCCGGCGCAGGGCCGAGGCTCGCGGGGTCGAAGCGCCAGAGCGGCTCGCCGGTGGCCGCGTCGAGCGCGACGACGACCCGCTCGCCGGTCGTCACGTACATCACGCCGTCGACCACAACCGGGGTGCACTCGATCGTCGGCCCCTTGCCGTCGGCCGCTTCGCCGGTGCGGTACGTCCACGCGGGGCGCAGGCGCCGGGCGTTGTCGGTGTTGATCTGGTCGAGCGTCGAGTGGCGCCGCCCGAGGGGGTCGCCCCCTACGCGGGGCCAGTCGGCGCCGGCGTAGGCGGTCTCCTCGCCGGCCGAAACCGAAGCAGTCAAGACAAGTGCGGCCAGCGCCGTCGCTCGGCGCCAGAGAAGAGGGGTCTTCATCGGCTGCTCGGGGATAAGCTGGGTGAGAGAAGAAGTCAGGCGCCGATGCCGTGGCGCTCCAGGAACCGCCGCCCGTCCTCCGTTCCTTGGCGCCAAGTGGCTTCGATCTTGGAGCGGTCGGTGAAGTCGAGCTTGTCGGCGTGCGTTTCGTCGGAGACCTCAGCGTAAACACGATCGGGGTGCGATGGCAGGTTCCGGAACCGCCTGGTGAGCAACACCAGCGTGCGCCCGCGGTCGGGCTCTGGCTGCGGCGCTTTGCACGCGAGGCCGCCGTCGACGACCTTGGTCCCCTCCCACCCTTCGAGGTTGAACACCGGGGGGATCACCGCCGCGTTGCAGATAAGGTCGACCAGCTTGCCGCGGCGCGCCGCTTCGCGGGCGTCGATCAATTCCGATCGCACGCCCGCCAGCTTGGTGAATCGCATGTAGGGGCTCGAACGCAGCCACAGGTCGAGCCCGTACGCGAGCGTCAGCGGGACGGTCGAAGCCCGCGGGTGGCGCCGCCACGGGGGAAACGCGACCAACACCTGGAAGCCGGGCCCGTCGGCGACCCGCGCTTCGGCGTCGGGGTCGAGGGTCTCGCGGACCACCTCGCGGTAGATCCGTTGGTGCGGCGTGAGCCCGTCGCCGTGCTCGTCGTCGACCAGTGACGTGTTGCTGTCGTTGCGCTGGAACTTCGCGCCCATGATCTCGAGCAGCTCGCGTTCGCGGCCTCCCAGGTAGCAAGCGGCGGCCAGCGCGCCACCCGACACGCCGGTCACCCGCTGCGGCGCGAGGTCGAGCGGGCCGGCGACCGCTTCGAGGAACCCGCCGTGCCAGAAGCACCGCGCTCCGCCCCCCGAGAACACGAGCTGCTGGAACGCGCCGGGGTAGACGTCCTTGCTCAAGCCTGCGTCAGCGGTTCGGGGAGTGGGCGCGTGAGGGGCACTGCCGCCGCTCGGCGGCGGGGTGAGTTTAACGAACCAACCGGGGGCTGTGGGGCGCCGCTGCTCCAACGAGCAACGACTCGATCAACCTACGAGCTAGGCGCGATACAGCGCGTCTGGAGGCGCCTCCCACCGATTCAGGACAGCTCCCACTAGCTCGGGATAGCTCCTTACAGGGGCGTCTCGTCGGCGGGTGGGAGCTCGTCGCCCGCGTCGGCGCGGTGGCCGTTTCGGCGGTGCGTGTCGGGGTCGATGTCGTACGCGATCAAGCGGACCGAGCCGTCGGCCCAAGCGAAGTAGCACCCGCCCGGGTGCGCGGAGCCAAAGCTCTTCGGCTTGGGCTCGGGGCTGTCGGCTTCCGGCGGCAGGTCGGGGTGGGTGTAGCGCGACACGTCGTTCCCGTGGCCCACGAGACCGTGCTGGTCGTCGCCCCAGTCGTAGCCGTCGGTGATGCAGCGCTTCTCGCCGATCGCGTAGGTGTGGCTCGACCCGTCGGTCACCTGGGCCAGCCGGACCTCGCTGCGGGTGTAGAGCACACCGGTCGCGGTGAGCGCTTCGCCCCAATCGAACGCGTCCGCTTCGTCGAGCGTTCGGGGCCCCTGATCCGGCGCCGCGACCACCCGGTCGCCCGCGCTAGCCGCGTAGTCGACCTTCATCACCGGGTCGGCGGGCTCCGCGTTGCGCACCGGTTGCGTGCCGGTGTAGGGATAGAGCGCGACGGCCCGCCGGCTGGGGCAGGTGCTGATGGCGATCGGGGTCTGCGCCAGTTCGGCCGCGGCCACCTGCTTGACCGTGGGGGGCAGCCCCTGGCCCAGGTCGTGCAGGGCTTGTTCTTCGACGTACGGCAGCAGGTTGTAGAGCCAGCCGCCGGGCTGGTCGCGGCCGCTGCCACGGTCGGGGTCGCCGGTCCACACGTGGCTCCAGCCGCCCGTCGGGAACCGACCGAAGGCGTCGTGGTGCGTCTGCATCGCCAGGCCGAGCTGGCGCAGGTTGCTCTGGCAGGCGCCGCGTCGTGCGGCCTCGCGTGCGGCCTGCACGGCGGGCAACAACAGGGCGACCAGGATGCCGATGATGGCGATCACCACCAGCAGTTCAACCAAGGTGAACGCTCGACGAGACACAAGCAGACTGCGGACTGGGGGCGCGGCGGGCGAGCCCCAAGTATAAGACGATCGACCCCCGCGGGCGATGCGGCCCGCGCCCGGCGGGTCACACGCGCAGCCGCTCGGCGCAGGCCGCCACGATGCGCGCAGCGGCCCGGCCGTCGCCGTAAGGGTTGACCGCTTCGGCCATCGAGCGGTAGGCCGACGGGTCGGTCAGCAGCTCGGTCACGCCCGCGGTGATCCGCTCGGCCACGGGCCCCACCAGCCGCACCACGCCGGCCGCGACCCCCTCGGGGCGCTCGGTCGTGTCGCGCATCACCAGGACCGGCTTGCCGAGGCTGGGGGCCTCCTCCTGGACGCCGCCGGAGTCGGTCAGCACCACGCGGCACGCGCCCAACAACGCCACGAACTCGCTATACGGCTGCGGCGGCATCAACCGGACGTTCGTGAGCTTGCCGAGCCGCTCGTGCACGACCGACTGAACGTTCGGGTTCAGGTGCACGGGGTAAACGAAGTTGGTCTCGGCGAAGCGCCCGGCCAGCGTGGCGATCGCTTCGCAGATACTCAGGAATCCCGCGCCGAAGTTCTCGCGTCGGTGCCCGGTCACCAGGACCATCGGTTTGTCGAACAGGTCGGCCCCGCCGGAGTCACAGAGCTTCGCCCTCAGGCGCTCGCCGACGGCCGGGTCTTCTTGCCGCCGCAGCTCCATCTGCAGCGCGTCGATGACGGTGTTGCCGGTCACGTGCACGGTCGCCGGGTCGACGTGCTCGCGGAGCAGGTTGTCGCGGGCCGCGTCGGTGGGGGCGAAGTGCAGCGTGGCGAGCGGCGTGGTGAGCCGGCGGTTGCCCTCTTCCGGGAACGGCGAGGCCAGGTCGCCGGTCCGCAGCCCGGCCTCGACGTGGCCCAAGGCGATCCGCCGGTAGAAGGCCGCCAGCGCACCACAGAGCACCGTCGACGTGTCGCCCTGCACGAGCACGAGCCGGGGCTCCAGCGCGAGCAGCGCCTCGTCGAGCGCGGTGAGCAGCCGCGCGGTGAGCGAAGCAAGCGACTGGTTCGGCTGCATCACCGCCAGGTCGCGGTCGACCCGCACGCCGAACAGCGAGATCACCTGGTCGATCAGCTCGCGGTGCTGGCCCGTGTTCACCACGAGCGGCTCGAACCGGTCGTCCGCCTCGAGGGCGGCGATGACCGGGGCCAGTTTGATCGCTTCGGGGCGGGTGCCCATCAGCACTGCGACGCGTTGCTTCATGGCCATTCGGGCTCGTGTGGATCCTGCGGGGCGGCGTCACCCACCTTAGTCGGGCGCCCGAGAATCCGGAGCGCGGTCTAGCCCGCCAGCACGCCGTTTTGCACCAACGCGTTGCGGAGAACCCGCACCGGGTCGAAGTCGCGCCGCCAAGCGGCGAGGACCTCGGCGGAGCCGGCCTTGAGGCGGTCGATCGCGTCCGGGGCGGTGGTTTTTTGAAGGGCGGCGGTGAGAGCGTCGAGGTCGCCGCGTGGGAACGTGTCGCCGTTTTTCCCCGGCCGGACCAGCGCGGCGGCCGCGCCGACCACGTCCGTCGCGACGATCGCCAGCCCGGCGGCGGCCGCCTCGTTGACGACCAGCGCCCAAGGCTCGCGGTCGCTGGGCAGCACCAAGAGGTCACCCGCGCGGTACAGCCGGCTCACGTCGCGTTGATCGGCGAGGAAGCCGGTCCAGATCACCCGGTCGCGGAGCCCCTCGGGGACCCGCGCTTGGAGCTCGTCGCGGAGCTCGCCGTCGCCGAGGACGAGCAGGTCCCACTCGGGGCGGTCCGGGGCGAGGCGGGCGAACGCGTCGATCAGCAGGTCGACGCGCTTCACGGGGATCAGCCTGCCGCTGAAGACCAGCCGCCGCCGCGCGGGGTCGAGGCCGAAGCGGCGCGCCGCGTCGGCGACCTCCGCGTCGGTGATCGACTCGATCAACGCGTAGTCCGGCTCGTACGAGACGCAGTGCATCCGCTCGTCGGAGAACCCATACTGGCGCCAATAGTCGAAGCCCAGCGGCCCGACCACCAGCGCGCCGTCGGTCAGCTTGCCGACCGCGCCGACCAGCAACCGCTTCACGGCGCGCTTGGCCGGGCCGTTCTGCAAGTCGTCGGCGATGTTGCTGTCGCCCCGCAGCAAGCAAACGCGCCCGGTCCGCCAGCACCAAAAGATCGTGCGGAGCCGGCCGAGGTCGTAGTAGCCGTTGACGATGATCGCACGCGAGCCGGCCCGCTTCATGTGCTCGATCACCCGGCCGCCGACCCGCCACGCGTGGCGCTGGTCGGCGAGGCTCGCCATCCGCGGCACCTTGCGCCCTTCGGAGAGGTCGACCAAGCCGATCGACTCGACCTCGTCGAGCCGCCACTGGCGTGTGCTGTCCTCGCTCGCCGCGAAGGTCTGCACCCGCAGCGGCAACTCGTCGGCGATGCGCCGGTACAGGTGCAGCTCGTAGGGGGCGACCGCGGTGCCGTAGATCGACAGCACGGGGCGCGGGTCGGGGGTTGGGGTCGGGTCGTCCGGCATCGGCTGGGGGCACGGGCTCTTTGGCCGAGGTCCGTCGGCTTCCGCCGACGGCTGCTGCGCAGCGGCTGGCGGCGCGGACCCCTTAGTCTAGCCTATCCCCCAGCCGTCGGCGGGAGCCGACGGGCCGAGCTCGGAGGGCCCGCCCCTCAGCCCGCCCGACGGCTCGAGCGGTACAGCTCGGGGTTGAACGCGGGGTCGTTGTACAGCTTCATCTGGCGGTAGACCCGCAGCCGCTTGCGGCCGGCGAACAAGTCGGCGAGCAGCTCCTGGAGCGACTGCGTGAGGTCCGCCTGTTGGACCGCGCACCGCGCGAGCTTCTCGTTCACCTTCGCCAGGTGCTCGTCGTCGGCGTCGGAGCGCCCCAGCTCCTCCCGCAGGTGATACACCCGCAGGGCCATGATCGACAGCCGGTCGATCGCCGAGCCGGGGGTCTCGGTGTTGAGCGGCGCGTCGGCCGGCGCCTCCACGCCGAGCGAGCCGAACACCTCGAGGAGCGTCTCGTCGGTGCGCTCGATCCAGTCGTTGCGCTGCTGGTTGTAGCCGTCGATGTTCCGCTTGACCTGGGCGATCTGGGCGTCGGACACGTCGCGGCGCCGCGCGGTGTCCTCCTCGTGCCACAGCCGGAAGTTGAACTGGTGCTGCGTGCACACGACCGTCAGCAGGCCGGTGTACGGGTTGTCTAGCGGCTGGGCGTGCCAGCGGCTGACGGTGTCGGCGTGCAGCTGGCCGATCTGGCGTACGAGCGTGGCGGCTTCGAGCGGCATGGCGAGGACTTCCTTGTCCGGGGGACGACGGTCCCTGATTCAGGAACGAGCGCAGACGCTAGAAAGAAACCGCCTCGACGCCAAGAGCGACGTCTAAGTCCAAATGACGAACGCCCCAATGACCAATGGGGCGAGGCAATCTCCAATTGGTCATTGGGACTTGGTCATTGGTCATTCCCCGCCGGCGGCGCGCCCGCGCCCGACGCGATGTGCGCGCCCCGGCCGGCCGCGTGGGCCGCCGCGTCGGGCAGGTCGGCCTCGTGTTGCTGTCGGCTGGCCTCGAATAGCTTACGCAGCAGCGGCCGGCACCAGCCGCAGCCCGTCCCCGCGCCGTAGCACTCTGCTAGCTGCGACGGCGCCGCCGGCCGCTCGACCCGCAGGAAGTTCTCGACCTTCCGCCGCGTCACGTGGAAGCACAGGCAGAGCTCGTCGTCGGGCTTCATGACAGGCCGCAGGCCGCAGGCGGGAGGCGGGAGGTTTGAGGGTTCTCCGGCACGCCGGCTCACGCGCCGGTCGCCAGGCGCCACGCGATGCGGCGCGCGGTCTGGAACTGGGCGATGTCGAGCTCCTCGTCGACCGTGTGGATGTTACGCTGCCCCGTGCCGAGCGACACGGTGGGCACGCCGTGGGCGGTGAGCCAGTTGGCGTCGAGCCCGCCGTTGGCGATCGCGATCTCGGGCTCCAGCCCGAGGGCCTCGACCGCCGCCCTCGCGGCCGCGAGCGACGGGTCGTCCGGCGCGAGGCGGAACGCCTCGTAGCTGAGAGCGCCGTCGAAGTGGACCTCGCCGCGTCGGCCCTCGCTGCTCTGGACCCGCTCGGCCGCGCGGAGGAACGCCCCCTCGATCGACGCCACGATCTGCTGGCGGAACGCGGGCTCGTGGCTGCGGGCCTCCACGTGCAGCCGGGCCCGCTCGGCGACCACGTTCGTCGCCACGCCGGCCTCGATCGTGCCGATGTTCGAGGTCCCGGTCTTGTCCCCCTTCTGGACCAGTCCGTGCCACCCGTTCTCCACCAGGTCGGCGATCGCCAGCCCCGCGATCGCCGCGGCGCTGACGCCCTTCTCCGGCGCGATGCCCGCGTGGCTGGGGTAGCCGTGGATGTCGATCCACAGTCGGTAGCCGCCGGTCGCGCCGATCGTCAGCTTCGCGGGAGAACCGCCGTCGAAGTTGAACGCCAGCGCCGGCGCGCCGAGCCTCGCCACGTCGACGTGCCGCGCGCCGTTGATGCCCCCCTCTTCCTGGACGAGCCACAACAGCGTGAGCGGCGGGTGCGGCACGCCCGACCGCAGCAGCGCCATGGCCGTTGTCAGCAGCACGGCCGTGCCCGAACGGTCGTCGGCCCCTAGGCCGGTCGCCGGGTCGGCCGAGCGGACCACGGCGCCCTCGACCCGCGGCTGGCTGCCCAGGCACACGGGCACCGTGTCGGTGTGGGCGGCGAACAGCCGCCGGGGGCCATCGCCCGGCAGGTCGAGCAGGCCGTTGCCCACGCCGCCGCCGAGCGGGCTGCGCAGGTGGGCGTCGTCGAACCGCAGCGGCGGCCCCCCCTCGGCGCGGAGGTGCTCGTCGATCAGCTCCATCACGCCGAGCTCTTCGCCGCCGCGGCCGGGGATCGCCATCAGCCGGCAGACCAGGTCGAGCGCTTCTTCGTCCGAAACGGGCAGGTCAGTGGGGCTCATGAACGCTTCGGCTTGTCGTCGGGCGGCGGTTTGTCGGGCAGGCGGCCCGCGTCGCGGAGCGCTTCACGCAGCAGGTAGTCGAGCTGGCCGTTGACACTCCGCAGCTCGTCGTCGGCCCACCGGCGCAGCGCCGCCAGGACTTTCGGGTCCGTGCGTAGGAGAAACGACTCGCGCGCCACAGGCTAGCCCGGTGGTTTGGGGAGGTCAGTTGTGCAGCGTGCCCGTGTTGACCACGGGCTGGGTGTGCCGGTCGCTGCATAGGACCACGAGCAAGTTCGAGACCATCGCCGCGCGGCGTTCTTCGTCGAGGTCGACCACGCCTTGGGCCGAAAGCTGATCGAGGGCCATCTGCACCATGCCGACCGCGCCCTCGACGATTTTCGTCCGCGCGGCCACGACGGCCGACGCCTGCTGCCGCTGGAGCATCGCCGCGGCGATCTCCGGCGCGTACGCGAGGTGGCTGATGCGGGCCTCGATCACGTTGACGCCCGCCTTGCCGAGCCGCTCTTGGATGTCGCTCTGCAGCTGATCGCCGATGGCGGGCGTGTTGCCGCGGAGCGACACCTCGTCGTCGTGGCCGTCGTACGGGTGGCGGCTGGCCAGGTTGCGGAGCGCGGCCTCGCTCTGCACCGACACGTAGTGCTCGTAGTCGTCGACCTCGAACAGCGCCTCGGCCGTGTCGACGACCTTCCACACAACCACCGCAGAGATCTCGATCGGGTTGCCGTCTCGGTCGTTCACCTTCGACGGCTTGCCGCCGGTGTGCGACCTGTGCTGGGTGATGTTGCCCGCGGCGTCCTTCTTTTCCGGCTGGCTCGAGGAGCCGGTCTCGAAGTTCCGCACGCGGAGCGAGACCTTCTTGCTCGTGTAGAACGGGTTCACCCAGTAAAAGCCGGGCGCCTTGACCGAGCCCTTGTAGTCGCCGAAGAGCAGAAACGTGCGCGAGTCGTTCGGCGCGACCGCCTTGAACCCGATGGCGGTGACCAACGTCGCGAGGATCAAGCCGATCCCCACCATGACGAACCACGGCGTCAGGCCGTTGGCAATCGCCACGAAAACGACGGCCGCGCCGACAGCCATCAGCAAGCAGACCAGCAGCGGGGACCAGCCGGACATCGGCGTGATCGGTTTCTCGGTCACCATGACGGCGTCTCCGGAGACGAGGGGCAGGATAGCGACATGATATCACTTCGCTATCGCCTCCACAATCTTGCCGCCCGCTGTCGAGAAAAGCAAACTCGCGAACCGCCAGAAGCGAAGTGGGGTCTCGATTTGCCGACGGGCCGCCGATGGGGTTCAATCCATCGGCTCCCCTCGTCGGCTCTGCCGTCGTCGTTGGTAAGCTGCCAGTAGCGCAGAACACTCGCTCCGGACGAAGCATGCTGCTGGTCATCGACAACTACGACTCGTTCACGTTCAACCTCGTGCAGCGGTTCGGCGAGATCGATCCGGAGATCGACGTGCGCGTCGTCCGGAACGACGAGCACACCGTCGACGAGCTGGTCGAGATGGCCCCCGACCGGGTCGTCGTGTCCCCCGGCCCCTGCACCCCCAGCGAGGCGGGCGTTTCGGTCGCCGCGGTCCGGCGGTTCGCCGGGCGGGCGCCGCTGCTGGGGGTCTGCTTGGGGCACCAGTCGATCGGCCAGGCCCTGGGCGCGACGATCGTACGCGCCGGCCGCTTGATGCACGGCAAGACCGACCAGATCCGCCACGAGGGGGGCCGACTGCTCGAGGGGCTGGAAAACCCCTTTCAAGCGACCCGCTACCACAGCCTGGTCATCCGGCCCGACACGCTCCCCGAAGAGCTGCGGGTGACCGCTTGGTGCGAAGACCCTACGCCCACGGGCGCCGAGCGGGTCATCATGGCCGTGGAGCACCGGGAGTGGCCGCTGTTTGGCGTGCAGTTCCACCCGGAGAGCTTCCTGACCACCGAGGGGACCGACCTGCTGCGGCGGTTTCTTGCGATTAGCTGATCCGCCGGGCCTGTTGAGCGGGTCGGGATGGGAGGTCGCTCGGCGAATCCTCCGAGGGCGGATGCCCTCGTTTCCGGGATCGCACTTGCTCGAAATTCCGGAGCCTCGGGCGTCAGCCCGGGGAGGGCCGCCAACCCGCAGCGCCCGCGCAATCGGCCCAAACCGGCCCGAGCCGTGCGAAATCGTTGACGCCGCGCCGAGCCCTGGCGAACATACAGCTGGACGAATTCCCGGGGCGCCGAGGGCAACGGCTCCCCGTGTAGCGCGACGGATCGAGCCGCCCCGAGGGCCTCACGCGTGTGGGGGCTCGACTTGCCAAACCGCGCCCTACCCGCGTTGAGCCGCTTGCTTGTGACCGCGTGACACACCGACCGGCGAGGCTGCCACGTTTGTTAGCGGCCCAGCCGCGGGCCGGCTCGCGCCGCACGCGGGCCCGCCGAGCCCCCTGCCCCCTGATCGAAATCGAGCGTTGCCGCGGTCCCGGAACCGCGCGGCGACGCGCCGCCGCCGCCCCGCGGCGTACGCAAGACCCACCGAGGGGCTCCGCTCGCCGCGAGAGCCCGCCGCAAGAATCCGCCGCACGAATCTGCCGCAAGAAACCGCCCCAACTGGAGCGTCGAAACCGCGATGCCGCGTCCCCGCAAGTTGATGCCCGCCCTGCCCCCTACCGCCACGCTCTGGATCGCCCTCGCGGCCCTTGCTCTGGCTGTGCGGCCGGCCCTGGCGATCGTCGTGATCGACGGCAGCGTCCAACCGGCCGGCCCGTCGGGCGTGTTCGGCAACCCGCCGGAGGGCACGTACGACGACGACGGCGACGGGCTGAACGACTTCATCAACATCGGCGGCAACCGCATCTTCAGCGACGGCACACGCTTTGACGACCCACAGGGTCTGTTGCCTGGCGTAATCGCGTGGAACGACGAGGCCCTGTGGGTCGACTACGACACCACGCAGAACATCATCGTCGGCGACGCGTTCAGCACCGGCACGCTCACGATCAACGGCGGAACGGCGCTCCGGTACCAGCACTTGGTGATCGGCCACGCGAGCGAACTGAGTCCTTTCAACACCACCCTCTCGTTCGATCCGACCACAAATCCGGAGCAGTTCGACTTCACGGCTGACCTATTGACCGTTGAGACCGGCGCGGGTGGTTCCGGTACGGTGATCATCACCGGCCCCGGAAGCGTCTACAACAACGACCCGAACCTGATTCCACGCGAGTTCCAAACCGACCTGAACATCGCTCTCGACCGACGGTTCGACACACCAATCTACGACCTCACGGACAACGTGTTGGTGGATTCGGAATTGGCGCCGGGAGTCGAACCGACCATCCGCGATGAAACTGTCGGCTTCGACGTGTTCGTCGGCCTGACCGGCAGCGGCATCCTGCAGATCGACAACGGCGGCCGGATCGAGATCCAAGACGACCTGATGGTCGCCGTCGGCGACGAGACCGTCGGCGCGGTGATCGTCGATGGCTTCGGCTCGACGCTCGCCGCGTTCGGCCGCAGTCAGCTCGACGAAAACGGCCTGATTGTGGAGAACGAAACCACCTCGTTCGTCGGCGGCCGCGGATCGGGCTCGCTCACCGTTCAGAACTTCGGCCGCGCCGAGTTCCGCAACGGCTTGTCGATCGGCGCGCCGACCGGCGAAGCCGCTACGGCGACCGACTCGATCGCCCAGGGCGCCGGCCAAGGCTCCGGCGTGGTCCGGGTCACCGGCTTCGGCTCGCGGATGGACGTCTACGCCGCCGAGGCGGTCGCCGGCTTCGAAGTGGTCGACTCGGGGGGCCTCCCAGAAGTGGGCGGCGCGACGCCGCTGGTCTCGCACGACTTGGCGCTGGCGGTCGGCTCGCTCCGCGATGGATCGATCGCCCAGCCGCTCAACACGGCCGATCCGGACAACCAAAACCTACAGCCCGGCACGCTCGTCATCGCCGACGAGGCCACGGTCAACGTCCTCTGGGACGAGAGCTACATGACCAACCTCCAGGACGCCAACGCCGCGGTCGGCCCCAACGGCCAAGTGATCCTCCGCGACGGCAGCCTCTACGTGGCCAACCGGCTGATCCACGACGGCGACATCAACGGGTACGGCCTCATCCGCGCCCGCGCGATCGAGACCTCGATCTCGTCGGTGATCTCCGGCGGCGACCCGACCGCCGAGTACGGCGTGCCGAGCGACCCGCTGCGGATCGTGCTGCTGGGCGACGGCTCCGTGCCCGGCCCGACCAGCCCGGCCGCGTTCACGCACCGCGGCGTGATCGAGGGGCGGGTCGACATGCAGGTCACGGGCGACGTCACGAACGACGGCGTGATCGACATGAGCGGCGAGCTCGTCGCCCGCTCGCTGAGCACGATGAACGGGTCGCTGCTGCGGAGCAACGCGGCGACCCCGGGCCCGCTGCGGGTCCGCCTGTCGAGCGCGACCCAGGCGAACAACCTCCCCGGCATGGGCAGCACGGCGCCCGCCGCGCTAGAGAACAACGGCACGATCGCCGGCGAGATCGACCTGGTGGCCACCGGCGGCGTGATCAACGGCTCGCCGGTCGACGCGATGGACCCCCCCGGCAACGGCGGCTCGATCCGCGCCAGCGGCGTGATCCAGAGCGGCACGCTGCTGAACCACCGCTCGGGCGACATCTACGTGGGCGCCGGGCAGTCGCTGTCGATCCTGGCGACCGCCACCCAGTCGATCATCGACGCGCGCGTCGTGCAGGACGGCGCCAACCAGGGGCAGGCCGACGGCACGGTGGACCCGAACGCGACGTTCTACCAGGCCAACCTGGGGTCGATCCGCGTCGACGGCGGCGACCTGGAGCTGGGCCGCGTGGCCGACTTCACGCCGCCGACGATCTCCACCCTCGTTAACCACGAGCAGCTATTCCGCAACGCCCGCTACTTCAACTCGACCGAGGGCCTGGTCACCGGCACGATCCAGGTCGAAGACGGCGCCGTCCGCTTCCGCAACGGCGTTTACAACACGGGCGTGATGGCGTTCACGGCCGGCGACAGCACGGTCGCCGGGCAGGTGATCAACGCGGGGCCGGCCGAGTACATCCCCGCGGCCAGCCCGCTGTCGGGCGTGATCCTGGTGTCGGGCGGCCAGACGACCGTCACGTTCGAGGACAACGTGTACAACGACGGCGTCCTGTCGATCGGCCCGAACAACAACGTGGTGAACTTCCTGAAGGACCTGACGATCGGCCCGAACGGCGAGGTGCAGATCGCCGAGAACATCAGCACGTTCGGCCTGTCGGAGAGCTCCTACATCACGGTGGCGGGCACGGTCGACATCAACGGCGGTTCGCTGTCGTTCGCCGCGGCCGACGCGACCAGCAGCGCGCTGGCGGCCGCCACCCTGACCGACGGCTTCAGCCAGACGATCATCTCGAGCCTCGAGCTCGCGGCCGGCAGCCGCTTCACCGCGTTCGACCTGCCGCTGCTGGCGACCGGCGACTTCTGGAACGTCGTCTACGACCTCGCCGACGACGAGGTGCGGCTCGAGGTCGTCAGCTCCAGCGCCATCGGCGCCGACTTCAACGACGACGGCGTCGTCGACCAAGAGGACGTCGACATCTGGCTGATGAACGTGGGCGTCACGATGGGCGCGTCGTTCCTGCAGGGCGACGCCGACCGCGACGGCGACGTCGACCTGACCGACTACGAGTTCATCGCCGACCAAATCGTGACCGGCGTGCCGGTCGTGATCCCGGCGGTGGCCGTCCCCGAGCCGGCCGCCGCGCTGCTCGCCGCGATCGCGCTGGCCGGCGCCGCCCGCC
This sequence comes from Botrimarina sp., assembly GCF_040219535.1. Classification (NCBI taxonomy): domain Bacteria; kingdom Pseudomonadati; phylum Planctomycetota; class Planctomycetia; order Pirellulales; family Lacipirellulaceae; genus Botrimarina; species Botrimarina sp. Next base: position 333,237 of record NZ_JAVJSH010000012.1, read on the forward strand.
GCCGCGGTTGAGCGACCGCGGCCCGCGGCCCGACCCGCCTTCTCCCACCCCGATGGGCAAGCGGCCCCGACGCCAACTCGGCGGAGGGGCCGCTTGCCGTTTCTGACGATTCTGCGTGGCCCCTGAGATTCTCCCAAGCCGATAACTGGCCGACAGGCGCCGGGAGCGCTGCCGCGCTACTCGCGCGGAAAGTCCCCGGCGCGCCCCGCTAGCACGTCCACTCCGGCACGGAAGCCGCCGTGGCGCGCCGAACCCGCGGCGGGGCGCCGTCGCTAAGGGAGGGAACCCAGAGATGTCGCGTCGCACGATCAGCGTGTTCTTGCCGCCCGCTTGCTGCGCCGCCCTCGCGGCGGTGCTGGCGCCAGCCGCCGTTTGGCCAGCCGCCGCTTGGGGAGTGCAGCTCGTCGACCCGGAGGCCGTGGCGGTCGCGACCGACGCGCCGGGCATGGACTCCGTGCTCATCGAGACCCGCCAAGGCGCGCCGCTCGACGAGGAAGACACGCCCGATCTTGAGCCGATCTCCGAAGTCAGCGACTTCGAGCCGGAGCTGGCCGACCCCGAGTCGCAGGGCTTCCCGTCCGAAGAGGGCGAGGTGCAGCCGGCCGAGGCCCTCGAAGAGGCCGACACCGACACGGCGCCGCCCCGGGTCGCCTCGCGCGACGGGGACCGCGTCGCGGCCGACGTTGCCGCCGCTTACAAGCAACGCAACCAGCCGCGGCCCGCCAAGTTCCACGGCGTGGTCCCCGGCCAGACCACCCGAGAGGAGCTCGTCGCCGCCTGGGGCGACCCGAACCGCCTGGGCCGCGCCGACGGCGAGACCGCCGGCGGGGAGGTCCTCCAGTACGACCTCGAGCCGTTCAACGGCGTGCAAGCGCTCGTGGAGTCGGAGCTGGTCTCGGTGGTGCGTGTGGAGCTCGCCGAGCAAGCGACCGTCGGCGAGCTCTGCCGCCGGTTGAAGCTGACCGAGATCGAGCCGGTCGACGTGATCGACCCGGCCACCGGCGAGCTGCTGGCGGTGACCTACCCCGAGAAGGGGCTCACGCTGCTCACGAAGGCCACCGGCCTGCCGGCCGACGGCCTGTCGTCCGCGGCCGGCGTGTCGCACCTGGTGCTGGAGCCGATCGACGCGCGGGCCTTCGTGCTCCGCGCCGAACAGCGCCCCGCCGACCAGCCCAAGGCCCGGCTGGCCGACCTGGCGACGGCCGCGTCGCTGCAGCCGGTCGACCCGCACACGCACTGGCTCGCGTCGGTGCTGCACGTGTCGGTCGGACAGGCCGAGGCCGCCCAAGCAGCGGCCGCCGAGGCGGTCCGCCTCGAGCCCATCTCGGCCGCCTACCGCTGCGGGCTCGCCAAGGCCCTCGCGGCGACCGGCGAGTTCGACGAGGCCGTGCTCGAGACCCGCCGCGTGCTAGACGACCCCGCCGCGCCGGAGGTCGTCCGCGCCGAGGCGCTCTACCTGATGGGCCGCTTGGCGTCGCTCGGCGAGCGCCGCATCGCCCGCAAAGCGGTCGACTTCCACAACGCGTCGATCGCCATCGCCGACACGCTCGCGACCGACGCCGACGACCGCCAACGCCGCCTCGCGAAGGACCTGCTCGTCGCCGCCCACCTGGCCGTCGCCGAAGAGATCGCCAAGGGCGACTACGCCGACAAGGGGAGCACCGTGGCCGAGTGGGTGGGCCGCGCGTCGGAACTCGCCGAACAACGCATCGCGTCGGACCAGGGAGGGCTCGAGCTACGCCTGGAAGTGGCCCGCGGCGCGCTCGCCGCTCTGGCCGAGCTCCGGCCCACGAAGGACCCCTCGCCCTGGCTCGACGAGGCCCAAGAAACCGCCGACTCGCTGCTCGCCGACGCGACCGACCCGCTGTTCCGCGCCCGTGTGCACTGGGAGCTCGGCGAGGCCTACCAGCACGCGGTGCGGATCGAGCACGTGCGCGGCGACGCCGCCAAAGCCCTCGAGTACGGCTCGCGGGCGATCACCGAGCTGTCCGCCGGCGCCGAGCCCCGCACCACCTCGCCCGCCGCCGAGAAGCTCGTCGGCCGGCTGTACTTCTACCTGGGCGCGGTCAACGCCGTGCACCGCACGGACCACGACGAGGCCATCGGCTGGTACGACAAAGGCCGCGGCATCCTCGCCGAGGGGCCCTCGGGGTCGGAGTTCGTCATCCCCCGCCGCGATGGCGAGGAACTGGTCAGCATGGGCGTCAGCTACTGGGAGCAGGGTCAGAAGGAAATGGCCGTCGACCTGACCGAAACCGGCGCCCGCCTGATGGAGCGGGGCGTGTCGGCGGGCGTGCTCGGCGAGTCGACGCTCGCGGTGCCCTACGGCAACCTCGCCACGATGTACAAGCTGCAGCAGAACGCCACCAAGGCCTCCGAGTACAACCGGCTGGCCCGCGGCGTGCGTCCCGAAGACCCGCCCGCGACCGCCGCGGCCGGCTCGAAGCCGGCGGCGGTCGCCAAGACCGACAAGCCCAAGGCGCGCGTCGTCGCGGCCCAACAGACGAGCCGCCCCGCGCCCGCGTCGGCTCAGCCGGCGCCGGCGAGCGACGCGCCGCGTGTGTCGGGCCGCCTGCGCCGCCCCACGCCGCGCCAGACGTTCATGAGGTGAGCCGGCGGGCCGTTTCGGCTACCCGCTAAACGGCGCCGCTTTGATCTGCTACGCTCGCGGAATGGACCGCGACGCCTTCGACCCGGAGATCTACGGCCGCTCGCTCGCCGAGGCCATCGGCGACGAGCCGCTGATGCCGCTCGGGGCCGCCTCGCCCGACGCTTCGCGACGGGCCGAGCTCTCCTCGCTCGCCGGGCGCTGGCGCGAGGAGCTTTCCGAGGAGCCTGGCGTCGGCGACCGGTCGGCGTTCAACTGCTGTGTGGCGGCCGTGTGGCTGTTGCACAATTTCCTCGACGAGGCCCATGCCCTCAGCCAAGAGGCCCTCACCCCCGAGGGCAGCTACTGGCACGGCGTGGTCCACCGCCGCGAGGGCGACTACGGCAACGCCAAGTACTGGTTCCGCCGCGTGGGGGACCACCCGGTCGGTTCGATCGTCGCATCGGCGGCCGCCGAGCATCCCGAAACGGTGGAGTGCGCGCTGGGCGGCAAGTGGGACCCGCTGGCCTTCGTAGAAAAGGTCCACGCGGTCGCCGCTGCCGGCGGGCCCGAGGCCGACGCTTGCCAAGCCGTGCAGCGCGCCGAGTGGCGAGCGCTGTTCGACTGGTGCTACCGCCGGGCCGTCGGCCGCTGAGACCCGCCGCCGGGGCCTTTGCCCGCCGCGCGTGGGGCTAGATACTGCAACCGCCCACACCGCGCACTTCCAACCGCCCCTCCACCGAGGAGAGAAACGCATGTCCCGCTCCGGAGCCGTCACGTTCAAGGGCGCGCCGATGACCCTCGCCGGCCAAGCGGTCGACGCGGGCCAGCCCGCGCCCGACTTCACCACGCACTACTTCGAAGGGGGCATGCAGACGCTGACCCTCGCCGACCTGAAAGGCAAGCCCACGCTGATCAGCGTGGTGCCGTCGCTGGACACCGGCGTGTGCGCGACCCAGACAAAGAAGTTCAACGACCAGCTCGGCGAGTTGGGCGACAAGGTCCACGCCGTGACGATCAGCGCCGACCTGCCCTTCGCGATGAACCGCTTCTGCGGCGCCGAGTCGATCAAGAACCTGCGTGTGGCCAGCGACTACCAAGACCGCAGCTTCGGCAAGGCCTACGGCACGCTGATCGAGGAGCTGAAGATCGAGTGCCGCGCGGTCTTCGTGCTGGCCGCCGATGGCAAGGTCACCTACGCGCAGTACGTCGACGAGGTGACCGACGAGCCAGACTACGAGACCGCGATCGCCGAGCTGAAGAAGCTCGCCGGCTGAGGCAACCCCCTTCGCTATGCGAGCCGTCCTGCTGGCCGCCGTCGTCCTTTGCGCGGCGCCAGCCGCTGCGCGCGCCGACGCCCCGCTGCCCGAAAGCGTCCGCCTCGGCGAGGGCGAGCTGCTGACCGGCGTGCGGGGCGAAGGGCCGCTCACCGTCGGCCAGATCAAGGCCTGGCTCGCGGCGCCCGAGAACCACCGCGTGCTCACCCCGGAGCTGCCCGTCGGCCTCGACGCCGGCGCGCCGAACCTGGAGGGGCTCGCCGCGAACCCGCTCACACGCGCGAAGATCGAGCTCGGCCGCCAGCTCTACTTCGACACGCGGCTGTCGAGCGACGGGACGATCTCCTGCGCCTCGTGCCACGCGCCGGAGCACGGCTGGGCGCGGCCCGAGCGGGTGTCGGCGGGCGTGCGGGGCCAGCTCGGCGCCCGCAACGCGCCCACCGCCGCGAACCGGCTGTTCTCGACCGAGCAGTTCTGGGACGGCCGCGCCGACTCGCTCGAAGCCCAGGCGATCGGCCCGATGGCGAACCCGGCCGAGATGGGCCTCTCGCACGGAGTGGTCGTCGACCTGCTGCGCGAGGTCGAGGGCTACCGCTTGCAGTTCGAGAGCGTGTTCGGCGAGGGGGTTGATGCAACAGGCGTGACGATCGAGAACGCCGGCCGCGCGTTGGCCGCCTTCGAGCGGGCGATCGTCAGCGGCCCCAACGCGTGGGACCACCGCCAGCGGCTCGAGACCCTCGAAGCGGCCGTCGCGGGCGAGCCGCTCGACCCGGAGTACGACGCCGACCTCATCGCGCGGCTAAGCAGGCTCCGCGCGGCCGCCGAGGCCGACCCGCTGCCCGACGCGGCCCGACGCGGCGCGGAGCTCTTCTACAGCGACCGCACCGGCTGCACGCTGTGCCACGCCGGCGCGAACTTCACCGACGAGCGTTACCACAACCTGGGCGTCGGCATGGCGCCGCTCGCCCGATTGGCCGACGGCGAGCCCCTGCCGCGCGAACTCGAGCGCGCCATCGACTGGGGACGGTACCAGGTCACCGGCGACGAGGCCGACCGCGGCGCGTTCAAGACCCCCACCCTCCGCAACATCGCCCAGACCGCCCCCTACATGCACGACGGCTCGGTCGACACGCTCGAGGAGGTCGTCGCGTGGTACGTCGCGGGCGGCCTGGAGCACCGCTACCTGAGCCCCCTGCTAACCCCGCTCGACCTGACCGACGCGGAGCAAGCGGACCTGGTCGCGTTCCTCGAGTCGCTGACCGGCGAGTGGCCAGCGGTCGAGACAGGGCGGCTGCCGGAGTGAAGACGCAACCGGGGCCGCTGCTCACGAGCATCATTCGGGAACGCTAAGCTGGGCGTCGACCCATCCGGGCGATGGTCGCACGCCGCTTCCGCCACGATCGCCGCACGCCGCAGACACAGCGTGGGGTTAGACCACCTCACGCATCGGCCGCGTGACAGCCGTCGGCAGCTCGCGGCCCGTGTCGAGAAGGTGCTGCACGACTTGTTCGGTGACTTCCTCGAGCTCCTGATAGACCCGCACCGGGTCGTCGCCGTGGATCCCCGTGATCAAATCGGGGCAGCGTCCGATGTAGACCTGGTCCTCGTCGCTCCATTCAACCCATTTGTGGTAGCGGTCGCTTGCTTTCACTTCAGGATCTCCTCGATCGCTCGCCTAACCTGCTTCTCTTGGTACCGCTTCGCGTCGTCGCCGTCTTTTCCGCTAAGCGTTACGGCGCCTACAAACTTCGGATGGGTTAACTTCCTGTGAGATCCCTTGCCGCCGGCGACAAGCCCGAAACCTGCCCTCTCTAGTTCCGCTACGAGTTCCCTTATCTTCCTCGGCGAAGTGAGGGCTCGCTCAGGGATCGGGTCTCCGGCGCCGCCTTAGTATACCTCAGCGATCAGCTGTTCCCCGCGGCAGCCAGCACTTCGATCGTCGCCGCGTAGATGTCCGCCACCGCCTCCACGTCGCGCGCGTAGCCTCCGCCCATCGCGGCGACCAAGGGCAAATCGCGCTCGCGCGCCGCGGCTGCGACCAGCTCGTCGCGGCTACGGAGGCCCTCTTTGGTGACCTTCATGCGTCCGTACCGGTCGTGCTCGTACGGGTCGGCGCCGGCCGTGTAAAAGAGGGCCTCGGGCGCGAAGCGGGCGAAGGCCTCGGCGAGCGTCGCCTCGACGGCGGCGAGGTACTCCGCGTCGGCGCAGCCGTCGGGGAGCGGCGTGTCGAGGTCGCTGGGGACCTTGTCGCGCGGGAAGTTCTTCTCGCCGTGCACGCTCACGGTGAACGTGTCGGCGTCGCCCGTAAAGATCTGCGCGGTGCCGTTGCCTTGGTGCACGTCGAGGTCGACAATCATCGCGCGCCCGAAGCGGCCCTCCGCGCGGAGCGTGCGGACGGCGACCGCCATGTCGTTGAACACGCAGAAGCCCTGCCCCCAATCGGGGAACGCGTGGTGCGTGCCCCCCGCCAGGTGCGCGCCCCACGCGGAGCGGCCCCCTTCGCGTGCGGCGAACACCGCGCGGCCCGCCGCGAGCGTGGCGCCGGTCGAAGCGAGCTGCCGCTCGACGAAGCCGGGCGACCAGGGGAAGCCGATCCGCCGCTGCTCCAGCGTCGACAGTTCGCCGTCGCGGACGCGGCGCACGTAGTCGGCCGTGTGGACCCGCAGCAGCTCCTCGTCGGTCGCCAGCGGCGCCGCGCGTAGCTCGATCGGCAGCCCCTCGGCGAGCCGCTCGACACGCTCCCGCGCCAGGCGGTACTTGTTTCGCGGAAAAGGGTGCTTGTCCGGCAGCGGCAGCGACACGTGGTCGCTGTAGTACACGTAGAGCATCGCGATCGGAAGTGGGTAGAGCGTGGCAGGCGCCAAGTGGGGCGGGTGGCGGTGCTCCCGCAGGGAAGCCCCCGCAGCAGGCGAATTTATCCGGCGAGCCTGTCGGGCGCCGGCGGCTGGGGGTGATTCCCCTCACGGGGCGGCGCGTGGGTGACGCGTCGCCCCTCGGCTATCCCCTCACCGGAATCTCACGATGAATGCTCACCGTAAGCCCCGCGTATTCCAGCCGCTCGAGTCGCGATCCATGATGGCCGCCGACGCCGGCGTGGTCCTCGCAACCGCTCCCGCGGACGACGGCGCCAACGACTGGTTCGTCGCCGACTCGTTCTCGTTCGGCGTGGAGCGCGAGATGAAAGAAAGCGGCGAGAAGGGCGGCACGGCCGACATCAACATCGGCGTCGGCGAGTTGCAGGCGGCCGCCACGGACTTGGCCTTCGCCGAGCGATCCGAGGCCGATAGCGGTACGCCGAAGTGCTATCTGCAGTACAAGCTCGACCGCTGCTTCGTGAAGAGTTGGTCCACCAGCGGCGACGCCGACGACCGCCCGACCGAGGAACTCGCGTTCTAATGCGACAAGGCCGTCTGAAACGCAGGCTGAGGCCCTCACAAGCCGCGGGGCCTCGCCGGTCCGCCTTGGCGCCAATCTTGCACCTCCAAGCCCTGTCGCGCTGATCTAGCGCCGTTTCGACAGCTCGGGAGGCCGCACGATGGACGCCACCTATTCGACCAGCATGAAGTGCCAGAGCTGTCTGACGAAGGTCGGCCCGAAGCTCGACGCCGAGCCGACCGTCGAGCGTTGGTCCGCCGACCTGGACGACCAACGCAAGCTGCTGCGGGTGTCGACGGCGAACGGCGCCGACCCCGACGTGGTCGTCGGCCTGCTCGACGAGGCCGGCTTCTCGGCCCAGCGTATCGATGGGGCGCAGCCGGCCGACCCATCGACCACCGCCCAAACGACCGAGGCCGACGGCGGTCCCACGCGCCAGGAGTCGCACCACCACGCGGGGGCCGGCGAAGAGTCCCCCTCTGCGCTCCGCCTGGCGAACTACAAGCCGCTGGCGCTCGTGCTCGCGTACGTGCTCGGCGCGGCCGGCCTCACCGAAGCGGCCCACCCCGGCTTCGACCCGATGCGGGCGATGAGCTACTTCATGGGCTACTTCTTCATCGGCTTCGCGTTCTTCAAGCTGCTCGACATCCCCGCGTTCGCCGACGCGTTCGGCCGCTACGACATCGTCGCGAAGCGGTCGCGGGCGTACGCGCTCTGGTACCCGTGGATCGAGCTGGGCCTCGGGCTGCTGTACGTGAGCCTCGCGGCGCCGGTCGTGGCCAACACGCTGACGATCGTCGTCATGCTCGTCGGCCTGGTCGGCGTGGTCCGCACGGTCCGCAGCGGCCAGACGATCCAGTGCGCGTGCCTCGGCACGGTGTTCAACCTGCCGATGTCTGTCGTGACGATCGTCGAAAACAGCGCGATGGCCCTAATGGCCGCCGGCATGCTCGTCGCGCTGCTCGCGTAAAACTCACCGCGGGGACGGGGCGGCGCCGGTCGCTCGGGCGCCGTCGGCTTGGTAGCGCACGCCGCGGAGGTCGTCGATGATCGTCCGCTCGGCCTTCACGTAGTGCGTCAGCTTGTGCGCGGCGGCGGGCGTGAACGGCTGCGTGGCGTCGGCGCGGAACCACAGGCGGGCGAGCTGGTTGGCGTCCCCCTCCAGCACGAAGCGGTCCGCCGCTTGCGAGTAGGTCGCCATCGCGGCCTCGGCGATCAGCTTGCCCCCCTCGGCCCCGGGCGCCGCGTCGATCCGCACACCACCCAGCGCCCGCAACTCGACGGGGCCCAGCGGCGCGCCGCCGTTGGCGCCCCGCGCGAGCGAAGCGGCCGGGCTCTCCAGCACGCGCAGCTCGCTGCACGTGAGTTCGACCGCGTCGGGCGGCACGCCGTCGGGCGAGCGGAGCGGCAGCTGCTGCTCCCACGCGAGGACCGGCCCGTAGACCGCCTGCACGGCGCCGACGAACCGCGCGCGGCGGTCCTCGGCGTTGCCCTCCAGCGCGTCGCGGAAGTCGACCCGCAAGAAGCCGAGGCTCGCGCCCGCCCCGGCGCCGGGGGTGGGCAGGCCCCCCTCGGCGAGCCGGACCGAGCGGATCGTGCCCGGCCCCTCACCGGCGATCGCGCCGGTTTGGCGGTCGTAGGAGAGGCTCTCGAGCCGGGCCCGCTCGTGCGAGCGTTGGCCCGCTTCGTCGGCGGTGCGGTAATCGATGGTCACGCCCCCTTGGCAGTCGACGCGGCCGATCTCCACAGCGGCGGGACCCTCTGGGCCGCTCCCCCCGGGGTTGGCCAGGTCGATCGGCGAAGCGAGCACGGCCGACATCGTGCGGCAGCGGAGCCAGCCGTCGGCCGACTCGGCGAACACGTCGTCTTTGACGGCCAGCCGGCGGCCGTCGAAGTCCATGCCGCCACGCCAGCGGAGGGTGGCCTCGCCGCCGAGGCGGCGCTGCGGGTCGTCCGACGGCAGCCGCACGAGCGCGCGGCCCTCCCCCTCGGTCCACGCGCGGCCCGCCGCCTGGTCGATGTGCACGTCGCGGACCCACACGCGGAGGCCGTCCGATTGGATCTCGGCGAGCGCGTCTTGTTGGTCGCTGCTGGGCCCAGCGAGCGTCAGCCGCGCGGCCCCGCGGCGGTCGAGCCGATCGACACGCAGCTGCTGGCCGACGATCCGCAGCGGCGTGGCCGACGGGTCGGTCGGCTGCTGCTCCAGCCGCACGCCGCCGTCGCACACCACGCCGATCGGCGCGACACGCTGGCCGGCCATGCCCAAGTCGATCTGGATCGATCGCGTGCGTAGCTCGTAGCGGGCGCCGTCCCGCGTAGGGTCGTTCGGCGCGGCGCCCCCATCGGACGCGACCAGCCCCGGCCCGTCGCCGGCGCCCTCCAGCGGCGTGTGCCGCACCAGCGTGGTGAGGCTGTCCGCGTGGCCGGTGAGTTGCTCGCCGGAGAAGTCGACCGCGCCGATCGCGTCGATCCGCCGCAAGAGCAGCGCGGCCTGGTCGCCGCCGATCTCCAGGGCGGGGCCGTCGTCGCCGTCGGCGGGGACTTCGGCGAGCCGCGCGGTGATCTGGTCGGCCTGCACGCGGCCGAGCCCCGCGGCGGCGATCTCGGGCCTGCCAACCATCTTAAGCAGCGGCTCGCCCCGCGCGTCGCGCCGCACGGTGACGCTCGGCGAGCGGCCCGGCGCGGCGTGCCAGCGGGCTTGGTACACGCGCTCGGGATCGTCGGCCGACGGGACCACCCGCAGCCAACCCGGCCCGCCCGCGGTCAGGTCGCCGATCGCGCGGCCGGAGCCCGGCTCGGGGGCCTCGTACTCGAGCAGCGCAGCGCGGGCCTCGCTGAGCCCCTGGGCGAGCGAGGCCGGCGCGCCTTCGACGCGGACCTTGCGGCGGCCGAGCCACGCCACGACGCGCTCGCCGCGCAGCGCGGCCTGGCGCGACGGGGAGTCGATCCGCACCGGCTTGCCGAGCGCCTCGACCCGCTCGGGGCGCAGGCCGGCCAGCGTGCGGCTCTGGCGGCGGGCCAGGTCGGGCTCGTCGCGCGGGTTGATCTCGGCCGGCGCGCCGCTGCCGTCGCCAAGGTACAGCCGCAACGCGGCGCAAGTGAGCTGGTCGCTACCGGCCTCGGGTTGCGGCAACGTCGCGACGACGTTCTCCGTCAGCGAGGCGACGAACCGAGTGAAATCGAACGTCAGCGGCCCGTCGCAAGTGACCTCCGCGTACCGCCCCCCGGCGGGCGCCTGTGCGGCGGCCAGCCGGACCCCGCCGCGTGGCTCGTAGACCGACCCCCGCGCGACGCTCCGCCGCGGCAGCGGCTGCGGCGCCGGGTCGAGGCCGAGCTCGGCCGAGTCGATCAGCAGGCGGACGTCCTCGCGTAGCTCGAGCGTGTCGACGCCGGCCACCGGCAGGTCCGACGCGCCGGCGTGCGCCTCGCGTACGAACCGGCACTCGAGGTGGCGGCCGGCGAGCGAGTGGCTCCCGATCCGCACCGACACTTCGGCCGTGGTCCAGACCATCGTCGGGTTGAACCGCAGGTCGCGTGTCACCAGCCGCAGGTCGTCGGCCGGGCCCTCCTCGGCCATGTCGCTGCGGACGACCAGTGGGCCCGGGAAGTAGCCCTCGACGGGCCGGCCGATGTCGCCGCCTGAGAAGGCGAGGCTCGGGTCGAACTTGTCGAACTTGATGACCGCCCGTGGCGGCGGCTCCACGACGATCGCGTCGCGCGGCGGCGGTTGGCCGGGCTCGCGTGGCGTGGGGAACGCCACGAGGAGCGACTTGGTCAGCTCGACGCGGCTGTCCGCCAGCGGCTTGAAGTCCTCCAGAACGAACACGACCGGCCCGTACTCATACACCTGCGGCGAGCCTGCCAGCGCCCAGTGGCCCTCCGGCAAATAGTGGGCGAGCATCCGCTGGTACCGCCCGACGGCCGCCTTCCCCCCCTGCCACTCGGCCTCGGTCGCCGGGTCGAACGGCCGCACCGGCAGGGTGGGCTCGACCAGCGGCACGACCACCAACAAATAGAGCTGGTACGCCACGAGGGTGGCGACGAGCGTCACGGCGGCGTGCTTCAGGCGGGTCAGGGGATTCACCGCGGAGAGCGCGGAGGACGCGGAGACGGTGCGGTTAACGCTGCAACGCGAAGGAACTAATAAAAATCGCTTTCGGTTCAGCCGGTTCGCCAATTGCCCTCGCTTGATACAAGGCGGCCGTAGGGCGGCGCGTGGCGAGCGGGTCGCTAGGGCTGGGTAGCTGCTGATCGAGAATCGGATAGGCCGACGAGAAGCTCGCTCGGAGGGACTTTGTCGCTTCCGGCTTGCTGTCGGACGGAGCGGTTGCGGAATCATCCCGCCTCGCCGCCGGCGCCGCGCTGCCAACTGGCGAGTCGCCAAAGCGAAAAGTTGCGTCAGATGATTGGGCTAGTTCGCCGCTTGGCAATGGAGCACTGGCCCAGGGGGCGTCGGCCCCGGCGACGCAGCACCCGATGAGGCCAAACGGTACGAGATACCTGCCAATCATCCTCTTTTTCCTGTGCGTGCTCCGCGCTCTCCGTGGTGAACCTAACCGTGCAGCGGCCCCGTAGCCGTTTCCCACTGCCCGGCGTCCTTCAGCAGCTTCTCGACCACCTCGCGGAACGCGCCGCGGCCGCCGGGGAGCGTGGTCACGTAGTCGGCCGCCTCGCAGAGTTCGGGCGCCGCGTCGGCGACCGCCGCGCCGAAGCCGACCGCGCGGATCACCGGCAGGTCGGGCAGGTCGTCCCCCACGTACGCGATTTCCGCGAGCGAGAGCCCCTCGGCCGCCGCGATGTCCTCGACGATCGCCAGCTTCTCCTTGACCGCCTGCTTGACGATCGCGATGTCGAGCTCCTCCGCGCGGCGCTCGACCACCGCCGACGCGCGGCCCGTCACGATCCCGACTCTTCCGCCCGCGCGTTGCCACAGCCGCACGCCGAGGCCGTCGCGAACGTGGAAGGTCTTCGTCTCGACGCCCTCGGCGCTGAACGACAGCGAGCCGTCGGTCAGCACGCCGTCGACGTCGGTCAGCAGCAGGCGGAACAAGGGACAGGCCAGAGGCTGGAGGCGGGAGGCCGGAGGCTAGGGTTCGTCAGCCAGCGGCGAAGACGTCTTCGGCGGCGAAGAGCCGGATCGCCGCGGGCGGTTTGGCGGTCGGCGGCGCGGCGTCGGTCACCGTGTCGCGCGAGAGCACGTCGGTCACGTCGACAAGGCCGACCGCTCGGCCCTCCGTGTCGACGACCGGCAGCTCGCTGAACTTGCGATCGGCCAGCACCCGCACCGCGTCGGTCATCCGCTCGCGCGGCGAGATCGTCGTCGGGTCGCGCACCATGAACTGGTCGATCGGCGTGTCGAGCGTGGCCAGGTCGCGAGTCTCGAGCAGGCGCGCCAGGTCGCTGTCGGTGAACAAACCGGCCAAGCGCCCCTCGGCGTCGAGCACCATCACCGCGCCGGTCCGCCGCCCCGGGCGGCTCGTGGCGACGATCGCTTCGCGGACCGTCTGCCCGACGCGGGCCACGCGGCACTCGGCTAGGGGGCGCATCTCGTCGGCGACCCGCGCGAGCTTCCGCCCGAGCGCCCCGCCCGGGTGGAACCGGGCGAAGTCCTCGGCGGCGAAGCCGCGGGCCGCGCTGAGCACCAGCGCGACCGCGTCGCCGATGGCGAGCATCGCCGTGGTGCTGGTGCTGGGGGCGAGGCCGAGGGAGCAGGCCTCGTCGAGCTGGCCTAGCGGCAACACGACCCGCGCGGCCAAGCCGAGCGTGCTCTGCCGGCTAGCGGTGATCGCGATGATCGGCGCGCCCATCTCGCGCAGGCTCGGCAGCAGCTGGGTGACCTCGGCGGTCTCGCCGCTCTGGGAGAGCGCGAGCACGAGGTCGCCGTCGCGGACGCGGCCCAGGTCGCCGTGGAAGGCCTCGGCCGGGTGGAGGAAGTGGCTCGGCTGGCCGGTCGACGCGAGCGTGGCGGCGATCTTGCGACCCACCAGCCCGGCCTTGCCCATGCCGGTCACGATCACCGAGCCGGCGCAGTGCTCCATCAGCGCGATCGCGTCGCCGAGCTCCTCGCCGAGCTGCTGCGACAGCTTCCACAACGCGATCGCCTCGAGCCGCATGACCTCGCGCGCCGCGGCGATCCGCTGCGGCGTGCCTAGCTGTTGGTTGGCGGTTCGGGTGACGGGTGTTGGTTGGGCGCTCATGGGGCGTCGTCCTTGACGCTCCTCGGTGGGGGACAGGGGGCGGGGCAGCAGCGGGTAAGGCCGCGGAGCTTAGTGGCGCCGCGTGTCGCCCACAACGCCGAACACCCCGCTGGCGCCGCTGGCGCCGCGGCCGACCCCGCCGTCGAGACCGCCGTCGAGGCCGCCATGGCTGGCGCGACCCGTGCGCGTGTCGGGGGGTCCCCAGCCGCCCCGCGTGACAGCATCGGCTCGGTCGCGATAGACTCGGCGGGGAGCCGACGCTCTCTTCTCTCACCGCCCAGGAGGCCACCGCTATGGCGACCGTCGCCCAGCCCGTCCCGCGCCCTGCTGTGAAGCAGACGCAGTGCTTCATCGATGGCCAGTGGGTCGACGCCGCGAGCGGCAAGACCTTCGCCACAATCCACCCGGCCACCGAGGAAGTGATCGCCGAGGTCGCCGAGGGGGACGCCGAGGACATCGACCGCGCCGTGAAGGCCGCCCGGCGCGCGTTCGACTCCGGGCCGTGGCGCACGATGGACGCGCGCGACCGCGGCAAGCTGGTGCACCGTTTGGCGGACCTGATCGAGGAAGAGATCGACTACCTGGCCGCGCTGGAGACCCTCGACAACGGCAAACCGATCAGCGACTCGCGCGGCGCCGACCTGCCGCTCGTGGTCGACTGCCTCCGCTACTACGCCGGTTGGTGTGACAAGATCCAGGGCGACACGATCCCGATCCGCGGCGACTACTTCTGCTACACGCTCCGCGAGCCGGTCGGCGTGGTCGGGCAGATCATCCCGTGGAACTTCCCCGCGTTGATGGCCGCGTGGAAGTGGGGGCCCGCGCTCGCGGCCGGCTGCACGATCGTGATGAAGCCGGCCGAGCAGACGCCGCTCACCTGTTTGCGGATGGCCCAGCTCGCGGCCGAGGTTGGCTTCCCGCCCGGCGTGATCAACGTGGTCCCCGGCTACGGGCCCACCGCCGGCGCCGCGCTGGTGCGGCACCCGGGCGTGGACAAGATCGCGTTCACCGGCGAAGGGCAGACGGCCAAGACGATCCAGCGCGAAGCGGTCGAGACCTTCAAACGCGTCACGTTCGAGCTCGGCGGCAAGAGCCCCAACATCGTACTCGCCGACGCCGACCTCGACGCGGCCGTCGACGGCGCGCACTTCGCGCTTTACTTCAACCAGGGGCAGTGCTGCGTGGCCGGCAGCCGGCTCTACCTGGCCGACGCGATCCACGACGAGTTCGTCGACCGCCTGGCCGCCAAGAACGCCGAGCGCCGGCTGGGCGACCCGTTCGACCCCGCGACCGAGCAAGGCCCGCAGGTCGACGCGGCCCAGTTCGACAAGGTGATGCGGTACGTGGGCTACGGCAAGGAAGAGGGCGCCGAGTGCGTGACCGGCGGCGGCCGCTTCGGCGAGAAGGGCTACTTCGTGGAGCCCACGCTCTTCACCGGCGTGCGGGACGACATGCGGATCGCCCGCGAGGAGATCTTCGGCCCGGTGATGAGCGTGCTAAAATTCTCGGACGTCGACGAGGTCGCCGCGCGCGCGAACGACACGCCGTACGGCCTCGCGGCGGCCGTGTGGACACGCGACGTGTCCAAAGCCCACCGCCTGGCCGCGCAGCTCCGCGCGGGGACCGTGTGGGTCAACTGCTACGACAACTTCGACGCGGCCGCGCCGTTCGGCGGCTACAAGCAGTCCGGCGTGGGCCGCGAGAAGGGCGCCGCGGGCCTCGACGCTTACCTCGAAACGAAGACCGTCACCGTCGGACTCGGTTGATTCGGAAAGTGGAGATGACCACGACCGGCACGAAGGGCACGACGAATCCTCTCGAGGCGCTCAACCGCGCCCCGGGGATTTGACAGAAGAGAAGTTGGCGGACATTGCTAAACCGGCGCTCTCCAGGCGCGGGGCCGTCGCGCCCGTCGTGGTTCCTACTAACTGTCAGACCTTGGGGCGATGGTAATGCGAATAGCCCTCACTTACCTGCTATCCATGAGCGCTGTGATGACGGCAACCGGCCAACAAGTGGACGTCTGGATCGGCACCGACACGACCGGCGGCAGCCCGAGCCGGGGCGTGTACCACCTGACGCTCGACGACTCCAGCGGCGTGCTATCCGAGTCCAGCCTGGCCGCCGAGGCCGAGAAGCCCGGCTTCCTCGCTAGGCACCCGAAACTCGACGTGCTCTACTCGACCAGCCCACAGGGAGTCGTCGCGTGGCGGATCGTCCGCTCCGGCGGCGGCCCGCCGAAGCTCGAGAAGCTCAACGAGCGCGAGTCCGGCGACGGCTCCTCCACGCACGTGTCGGTCGACCCCACCGGCGGCGTGCTGCTGTCGGCCCAATACGGCGGCGGGTCGGTCGCTTCCTACCCGCTGAAGGAGGACGGCTCGATCGGCATGCGCACGTCGCTGCTCAAGCACGACCAGCCCTCCGGCGTGGTCGCCGACCGGCAGGACGCGTGCCACCCCCACTCCGTGTTCACCACGCCCGACAACCGCTACGCGGTCGTGCCCGACCTTGGCGCGGACCGGGTGTTCGTGCACAAGCTCGACCCGGGCTCCGCGCGGCTGATGCCGCACGGCTCGGTCGCGACCCCGGCGGGTAGCGGCCCGAGGCACCTGAAGTTCCACCCGAGCGGCAAGTGGGGCTACGTGGTCAACGAGCTGGCGATGAGCGTGACCGCGCTGGCGTACAACGCCGACGCCGGCGAGCTCACCATGATCGAGACCGTGCCCACGCTCAGCCAAGCACAGATCGACCACGAACGCAGCAACACCGCGGGCGAGATCCGCGTGCACCCGACCGGGCGCTTTCTTTACGCGAGCAACCGCGGGCACGACTCGGTGACGGTGTTCGCCATCGACGACGCCACCGGCAAGCTCAAGCAGGTTCAGGTCGAACCGATCCGCGGCAGCTGGCCCCGCAATTTTGGTTTGAGCCCCAGCGGCAAATGGCTGCTAGCCGCCGGCGCCGACAGCCACACCGTGGCGGCGTTCGAGATCAACCCCCAGAGCGGGGCGCTGCAGTTCATCCGCCAATCGGCGTACGTGCCGTCGCCGATCTGTGTGGAGTTTGAGTGACGGAGGGCGTAACGACGGCAGCATTGGTATCGCGAGGCCGACCGCCATTGCGTCCGCCGGACAGTCGCGGCTCTCCGTGAAAAACTCGTATCGGTTCGTGCGTCAACGTAGAATGCCTCTATGCACAGCACCCTGCCACAATACGTGGAGCTCCGGCCGACCCGACGGGGTGAAGAGCGGCCGTTCGTGGTGGGGACCCGTGTGCGCGTGCAGGACATCGTGATCCTTCACGAGCGGTTCGGGGCAACGGCCGAGGACATCGCCGGCGAGCATTTTCCGCACCTGACCCTCGCCCAGGTCTACGCCGCGCTGGCGTTCTTTCACGAGCACCGCGAAGCGGTCTGGAAGCAGATCCACGAGGACGCTTCTTACGCCGAGTCGCTACGCGAGCAGTTGACCGTCGAGCAGGCAGCCGACGATCGGGCAGAGGCCGATGCCGGACAAGCCGAAGTTTCACCTTGACGAGAGCGTCACGGCGAAGATCGCGAAGGGCCTCCGCGCGCGCAACCGCGATTGCTCGACGACGCCCGAGCAAGGGCTGATCGCGGCGTCTGACCTCGAGCAAGTGGCGTTTGCGAAGTCCGAAGGCCGCGTGCTGATCACGGCCGACGACGACTTCCTGGCGATAGCGGCAGCCGACGCCGACCACCCCGGGATCATCTTCTGTCGATCCACGACCCACTTTGGCAGAGTGGTCGTTGCGATCGACGAAATGTGCGTGTCGATGACCGCCGACGACTTTCGTTCGCGCGTCATCTATCTCTGAGTGCGGCGGTCTCCGATGGCTGACGCCATCGGCTCCGGCGCGGCGGGTCTGAGCGAGGCCGGCAAGGCTACTCGCCGCCGCCGCCGGGCCCCACGTGCTCCCACAAGAACGCCCACACGTCGGCCGTGCGTTCGATCAGCTTCGAGGTCGGCGTGCCGGCGCCGTGGCCCGCGCGGGACTCGATGCGGATCAGCAGCGGGTTGGCGGCCCCGTCGTCCCGAGCGCCGTTCTCTGGCGTGGCCTCGCTGTTCTGCTGCGCGTGCTGCAACGCGGCGGCGAACTTGAAGCTGTGCATCGGCACCACGCGGTCGTCGGTGTCGGCCGTGGTCACCAGCGTGGCCGGGTACGCGACCCCCGGCCGCACGTTGTGGTACGGGCTGTAGCCCATCAGGTAGCGGACCATCTGCGGGTCGTCGGCCGACCCGTACTCGTCGCGCCAGAACTGCCCGGCGGTGAACGTGTGGAAGCGGAGCATGTCCATCACGCCGACCGCGGGCACGGCCGCGCCGAACAGCTCGGGCCGCTGCGTGATCGCCGCGCCGACCAACAGCCCGCCGTTGCTGCCCCCCTGGATCGCCAGGTGCTCCGGGCTGGTGATCTTCTGGTCGACCAGCCACTCGGCGGCCGCGATGAAGTCGTCGAACACGTTCTGCTTGTTCTGCAGCTTGCCGGCCTCGTGCCAGGGCTCGCCGTACTCGCCGCCGCCGCGCAGGTTCGCCACCGCGTACACCCCGCCCCGCTCGAGCCACGCGACGCGGCTGGAGGAGTAGCCCGGAGTGAGCGAGATGGTGAAGCCCCCGTAGCCGTACAAGATCGTCGGGTTCTCCCCGTCGAGCTCCAGGTCCTTGCGGTGCGTGAGGAAGATCGGCACGCGCGTGCCGTCCTTCGACTCGTAGAACTCTCGCCGCACCGTGAACTGCGACAGGTCCACGCCCACGTTGGGCTGGAAGAGCTCGGTCGACTCGCCGCTGGCGATGTCGTACTGGTAGATCGTCGGCGGCGTGTCGTAGCTCGTGTAGCGGTAGAAGGTCTCCATGGCGTCTTGCCAGCCGCCGAAGCCGCTCACGCTCCCTACCCCCGGCAGCTCCACCGGGCCGAGCGGCTCGCCCTCGGGCGTGTAGCGCCCGACCGCGGCGGCCACGTCCTCGAGCCGCTCCGCGAACAGCACCCCGCCCACGAACGACGCCGACTCGAGCGTCGCTTCGCTCTCGGGAATGATCTCTACCAGGGAGTCGCGGAACGCCCCCTCGCCGGCCTTCGCCAGGTCGAACGCCACGACCCGCCGACGCGGCGCGAGGTGGTCCGTGAGGAGGTAGAGCCGGTCGCCAACGGTCGCGAACGGCGAGAACTCGTTCTCGAAGTCGTCGACCAGCACGGTCCAGCCGCCGGCCGGGTCGTCGCCCAGGGGGCGGTCCGCGCGGCGGACGAGCAGGCGGTTCTGGTTGTCGGTCCCTTGGCTCTCTACCACCACGGCCCAGCGGCCGTCCTCGGTGAGCCACAAGCCGCTGGAGTAGTCGGGGTGCTCGGCGTTCTCGTAGACGACCTTGTCCTTCGCTTGCGGCTGGCCCAGCTTGTGGTAGCAGAGCTTCCGGTTGAGCGCGGCGGCCTGGTACGCGGCGCCCTCCTCCGGCTCGGGGTAGCGGCTGTAGTAGAAGCCCATCCCGTCGGGCGTCCATCGCACGCCGCCGAACTTGACCCACTTCAGCTCCTCCTCGAGCTGCTCGCCGGAGTCGATCACCATCACGCGGATCGTGCGCCAGTCGCTGCCGGCCTCGCTACGCTGGTAGGCGATCAGCGTGCCCTGGTAGTTCGGCGAGTAGCCGGCGAGCGCGACCGTGCCGTCGTCGCTCCACTGGTTGGGGTCGAGCAGCACGCGCCCGTCGACTCCCGGCGCGTCGGTCAGGTAGACGACCGCCTGGTCTTGCAGGCCGTCGTTCTGCGAGTACGTGTAGCGCCGAGCGGCCACGCCCGGCTTGCCCACGCGCCGCGGCGCGCCGCGGCGCTCGTAGTTCCACAGCTCGGTGAGCCGCCGCACGAAGGCCTCGTGCTCCGGCAGGCTGTCGAGGTACGCGTCGGTCACCGCTTGCTGCTGCTTGACCCACTCGGCGACGCGGTCCGACTCGCGCACGTCGGCCTCGAGCCAGCGGTACGGGTCGCGGACCTCGATCGCCTCGCCGTCGGGGCCCTTGTACGTGTCGACAGCCTCTTCGCGGGGCGTTTCGGGGTAGTCGATTTCGGCGGCTAGGGTCATGGGGCAGCAAAGGAGCGTGGTCAGAAAGGCGAGTGCGGTCGCGATCGGGTGTCCGTTCATACGCATGGTGAGAATACGATGGTGCTGCTGGTTAAGATGGCGAGCTGCAATCCTACCCGAACCCCACCGCGGCATCACACGCCCACGCCCCCCAGAGCCAGCCACGCCCATGGAAGCCGAAACGCTCCGCGGCCTCGAACAGCACTGCCCGCTCCGCCTGACGATGAACAACGGCGAGGTCTTCGACGTCATGCGGCCGGAGTTCATGATGGTCTCGGACTACGAGGTCACCGTGATGGTTCCCCGCCGGGGCGCGATGCGGAATGTCACGCTCGGGTTGCTCAACATCGCCAGCGCCGAGCCGATCGGCGCCAACGCCGAGTGACGGCGCCGCCGCTGCTGCTAGCTTAGGCTCAACCCGCGCAAGCCGAATATTCTCCGCAGCTGATCAGGTCCCCTCGCCCCGGCGGCCGATGATCCCCAGCGTGTGGCGGCGGGTTCTGCGCGCCCCCGCGTTTCGCCGCTGGCTGCCAACGCCCGAGAACCGATCGCGATGCCCAACTCCTCCGGCCCCTACGACGCGGTCGTCATCGGCGCGGGCCACAACGGCCTCGTCTGCGCGTGCTACCTGGCCAAGGCCGGCAAGCGCGTGCGCGTGCTCGAGCGGCGCGGCGTGCTCGGCGGCGCGGCCACGACCGAGGAGGTCTGGCCCGGCTACCGGGTCAGCACCGCGGCCTACGTGATCAGCCTCTTCTTGCCCGAGATCATCGGCGACCTGCGGCTCAAAGAGAACGGCCTGGAGGTCCTCCCCCGCACGCCCAGCAGCTTCACCCCGCTGCCCGACGGGAGGAGCCTGCTGATGGGGCCCGACGCGGAGCTCTGCCGCCGCGAGATCGGCAAGTTCAGCGCCAAAGACGCCGACGCGTTCCCCCGCTACGAGGCGCTCCTGGAGCGCGTCGCCGCGGTGCTCGAGCCGACCCTCAGCCAATCGGCCCCCGACCCGCTGCCGCTGCCCGCCAGCTGGCGCCGCATCGGCTGGGCGAAGCGGATGCGCGACGGCGCCAAGCTGTGGCGGATCCACCGCACGCTCCGCTCGCTCGGCAAGGACCAGCCGGCCGCCGTCGAGCTGCTGACCGGCGCGGCCCGGCCGATCCTCGAGCGGTGGTTCGAGTCGGAGGCCCTCCAGGCCACCCTCGCGACCGACGCCATCATCGGCGCGTTCACGTCGATCAGCTCGCCCGGCAGCGCGTACGTGCTGCTGCACCACGTGATGGGCGAGGCCGGCGGCGCACGCGGCGTGTGGGGCTACGTGCGCGGCGGCATGGGCGGCCTGGCCGAGTCGCTCGCCCGCGTGGCCGAGCAGCTGGGCGTCGAGATCACGCGCGACGCGCCGGTCGCCGCTATCAACACGGCCGGCGGGAGGGTGAAGGGGGTCACGCTCGAAGACGGCTCGACCGTCGACGCGCCGGTCGTCGCCTCGGGAGTCGACGCGCACCTGACGTTCGAGAAGTTCCTCGACCCCGGCTCGCTCCCCGACGACTTCCGCGAAGCGGTCGCGAACATCGACTACGCGTCGGCGTCGATGAAGATCAACCTCGCGCTCGCCGAGCCCCCCAACTTCACCGCGCGGCCCACCGCGCCCGGCGAGGTCGCGCCGCACCACCACGGCACCATGCACGTGGCCCCCTCGCTCGACTACCTCGAGCAGGCGTACCACGACGCGCGCCTGGGCCGCCCGTCGGACGAGCCGATCCTCGAGGCCACGATGGCCACGAGCGTCGACGACACGATCGCCCCGCCGGGCAAGCACCTCCTCTCGGTCTTCGTGCAGTACGCGCCGTACCGGCTGAAGGGCGCGCACTGGGACGACATCAAGGACGCGTTTGCCGACCGCTGCGTCGCGAAGCTGGCCGAGTACGCGCCGAACGTGCCCGCGGCGATCGAGCACCGGCAGGTCCTCTCGCCGCTCGACATCGAGCGGGTGTACGGCCTGACCGGGGGCAACATCATGCAAGGCGCGATGAACGCCAATCAGCTCTACTCGTTCCGCCCCGTGGCCGGCTGGGCCGACCACCGCACGCCCGTCGGCGGCCTCTACCTGTGCGGCGCCGCCAGCCACCCCGGCGGCGGCGTGATGGGCGCGTGCGGCAAGAACGCGGCCGCCGAGATCCTCCGCGACCGCCGCTGAGGGCTCGGCTGGCCGGCGCGAGGAAGGGAGAGAAGGGGGAGGGTCGGAGATCGGGGGATCGTGTCCGCTGCGGGCGATGCCTCTCGAACTCGATTCGGAAGGACCCAGCAGCTAAGATTTGCTAAGGCTGGCCGGCTGTGGTCGGATGGCGCAGAACGCAGATCGAGTCGGCCCGCGAGCTAGAGCTCAAGCCGAAGGGCTTTCCGAACACTAATAATCGCCGGAGCGCGCCATGTCGGACGACCTCGAACGCGAGTTGTCCGCATTGAAGAGTCGGGTCGACAAACTGGAGAGCCGATATAACTCGATCGCGACTCTTGCCGGCGTGTTCGCCGGACTTGCAGCAGCCTACTTTGCGCTCTTCGCCAGCCGATAAAGCCTCAGAGGCCCAGGTCGAGGTAGCCCCGGTCCTGCAGCCGGACCAGCAAGCGGGTGAGGTCGACCGCCTTGCCCACGCCCAGCGCGGCGAAGGCCTTTTGCTTGCGTAGCTCGATCGCGCGGGTCGTCATGTCGAACCGCTCGGCCACCTCGCGGCTGCTCACGCCGGTCACCGTCAGGCGGCAGATCTCGCGGTCGCTCTCGGCGAGCGCGCGGAACTTGGCCGCCGCGCACGCGAGGTCGACGTGCTGCTGCGTGGGGCCGTCGCCGTCGTGGGCGAGCAGCCGCGTGAGGCCGAGCACCGCGAGGCCCGGCGTGCCGAGCGAGCGCAGGGACCGCTTGTGCGTGAGCATGTGGTACGACTCGCCGCTTGGCCCCGGCCCGTAGTGCTCGCACTCGATGTACGGGCAGCCGGCCATCACCATCTCGTCCAGCTTGACCGCCGTGCCGGCGATCACCGGGTCCAGGAAGGCCTCGCAGTGCCTCCCCAGCGGCGACGCGCCGGGCGTAAACCAGTCGCGGTGCGCGTCGTTGACGTAGACCAGGATCCCTTCGGCGTTCTTGATGTGGACACAGTCCTCGAAGCCGTTGAGCCGCGGGAACTCGCTCTGCCCGGCGGCGACCGAATCGCACACGTGCTGGTACGCTTCCCGGGCGAGCTTCTCGAGCGGGACGCTCGCCGGGCGCCCGGCCGGGATGTCGCGCGGCGGCCCGCCCGGCGCGAAGCGCTGCCCGAGCGGGGGTCCTGTCGCGAGCCCAGCCGGGTGGCTTGGACCCGCGGGCCCCTGCCCGTCGAACGACGGCTCCTCCTGCGCCCTGCCACGGCTGATCGTGTGTCCGGACTCTGGCACACTCACGGCGGATCGGTCGCTGGGGTGAGGAGTTCAAAGAATCGGAGCGACACGGCGCCGGATAGATGAGCCGCGGCGCCGATCGCCGGCAGTCGGCAGTCGGCAGCTTATACGTCAGCGGGAACAAAACAACAGAAAGAACGAAAATTGGGTCACTCAACCTAAACTCTTCGTGTAATTCCGGGGGGCGGGCAGGGCGTTGCGCCCCCGGACCCACCGGCAACCGCCCAGCTTTCCACCCGGCTGGGGTAGCGGATCCCGCCACTCGGCCACTCTGCCACTCGACCACTCTGCTACACCGCCGCCCGGCCACTCGGCAGCCCGGCCGCCGGTCTCGCAGCGGCGGGCGGCGCGTCCCGCCGGGGGTCGCTACCGAGCCGGGTCACACGTCGAGGTTCTTCACGTCCAGCGCGTGCTTCTGGATGAAGTCGCGGCGGGGCTCGACCTGGTCTCCCATCAGCACGCGGAACAGCTCGTCGGCCGCGGCCGCGTCCTCCATGGTGACCCGCATCAGCGTGCGTGCGGCCGGGTCGAGCGTGGTGTCGCGCAGCTCCTCGGCGTTCATCTCGCCCAGGCCCTTGAAGCGCGTGATCTTGAGGCTCTTGCCGCCGGCGGCGCGGATCGCGGCGGGCAGGCCGCGGAGGTCCTCCAGGCCGGTCTCCGAGTCGCCTTGGCGGAGGGTGAAACGGCTGGTCTCGGTCCCGGTGCGTTCTTGCGGGATCAGCGCGTCGATCTCGAAGCCCTGCCGCGACAGGTCGCCCAGCAGCGTGTTGATCGTGCGGACCTCGTGCAGCTCGACAACCCGCATCCGGCGCCGCACGCCCTCGGCCGAGCCGTTGGCGGAGGCCTCGGTCTCTCGCGGCCCGACCGCTGCGCCGAAGTGGACCTCGATCTCGTCGTCGGCCTCGGCTTGCTGCTGTGCGATGAACTCCTCGACCTCCGCGCGGGTGGTGAACCAGCGCTCGTCCATGCCGAAGAACACGTGGTAGACCGGCAGCTTGCCGGTGTCGGGGTCTTGTCGGTCGGCGTGGATCTTCAGGGCGATGCCGCGGCGCTCGAGCGTGAGCAGCGGCTCCTCCATGGCGGCCAGCGTGCGCACCAGCTCGCCCATCGCCGAGTGCTCGACCGTCGGGCCGTCTTCGAACTCCAGCACGCTCTCGCCGAGGCCCAGGTCCAAGAGCTCGCCGCGCATCTCCTCTTCGGTCTGCACGTAGCGGGCGGCTTGCTTGCCGCGTTGCACGCGGAACAGCGGCGGCTGGGCCACGTACACGTGGCCGCGGGCCACGAGGTCGTACATCTGGCGGTAGAAGAACGTGAGCAGCAGCGTGCGGATGTGCGAGCCGTCGACGTCGGCGTCGGTCATGATGATGATGCGGCCGTAGCGGCGTTTGGACACGTCTTGCTCGGCGCCGATCCCCGCGCCGATCGCGGCGATCATGCTGCGGATCTCTTCGTTGGCGAGGACCTTGTCGTCGCGGCTCTTGTACGCGTTGATGATCTTGCCCCGCAGCGGCAGGATCGCCTGGAACTCGCGCCGCCGGCCCCCCTCGGCGGGCCCGCCGGCCGAGTCGCCCTCGACCAGGTAGAGCTCGCACTTGTCGACCTCTTTGCTCGAGCAGTCGCGGAGCTTGCCCGGCAGCGAACCGCCGCCCAACGCGCCCTTCCGCTCGCGGATCAACTGCCGCGCCTTGCGGGCGGACTCGCGCGCCTCGGCGGCCAAGAGGCCCTTCTTGATGATCGCCTTGGCGGTGCGCGGGTTCTCTTCCAGGTGCTTCTGCAGGTACTCGCCGAACAGCGTGTTGACGATCCCCTCGACCTCGCTGTTGCCGAGCTTGGTCTTGGTCTGGCCCTCGAACTGCGGGTGCGGCACGCGGCAGGAGATCACCGCGGTGAGCCCCTCGCGGAAGTCCTCGCCCGAGGGGGTGATGTCCTTGAAGAGGTTCTCCTTCTTGCCGTAGTTGTTCAGCGTGCGCGTCAGCGCCGCGCGGAAGCCGCTCAGGTGCGTGCCCCCCTCGTGGGTGCTGATGTTGTTCACGTAGGTGTGGACGTTCTCGGTGTACTCGCCGGAGTACTGCAGCGCGACCTCGAGCTCGACGCCCTCCATCTCGCCGGCGGTCGACAGCACGTCGGGGTGGACGGTCTCGCTCGCGCGGTTCAGGTGCGTGACGAACTCGCGGATGCCGTCCTCGTACTGGAACGACTCGCTCTCGCCGGTGCGGCCGTCGGTGATCGTGATCCGCACGCCGCGGTTGAGGAAGGCCAGCTCTTGCAGGCGCTTCTGCAGGGTGGAGTAGCTGTACTTGGTGACCTGGAAGATCTGCGGGTCGGCCTTGAAGGTGGTCTTGGTGCCGACCTTGTCGGTCTTGCCCACGCGGCGCACGGGGCCCTTGGGCACGCCGCGCTCGTACTCTTGGTGGTACACGCCGCCGTCGCGGCAGACCTCGACCTCGGCCCACTCCGACAGGAAGTTGACGACGGTCACGCCGACGCCGTGCAGGCCGCCGGAGGTCTGGTAGGCGCCCTTGGTGAACTTGCCGCCGAACTTGAGCACGGTCATCACGCCCTCGAGCGTGCTGACGTCGCGGTCCATCTGCTCGGAGAGCTGCGTGTGCCGCTCGACGGGGATGCCGCGGCCGTTGTCCTCGACGGTGACCGAGTCGTCCGGGTTGATCACCACCTCCACGCCCGACGCGTAGCCCGCCATGGCCTCGTCGATCGAGTTGTCGACGACCTCGTAGACCAGGTGGTGGAGGCCGCGCGCGGTGGTGTCGCCGATGTACATGCTCGGCCGCTCGCGCACGTGCTCCAGGTCGGACAGGTGCTCGAGGTCCGTCTCGCTGTAGTTTCGTTTCTCGCCTTCGCTAGCCATGTTGTGTGTCGCTAGAGCTTAAGGCCGCGCTGATGAATAAGGGCGCGGTTAGTGGGTCCTGCCGACCTTGAAGCGGATCGACGCGATCCGCGCCGACGGAACGGCCGCTTGGGCCTCGGCCAGCAGCCGCGGGCGGTGGAAGTTGATCTCTTGCATCACCACGTGGTTGGCCACGACCACGTCGAGCCGCCCGCGCGAGAGGCCCTCCACGCGCGTCTGGGCGGCGAGCGCGTCGCCGCCGAGCACCTTGCCGGCCGCCGCACGCCAGACGCGGTCCAGCTCGCCCGCCGCGCGGCTCGCCGCGTACCCGCGCTTCGCCACGACGGCCGCCACCACGTCCGCCGCACGCTTCGGCCGCCGCGCGTAGAACCGCTTGCGCTCCTTCTCGGAACGCGCGGCCAGGTCGGCGAGCTTCTGCTGGGCGTCGGTGTCCATGGGCGGTCGGCTCACCCGCGGTCGCGGGCCAAGGGCATCAGCACGTAGGTGTAGCCGTCGTCGGTCGAGGCCACGGCGGCCGAGTCGCTGTCGACCAGGTCGAGCGTGAACGACTGCTCCGCGTCGAGCGTCTTGAGGAAGTCGACCATGAAGCGCGGGTCGAGCATGATCTCGATCCGATTGCCGTCGTACCCGATCGGCAGCTCGATGTGCGACTCGCCCACCTCGGCCGTCTGCCCCTCGAGGACGAGCGTCCCCTCGCCGAACTGGAAGTCCACGCCCCGCGACTCGTCCGACGTGACGATCTGCGCCTGCCGCACCGCGGCGAAGAACGGGCCCACGGTCAGCTCGACCTTGGCCGACTCGCTCCGCGTGGGGACCACGTCGCGCCAACGCGGGTAGCGGCCCTCCAGCAGCCGCGTGCTGAGCGTGGCGGTCGGCGTCGCGAACACGGCGTCGTTCGCACGCACGGCCAGGCGGGTGGGCGCCTCCTCGTCGACCAGCGTGCGGTCGATCAGCTGCAGCGACCGCGTCGGCACGATCGTGGCGTCGCCCACGGGGGGGGCGTCGCCCACACGCTCGATGGCGCCCTCCATCTTCGCCAGCCGGCGCCCGTCGGTCCCCACGGCGATCAGGCGGCCCTCGTCGGTGACCTCGAGCTTCACCCCGCCCAGCGCGTAGCGGCTCGACTCGTTGTCCGTCGCGAAGATCGTCCGCCGGATCATCTCCTTCAGCAGCCGCGTGGGCGCCTGGTAGTACGCGTCGGCGTCGAACGCGGCGACCGAGGGGAACTCACCCGGGTTCTCGCTCGGCAGGTTGAAGCGGCTCCGCTCGCCGCGCACGAGGGTCTTCGAGCCGTCGGTCTCGATGCGGAACGTTGTGTCGGACGACTCGCGGAGGATCGCCCCGAACCGCACGACCGGCAGCAAGACCGAGCCGGGCGCCTCGGCCTCGACGCCCTCGACCTCGCGGCGGATCGACACCTCCAGGTCGGTCGCCGACAGGGTGGCTGCGCCGCCGTCGGCCACGTCGAGCTTCACGTTCTGCAAGATCGGCTTGGGGCTCCGCGGCGGGGCCACCGCGGCCACGGCTTGGAACGCCCAGAGGAGCTTCTCTCGGTCGCAGGAGATCTTCATGACGGGTCACGCCGCTCCGGGAACGGCTGGTCCAGAGTTACTAATTAGATTTCTTAAGTACGGTGGTGGTGTTAAGTCGCCCGGGCGAAGGGTCGATCGCGGCGGGCGCGTCGGTTGCAAAGCGGGGCGGGGCCGGGGTTTGCGGCGGCCGCCGCGCGGTGCAAAACGCGGCGCGCCGGCGTCGGGCGTGTGTGGGGCCGCGTGGGTGCGTGTCGATGGGCGCCTCGGGTTGGTCGGGGCCGACGCTTGGCAGCGCCGCGGTGCGCCACCGCTGCGCCGCCGGCGCGACGGGTTTTCCCCATCGGGTCAGCCGCTCCGGTCGGGGTCTGCGGGCGACGCGTCGGTCCGCCCCAGGCGCCGGAGCAGGTCGTCGATCGCCGAACGCAACGCGCGGTCCGTGGCGATCGAGCGGTCGATCCGCCGGAAGTTGTGCATCACGGTCGTGTGGTCGCGCCCCCCCAAGTAGCGGCCGATCTCGTCGTAGCTGAGCGGGGTGAGCCGCCGCGCCAGGTAGATCGCGACCGCACGGGCGAGCACGATCGGCGCTTTGCGCGAGCTGCTCCGCAGCTGCCGCACGGGCAGCCGGTAGTACTTCGCCACGGTCGACACCAGCTCCGCGAGCGGCGTCGTGTCGTCGCCGGCCGCGTCGGCCATGAAGGCCTGCGCCTGCCGCCGCGAGATCGGCGCGCGGACCCCGTACCGCTCGTGCAGCCCCCCGGCGATCGCCAGCACGCGCCGCGGGTCGGCCGTCGCCCAGGCGGCCAGGTCGGCCGCTGCGAGCGGCTCGATCCGGCAGCCCCGCGCGGCGAGGGCGGCCACGAGCAGCTCTTGCCGCGCTGCCTCGGCCGGCGCGGCTACCTCCACCACGAGCCCGCTCGCCAAGCGGCTGACCAACCGCCGGTCGAGCCCGGCGATCTCGCCCAGCGGCTTGCCGGCGGTCGCGGCCAACACGCCCCCCCGCTCGGCCAGCCGGTCGATGGTCGCCGACAGCAGCCGCACGGTCGCTTCGGACGCGGCCAGCCCCTCCAGGTCCTCGACCACAAGCAGCCGCAGGCCGGCCAAACGAGTTTCGATCTCTTCGACAGCGCCGGGCGTGTGCCGCTCGGCGCCGATCGCGCGTTCTAACCGCCGACGCAGATCGACGCCCGACACGAGCAGCACCCCCTCCTCGCCGACCCGCGCGCGCCAGCCCTCGGCCAGCCCCGACACGAGCAGGCTCTTGCCGCAGCCAGGCGGCCCAACGAGCACGAGCGGCCCCACCAGCACGAGCGGGCCGTCCTCACGCCGACCGGTCGCCGCCGAATCGCCCGCCAGCAGCTTGCCGACCGCGGCGGCCACCAGGCGGTTTTCCGGGCCCGCGAAGTAGAACGACTCGCGCCGCCACGCGGGCGCGGTGGAGGGGCCCGGCCCCTTGATGAGCGACGGCCCGCTCGCCACCGGCAGGGGGAGCGGCGTCACGCTCGATGATGGGACAGGCACAGCAGACACGACACGCTCACGGCGGCAGGCGGGCGACCAGCGGCGGCCGGACGGATCGAGCATTACCCGCTCGAAACGCCCCAGCCGCAGCCCCGTAATCTACCCGATTTTGCCCCTGCGCAGGAGGGCGCCAGGGGGCCCGCGTGCGCCGAAAGCGGGGCCCGACAAGCGGGGTGGAAAAGCCGTCGAAACCGTGTCGGAGGCCCGTCGGAGGCCCGTCGGCGGGCTGTCGGTAAGCTGTCGGCGGGCTGTGGATGCCTTGTCGCGCGGTCGGTCGGCCCGCCGATCGGCTACGCGCCGTCCGCTCCGGGCGTCACGGCGCGTCCTCGAGCTTCAGGTAGTCCAGCCCCACCATGTGGCGTTGGATCGCGTCGGGGTTGGCGCCGACGATCTCGAAGGTTAGCTGGTTGTCCCCCTCCTTCAGATCGAACACCCCCAGGTCGACCAGATCGGTGTCGACCGAGCGGTTGTAGCGGTCGATCTCGCCGACCTCGGACTCCTCGCCGTTGAGCCAAACCCGCACAACCGCGTAGTCCCTCGCCTTGGTGAGGTTGGCCAGCACGCGGCGCCTGCCCGACCGCTCGGTCGGGAAGCTCAGTTCCAATTTGTCGCCGGGCGCGGCGTCGATCCACCACAGTTGCCCCTCGCCGCTCCAATCGTATTGGCTGCTGGTCTGTCGGCTAACCTCGCCGCCGGTCGAGCGGACGACGGTGAAGACTTCTCCCTCGATCGCGTCGTCCACGTAGAACACGTCGACGATCTCCTCGCGCCGGAGCACGACCTCCTGGCCCGCCGAGTCCGGGTCCGCGGCGACGTTCCGCTGGGCGCCGGGCCGCGCGTAGAAGAACGTGGTCGGCGCGTAGTTCACTTTGGTTTTCGCCCAGTGCCACATCTCCATGTCGAAGCGGATCGACTCGTCGAAGGGGATCGCGTCCAGGGCGCGCCAGCGCGAGTTCACGCTGTAGCCCCCGTTGAGGTTGCCGGTCCCGTCGGGCTGCGCGTGGAAGGGCGCCTCGAAGAACTCGGGGCGGCACCACGCGTAGCCGTAGTAGTCCTCGGTGCCGGTGCCGAAGTGCGACGGGCGCCGCTCGCCGTCGACGTAGATCTTCTCGTCCCCCTCGCCCCACCACGACGCGGCGCCGTTGAACACCGTGAGCGTGTCGCCCACGTAAACGCCGCGGCCTTCGACGGTCACGTAGTTCACGTCGAACGCGCCCGTGCCGCCGGCCTCGTCGTTGGTGCGGGTCGGTAGCTCGCTGTACTGCCGCCACGCCGACGAGAAGTGGAGCGAGCGGTCGTCCCACTCCCACGGGCCGGCGGCGAGGTCCCCCTCGACCGCCTCGACCGTTTGGTCCCCAACGTTGACCAACGACACCTCCGCCGACTCGGCGAACGGCATCACCCACCAGCAAGCGAGGTCGCCTTCGGGCGTGACGCGCGAGTACCACGACGCGTACGGCCGCACCTGGTAGCCCGTGCCGAAGAAGTCCCCCACGGGCGCCCAGACCGTCTGCTCGCCGTCGAAAACGATCTTCAACACCGTCGAACGCAGCGCCTGCGACGGGTCGTCGGCGGAGAGCCTCAGGCGCAAGCGCCGCACGGCGGCGGGCCCCTCGAGCCGGGCCACGACCGACTCGCCGCCCGGCGCGACGCGAGCGGTCCACTGGCGTGTCTGCCAGGCGTCGGAGTCGCCCCGCCACCGCTCTTGGAGCTTCTGCTGGACGCGCCGGAGCGTGTCCCGCGCGGCGGCGAGGCGGTCGAGCGAGAACGTCTGGACGGGCGTGCCGTCGTCGTACCGGCGGAAGTTGATTTGGTAGTAGAGGGCCTCCCCCTCGTACGCGCCGCGGTCGAGCAACACGTCGGTCGAGTAGGTGATCTTGCACCCGCGGGCGTAGGGGATCGGCAGGTAGAGGTTGTGCCCGCGTTGGCGGTAGGGGGTCTTCTCCGACACGCCCTGCGACAGCGGCGGCCCGGTGAGCATGCCGCGGGAGATGAACTCGCTGATCGGGCCCTCGATGGTCGGCTCGGCCTCGCCGTCGAAGTACACGCGGATCGTGCCGTTGGAGAACTCGCCGCCGCCGGGGCCGTGCCAGGTCGCCCAGATGCGGACGATCGCGCCGGGGCCCGTTTCGTCCATCATCACGTACTCTTTGCGGCCGTCGCGCTGGTCGATCCGCACGAACTGGCTGCGGTCCATGTTCGCGAACCAGGTGGCGTCGTTGCCGGGGTCGGACGAGTCGCGGTCGTAGCTCGACGCCTGCCGGCATTCGTACGGCGGCTCGGGCAGCCGCGCGACGGTCTCCCGCTCGACCATCTCCTCCAGCAGCGACTCGAGCGTGACTCGGCTCTCGGCGAGCGCAGCAAGCGGGCACAGCAGCAAAGCCGCCAAGGCGGCCGGCGTGGACCAATTCATGTTGAGAACTCGATTGAAAAGGGGCCGATCGGAGCGATGCGGCAAGGGCGCAAGAGGGTGGCGGCGCTAGCCGGGGTGTCGGTTGAAAGTGTGTCGGCAGGCTGGCGCGCCGGTATCGGCGTCGGGAGACGCCTCCCACAGCGGGGGTGGCTTGGGCCGGGGGGGCGGCTGGTTCATTCTTCTTGCCATGCGTGCCCCAGCTCGTAACGCGTCGAGCGGCCGCCGACGTAGGCTTCGAGTTCGGCGCGCAGCTCGGCCGCGACCTCTGGGTGCTGGTCGATCACGTTGGTGGTCTCGCCCAGGTCGGCCTCGAGGTCGTACAGCTCCTCGGCCAACTCACGCCCCGGCTCGCGCGCGTAGTCGAACAAGCAGTGGTCTGCGATGAGGTACTTCCACTTGCCCTTTCGGAAGCCCGTTGTGTAGCAGAACGTGTCGCGTGCGCCGGACTCGCTGCGGCCTGTGAGGAGCGCCGTTTGGTCGACGCCGTCGATGACGCGGTCCTCCGGCAGCCGGCAGCCGGCCAGCTTCGCGAAGGTCGGCGCGAGGTCGATCGTCGCGAAGATCGCGTCGGACGACGCGCCGGCCGGCGTGCGCCCGGGCCAGCGGACGATGCACGGCACGCGCACGCCCCCTTCGTACGACGACCCCTTGCCGTTGCGGAGCGGGCCGGAGTCGCCCCAGAAGACGGCGCCCTCGGGGTGGCCCTCTTTCTTCGAGGTGTAGGCCGTCTGGTTCCAGGGGCCGTTGTCGGTCGTGTACAGGACCAGCGTGTTGTCGGCGAGGCCCAGCTCGTCGACCGCGTCGAGCAGGCGGCCGGTCTCGTGGTCGAACTCCTCGACGACGTCGCCGTAGAGGCCGCCGGCGGACGTTCCGCGGAAGCGGTCCGACGCGTCGATGATGGTGTGCATCATCGTGTGCGCGACGTACAAGAAGAACGGCCGCTCGGGGTCGCGCTCGTTGCGGAGCCAGTCGATCGCCTTGTCGGTGTAGAGCCGAGTGAGCGAGCCCATGTCGCCGGTCTCGCCGGCGGGCTCGTTGTTGTGGTGGAAAGCGACCCGGCCGTTGTCGTTCGCCCCGAGCGGGCCGAAGTAGTACTCGAAGCCTTGCGCGTTGGGCATCCGGTCGGTGATCGCCTTGCGGCTCGACACGTCCCACTTGCCGACGCACGCCGTCTGGTAGCCGCCGCCCCGCAGCACCTCGGCGATCGTGATTTCCTCGGCCGGCATCGCCCAGCCCTTGCTGCGCAGCGGGTAGCGTCCGGTGAGCAACGCGGACCGGGAGGGCCCGCACACGTGCTGCGCGTAGAAGCTCGTGAACCGTGTGCCCTCGCTCGCCAGACGGTCGAGCCGCGGCGTGCGGTTGGTCGGCGAGCCGAAGCACCCCAGGTCGGCGTAGCCCTGGTCGTCGGTGAACACGACGAGGAAGTTCGGCCGCGGTTCGCCCGCCGCGCAAGGGGCGGAGCCGAGCAAAGCGAGAGCCGATCCGATCGCCGCAACGCGGCAGCAGAAAAGCATGGTCGACGCCGGGGCAGAAGAGAGAAGCCGCAGGCGCCGAGCGGCGCCCACGGCAGCTTACCGACGGGCGGCGGCGAGCGGCAAGTCGCCCGCAGCGGCCCCCACGAGCGGCTTTTTCACCGGCGGCCGGCGTGTGGCTCGGCGACAATCGACAAAGCCGCGCGGCGCCAGAGGGGCCGCGCGGGTTTCGTTACACCTTGGGGCTCTGTAACGAATCACAACCCCCGGCGCGGCAACGGCTTAGGGGGAAAAACGGCGCTTTTAGCGTGGCGCGCTGTTTTTCGGAGTGTCGCGTTTGTCACGAATCCAACCGAGCGGGGCGCCGCAATCGGCGGCCAATTCCCCGCGGGCCGTCACTCGCCGAGCGCGAAATCGGCGATCGAGCCTAGCACGTTCGGCCGCGGCAACGGCGGCACCACGCCCACCCCACGGCGGGCGGCCGGCGCGGGGGACTCGGCTTCGTCGCGGCGGCGGTTGTCGTCGGCCAGCGCGGCGGCGGCGGCGGCGGCGGAGTCCGCGGCGGGGGCCGTGTCGGCCATCCGCTGGAAGCCCCACAGCCGGCGGTGGGCGGCTTCCATCGCGGGCTGCGTGATCGACGGCCGCCGCAGGTCAGCGAACGACACGCCGCCGGCGGCGGGCTGGGAGTCGCGCACCGCGCGGAGCACCTGCTGCTGCCGCCAGATCAAGCGGAGCTGGTCCGGGTTCACCCGCGACGACCCGTCGTGCACGATCACCACGTCGGAGCGGATGCTCGAACGGATCTCTCGGAGGGTCTGGTTCAGGCTGGAGCTGCGAGCCCGGCGCACGACCCGCACCTGGCGGAACTCGTTGGCGAGCTCGCTGGCGGTCTCGAACGAGTCGTCGGTCGACGCGTCGTCGACGACGAGCACCTCGACGCGGGGAGTCAGCTCGGCGGCCGCCTCGAGCACGTCGCCGACGTCGCGGCGGAGGGTCCGCTCGGCGTTTTGGACAGGCAGCACTACGGTCAGCGATGGCTCCACGGCACGGCTCCAGACGAGGCACTCAAGCGAGAGGGGGGAGGGACGGGTTGCTAGCAATCCTTCCTTCGGCCACCTCGCCGCCGCCAGACAAACACGCGGCCGTGGATTCGGGATAGGCTCTTGCTGCGGGGCGGAGCGGTCGTGCCGGTCGGCGAGCCTCCGCGGGTCGCGCAGGCCGGGCCGCTAGCCGATCGGCTGCTTTCGGCGGTAGGCTGCCCTAGCCGATGGACGACCCCAAACCCACCGCCGATGGCCCCGCGTTTGCCGACGAGCAGACCCTGCTGCCGGCTATCGCACAGCAGGCGGGCACCGGCCGCGTGCTGATGCTCGCTTGGATGAACCGCGAGGCGTACGAGGAGACCCTCCGAACCGGCCGCGCGGTTTACTTCAGCCGCAGCCGCGGCGAGCTCTGGCGCAAGGGCGACACCAGCGGCCACCACCAGCGGGTCCGCCGCGTGCTGGTCGATTGCGACCGCGACACGATCCTGCTGGAGGTCGAGCAGCTGGGCCCCGGCGCTTGCCACAAGGGCTACGAGAGCTGCTTCTACCGAGAGCAAGCCGCCGACGGTTTGGCAGAGATCGAGTCCCCCACGTTCGACCCCAAGGCGACCTACGGCGACTGAGCCCGTCCCCCCCCGCCGAGAGAGCCCCCGAGTCTACCCAAGCCCGAGTCAACCGGAGAAAGGCCGTCGATGTCGTACGAGAAGCGAGTCCAGGAGCTAGGCCTGGCGATCCCCGAGCCGCCGTCGGTCATGGGGCTCTACCGGCCGGTCATCGTCGTCGATGGCCTGGCGTACACGTCGGGCCACGGGCCGATCGGGCCGGACGGCAAGCTGGTCTGTGGCCGGCTCGGCGAGGACCTCGACGCCGACCGCGGCCGCGAGGCGGCCCGCTTGGTGGGCCTGGCGATGCTGGCCTCGTTGCGGGCCGAGCTGGGTTCGCTCGACCGGGTTGACCGGTTGGTCCGCACGCTGGGCCTGGTGCAGTCGGCGCCCGGTTTCACCGACCAGCCGGCCGTGATCAACGGCTTCAGCGAGCTGATGAAAGAGGTCTTCGGCCCCGAAGCCGGCGTGGCGGCTCGCAGCGCGGTCGGCGCCGCCGCGCTGCCGGCCGGGATGGCGGTCGAGGTCGAGGCCGTGTTCCGGGTCGAGGAATAACGGCCCGGCGGTCAGCCGACCTCGGCGGGCTCTGCGGCTTCGGCTTCGGCGTCGGTTCGGTCGTCGGCCGGGTCGCTGCCGATCGGCGTGGGGAACGCGCCGTCGTGGTGGTAGGACCGGTTGGGGCCCATGCGGGTGGCCTCGTCGAGGGTCTCGTTCAGGCGGTCGACCAGCGACTGCCGCGAGTCGCCCGGCCGCGCGTCGATCAGCACGCAAGTGACCGTCGCCGCGACGCCATCGATCGGGGCGGCGGCGATCCGTTTGCGGAGCTTTTCGATCCGCTCGCCGGCACGGTCGAGGTCGTCGCCATCGAGCAGGAGCATCGCGGGCCGGCCGGGCGTGAAGGCTTGGGTCGGGTCGATCGCGTCGGCGATGAGGTCGTTGACGGCCCGCTCGACCTGCTGCAGCAGCTCGGCGTCGTTTTCCCGGCCGGGGATCGGGTCGATCTGCACGGCCGCGACCTGGCTGACCGCGTCGCTGGCGGCCGCCTCGAGGGCCGCGTCGAGCCGGTCGAACATCGCGTCGATCGAGGCGTACGACGGCGTCGCGTCGGCGGCCGGTTGGGCAGGCGGCTCGGGTCCCGCCAAGGCGCTCTGGCCTTCGGTCTCGGCTTCCTCGGCGGTCTTGCGGGCCTCCTCGGACATCGAGATCAGCGACTTTCGGCTCTCGTCGTCGTCGAGCCCCTTCTGGATGAGGCCGTCGATCTGGTCGCTGATCTGAGCGACCGCCTGCCGGCCATCGGCGACCGCCTTGGCCGACGCGGCCGCCGCGGAGTCCCCCTCTGCGCCGAGCCGGTCGAGGCTCTCGATCGCGCAGCTCGCTCCTTCCAGGTAAGCGTGGCTGGCTTCCTGGAACCGCGAGGCGCTCTCGCCGAACCGCTCCGGGTCCTCCTTGTTGAGCTTCAGCTCGAGGCTCGTGGCCGACAGCTTCTCACGGAACTTCGCGAGCCCGGCCAAGATCTCGTGGCTGGGAGGCTTCGACGGCGCCGGATCTCTCGCCGCTTCGGGGCTCGCCGGCGGTTGCGACTCCACAGGCCGAGTGAGCACGACTCTCGACGGCGGCCGGGTCAGCTGCTCGCCGTCGGCGACTTCCGGCGCGGCGGGCCGCGACGCGTACGCCGGGAGCCACTCGAGCAGGTCCGTGACCGTCAGCTTGGCGCCGAGCGCATAGCCCACCGCAAGGTTCGCTACCGCGACGATAAACACAAAAATCAGCATCTCGGGCGGGCGGGAGGTCGAAGGTCGGTGAGGGCGGACCCGGAGCGGGGAAACCGTACGTCGCTGCCAGCTGCGAATCGCCCACGCCGGCCCCTCCCGATCCGGGCGCCAGTTCCATCGGGTCCGCTTGGCGCGGTCGTAGGGCTAGCGCGCGGGGGTCGCCACGCCGAGCGAACGCAGCGCCTGAAGGAACGCCGGCGACGCGGCGTCGAGCGTGAGCACCTCGGTCCCGGCGCCGGGGGCGTCGGGCCGGATGAGCACGACCACCTCGCCGCCGCGCTTGGCGATCTGCCCCAGCGCGGCCCGCTCGGCCTTGGCCATGCCGGCCGGCGGGGCCGGCGCGGCGGGGCTCTGGCCGCGGAGGATCGGCGTGAGGCCACGCGGCTGGGGCGAGGCCGGCGCCGCGGCCGACGCGAACGACGCGACCGCCGCCGGCGCGGCGGTGGGCTGGCGGTACAGGTCGGTCAGGCCGACGCGGTCGAGCTGCGCGTGGATCGACGCCAGGCCCGCGTAGATGCCTTGGTCGTCTTGCTCGTCGGCGAAGTTGCACACGCCGACCAGCCGACCGGCCGCGTCGAACAACCCGCCGCCGCTGCGGCCTTGCACGGGGGCGCCGGCCGCTTCGATGTTGGGGGGCCCGTTGTACCGGTCGAGGTCGACCACACGGCTCTCGCGCACCGTGGGGTCGGCGCCCAGGTCGCAACCGACGCTGCGGACCGGATCGCCGATGCGGAGCTCGCCCACCGACGCCGCCACCGGAGCGGCGGCCACTTCGGCCTCGGGGCGGATAGCCACCAGCGCGACGTCGGCCTCGAAGTCGTGGCTCACCAGCGTGCCGGCCACCTGGCCCACGACACGACCACCGCGGAACAGCTCGACCGCTAACCGGCCCTCGGTGTCGATCGCTTGGCCCGAAGCATCGCGGAACAGGTGAGCACACGTGACGACCAGGGCCTCGCCCTGCCGCGCGTCGACGATCGTGCCGGTCCCGAACGCGCGGCCGGCCGGGTCGTCGACGGTCAGCCGGACCGACGCGTCGAGCAGCTCGGCGTGCTGCGGGTTGGCCGCCGCCGGCGCGGCTTGCCGGCCGCCGGCGGGCAGGCCGCGCGCGGCCGTAGCGACCCGCTCTCGGCGCGGGGGCCGCGACTCGGCGGCGAACGTCGGCGGCGTCGCGCCGGGCTGGCCGCCGGCCGGTTTGGCGGCGGTGATCAGCTTGCGGAGCTCGCCGTAGTTGGTGGCGCCGACCAGCCGGCCCACCTCGACGCCGTTCGCCATCGCGACGAACGTCGGGTAGCTCATCACTTGCAGCCGGGCCGCTAGCTGCGGCTCGGCTTGCCCGTTGACCTTGCGGACCCGGACCCCTTCGCCCTCCAGGCGCGCGACGATCGGCGCCATCGCTTGGCACGGGCCGCAGGTGGGCAGGTAGAAGTCGAGCAGCTCGACTTGCTGGGCCGCTGCGGCTAACGGCCAGAGCGCTGAGGCCAGCGCGAACACGAACGTGCGGTTGACCATTTGAGTCCCTCCTTGGACGGCGTGGTCTGTCGGCGGTAGAGCCGCCGCGTGGCGCGACCGGCGGTCGGCGAGGCGTCTTGCCTGGCGGACCCGAGGGTCGCGGGGATGAGGGCGTCGAATCCTTCGACACGCTCCAGCCCAGCGAGCGACGTGGCTCCGTGAATTTGCTCCAGTCCTGTAATCGTTACAACCCCAACAACTCCGGCCGGCGCCAGCAGGCCACGGCTCTCGGCGAGCCACTGCTCACCAGAGCCGAGGGCGAAAGCCCTCGGAGGGCCTGCGTTTCTCGGTGTTTCGCTCCGAGGGCTCATGCCCTCGGCTCGGGCGGTGGGTGGGCTTGCGGATTACGACCGCCCCGAGAGAGCAGCTGCCGTGCCGCCTCGGGTCGTTTGCCTCAAGTCCCGCCGATAGAATGCCGCTTCGCCCATCTTCCCTAGCCGCTAGCAAAGCCACCCGCCGTATGCCCGATCGCCGCATGCTCGTGACCTCGGCGTTGCCCTACGCCAATGGGCCGATCCACATCGGCCACTTGGTGGAGTACTTACAGACCGACATCTGGGTCCGCTTCCAGAAGCTCCGCGGCAATCGGTGCGTGTACGTCTGCGCGGACGACACGCACGGCACGGCGATCATGATGTCCGCCAGGAAGGCGGGCGTGAGCGAGGAGGAGTTCATCGCGCGGATGAGCGAGGAGCACCAAGCGGACTTCGCCGACTTCCTCATCGAGTTCGACAACTACGGCAGCACCAACAGCGACGAGAACCACCAGCTGTGCGGCGAGCTGTGGAGCCGCATCCGCCAGGCGGGGCTGGTCAAAGAGAAGGACGTTGAGCAGCTGTACGACCCGGAGGCCAAGACCTTCCTCGCCGACCGCTTCGTCCGCGGCACGTGCCCGCACTGCGGCCTCACCAACCAGCACGGCGACAGCTGCGACAACGGCCACACGTACAGCCCGGCCGAGCTGGTCGACCCCGTGAGCGCGCTGAGCGGCGCCACGCCGGAGGTCCGCTCGGCGCCGCACTTGTTCATCGAGCTGGAGCAGCTACACGGCTTCTTGCGCGAGTGGGTCGACACCGCCGAGGCACTCCAGCCGGAGATCGCCAACTACCTGAAGGGTCACTTCCTCGGCCCGAAAGATAAGCCGCAGGAGCTGCGCGACTGGGACGTCAGCCGCCCGGCGCCGTACTTCGGCTTCGAGATCCCCGACTCGCCGGGCAACTACTGGTACGTGTGGTTCGACGCGCCGATCGGCTACATCGCCAGCACCCAGCAGTGGTGCGACCGCCACGGCGAGCAGCTCGACGATTGGTGGCCCCCGTTCTCTGAAAAACCAAGCGACGCCTGCGAGATCCACCACTTCATCGGCAAGGACATCACCTACTTCCACACGCTGTTCTGGCCCGGCATGCTCCGCACGGCCGGCCTGTCGCTGCCGGCGAAGGTCCACGTCCACGGCTTCCTGACCGTCGACGGCGAGAAGATGTCCAAGAGCAAGGGCACGCTGGTCGCCGCGCGGACCTACCTGAACCACCTCGACCCGCAATCGCTGCGGTACTACTACGCGTCGAAGCTCTCGGCGCGGGTCGACGACTTCGACCTGACGCTCGACGACTTCGTCACGAAGGTGAACACCGACCTGGTCGGCAAGGTCGTGAACCTCGCCAGCCGCACGGCGAAGTTCGTCGAGAAGACCGGGCTCTCGGCACAGTATCCCGAGGACGGCGGCTTGTTCCAAAAGGGGGCCGCCGCGGGCGAAGAGATCGCCGCCGCCTACGAGCGGTGCGACTACTCGCAAGCGATGCGGCTGATCCTCGCCTTGGCCGACCGCGCCAACCCGTTCGTCGAGGAGAACAAGCCCTGGGAGCTGCGCAAGGAGGCCGGTCAGGCGCAGCGGTTGCAAGATGTTTGTTCGATCGCGCTGAACCTCTACCGCCAGATCGCCATCTACCTCGCGCCGGTGCTGCCGAAGCTCGCCGAGCAAACGGGCGACTTGCTGAACGATCCGATTAACTTTTGGGACCAGGCGCAGAGGCCGCTCGTCGGCACGCCGGTCGCCAAGTTCACCCACCTGATGCAACGTCTCGACCCAAGCAAGGTGCAAGCCATGATGGATGAGTCTAAAGAAGCCACGTCGAACGGCGACGACAAGCCCGAGGTGAGCGAAGCGCTCGCCGCGGCGCTCGCCAAGTACGACGACGGCCCCGAGCCGCTCGAGAAAGAGCCGCTGACCGGGGAGTGCGTGTTCGAGGACTTCCTCAAGGTCGACCTGCGGATCGCGCGCGTCGTCGAGGCGAGCCACGTCGAAGGCGCCGACAAGCTGCTGCAGCTCACCCTGTCGCTCGGCGGCGGCGCCACGCGGAACGTGTTCGCCGGCATCAAGAACGCCTACGAGCCGGAGAAACTGGTCGGCCGCTTGGTGATGTACGTGGCGAACCTCGCGCCGCGGAAGATGAAGTTCGGCGTGAGCCACGGCATGGTCGCCGCGAGCGGCCCGGGCGGCGAGGAGGTGTACCTGCTGTCGCCCGACGAGGGCGCGAAGCCGGGCCAGCGAGTACACTAGGGGAAGAAGCAGCCCTGTTTCCGCCGTGAGGCGCGCCATGCTCACCACGACATTCGATTACGCCTACGACTTCGACCCATCCGCCGCACCCCGGCCAAGAGGGGAGCAGCCGGAGTTGGTGTGGGAGCTGGCGACCATGTTCCCCGCCCAGGGCGCGTGGTCGGTGCGGGACTACTTGGAGTTGACCG
The DNA here is from genome assembly GCF_040219535.1 of Botrimarina sp. Lineage (NCBI taxonomy): Bacteria > Pseudomonadati > Planctomycetota > Planctomycetia > Pirellulales > Lacipirellulaceae > Botrimarina > Botrimarina sp. The sequence goes on from NZ_JAVJSH010000012.1 coordinate 373,659, forward strand.
ACGCCACTAACCGCAAGATCGAGTACACGAACGGACGGCTGGAGTTTTTGGCGATGCCGACGGTCACTCATCAGCGGCTCGTGTCGTGGCTGTTCCTCTTGTTGAACGGCTACGTAGCTAAGGCCGGATTGGGCGAGGTGCTGCCCGGCGGCATCCGAGTCTACTTCGACGACGCCGACGAGGAGAAGTTCAGGATCCCCGACGTGCTCTTCCTATCCAAAGGATCGGAGGCGGAATGGGGCGGCGAGCGGTATTGGCGGGGCGTTGACTTGGCGATCGAGGTCGTTAGTGACGACCCAAAGAGCCTCTCACGTGACTACGAGGACAAGGTAAGGGTCTACGGCGCAGGACGGGTTCCGGAGTACTGGATCGTCGACCCCCAAGAGCAGAAGATCACCGTCCTCACGCTCCCCGAGGGCGCCGACAAGTACGCCGAGCACGGCGTGTTCCGCCCGGGGCAGACGGCCACGTCCGTGCTGCTGGGCGGGTTCGCCGTCGACGTGAAGGCCTGCTTCGACGCCGCGAAGAAGTGACCTGCCGCGCGGCCCTCACGCCGGCGACAGCTCGGCGCGTTTCTCCGCGACCAGCTTCAGCAGCGCGTGCTGCGGGTCGGTGAACTTCTTCACGCCCTCGCGCAGGAGGACCTCTTCCATCTTGTCGAAGTCGACGCCCGCGTCGATCGCCGTGAGGACCGCCGGCGAGGGCATCTGTTCGACGCGGCTCGGGAACACCAGGCCGCTGTTCTGGGCCGCCTCGTTGGTCTCGGGCGGGTTGGTCTGGATGTCGCTGCCGGCGAGGGCCTCGACGTACTTCCAGGGCGGGTCGCCTTGTTTCTTGACGCCGGTGCTGGCGAAGATGATCTCTTGCTTGAGGTCGAGCTTCTTGTCGGCCCAGAACTCTTGGTTGGCTCGCCAGAGGCGTTTGGCGTTGACGATGCCGACCTCGCCCTGGGCGGTGGGGTCCAGGTCGGGGCAGTGCTTGTCGGTGTAGACGTCGATCCTCGAGATGAAGATGCTGTAGACGCTCTTGAACGCGTCGAGCGAGTCGCGCCGCTGGGCCCCGCGCCAGACCGCGTCGCGGGCGGCCTGGTACTGCCGCTCGGTGAAGATCAGCGTGACGTTGAGCGTCACGCCGGCGGCGCAGAGCTCCTCGAGGGCGTCGATCCCGGCCGGGGTGGCGGGGACCTTGATCATCCGGTTCTCTTGCCCGGAGCTCCACTCCTTGCCGAGCTCGATGTACTGCCGGACCCGCTCGTCGTGCGGCACGTGGCCGTCGGGGTCTTCCAGCAGGGGGTCGAGCTCGAAGCTGACCCAGCCGTCGTCGCAGCCGGAGTCTTCCCACGCCCAGTGGAAGGCCTCTTGGGCCTCGGCGACGGCGTGGTCGACCAGCGCCCAAGCGACGTCGGCGTCGTCGAAGCCTTCGGAGATCAGCTCGCGGATGGTGTGGTCGTAGCCGCCCTTCTTGATCAGGTCGGAGATGATCACCGGGTTGGAGGTCGCGCCGGTCGCGCCCCACGCGAGGTTCTTCTCGACCTCGGCCGGGTCGACCGAGTCGACCCACAGCTTGGTGCCGGAGTTGACGAGCGATTCGAGCGGCGTGGGCATGGCGGGGCGTCCCCTGGGCTGGCGGGCGGCGGTGGGTCTGCGCGAAGTATCGGCGCGTTCCGCCGAGCCGGCAACCCGCGGCGCGGGGGCGCAGCGGGTCAGACGAATTTCCGCCGGGCCAAGCCGGCCGCGCCGATGTAGCCGGCTCTTCCGCCGAGCTTCGCGAACTCGATGACGAGCTGGTCGCGCAGGCTGGGGATCAGCCGGGCCTTGGCCTGATCGCGGACCTCGGCCAGGAACCGCTCACCCAAAGAGTGGCCGGCGCCGCCGAACGTCATCGAGCCGCCGATGACCACCGCCTCGGGGTCGACGGTGTGGACGATCGTCACGAGGCCGATCGCCAGGTACTTGGCCGTTTCCATCACCAGGCAGAGGGCCACCTCGTCGCCGGCCTCGGCCGCGTTGGCGATCAGCAGCGGAGTGAGCTCCTCGCCCCCCTCGACGGTGTCCCTCAGCGCCGTTTCGACGAAGCGGTCGGAGATCGCCGCGTTGGCGCGGCCCACCACGCCGTAGCTGCCGCAGTACCCCTCGAGCGTGCCGCGGATGCCCAGCGAGTTGAGCGGCGCGGCGTCCGACGCGTCGATGATGATGTGGCCGATCTCGCCGCCGCAGCTGTGGGCCCCGTCGATAACCCGGTCGTCGATGATGATGCCGCCCCCCACGCCGGTCCCCAGGGTGACCATCACCAGGCTGTCGAAGCGGTCCCCCGCCCCGGTCCAGAACTCGCCGTAGGCGGCCGCGTTGGCGTCGTTCTCGTAGTTGACCGGCAGGCCGGTGGCCTCGGCGAACAAGTCGCGGAGCGGCGTGTTGTGCCACTCCGGCAGGTTGCCCGGACACAGCAGCACGCCGGTCTTCAGGTCCATCGGACCCGGCGAAGCGAGGCCCACCGCGCGGAGCTCCTCGACCGTCCGCCCGGCCTTCTCGGCGAGCCGCCCGAGGGCCTCCGCGACCCGCCGCGCCGCGGTCTCGGGGCCGTTCTCTTGCTCGGTCGGGATCGACTCGTAGGCGACCGTCTGGGCGGTGTCGTCGACCAGTCCAATCTTGATGTTCGTCCCGCCGATGTCGACGCCGGCGTAGAGAGGAAGATCGGGCATGGCGGCGGGTCCTCGGACGGCGAGGGCGGAGAACGTCGGGGAGCGGTCACGAGATAGGGATCCTAGGCGTCTGCCGGCCCGCGTGCCAGCGTCGCGGCCAGGTGCTGAGCGGCCGGCGGAGCAGCGACACGAGCCGCCGAGTTTCATTGGATTGACATGTCGGGATATTACGATATATTTACCAGTAGTGAGCGACTCCCCCACCACCGCCGACGCCCAGCGCGCCGCGCCCCGCCTAACCGACCTCGAGGCCCTCGCCCAAGCGGCCGAGTGCCTCAAGGTGCTGGCGCACCCGCACCGCTTGCGGATGGTGCAGATGCTCCTGCAAGGCGACTGGACTGTCGGCGAGCTCGCCGACGCGTGCGGCGTGGCGAGCCACGTGGCCTCGGAGCACCTCCGGCTGATGCAGCGGTGCGGGTTCCTGTCGAGCGAGAAAGACGGCCGCCGTCGCTACTACCGTGTGGCCGAGCCACACCTCGCAGCGATCCTCGCCTGCGTCGAAGCCCGCTTCGACAACCAAGCACCGATTCCTAAACCCTGACCATCCCCTCAAACCCCTCGCTCCGCCATGTGCCCTTCGGTCACACCCGACGAATTGCGTGAAGCGCTCAACAACGGCGACCCTACGCTCATCGACGTGCGGACCCCGGCCGAATTCCGTGAGGTCCACGTGCGCGGCGCGCAGAACGTGCCGCTCGATCGGCTCAAGCCCGAGCGGTTCCGCGATCACCGCGGGCCCCTGTACGTGGTCTGCAAGAGCGGCTCGCGCAGCGCAAAGGCGGGCGAACAACTCCAGTCGGCGGGCGTCGAGCAGGTCCGCACGGTCGATGGCGGCACGGAGGCCTGCGTGAGGGCGGGCGTGGAAGTCGTCCGCGGCCAGAAGACCATGTCGCTCGAGCGCCAGGTCCGGATCGCGGCCGGGTCGCTCGTGGTGCTCGGCGTGCTGCTCGGCTGGCTGGTGCACCCGGGCTTCTACGGCCTCTCGGCGTTCGTCGGTGCGGGGCTGGTGTTTGCTGGCGTGACCGACACGTGCGGCATGGGCATGCTGCTGGCCCGCTGCCCTTGGAACCAAGCGAGCGGCTGCGACGGGCCCTCTTGCGACGGGCCCGCTTGCGACGGGCCCTCGCGCGATGGCGCCAACAAGACGGCCGCCTGAGCGGGCCGGCGAGGGCTCTTCTGATAATTCACTCTGTTGAGGACCCGGAGCCATGAAGGTGGTCATCATCGGCGGCGTGGCCGGCGGGGCGAGCGCCGCGGCGCGGCTGCGGCGGCTCGACGAGTCGGCCGAGATCGTCGTGATCGAGCGGGGCGGCCACCCGTCGTTCGCCAACTGCGGCATGCCCTACTACATCGGCGGCGAGATCGCCTCGCGCGACAAGCTGCTCGTCGCGCCGATCGCGATGCTACGCGACCGCCACCGGCTCGACGTGCGGGTGCGGCAAGAGGCCCTCGCTATCGACCGCCGCGCGAAGCGCGTCCGCGTGCGCGACCTCCAGGCCGGGCGCGAGTACGAGGAGTCTTACGACAAGCTGATCCTCTCGCCCGGCGCGGCGCCGATCGTGCCGCCGATCGACGGCGCCGACCTGCCGGGCGTCTACACGCTGCGTAACCTCGACGACGCCGACCGGCTGCACGCCGCCACGCGCAACGCGAAGAGCGCGCTGATCGTGGGGGGCGGCTTCATCGGCCTCGAGCTAGCGGAGAACCTGGTCCGCCGCGACCTGCAGACGACGCTCGTCGAGCGGAACCAGCAGGTCCTCACGCCGTGGGACGCGGAGATGGCGGCGCCGGTCGCCGCGACGCTGCGTGCTCACGGCGTCGACCTGCGATTGGGCGACGAGGCCACGCGGATCGAGGCCGCGCCGGACGGTTTGGTCGTGACCACCGCTGCGGGGGACTCGATACGCGTCGGCTTTGTCGCGATGGCGATCGGCGTGCGCCCCGAGAGCCGCTTGGCCGTCGACGCGGGGCTCGAGGTCTCCCAGCGGGGCGGGATCGTCACCGACATGCAGATGCGCACCAGCGACCCCGACATCTTCGCCATCGGCGACGCCGTGCAGGTCACCCACGCGGTGACCGGCCAGCCGACACAGATCCCGCTCGCCGGCCCGGCGAACCGGCAAGGCCGCCTCGCCGCCGACGCGTGCGTCGGCCGCGACACGAGCTTCCGCGGCGTGCAGGGCACGGCGGTCGTCGGCCTTTTCGACCTGACCGCCGCAATGACCGGCCTCAGCGAGAAAGCAGCCGAAGCGGCGGGCCTCGCTTACCAAAAGGTCTACGTGCACCCCGCGAACCATGCGGGCTACTACCCGGGCGCGGAGGGAATGACGCTCAAGCTGCTGTTCGACCCCGACGACGGCCGGGTGCTCGGTGCGCAGGGCGTCGGCGGAGCGGGGGTCGACAAGCGGATCGATGTCGTCGCGATGGCGATCCAAGCCGGCATGACCGTCTACGACCTGGAGGAGGCCGAGCTGTGCTACGCGCCGCAGTACGGGTCGGCCAAGGACCCGGTGAACATGGCCGGCATGGTCGCCGCGGGCGTGTTGCGCGGCGATCAACCGGTCGCCCACGCGCACGAGCTGATCGATTCCGATCCGGCCGAGCGGCCCTTCGTGCTCGACGTGCGCACGCCGGGTGAGTTCGCCGACGGCGCGATCCCCGGCGCGGTCAACGTGCCGATCGACGAGCTACGCGAGCGCCTGGCCGAGGTCGCGAGCGACCAGCCGATCGTCGCCTACTGCAAGGTCGGCATGCGCGGCTACCTGGCGACCCGCGTGCTCCGCCAAGCGGGACGCGACGCGCGGAACCTGTCGGGGGGCTACACGACGTACCGCCAATTCACCCAGGCGCGCGGGTTGGCCAGGGCCATTGCAGCAACAGCTTCTTGAGGGAAGCGTTGGGTTGTCTGGGAAGGCGTCGTGGGAGTGCGCTCGGTCACTGCCGCAGCCCCAGCAGCGGGAAGCACAGCACCGGGATCGCCAGCGACGCCACGCCCAGCAGCCACCGCCAGGTGTCGAGCTCGACCGAGTCGTCCGACGTGGGCGGGTGGTCGACGCCCATCAGGATCACCAGGATCAGCATCGGCGTCCAAACGGCCGCTTGGTCGAGGTTGATAACCACGTAGGTGATCGCGACCACGATGAACGCCCGCGCGAGGGTGTGGGCTTCTTTGCCGAAGATGCCGTAGATCGTGTGGCCGCCGTCGAGCTGGCTGATCGGCAGCATGTTGAGGCCGGTGATCAGCATGCCGACCCAGCCCGCCATGAACAGCGCGTTCACCTGCGACACGCCGATCCACTCCCCCCCGCCCTGCACGCCCGCCCCGTGCTGCGCCTGGATCATCCACTTGACGATCAGGGGGCTGTTGAGCTGCACCTCGACGGCGCTGACCTCAGCGGGAGCGGTCAGGTCGAGCCGGCCGACGCCGATCCACAGGATCGGCAGGGCCACGACCAAGCCGGCGAGCGGCCCGGCGATGCCGATGTCAAAGATCTCGCGCCGGTTCGCCCGCAGCCCGTCCATGCCGATCACCGCGCCCATCGTGCCGATCGGGTTGAAGGGCACGGGGATACAGAGCGGGTAGCTGGCCGGGATGCGGTGGCGCAGCGTGAGCACGAAGTGCCCCATCTCGTGCGACAGGAGGATCGCCAGCACCGCGAGCATGTACTCCACGCCCTGGCCCCAACCGGCCCGCAGCGTGGCGAACATCTCCGGCCAGCTCTCCATCCGCTCCAGCGGCCGCCAGTCCGCCGCGCCGACCCACAGCGTGCTCGCGCAGGTGGCCAGGAAGAGCAATACCGGCAGCCGCACGCGGCGGCGCGGCACGTGGCCCGCGGCGGAGTTCGAGCGCAGGTCGCTCGCGCGGAGTTCGCGCCCCGCCCCAATCTCGGCGTGGAAAGCCCCCGGCGACTCGCTCGACGCAGCCCTAGCCGCGGCGGAGCGCATCGGGGGATGCGGCGGGATAGGTTCGCTCATGCGCCCGATCGTAGGGCCGGCCCGGCGGCGGCGGAACCCGGCCGCCCGGGCGGCGTCACTTGGGGGCGAGCGTGACGATCACACGGCGCCCTTGCATCGAGGGGCCCTGCTCGACCTTCGAGATCTCCGCCAGCTCCGTGACGACCCGCTGCACGAGCTTGAACCCCTCATCGGTGTGCGCGTTCTCCCGCCCGCGGAAGATCACCGAGAAGACGACCTTGTCCTTCTTCTCCAAGAAGCCCCTGGCCCGTTGGACCTTGGTCATCAGGTCGTGGTCGCCAATCTTCGGGCGGAGCCGGATCTCTTTGTTCTGGCTCTGGTGGACGTGCCCCTTGTTGTGCCGCTTCTTCTGCTGGTACTTGAACTTTCCGTAGTCCATGATCCGGCAGACCGGCGGGCGCTCGTTGGGCGCCACCTCGACCAGGTCGAGGCCGGCGTCGCGCGCCTTCTGCAGGGCCTCTTCGGTTGGGATCACGCCGAGCTGTTCGCCCTCGGCCGAGACCACACGAACCGGCGTGATGCGGATCGACTCGTTGATACGTTGGGTGTCTTTGCGATCGGCGTTGCGATCGACGACGCGGAAACGGGACAAATCGGTGCCTGCAACAAGGAAAGGGAAGTGGCGACGGGCCGGCCGCGCGAAGCGGCGGCCAGTCCCCCTAGTGAAACCAGCCTCGAAAGTATTGGTCACGCAGAGGGGCTGCGTCAACAGAACCGGCCGTGCCGGCTCGGCCAGATCGGCAGGTTCTGCGGCCGCGTCCCCCGCGGCCCGCCCCGCCCGCTTGACAGGGCAGGCGCGGCCGCTCGCCATGGTGTGCAAAACGCGCGCCGCGCGAGCCGGCCGGGCGATCCCCTCGCGCTGCCGGGGCTAAAAGGGCTCAACCCGTCCGTCTAGCCTTCTTTCGCGCCCTCGTGCAGAGCCGCTAGCTTGCTCCGCAGGATCACCACCTGCCGCTCCAGCGCCTGCTGGTCGATCCGGACCCGTTCGAGGATTCTTTCGGAAGAACTCTTGATGGTTTCGGCCGGCGTTCGGATCCGCTCCAGCCCGGCGGCCCGCTTTTCGATCTCGTTGATCGCCCGGTCGATCGACTCGAGGTCGACTTCTTCGGCGGAGTCGCCCCGGTGGCGCTCGACCACACACGCGCGGGCGATCTCGATAGCCGCCAAGAGGTAGGGGTCGGTCGCCGGGTCCTCGGCGTCCCACACGACGATCAGGTCCTGCCCGTAGCGCGCCAGAGGCTTGACCCCCGGCGGGGCGAAGGACCGCGACCACACGAACACGCCGAACTCCGCCGAGCGGTTCTTGCGGGCGGTCTCGAGCTCGTCGATCGCGCGGGTCAGGCTGTAGCCGCGGGCTTCCTTGGCCTCGAACACGATGGTCGCCCCCGGCGCGGGGGTCTCCGGGCCGAGGCGCAGCACGGCGTCGCCGACCTTGCAGTTGCGGACCAGGCCGGTCGTGGCGCCGCTCGCCTCGCAGAGGTCGCCCCGTTGCTGCGCCTGGTCGGTCAGGAACGCACAGACCGCGTCCTCGAAATCGGCGCCGTGCTCGGGGCTGGCGGCCGCCGACGCGCGTTTCTGCACCAGGGTCGCCAGCTTCTCGTTGACCTCGTTCTGGAACTCGGCCGTGGCCTTGACCTGCGCTTCGAGGATGGTCATCAGCTCGCGCTTCAGCCGCGACAGGCCGGAGTGGTCGTTGTCGAGCGAGAACTCGCTGGTGATCGTCCGCTGCGCGCGGTCCACGTTGCGCACCAGCCGGCTGAGGGCGGAGTTCTCTTCGTCGAGCGAGAACTCCTTAACGACCTCGTCGATCTTCTGGCCGAGCCCCTTTTGCAAGTCGCCGTGCTTGCCGGAGAGCTCGTCGACCAGCCGCCGCAGCGCGCTGTCGGGCACATCCAGGGAGAACTCGCGCAGCACGTGCTCCCGCTGGCGGGCGAGCTGCTCGTCGACGGTCCGCTGCAGCCGCGCGAACAGGCCGCTCGACTGCTCGGGGTCGAGCTGACGCATCAGCGGGCTGTCGCGCCCGAGCTGCGTCGAGAGCAGCTGCGCTAGCGGCGAGCCGTCGCCGTGCAGCTGGTTCCGCAGCAGCGTGGCGAGCTCGCCGTCGTCGCTCACCAGGCGCTGCACCCGCTCGGCCAGCCGGCCGCTCTGCGGGTCGAAGTATTCCTTCAGCACCGCGGCGGTGCGTTCCTGCGAGCTGCGGGCGTGCGCGTCGAGGGCCGCGGCGAGGCGGCCCACGAGCTGGTCGCCGGCGGCCTTCACATGCTCGGCGCCCGCCTGGCTCGCGGCGTGCCTCAGGGCGGCCACGCCGATCCGCAGCGCGTCGACAGCGAACGCGTCGCGTTCTCGCCCGGCGGGCAGGGCCGAGAGGGCCGCTACGACGGCCGGGTCGCGGACGTCGAGCTCCAGCCGCACGAAGGGGGGCGCCTCGCCCGGGCTCCAGCCGTACGAGCCGTCGTCCAGGGCGGTGTCGTCGGCGTTGGCCGCGTCGGGGTCGGCTTCGCGCGGCGGGCGCGGTGCGAACGGGAAGGCGTGCTGGGCTTCGTGCGGCATGCGGGGCGGCGGTCGGAGGCGGAGCGTGTCCTACGCCAGCTGTTGTAGCGGATTGCCGGTTTGTTTGTACACCAGCGCCCGCTCGCGACCTACGACTCGCCCTACTGCACGCTCTCTTCGCCGTTGCGCGAGCCCATCGCCCGCCAAGTCGCCAGGTCGATGTCGTCCGCCACGAAATCGACGTGGCCGTCGACGAAGCAGACGTTGACCCCGCCCGGGTGGGCGCTGAGGGCCGACATCACCGCCCCCTCGGCGGGCGTGTCGGCGATCGGCGTTTGGATCCCGCAGCTGATGTACTTCCAGTTCGGCGGCACGGTGTGGTTGTACTGCGTGCAGGCGTAGCCGGCGAAAGGCCACCCGTTGGACCACAGGCTCCCGGTCGCCCACGAGCCGGCCGACGCGAAGTAGTCGGTCCTGCCCGGCGAGTACTGCGCGTTGGTCTCGTTGATGCACTTGTCGACATACGCGTCGACCGTCGGCTCGCTGATGCCGCTCATGAAGAGGAAGTCGCTCGGCGTCGCTTGGCCGTCGCTGGTGCGGTCTTGGCCGTTGGGCTGCGAGCCCCGCAGCCGTTCCGCCCACATCGCGGTGTTCGAGGTCCCGTCGGTGAACTTACCGACCGGCAGGCCGTCGCCCATGTTGAAGGCGCCGTTGCCGTTGGAGTCGAGGCCGTTGGCGTCTTGCTTGTTCCTGTCTTGGCGGCGCCCCATGTCGCCCGACGAGAGCGTGCCCGCGTAGGGGGTCGAGCCGCCGAAGTTGACGAAGTAGTTGTTCGCCGAAACGACACGGTCTTGGTTCGGCTCGGACGGGCAGAGGAACAGGTTGCCCGCCTTGGCGAAGGCGGCGTAGCTCGGGTTGACCGGGTCGCCGGCGCCGTTGACCATCGGGCCGCTGACGCCCGCCTCGAAGTCGATCAGGTCGTAGATCGTCCCCTCTTCGAGGTACTGCAGCACCCGCACGTGGACCGACGAGTTGTTGGTCACCGCGCCGGGCGGGCTCGACTGGTAGTTCGTGTAGCTAGACAGGATGAGCCCGTCCTCGGGGCGGAAGCGGTCCGGGAAGGGGCGGCCGGCGGGGAGCCGCTTGTTTGCGCTCTCGTAGTTGAGCGTCGCGAGGCCCATCTGCTTCACCTGGTTGACGCACTGGGTGCGCCGGGCCGCTTCGCGGGCGGCTTGCACGGCGGGCAGCAGCAGCGCCACGAGGATCCCGATGATGGCGATCACCACCAGCAGCTCGACGAGGGTAAAGGCGGCTTTCGAGCGGGGCGGGGTAGGCATTTGCTTACGGCGCCTAGGGAAGGGTGAGAGGCTTGGCGCCGGCGGCGGCCAAGGGCTTGGGCGGGGAGTTGGGCCCTTCGGAGCGGGGTCGTGCCGACCGGCGGGCGCGGAGAGGGTGGGGGCCGGCCGGTGATCGCGGCGGCGAGTTGCTTCGGGAACCGGCTCGCGAGAAGCGCTCGCAGCGGGCCGGCCCTTGGTGGCAGGAAGACAGCAATCTACGCTCGGCCGCAATTACGCGTGGCAGCTAAAGTCGTTCGCGCTGCGAAGAACTTAGTCGCGGTTTCGCTGCAGGACAATTGGTCGATTGTTCCGTGCGCCCCACCGCAGCCGCCGTGCGCGATCGCACGCTACGGCAGAAAAAGCGCGGGGGGCGTTTTGTTAAGTTTCGATGAAAAGCGGTTCCCAGCGCGGCGGATAGACAAGTACCTTTACGGCTTCGTGTGGAGCTGCCTGCCGTTGTCCGGCGAGCGTCGAGGCGTGATGGATCGCTCGCGAACAGGCTCCACAAGCTCACCGAGTCGTCGGAGCGTGGCGCCGACCGCCAGAGACAGCTCCTTCGTCGACCCCCACCGACCCGCCCCATCCGAAGCGCCGCGGCCCGAGCAGCTTAGATTCGTTCCTCTGCTCTGAGAGGAGCGCCCGGCTGCGGACGGCGGACATGCTGAATCCGAGCCGATCGGCCCCGCGGCGCCCTGCCCCCCAGCGTGGCCCGCTATCCAGAGATCGGTCCGGCGCTGCCGCTTCCTGTGATTCTCTCCTGACCCCCCACCCCGACCCGGTCCGCTTGGCCACCACGGCTCGAGCGAGCGCGGCCGCCGGCGCGGCCCGACCACCGTCGACTTCCAACACCTCGGAGTTCCCCTCGATGAAGACGCAGCGAATCACACGCCTTGGCCTGTTGGCCGCGTGGGCCGTGTCGGCCGCCGCTTCGGCGCAGCCGACCGGTGGTTTCTTCGTTCACCTGAACCAACAGCAGAACAACAGCGACTCGCGCAGGTCGGTCACGTTCTACAGCGCCGACGACCTGAACTCCGGCGCAGCCAGCCCGTTGTTCTCGGTGCACGTGCCCGGCGAGATCATCGGCCCCGGGTCGTACAACTTCGAAGAGGTCAGCGCCATCGCGGCCGACCCGTTCACGGGCGACGTCTACGTCGCGGCGTTCGACAGCGGCGACGTCGGCTCCGTCGAGACGGGCGGCGAGTTCTCGCCGGCCGACTCCGACGGCGACCTCGACATCTACCGCATCGACTTCGCCACGGTCTACGACCACTGGGCCAGCAACTTCCAGGGCACGACGGTCACCGCCGGCTCCACGCCCGGCGTCGGCGGCGCGGCGCCGTTCATCCCGGCGGGCGCGCCGGCGGGCGGCTTCGATGATTACATCACCTACAGCTCGCTGCCGCAGGTCGGCGCCGGCCTGAACTTCGACGACCTGAACCGCGCGCACAGCAACACGTTCTCGCTGCCCGGCTCGATCGAGAAGATCGCCGAGGTGAAGCGGAACAACGGCGCCGGCTTCTTCCCGTTCGCCCTGGAGTTCATCAACGACAGCACGCTGCTGCTGCTCGACAACGACTCCGCCGCCGGCGCCGAGGAGATGGCCTCGAACGACCACGCGTTCCGCTTGATCGAGCGGGTCGCCACCACGCCCGGCCTGGCCAACGACTCCAGCGCCGACTACCTCGACGGCGGCTTCAACAACGGCACGACCGAGTCGTGGAACTCGCGGGTCATCGGCCTGGTGAACCAGGACTTCGCGGGCGGCGTCCCCACCGGGCACAGCGAGCCGGAGTCGATCGCCTACTACTCCGACCCCGTGACCGGCACGTCCGGCTTCTGGGTCACCGAGTCCGACGGCGGCGGCGACGACGTCGCGTTCTACGACATCCTCGCCGGCGCGTACCGCCAGCAGCAGGTCGGCGGCGGGCCCGACTACCCGACCTCGTTCGCGCTAGACAACGACCCGCTGTCCGACCCCACCAGCAACGACGGCAAGGCCGAGCACATCTTCGTCGACGCCGACACCGGCGACCTGATCATCGTTGAATCGGGCTTCGGCGACGCGGCCGACGGCATCTCCGACGCCGACCACGAGCCGGCCGTGATCCGCCGCGAGGTGCTCACCTACGACAACGGCGAGGGCCGCATCCAGTTCGGCGCTTGGAGCGAGAAGAAGATCACCACCCCGGTCAAGGAGCCGAGCGACAACATGAGCGGCGGCGGCCAGTTCCTCGAGCGGGGCCACTGGGCCGCCTACAACAGCGAGGAAGACAAGGTCTACTTCCTCAACCCGAGCGGCGGCAGCGGGACCGCCCCCTTCCAGGCCGACATCATGGTGCTCGACGTCGCGACGGGCTTGACCACCAATCTGCTGAACGTCGACGAGAGCATCTCGCTGTTCTTCGGCGACAGCTTCGGCGACGTGGCCGACTACTTCTTCCTCGGCGACGACACCCCGCTCGCCGGCGACTACAACAGCGACGGCGTCGTCGACGCGGCCGACTACACCGTGTGGCGCGACGGCGACTCGCCCGACAGCAGCCAAGCCGGCTACGACCTCTGGGCCGAGAACTACGGCGCCACCGCCGCCACGGCCGCGGGCGTGCCCGAGCCGGCCACGGCGGGCCTGGCTCTGCTCGGCGCGGCGGCGCTGCTCCGGCGCCGCTCGCAGCGCGTGCGGGGCTAGGCGCCCCGTCGTAGATCGATCGTCGAAACGGGGCGGCGTCCAAGGGCGCCGCCCCGTTTTCTTTTCCGCGTGCTACCTCGGCCGCCCGCCGGCAAAGCTGCCTCCCAAGAGCCATCCGCGCGGGCCCGCTGCTCGCGGGCGCCGCGCGCGGTTACACTCGCCCGCTGGCCCGACACCCCACCCGCAGCGCCCGATGACCGCGATCCCGCAGCTCTTCGAAAAGCTCCGCGCCGAGAAGCGCAAGGCCCTGATGCCGTTCGTCACGGCGGGCGACCCGGACCTGGCGTTCACCGCCCAGGTGCTGCGCGAGGTCGTCGGCCGCGGCGCCGCGTTGTGCGAGGTCGGCGTGCCCTACTCCGACCCGATCGCCGATGGCCCGGTGATCCAAGCCTCGTACACCCGCGCGCTGGGCAAGAAGATCAAGCTGGCCGAGATCCTCGAAACGCTCGGCGGCGTGTGCCCGGGCCTCGGCGCGCCGGTCGTGACGATGGTCAGCTACGCGATCATCTACCGCCACGGGCCGGAGCGCTACTGCGAGGAGGTCGCCGCGCGGGGCGTCGCCGGGCTGATCGTGCCGGACCTGCCGGTCGACGAGTCGCCCGCGCTGGCGAAGCTGGCGGGCGAGCAGGGCCTGTCGCTGATCCAGCTCGTCACGCCGACCACACCGCGCGACCGCGCGCTGCGGATCTGCGAGACCTCCAGCGGGTTCGTGTACTACGTGTCGGTAGCGGGGATCACCGGCGAGCGGACCGAGCTCCCCAGCGACCTGGTCGACAACGTGGGCTGGCTCCGCACGAAGACCGACCTGCCGATCTGCATCGGCTTCGGCGTGAACAAGCCCGAGCACGTGCGGCTCCTCGCGCCGGTCGCCGATGGCTTGATTGTCGGCTCGGCGATCGTGAAGCGCGTGGCCCAAGCGGCCGACCGCCCGCGCGACGAGGTGCTCCGCGAGGTCGGCGACTACGTGGCCGAGCTGCTCGCGGCGATGCCCGCGGCCGGGTGACCGCCGGTTGCTGGCGAACGCTTGCGTCGCGCCGGGGGGAACCGCGGATGCCCGCGGATGGACGCGGATGCACACGGATGGGGCTCCGCAATTGAGGAGCCCCGGAGGGGCTACAGCGCGTAGCCGGGGCCGCAATCCCTAGCTCCCGGTCGCGGCATCCACAGAGCCCCGGAGGGGCGGCAGCGAGGCTGGGTAGCGAGACGCGCTGTCGCCCCTCCGGGGCTCGGCGTTCGAGGCCGACGGCCGTCCAGGGGCTCACGCCCCCGGCTACGCGCTGCCGCCCCTGCCGGGGCTTTCTGTCGGCGGCGTAACGCCGTGACGCTCGCACAACCGACTCACTTCCTCGGCGAACGTGGTCCGCGCGTGGTGCTCCGCCTGGCGCTGCAGGTAGCGGCTTACCGCGCTGGTTTGCGACTCGCTGACCGTGAACGCCCCGTAGCCTTCTTGCCACTCGAACCGCGACGAGACCAAACGGTTCTCGTTGATCCACTTCGAGCTGTTCGCCTTGAGCGTGCGGACGAAGTCGGCGAGCGACTGGGTTGGCTTGAGCTTCACCAGCAAATGAACATGGTCCTCAACGCCGCCGATCTCGGTGAGCGAGCCGCCTTCGGCGCGCACCACGCCGCCCAGGTACTCATACACGCGCGGCCGGATCTCCGGCGACAAGTAACGCGCGCGGCGCTTGGTCGTAAACACGATGTGGTACGACAAGCAGGAGTACGTCGAGGGCATCGAAACCGCCACGGTCATAAGCCGCAAACCGAGAGCAGCCCCGCCAGGGGCGACAGCGCGTAGCCGGGGGCGCAAGCCCCCGGTCGGCGAGCCAGCCTAATCACAGAAAGCCCCGGAGGGGCGACAGCGCTCTGTTTCGCGGAACCACTGTCGCCCCTGGCGGGGCTATTCGTTCTTGTCGCACCGATGACCAGGGGCTCGCGCCCCTGGCTACGCGCTGCCGCCCCTGGCGGGGCTTCTGGGTTGGTGCGGCATATCTCTTAAGTCAGCGCCAAACACAAAGAGCCAGGGGCTCTCGCCCCTGGCTCTTCGGTTGCGCCCCTCGCGGGGCTATGTCATCGCGGCGAGGGCCTCAGCCCTCCTTGACCTCGAACTCCGCGTCGATCGCGTCGTCTTCGGTCGACTCGCTGGCGGACGTGTCGCCGCCGGGGGCGGCGCCGGACGCTCCGGCGGCGCCGGCGGCGGCCGACTTGTACATGGCCTCGCTCATCGCGTGGGTGGCTTGCTGGAGGGCTTCGGTCGCGCTCTTGATGCGTCCGGCGTCGTCCCCCTTGGCGGCCTCGCGGACCTTGGCGATCGCGTCCTCGATCGGCTTCTTGTCCGCTTCGGACATCTTGTCGCCCTGCTCCTTGAGCGTCTTCTCGGTGGAGTAGGCGAGCGCCTCGGCCGCGTTGCGGGCCTCGACCAGCTCGCGCTTCTTCTTGTCCTCCGCCGCGTGGGCCTCGCCGTCCTTCTTCATGCGCTCGATCTCGTCGTCGGACAGGCCGCTCGACTGCTCGATCGTGACGGTTTGCTCCTTGCCCGTGCCGAGGTCCTTGGCCGCGACCGACAGGATGCCGTTGGCGTCGATGTCGAACTTGACCTCGATCTGCGGCACGCCCCGCGGCGCGGGGGGGATGCCCTCCAGGTTGAACTGGCCGAGCAAGCGGTTGTCGGCGCACATCTCGCGCTCGCCCTGGAAGACGCGCACGGTGACCGCCGTCTGGTTGTCGTCGGCCGTGCTGAAGACCTGCTTCCGCTCGGCCGGCACGGTGGTGTTGCGCTCGACGAGCTTGGTCATCACGCCGCCGAGGGTCTCGATGCCCAACGACAGCGGGGTGACGTCCAGCAGCAGGATGTCTTGCACGTCGCCGGCGAGCACGCCCCCCTGGATCGCCGCGCCGATCGCGACGACCTCGTCCGGGTTCACGCCCTGGTGCGGGTCCTTGCCGAAGATGCCCTTGACCAGCTCGCGGACCTTGGGGATGCGGGTCGAGCCGCCGACCAGGACGACCTCGTCGATGTCCGACGGCTTCATCTTCGCGTCGTCCATGGCCTTCATGACGGGCCCGCGGCAGCGCTCCACGAGGCCGTCGACGAGCTTCTCGAAGTCGACCCGCGAGATCGACATCTGCAGGTGCTTCGGGCCCGACGCGTCGGCCGTGATGAACGGCAGGTTGATGTCGGTGCTCTGGGCGCTCGACAGCTCCTTCTTGGCCTTCTCGCAGGCCTCTTGCAGGCGCTGCAGCGCCATCGTGTCGTTGCGGAGGTCGATGCCCTGTTCTTTCTTGAACTGGTCGGCGACGTGGTTGATCAGCTCCTCGTCGAAGTCGTCGCCGCCCAGGTGGGTGTCGCCGTTGGTGCTGATGACGCGGAACACGCCGTCGGCCACCTCGAGGATCGACACGTCGAACGTGCCGCCGCCGAGGTCGAACACGCAGATCGTCTCTTGGCCCTTCTTGTCGAGGCCGTAGGCGAGGCTCGCGGCGGTCGGCTCGTTGATGATCCGCGCGACCTCAAGCCCGGCGATCTCGCCGGCGTCCTTGGTGGCCTGGCGCTGCGCGTCGTTGAAGTAGGCCGGCACGGTCCCGACGGCCTTGTTGACCTTTTGGCCCAGCTAGGCCTCGGCCGACTCCTTGAGCTTGCGGAGCGTCTTGGCGGAGACCTCCGGCGGGGTCATCTCTTGGTCGCCCGCCTTGACCTTCACGTAGTCCTCGGCGCCGCCGACGATCTCGTAGGGCACCATCTTTTCTTCGCTCGCGACCTCGTTGTGCCGCCGGCCCATGAAGCGCTTGATCGAGTAGATCGTCTTCTTTGGGTTGGTCACGGCTTGGCGGCGCGCGGGCTCGCCAACCAGGGTCTCGCCCTTGTCGGTGAACGCGACCACCGACGGCGTGGTCCGGTTGCCCTCGGTGTTCGGGATGACTTTGGCCTCGCCACCTTCCATGACGGCGACCACGCTGTTGGTGGTGCCGAGGTCGATGCCGATGATTTTTTCTCCGGCAGCCATGGTTCTACAGCTCCTGGTGGGGGAATACGCTCTTGGTCGATTTATGCCCCCTGGGCCGCTCTGGGCGACTGCGAGGGGCGCGATGGATTGGTTGCGGTGATCGCTCATGTGGCAAAGGCCATGCCAGCAAGAGTCTGCGCGGCCGGCTTGACTTAACGTGCTGCGAGAGCAAGAGTTGCGTCGCGAGCGAAGGGGGCCGTCGGAACGAGCCGGCTGCCAGTTTGTCACGGCCGCCCTGCCGCGACGGTTGGCCACTTCGGTTGCCGGCGCCAACTTGGCAGACGGCGATCGCACCGGCTGGCCGAAGTGCTTGCCGCTCAAAGCCTTACAATCCGATCCATGGCCAAGAAGAAGCCGGCGAATCCGACACCCGCTACTAAGGCTCGGAGCCTGCGGGCCGAGATCGCCGCGCTAGATCGGCAGGTCGCCGAAGCAATCGGCCGGCGGGCGGAGCTCGTCGGGCAGCTGGCGGAGGTCCGCTCGGCAAACTCGCCCGACGCCTGGGCGACCGCCGTCGAAGGGCCCGTCGGCGCCGCGCCGGCCGCGGCGGTGCAGGCGGTGTTCCGGGAGCTGGTCGCTGCTAGCTGCGCGGCGGTCGACCGACGCCGCGTCGCGTACCTGGGCCCAGCCGACTCTTACAGCCACCTGGCCGCGATCGAGCGGTTCGGCGACGCGTCCGACCTGGTTCCCGTTGGCACGATCCACGCGGTCTTCGAAGAGGTCGCCACCGGGGCGAGCCAGCTGGGCGTCGTCCCGCTTGAGAACTCGACCCACGGCCGCGTGACCGACACGCTCGAAGCGTTCGCCGCGACGAGCGTCGCTATCTGTGGCGAAGCCCCGATGCGGATCCATCACAACCTGCTCGGGCGTGGCCCCCGCTCGGCGGTGCGGCGCGTGGCCAGCAAGCCGCAGGCGCTCTCGCAGTGCAGCCACTGGCTCGCCGAGCACCTGCCGGGCGTTGAGGCCGTGCCGGCCGCCAGCACCAGCGACGCGGCCCGCCTGGCGGCTGACGACCCCAGCACGGCGGCGATCGCCAGCGAGCAAGCCGCCCGCCGCCACGGCTTGGAGGTGCTGGCGCGGCGGATCGAGGACCAGAAGGACAACGTCACGCGGTTCGCCGTGATCGGCCCCGAGCCGGGCGCCAAGACCGGCGACGACAAGACGGCCCTGATGTTCGAGCTGGCCCACGAGCCGGGCTCGCTGGCCGACGGGATGGCTATTTTCAAGCGGCAGAAGCTGAATCTAACCTGGATCGAGTCGTTCCCGATCCCCGGCAGCCGCACCGAGGACCTGTCGGGCGGGCGGTACCTGTTCTTTGTCGAGCTGATCGGCCACGCGAGCGACCTCCGGGTCCGCCGGGCGATCGAGTCGCTCGAGAAAAAGTGCGTGAGATTGCGGGTGCTGGGCTCCTATGCACGGGCCAAAGTGCTCGGCTAAACTGCCGGGCTTGCCAAAACGGGACGCGAAACGGCAAGCCGCTCCGGGCCCGGCGCCGTTGAGGCGCCGGCAAGCGCCGCGCTGGCGCGTCCTACGGCCTCCAGCCTGTAGCCTACAGCCTCCCCCCATGCTCATCATCCTGCGTGAATCGGCGACCGACGCGCAGATCGCTCACGTGGTGGAGCGGGTCGAGTCGCTCGAGCTGAAGGCCCACTTGAGCAAGGGGACGTACCGCACCGTGATCGGCGTCATCGGCGACGAGGAGAAGATCCGCACCGCGCCGCTCGCGGCGATCCCCGGGGTGGCCGAGGTGGTCGAGGTGCAGCCCGCGTTCAAGCTGGCGAGCCGCGCGGCGCACCCCGAGGCGTCGATCGTGTCGGTGGGCAAGGGAGAGAACGCCGCCAAGTTCGGCGGCGGCCACGTGGGCATGATCGCCGGTCCCTGCGCGGTCGAGTCGGCCGAGCGGCTCGACGAGATCGCCGGCGCGATCAAGCAGGCCGGCGCCACGGTGCTCCGCGGCGGCGCCTACAAGCCGAGGACCTCGCCGTACTCGTTCCAGGGCCTCGGCGAGGAGGGTCTGAGGATCCTCCGCGAGGTGGGCGACAAGCACGGCCTCCCGGTCGTCACCGAAGCGATCGACCCGCGGCACGTGGAGTTGGTCGCCGAGTGGGCCGACATGATCCAGCTCGGCGCGCGGAACATGCAGAACTTCGTGCTGCTGACCGAGGTCGGCAAGACCGACAAGCCGGTCCTGCTGAAGCGCGGGATGGCAGCCACGGTGAAGGACATGATGATGTCGGCCGAGTACGTGCTCTCGCAGGGCAACCCGAACGTGGTGCTGTGCGAGCGCGGCGTGAAGGGCTTCGACAACGCCACGCGCAACATGTTCGACGTGGCCGCGGTGCCGCAGGTGCACGAGTGCTCGCACCTGCCGATCATCGTCGACCCCAGCCACGCGACCGGCCGCCCCGAGCTGATCCCCGCCTGCGCGCTGGCCGGCGTGGCCGCCGGCGCGGACGGCGTGCACATCGAGGTCCACAACAAGCCCGAGGACGCGATGTCCGACGGCGCCCAGGCGCTGCTGCCCGACCAGTACGCGGAGCTCGCGTCCCAGATCAAGAAGGTCGCCGCGGCGCTCGGCAAGACGGCTTAGTCAGTCGTCGGTGGTCCGTTGTCAGTCGTGGGGATTGATTTCTGCGAACCGACTCGGGTCGCTGACGCCAAACAACTGACCACGGACAACCGACGAAGAACAAACCATGCGTAAGCCACTCATCGCCGGCAACTGGAAGATGAACACCAACCGCGCCGACGCGGTCGCCCTCGCCAAGGGCGTCGCGGCGGGGGCGGGCGAGCTGGACGGCGTGGACCTGTTAGTCTGCCCGCCGGCGGTCTACCTGTCGGTGGTCGGCGAGGCCCTGGCCGGCAGCGCGGTGGCGCTCGGCGCCCAGAACGCCTACTTCGAGGACAACGGCGCCTACACCGGCGAGACCTCGATGGCGATGCTCGCCGACATCGGCGCGGAGTACGTGATCCTCGGCCACAGCGAGCGGCGGCACGTCCTCGGCGAGACCGATTCGGACGTGTCGAAGAAGGCCCGCAAGGCGCTGGAGCTCGGCATCGCGCCGATCGTCTGCGTGGGCGAGCTGCTCGAGGAGCGGGAAGCGGGCCGAACCGGCGAGGTCATCAAGAGCCAGTTCGTGGGCTCGCTGGACGGCGTCACCGAGGCCGACATCCCCAGCGTGGTCATCGCCTACGAGCCGGTCTGGGCGATCGGCACCGGCAAGGTCGCCACGCCCGAGCAAGCCGAGGAGGTCCATGCCGATCTTCGCCGCTTGCTGGCCGAACGCTACACTGGCGAGATCGCCGGCGCGGTGCGGATCCTCTACGGGGGGAGCATGAAGCCGGGCAACGCGGCGGAGCTGCTGTCGCAACCGAACGTCGACGGCGGCCTCATCGGCGGCGCCAGCTTGAAGGCCGACGACTTCCTGGCTATCGCCAAAGCGGGCTGACCCCCCCGGTCGCCATCGCGCACCGCCGGGCCACACCCCCACCCCAACGCCATGATCCAAACGCTGATCCAACTCGTGATGGCCGTGATGGCCGTGTTCATCATCCTGCTGGTGCTCGTGCAGCGCGGGCGCGGCGGCGGCCTGGCCGGCGCGCTCGGCGGGCCGGGGGGCTCGAGCGCCTTCGGCGCCAAAGCGGGCGACACCTTCACGCGGATCACGATCATCGCGGCGACCGTCTGGATCGCGTTCTGCCTGGCCGCGTCGCTGTGGGCCGCCAACCGCGGCGACGCGTTCGGCAGCGGCGACGCCCCGCTGCTGGGCGAAGGCGCCGGCGTCGTGACCGCCCCGGCCGACGAAGCCCCCGCGACGGACGAAACCCCCGCTGGCGAGCCGGCCACCGGCGACGGCGCCCCGGCCGAGAGCGCCCCGGCCGACAGCGAGCCCTCGGAACCGACCGAGTGACCCGCCGCCCCTTAGTCTCCGTGTCGACAGTCTCCGTTTCGACGACCCTCCCGGGAGGCGCGGCCCCATGCTGCTGAGCATGACCGGTTTCGGCGAGGGGCGCTCGCAGACCGACGCCGTGTCGGTCGTCGCCGAGGTCCGGAGCATCAACAACCGGCACCTGAAGATCAGCTACCGCTCCAGCGACGGCTACCACGGCCTCGAGCCGCGAGTCGAAGCGCTCGTGCGGCAAACGGTTCGCCGTGGCACCGTGCAGGTGAACGTCCGCGTGGAGCGCCGCAACCGGGCGAGCGACTACCGGATCGACCACGACGTGCTGCTCGGCTACCAGGAGCAGCTCACCCAGCTCGGCGGAGTCCACTCCCAGCCGACGATCGACAAGCTGCTCACCCTGCCCGGCGTGATCACCACGCCCGACGCGTCGGCCGCCGACCCCGAGGGGGATTGGCCGGCGATCGAAGCGGCGCTCGCCGGCGCTGTCGAAGCGCTCAACGCGATGCGGGTCCGCGAGGGCGAGGCCCTCGCCAAGGACCTCCGCGCCCAGGCGGGCGTGGTCACGGCCGAGCTGGCGGGCGTCGAACAACGGGCCCCGGCGGTCGCCGAGGCGTACCGCGAGCGTTTGGCGGAGCGGGTGGGTTCGGCGCTGGACAAGCTCGGCGTGTCGCTCGAGCCGTCCGACCTGGCGCGCGAGGTGGCCCTGTTTGTCGACCGCAGCGACATCTCCGAAGAGACCGTTCGGCTCCGCAGCCACCTTGAGCAGTTCGACGCGACCATCACGGCGATGAGCGGCCCCGAGCGGCAAGAAGGGGTCGGCCGCAAGCTGGAGTTCATCGCCCAAGAGATGGGGCGTGAGGTCAACACCATCGGCTCCAAGGCGAACGACTCGGAGATCTCGGTCCGCGTGGTCGAGATGAAAACGGCCCTCGAGCGGATTCGCGAGCAGGTCCAAAACGTGGAGTGAGGCGAAAGGCTGCCGGCTGTCGGCTACCGGCCGTCGGCGGGAGCACCCCCATGGAAAAGCCGACAGCCGACAGCCGACAGCCGACAGCCCCGGCCGAAGGCCGCCTGGTGGTGTTGTCGGGCCCGTCGGGCGTCGGCAAGAGCACGATCGTCCGCAAGCTGCTGCAGCGGACGGGCGACCGCGTGCGACTGAGCGTGTCGGCGACCACGCGCCCGCCCCGCCCCGGCGAGGCCGACGGACGCGAGTACCACTTCCTGACGCACGACGAATTCGCCCTGCGGCGGGCGGCCGGGGAGTTCCTGGAGTGCGTCGAGGTGTTCGGCCGCGGCCACTGGTACGGCACGCTGCTAGCAGAAGTAACCCCTCGCCTGGCGGCCGGGCAGTGGGTACTCTTAGAGATTGATGTCGACGGAGCGGCCCGCGCCCTCGCGGCCTACCCCGCAGCGATCAGCGTGTTCATCACTGCGGCGGCGGCGCCAGACCAGGCCCTCGGCGTGCTCCGCCAGCGGCTCCAGGCCCGCGGCACCGAGGACGCCGCCTCCATCGCCCGGCGGCTCGAGGTAGCCAAACACGAACTCGACCGGGCCGACCAGTACCAACACATCGTTGTCAACGAGGGGCTCGACGACGCGGTCGACGAGGTTTACCGCATCTTGACCGACGCCGGCCTGCCGACGGGTCGGATTTGATGCACCGCGTGCTCGCGAGTCCCCGATCGGCAGTTGGCCCGAGGCCTTCCGCCCTCGGCCAAGCTCCCACCAACGGAAACGGTCCGCCGTACCGCAGCGGCATCCCCTGCGTACCCTCCAGTCTCCGGCCTACAGCCTACAGCCTCCCATGATCGAAGCGCTCAAAGAAGAAGAGATCGTCAACAAGGTGGGTGGCCGCTTCAAGCTGTCCACCCTGATCCAGAAGCGCCTGGTAGCCCTCAACGGCGGCGCGCGGCCGCTGGTGGACCTGGATACGAAGGACAAGATGGAGATCGTTGTGCAGGAGATCCTGCAGGACAAGATCTACCTCGACGCGGCCAGCGAAGTCCGCACCGCCCCCGGCTCGGACGATTCCCCGCCCGATTTCGACTTCGACAGCCTCTGACGGAGTGAGGCGTGAGCCGTGAGGCGTGGGTTCCAGCGACCCACTCAAGCCTCAAACCTCAAGCCTCACCCCCTCCCATGCCCGAAATCCTCCTCGGCGTCTGTGGCGGCGTGGCCGCTTACAAGTCGGCCTACCTGGCGAGCCGGCTTGCGCAGGCGGGGCACGGGGTGAGCGTCGTCATGACGCCGGCGGCCGAGAAGTTCATCGGCGCGGCGACGTTCTCTGCGTTGACCGGCCGCCCGGTGCACGCCGATTCGTTCGACCTGTCGTCGCACCCGCTGGGACCGCACATCGAGCTCGCGCGGCGGGCCGACCTGCTGGCGGTCGTCCCCGCGACGGCCGATGCGATGGCCAAGGCGGCCAACGGCCTGGCGGACGACCTGCTGAGCACGCTGCTGCTGGCGTTTGAGGGGCCGGTCGTCTACGCGCCGGCGATGAACTCGCAAATGTGGGCGAAGCCGGCTACCCAGCGGAACCTGGCCCAGCTGCGAGAAGACGGCGCCGTGATCGCCGCGCCGGGCGAGGGGTGGCTGAGCTGCCGCGAATCGGGCCCAGGGCGGATGGCCGAGCCGGAGGAGATCGCGCGGGTTATCCACGAGGTACTCGCCTCGCCAGGGGCGCCCGGCTGAGCAACCCCACCAATCCGCGCGATTCGATCGGCTCCGCGAACCTAGCCGCGCCCGGCGATTCCTTAAACCCTGGACGCGTCCCGGCGCCGAGGCAATAATCGGTCTCTCAGTGATCCCCTGTAGCTCAGTTGGTAGAGCGAGCGGCTGTTAACCGCTTTGTCGCTGGTTCGAGTCCAGCCGGGGGAGCTAAACGCACGTCTGGACCCCGGGAAACGGCGAGTTTCCCGGGGTTTTTTCGTCCGGGTGGCACAGCATGTGGCACAGCTTTCCGCCCGTTTCCGGGGGGTACTGTGCCACCCCCTGTGCCACCCTCAGCCGGTCCCGTGACCGCCGACGCCACGTGCTCCGGCAGGACCGACAGATAGTGTTCAGCCGCCACGCTCGGCGTGTTCCCTAGCCAGGCGGTGACGGTGTGCAGCGGGTAGCGTGCGGTGAGGTCGCTCTCGCGGCTGGCCCGCAGGTTGTGCCAGGGTCGCGGCCACGGCTCTAGTCCGGCTTTGCGAATCAGCTTCACGAGCGAGGTGCGTAGGTTGCAGCCTCGGCCACTGTAGCTCGGTATGCAACGCTCTTCGGTCGGGTCGAAGGCGTCCTCCAGGTACGGCCGCAGCTCGGTAAAGAGCGGGACCGCTCGCGAGCCTTTGCCGTATCGCTTCGTTTTCGGACTCGTCACCCGCAGCGTGTTTCGCTCGAAGTCTACGTCGGCCCATCGCAGCAGCAGAGCTTCGCTAGGGGTCCGCAGACCGCCGAACCGAGCCAGAGCGATAAGCAGCCGCCATTCGGCGTTCGGTGCGTAGTCGATAACCCGCAGAACGTCGGCGGCTGGCACGTACTGGTTGCGGTCTTCGTTCGCCATCGAGCCGGCGGTCAGCTTCGCGAACGGTGACGCATCGAGCACGCCGGCCTCGACAGCCGCCGCGAAGAACTGCTTCGCCTTCTTTGTCATCCCGGCGACCGTCGCCGGAGCGTAGCTCTCTAGCAGCTTCTCTTGCCACGCCGCAGCTTCGGCGGGGGTAATCGTCCGCAGGTCGCGGTGCTCGCCTAGTTGCTCGCACAGCCGGTCCCGCGTGGTCCGCCAGTTGATAGCGGTGCTCTCGGTGACTTTCGACTCTCGCGACACAATGAACCCGCCGACCCATCCGCTCAGCGTCGCCGCTTTGCGTTCGTCGGTCAGTCCCGCCGCCGCCAGCTTCGCGTGCAGGTCGTCGCCTATCGCCGCGAGCCACTCGGCAACGGCGTTGCCTAGCGGTGCTCCGGTGATTCGAGCCGACACGATAGCTTGAACCTTGCTCGCGACTTCCGCCGCGTCTTTCTTCGTGACGCCAGGCAGGCGGATGAAGCGTCGCTTGCCGTGTTCGTCGCGGAACGTGACGCGGTAGCGTTTGCGTCCGCTCTTCGTTGTCTCTGTCGACACGCTAGCCATTGTCTCGGTTCCTTCGTTTGACCAGCTCTAGCCCGTAGTGCTCGCAGAGAATCGCCGCCTTATCGAATCGCAGCGAGTGCTCATCCTTCACGAACCGAACGATGGTCGGTCGTGATAGACCCGTGACCCTCGCCAGCTCATTGAACGAACGCGGGTCCGCCATGATGGCGTCGCGTAAGGCGGTTTCTATCTGTCGGCTTGGCATGGCAGGGATAGTTTGTACCAAAGGGGACGCGGTACGTCAAACCGAGCCCCTCAGCCGCCGCCTAACGCGACGCGAGGGGTCGGCTCGACTCGTTTGCCGCGGAACGGCGAGAACGCCACAGAGAGCCGCACAGACGCTCAGGTTACAAGCGACCCTTCGAGCGGCATCCGTCGCAGGTCATCGTGTGTTCGTGCTCCGCGTAGCCGGTCGGTATCGGCGGCGGGTTCCACGACCGGCCGAAGCGGTGCCGCTTGCAATGCGGACAGACATAGACCAGCCGGCCGGCTTCGGTCGCTTCCCATCCTTCGGCGAGCGTGCGGTGCCTTTCCTTCGACTCGGCCTTCGCCTTCTCGACCGCCTCGGCGACGAACTCGGTTTCCGACGGCAGCGACGGCGGTCGCCACGGGTCTAGCTCGTTCCACTCCCGCAGGTGCCGCAGCAACGCGGCTCCGACAGCCGCCAGACCGGCGTTGCCGAAACGCTTCTCGACCGACTCGACCACGGCGAGAGCCACGTCGAATCGGTTGCCGTCGGGATAGACGCATTCGACAACTTGCCGAACCGCTTCGAGCATCCCGTCGGGTAGCTCCGCAGGCGGCTGCGTCGCGAGCACGTTGGCGACCAGCTCGCGAGCGTTGTAGCGGTCGCCATCGGTCCTCGCTGCCAGGTGCGGATTGTCCCTCAGCCAGACAGCCGGCCTGTCGATTAGCTCGGCGGCTACTTGCTGCGAAAGAGAACGCAGCACGGCTCGCTGCGTGTCGCTAGACGGCTTGCTCGCTTTGCGGGTCGTCGGCATGGCGGAACCTGTTGGCGGCTCTCAGGCGGCCGCGTGGTGGCGAGAGAGAGATTCTGAAGGCTTCGCCGTGGAAAATCTGGCACGTAAACCACGTTCGATCGCCTTAACCGCGGAAGTGGGCCGGGGGGGCGGAAAGGACCCGACCGGGGGGGTGTGCCGCCGCCGGAGCCGCCCCGCCCAACCAGTTTGGGGCGGCCCCATGCGACGACAGCTCTCGTCAGTCGACCGGCTGCAACGGGCTCGAAGAATCGAACACGGGGGGCAGACCAGCCTCAGCCGCAGCCAACTCAGCGGCTAACGCTTCGGGCAGCTCTTGGCCGAGCCCCGGGTCGCCGAGGTCCAGCACAGCCGAGCGGCAATAGTCGACCAGCGACACGCCACGCTTGCGGAGCGTCTCGTGGTCTCGCTTGTACTCTTGAAGAGCGGCGCCAACGGCGGCGGCCGCTTCGGTGCTCAATTGGTTGGCCCAGGCGGGCCGCTTGGTGGGGGTGGTCATGTTTGCTTCGATTCGATGTTGACGGGGTTACCGTTGGTCGATTGGCCGCTGCCGATGTTGAACCGCTCGCCCGGTTGCGGCCGCTGGGGACGGGGTTCTGGTTCGCCAACGGCTCGCCAGTCGCCGGGGCTGCCGGTCTGCCGCAGCGTGTCGATCATCCGCCGGCGGGCCTGCTGCTCTTCTTGGTTCAACTCGTTGAGCTTGCCGGACCAGCTCCGCTCGGCGTCGCCGAGGCTCTTCAGCTCGCCGCGTAAAGCGGCGATCTCTTCCCGGACCGCCTCGGCCGAGGCCCGGGTCTCGCGGAGCGTCGCGGCCAGGTCGTGCTTCTCGCGGGTCCAGTCGCGGGCGTGGTAGCCGTCCCACGCCTGCTTGCGGGTCATCATCACGTCTGCCTGATCGGCGAACGCCGAAAGCGACACGCCAGCGGCGAGGCACGCGGCCTCGATTGCTTTCTCGCTCACGGTCTCGCCAGCGGCGACGCGCTCGGCCAGTTCGGTGAACGATGCGAACGCTTTCTCGCTGCGGCCGCGCAGGCGGTCGATTAGGTCTTTCATGTTCGCGGGGTGGTGATGGGGTTCGACTCGTGTGCCGCTAGTTTACGGGGTCGCCGTTGGTGGTCGGGTCGCTCGTGTTGTGTGTACGCAATACTCGCCGAGATAGAACTTCAGCCGGTCTCACGAGAACCACGTCGCGGCATCCGCAGCCGGGGCAGGTGCGATACTTGCGGCGGAGCCGACCGTAAGGGGCCGAGTGTGTCTGTCGCATCCGCTGGCGGCATTGGGGACAGTGAACCGGGTCAACGGTCATGCCACCCCCTCGCGGTGCTCGCGTGCTCGCTCGTTAGCCTCAGCCATCGCCCCGGCCGCCGCGTCGGCGTTGTGCCAGGCGGTGAACCCGGCGAACGCCCCGCAGGTGGCACAGTCGCGGCGGACGCTCTCGCCGTGGTGAATGAGCGTCAGGCTCGCCGGGGTGAAGCCACAGCGGCGGCAGGGGTCGCCCCGCGGGTCGATAGCCAGGTTCCGGAGGTGTCGCGGGTTGCGGTCGCGTACTTCCTCAGCCAGCCGCATGAAGTAATCGCCGCACGTCCGCAGTCCGTCGTCGGCAGCCGGGGTGTCAGCGAACGCCGCGTCGGTCTGTCCGTCGGCGTCCTCGGGTGGCAGGTCGGCGGTAAGGTCCGTTCTTTTGACCGGACCTTTTCCGGCGGCTCCCGTCCCGGTCATATGAACGGAACGGGTCGCTCTCGGCGTCAGCATCAGCCGCAGCGTGTCGCGGTGCTCAGCGAGACCCGCCTTCAGCGGAGCCGTCAGGCGGTCGGTCGGTCCGGCGACAGCGAGCTTGCCGTCGGTGACGGTCGGCGTCAGGCCGCGTATGGCTAGCTCGGCGGTCAGGGTCGCGATGTCCATCGCTAAGGCTCCGGGGGAAGGTTGCCACCCCCTTAGGGGTGCGTGTGGCAGCCTTGGTGGCAGGGTTGCGGGGGAGGCTTGTTTTCCCGCTTGTTTTCAAGGGGTTTCCGTAAGGTTGCCTGTAAGGCTGCCACACACGCTCCTAGGGGGTGGCAGCCTTCGAGCGGCAGCCTTACCCGACCACGTACAAGCCGGGGTCGGCTTCGGTGTCGTCGCTCGCGGGGGTGTCGACCGGGTCCGGCAGGCTCCACAGCCACTCGCCGCCGACGCGGTCGCTAGCGATGAAGAGCGACTTCTTGGCACGCCGCAGGGTCCGCTCGCTGATTCCGTCCGCCTTCGCCGCCTTGAGAATCCCGGCAGCCTTCGCCGGCCCGTCGCTCAGCTTGCCGCGGAGCCATCGCTCGGCTTCGTCGCGGGGGGTGTCGTCGGCTTCGTCTAGCTCGTCAGCCGACACGAACACGGGTTCCGATTCCCACACGAGCGACGGCGGCTCCCCTTCGAGCGAAAACGCCATGCCGTTGGGGTTCGCGATGTTGCACTTCACCGGCAGCACGAGCCGGCGGCGGGGTTCGTCCGGGTCAGGCCCCAGCCGCCAAGCGACACGAGCCGCAGCGACGAACGCAATCGAGCCGCCGATTCGATTCAGCGAAGAGCCATCTCGCTTGCTCAGGTGCTTAATGCCGAGAAGGCAGACGCGGTGCTCGGCGATTAGCTTCGTGAGCGGTGCGAGCATCCGCCGCACTTCGCCGCCTTTGTGTCCGTCGACTTCGCCGCAGAATGCGTCTAGCGGGTCAACAACGAAGAGCCGCAGCTCGGGGTGCTCGCTGAAGAATCGAGCAATCAGCGGAGCCTGCTCTTCGAGAGCGAGCACTTGCTCTTTGCCGGTGCCGTCGCGATACAGCGGCTCGATACAGTGAACCCGGTCCGCGTCCGCTCCGGCGGCCAGCAGCCGCGGCAGCAGCGTGTCCTCGGGGTCATCCTCGGCGGACAGAATCGCCGCCTCGCCTTGCATCAATCGCGAGCCGTCGGGGAACGCTTCGCCGGTCGTGGCCCTCGCCATGAGGTCGCACGTCATCATCGTTTTTCCGTTGCCAGGGTCGCCGGCCAGCAGACCGAACTTCCCCAGCGGCAGCCGGTCCTGCCACAGCCACTCGATAGGCTTCGCGGTCATCGACCCGAAGCTTCGAGCGATAAGCCTCGCCCCAGCCTTCGCCGCCGCCTTCGGGTCGGCGTGGTGCCGCTGCATGAGGTCCGCGACGACTTCGACGACT
Organism: Botrimarina sp.; assembly: GCF_040219535.1. NCBI lineage: Bacteria > Pseudomonadati > Planctomycetota > Planctomycetia > Pirellulales > Lacipirellulaceae > Botrimarina > Botrimarina sp. Next base: position 403,036 of record NZ_JAVJSH010000012.1, read on the forward strand.
TCCGATTCGGGGAACTCGGGTCGGCAACGCTTGGCCCATTCGAGAGCCAACGCCGGCAAGCCGTGGTCGGGTCCGAACGTCCGCAGGTGGTAGCCGACCAAAGCACAGAGAGCCGACCGCCGGGAGCCTTCCTCGGCTCCGGGATGCTCGGCGAACGGCATCCCGTGGCCCATCGTCAGCACGTCGCCGGGGGTCGACTTCTCGCCGCCTAGCAGCCTCTGTAACGCCGGCGGGAACTTCGCCGGCTCGACTTGCCACGGCGACAAGCCGTCGCCCCAGCGTCGCACTAGGCCGCTGTGGTGCGGCGTCGGCGGGACGATGCTCTGGGCTCCCTGTCCGCCACAGCCGAGGCGGAACTCTAGGCCGGCCGCTTCGTGCTTCGCCTTAGCCGGCGGGTTCGGCGGCAGCTCGAAGAGCCGGTGCTCGCCGCGTCCCGAACACCAGGTCGGCGTCGCCGTGCCGTTTATCTTCTCGCGTGCGGTCGCTTCCCCTTCGGCTCCGTCGAACTCTACGTCGCAGACGCCACGCGAACCGTCGACGCTCTCCCCCAGCACGATACCGACGCCAGAGTTGGGCCAGCGGTTGAACCAGCCTTCCACGGTCGCCGGGTCGTGTGTCGCTTCCTGCTGCCATGCCGAATGCCGCGGGTGCTTGCCGGGGCTTGTGCAGGCCGCTCCCTTGCTGCACGTGCAGCCGCCGCCGGTCAGGCCGTGCGCAATCGTGACGCGGTAGCCTAGCTCCGCCAGCTCGATACCGGCTCGGCGGCCGGTTTGTGTTATGCTCATTCTTGCTCGCTCGTGAGAGTTAAGGCCCCGGCCGGAGGTGACGCTCCGACCGGGGCCGCTTGCGTTAGGCCCGGCGAATGAAGGTCGCCACGCGGGTAGAGCCGCTGTCGGTCTGCTCGACCAGCAGCGAACCCCTCGTGCCGACGACAGCGTCGAAAGAGAACGACTCGCCGGGTGCAATCGCCCCGCCTTTCAGGGCGACGGCGAGCTTCGCGAGCGTCGACTTCGGCGAGAACTTCTTCGAGCAAATGCGGCTCGCCTCGGCTCCCTCATGTTCGCCGGCGGTGATTCGCCACTTGAGCATGACGGCGGGACCGTATTGCTCGTTGTGTTCCTCGAAGGGTTCCACGCCAACGAACTCGGCGTCGTAGCTGCCGACGGGGACGCCGCCGGCGGTCATCGTAAATGTCGATTCCATTGCTTCTCGCTCGTGAGTTTGTGATTCACCCCGGGATACACACGCCGCCGGGGTGTTCGGCGTTGCCATCTACTCGCTGAAGAGTCCCTTTTGCCCCGGCAGCGACTTGGGCTGCCTCACGCCGCGTGCGGGCTTGGGCGTGTAAATCGAACCGACTCGCCGCAGGTAGTTCTCAACGCTCTCGCGGGGCTTCGGCTTGGGCTTTGCCAGCTTCCGCAGAGCCGGGTTCTCGTTGAGCATCCGCTCGACAGTCATCAGGAGGGGGTCGGGCATAGCTCAAGCCTCCGCCGCCGAATCGGGCGTTCGCCGGTTCGCTTCGTACTCGCGGCACTCGGCGTCCGCTCCGCTCGCCGCGGCGAAGGTGTCGATTGCCGAGCCGGGCTCGCCGCGGTAGGTCGCGGCGGGGAGGGTGTCGCCAGCGATGTAGGCCAGCACGAGCGGCCGCAGCAGCCGCCACTGACCGCGAACACGCCTGGCGGGGAGGTCGCCAGACTTCACAAGCTTGGCGGCGGTCCGCTCGGAGACTTTCAGCAGCTCGGCGGTTTCAGCGAGCGTGAGAACGTCGTCGTCAGCCGCCGGCGGTTTCTTCGGTTGAATCACCACGGGTCAGGCCCTCGGGGAGTGTGTATCGCCGCGGCGAACTCACTCGCGGCGAGTGTGTTTTCCCCGGTGCCGCCGCGTGCCTCAAACCAAACGGGTAGGCGGTCGGACCAAAAAGAAAACGCCGCCGAGGGATTCCCTCAGCGGCGTGCGGATTCTGGCGGCTTCGATTTTTTTCGTCCGACTCCGATCGTCGGGTCAGACTTCGGCGAGGGTCCGGGCAGACAGCTCTTCGCCTAGTTGGTGCAGGTAGTCGCGGGCGTGGTCGAGCCGTTGCTCCGGCGGGATTCCTTCGCCCCGAAACTGCTTGTCTACGCGGTCGATTGTCCGCCGTATCCCCTGGTGCCACTCGCTGCCGGGCATCATCGGTTCGCGGTTCGGTTGGGGTATCCAGCCGCATCGGTCTCGCCGGCGGTCGGTAGCGTCTAGCCAGTCGGCATCAAACGCCGGCTTGTCTGTGGCGTCGTCGGACGCGAGGTATTCCTTCCACGCGACGAACACGCGAACATCCGCAATCCGTTTCTTCAGCTCTTCGGCCGACAGTCGCTCTAGACCGCTCGCGGTGCTCGCCGGCGTTTGCTCTGCCGCTGGGGCCGCCTCAGCAGCCAGCAGCACGTCGACTAGCTCGACCGACGCCGCGGCGAGGTCTGGCACAATCGAGAACCACGGCGAGCCGCCGTCCGGCAGAACTTCCTCGCCGGTGCTGAGGCTGCGGCAGCTCGCGGTGCCGTCCAGCCAGCCGACCGACGCCAGCAGACAAAGCCAGCCGGGGGCCCCATCGGGCGGAGGCAGTTCGCCGAGCAACCCCTCGGGGGCTTCGAGCGTCGCACGTGCGGCTCGCTCGGCGGCGGCAAGAAACCGATTCCAGCCGCGCCAAGCGTCGGCGTCGGTATCCGCGAAGGCTTCGATGGTGACAGCCGACGGGGATACGTCGAGCCATTCGACGCCGAACCACGAATCCAACCGGGAGCCGTAGCCAGCGTCGGCCAACGCCTGTTGCGTTATGCCGACGACAACCGGTCCGCTGCCTTCCGCCGACAGCAACGCCGCGAACCGCGGCTCCCTCAGGCTCTCGAAGTCCGCCTGCGAACGCTCAAGCGTCCGACGCCATGCATCGCCCATCGCTCGCCGCCTCCCTCGCGGCTCCCATTTTGTGTCGCGGTAGGCAAGGCGGATGGGAGGTCCGCCGGTTCGGGCCGTCGCCCTAGCCTGCCGCGTGGTTCGTGCCGGTAGCTTACCCGACCGCCGCCGCTTCCCGAACAACGCGAAGAATCGCCCGCCGGTCGGCGTCGCTCAGGTGCGGCCAAGCGTCGACCACAACGGCGAGGCCGGGGTCGATTGTGCCACCCCCTGTGCCACCCTCGGCAAGAATCGCCGTTTTCCCCGGCGTTTTCGGGGGTAGTTCGCCCCCAGCCGGGGGAGCTAAACGCACGTCTGGACCCCGGGAAACGGCGAGTTTCCCGGGGTTTTTTCGTCCGGGTGGTGGCTCGCCCGAAGTTTGTGCCAGGGTCGCGGCCACGGCTCTAGGCCGGCTTTGCGGATGAGCATTGCGAGCGGGGAGGCATCGAGCACGCCAGCCCCGCTCGGCCGTCGCACCGAACCCCAGCCGTGCGGCGTTGGGCTCCGGCGTCAGGTCGCCGACTGCCGGGACGGCGGCCGACCGCTGGTAGACCGTCACGACCGGGAGCGACCCTGGCCGCGAGTTCCGACTCTGCGGCCAGCTACCCAGCGACCAGCGCCTCGCGCAGCACCGACAGCTTCCATTCGGCGTCCTTCAACACCGCCGCGGCCTCTCTGGTCATCCGACGCAAGCCGACCGCCGCCGGCCCGTCGGGGCTCGTGTTCGTTTCTTCGTCGACCTGATCGGCGAGAGCCTCCAGGTGCTCCCGCCGACGCTCCGCCACGATCTCTCTCTGCAACGCGATGTCGATCAGGATCCGTTCCTTCTCCGATGGCCCGCAGCCGCCAGCTAACGCCAAGCAAGCCGCCAGCGTGATAAGCCGCCATTTCCCCATGCTGCTGCCGGACCTTTCGCGAGTGGTTGATTGCTTCAGCCTACCCGACGCAGGCCTCCCGCACGGCCTCCAAAATCGACCGCCTCGCCGCTTCGCTCCGGTGCGGCCACGGGGCTGACCGCAACCGGTAGGCCGAGGTGGAGGGCGTCACCCTCGCCGAGAATCGCCAGACCGATTCCCGCGACTCCGTCCCGCGTCGAGCGATGACGTCTGCGATCGCCGAGCGAGGTGTTGGCGTCAGCCAAGCCGAGCCGGCCAGAGAGCGGCGCCGATCGCCGAGCGAGGTGTTGGCGTCAGCCAAGCCGAGCCGGCCAGAAAACCAGTGGAGCGGAGGAGATTCGAACTCCCGACCTCTGCATTGCGAACGCAGCGCTCTCCCAGCTGAGCTACCGCCCCGTGTTCGTAGCCCGGTAATTTACGCCGGGAGATTCGGCCTGTCCACAGCCGCCCCCCAACGCGCGGCGGCTCACCGCGGCGCCTTGCGGGGGTGGTTCTCGAGCATCGGGCGGAGCTCTTCGAAGAAGTCGCGCGCGTCGTTGAACTTGCGGTACACGCTCGCGAAGCGGACGAATGCCACCTGGTCCAGCTCGCGCAGGTGCTCCAGCACAAGCTTCCCCAGTTCGGCCGACGTGATCTCGGTCTCGAACGACTGGAAAACATCGTTCTCGATGGCGGTCACCGTCGCTTCGATCTGACGAGTGCTGATCGAACGCTTCCAGCACGCCCGCTCGAGACCCCGCTGGATCTTCTCCCGTTCGAACGGGGCGCGGGAGCCGTCGCGTTTGACGACCTTGATGGTCGCCTCTTCGGGGCGCTCGTAGGTCGTGTACCGGCGGCCGCATCCGAGGCACTCCCGGCGGCGGCGGATCGCCGCGCCGTCTTGGCTGGCCCGGGAATCGATCACCCGGTCGTTGTCCCTGCGGCAAAAGGGGCACCTCATGGCGAGAAGATACCGATCCGAAGCGGCCAGGTCACGCGGGCAGCCCGCGGCTTTTCCAAAATCGTCGGGCCGCCGAGCAATCTCCTCCTCCCCGCAACGAAGCACCGCCGCGGGCGCGACCCCCACGGCGGCTCGGTCGGATCGGTTATACTCTCGCGCGACGGGCTCTCCTTCTATCGCTAGCAACGCCAGCCCCCATGACAGACGACCCAGACGCCGAGGCCCTATCGTCGCCGGATAACCACGCCGGTCGTGACGAGCGGCCGCTCGACCCGCGGGAGCGCTTCCAGCGGGCGGCGTCCGCACGCCAATCGGCCGACGTCGACCCCGAGTCGGACCTGTGGTCCGGCAGCTACTCGCACCTGGCGATGCTCGGCGTGTGGATCGGCGGAGCGGCAGCGACCGTCGCGGCGGTGGTCGTCGGGTTGCTAGCGAGCCTGACCGGCGCGGGCTGGATGATCTTGCTGGCGTGCGTGGTAGGGCTCTGGCTCGTGCTCGGGGGCTGGTACGCGTACCGGCGCTACAGCGTGCACTACAACCTCACCACGCAGCGCCTGATCCACGAGTCGGGCCTGCTTTGGCGGACAGTCGACCGCGTCGAGTTGATCGACGTGGACGACGTCACCTACCGCCAGGGGCCGGTCGAGCGGCTGTTCAGCGTGGGCACGATCGTCGTGAACAGCAGCGACCGCACCACGCCCGAGCTGCACCTGCCCGGGATCGACAACGTGCGCGAGGTCGCCAACCTCATCGACGACGCCCGCCGCAAGGAGCGACGCAGCCGCGGGCTGCACGTCGAGTCGATCTGAAACCGCGCGGCGGGCGTTTGCCCCGGCAAGCCCGCGCGGCGATCCTGGGGGGACCTCCCGCTCGCGATGGGTCCCCGATGCACGCGATTGTCCTCACCCACTACTTCCCGCCGATCGGCGGTCCCGGCGCACGGCGGATGCTGGGGTGGGTGCGCGGCTTCACGGCCGCCGGCTGCCGGGTGACGGTCGTCACGCCCGAGGCCCACCCCCGCGACCCGTACTACCAACCCGAAGAGCGGTACGACGGCCCCGCGCGGGTCGTGTCGCCGGCGATCTTCGACCCCGCGCGGCTGGCGCGCGGCGACGGCGCGAAGCCGGTCGCCCAGCAAGCGGCCCGGGGTGAGCGTCGGGGCCTGGCCGGTCGGTTGCGGCCGTGGCTGCTGCTGCCCGACCAGCGGCGCCTCGCGAACGGCCGGCTCCACAAGGCCGCGCGGCGCGCCATCGAGGCCGACTCCGACAAGGTGCTGCTGCTCTCTTCGAGCCCCTACAACAGCGTGCACCTCGCCGGGAAAGGGCTGAAGCGGCGTTTCGGCGACCGCGTGGTTTGGATCGCCGACTTCCGCGACGACTGGTTCCACCCGGTCTTCTTCCCGCACCCCAACGAGCTTTATCGCGCGTACAACCGCCGCTTGGAGGCCGGCGTGCTGCGGACGGCCGACGGCCTGACGGCGGTCAGCCAAGCGACGATCAACAAGGTGCGCGAGCGCCACGCCCAGCGGACCGACCCGCCGATGTGGGAGCGCGGCGGCCGCAGCAAATGGCGCCTGGCGCCCAACGGATTCGACCGGACCGGCGTCGAGGAGATCCTCTCGTCCGCCCCGCCGCGGCGCGGCCCCGACGCGCCGGTCGAACTCCTCTTCAGCGGCACGCTGTGGCAGGGCCACCCGGTCGACGCGCTAGTGGCCGCGCTGGGGACCGTGGCCGCTGAAACCGGGCGGCGGTTCCGGTTCGAGCTCGCCGGGCGGGTCGTCCAGCCGGTCCCGGCGCCGCCGCGACGCGACCTGGTCGAGGTCGTCACGAGTGGCTGGAAGCCGTACGAGCAATCGCTCGCCGCCACGCGCGCTGCCGATCTGTTGCTCGTGCACACCGGCCCCGAATCGCAGGACATCAAGATCAAGGTCTTCGACGCGGCCGCGGTGCGTCGGCCGCTGTTGGTGCTGGGGCCGGACGATTCGGCCACCGTGCGGCTGGTGCGCGAGCACGTCGAGGACCCGCTGGTCGCCCGCCACGACGACCGCCCCGGCATCGAGGCGGCGCTGCGGCGGTTCCTCGCTTCGGGGGACCGTTCGCGGCACGCGTTCGCGGCGTTGCCGGACGAGTACGACCGGCTCAAGCAAGCCGCCGCGTTGCTCGAATGGGCCGCCGAGTTGAGGGCCATCGGATGAAGCCGCTCGACAACGACCCGCTCGCCCATCGGCTCCCCGCGCGGCTGTCGGTGGCCGGCGTTGCGCTCGACCCGATCGACCGCGACACGCTCTTCAACTACGTGGTCGACGCGGCCGAGGCCGCCCGCACCGGCGCGGCCCGCCGACGCACCGTGGGCTACCTCAACGTGCACGTGGCCAACATCGCCCACGGCGACGCCGGCGTGGCCCGCTACCTGAACCAGCTGTGCGACCTCGTCTACTGCGACGGCCGCGGCGTGGCCTGGGGAGCGCGGCTGCAAGGGGCGCCGGCGCCGCCGCGGATGACGGCCGCCGACTGGCTGCCGGAGCTGCTCGTGCGCTGCCGCGACGAGGGGCTCCGGGTGTTTGTCGTCGCCGGGAGGGAAGGGGTCGTCGATCGCGCGCTCGGAGCGATCGCCCCGGCGGCCGGCGGCCTCGGGCCGATCGCCTCGCACGACGGTTACCTGTCCAATCCGCAACGCAACGCCGCGTGCCTCGCCCGGCTGGCGGAGTTTGCCCCCGACGTGGTGCTCGTTGGCATGGGCACGCCGCACCAAGAGCGGTGGGTGCTCGCCCACCGCGATCGGATCGCCGCCCCGGTCGTGTGGACGCTCGGCGCGGCGTTCGATTACTCCGCCGGCGAACAAGCCCGCGGCCCCGCGTGGCTGCGACGCGCCGGGCACGAGTGGGCCGCGCGGCTGCTAGCAGACCCGGCCCGCTTGTGGCGGCGGTACGTGTTGGGAAACCCGCGGTTCTTGTGGCGGGCGTGGCGCGCGGGTCGGGCGACCAGGCCGCGCCGCTGAGCGCCGCTAGCGAGCCCCTCGGCGAGCAAGGTTGCTCCGCCGTTGTAACTTCTTCCCATCGCTGTTGCCGCGCTCCGCGTGCGGCCCAGGGGGCGAAACCCCGGCGTTTCTGGCCCTTCGCCCCTGTGCGGGCCGGGCCCGATCGGTTTGGCACGCTTCCTGCAACTAGGAGCTTCCGAAGCGGCCGCGTGAGGGACACGCGGCGCCAACGCAACCCAATCGCGAGGCCAGCACGACGACAAAGCGGGACGCTCGCAGCCACCCCCAGCCCCGGCGCGAGCGACGCTTGTCTCATGGCCCGCAGCTTGTCACCGAAACTCGTCAAGCCGACTACTAAGAGAAGGGATACCCATGGTCACCGCACGGAAGATTCGCTGCCTTGTCGTCGTCGCCGAAACGGACTCCGACGGTCAGGTCCACTACACCCAGCAGCCCAGGTTTCGCCCGAGCGACCTGCTGCCTTGGGCCGACCCGCACATCCGCTCGCTCGTCGAGCAACTGCAGGACGAAGTCCGAGACGAGCAAGCCGCCCGCCGGCAGACCCGTCCCAGCAGCAGCGACCTGGAGCGTTGGGCGGAGCTCGACGACGAGCTGCTCGGCGCCGGCGGCGGGTCGCGCCGCCCCCGCTGAGCCGCCCCTCAAGCCGGCGGCTCGCCGCGCTCGGCCACGACCAGCCGCCGCGCCTCGGCGGCGAACAGCAACGACCCAGCAAACACCACCGCCCCCCGCTCGCCCGCCGTCGCGCAGGCCAGGCGGTAAGCCTCCTCGGGCGTGGCGGCGAGGGCGACCGGCGTGCCCGGCGCGACGCCGCGCGACGCTTCGGCCAGTTGTTCCGGGGGGGCGGCTCGCGGGTTCTCTAGGAACCGCGTGCAAACGACCTGCGCGAAGCGTCGCGCGAGCGGCTCGAGGATCGCACCCGAGTCTTTGTCGCTGCTGATCGCAACGACCAACACCCGCCGCTCGCGCGGCGCCTCTCCGCAGAGCTGGTCGATCACCTCGGCGAGGGCCTGCGCCGACGCGTCGTTGTGGGCGCCGTCGACGACCACCAGCGGCTCGCCGGCGAAGCGCTCCATCCGCGCCGGCAGCTTGCCGCGGCCGACGCCGCGTCGGCGAGCGTCGGCGGGCAGCGGCCAGCCGCGCTGGGCGAGCACCGCGAGCACGGCGAGCGCCACGGCCGCGTTCGCCGCCTGCGCGGCGCCCGGCAGCGCGGGGCGCACCTGGTCGATCGTTCCGAGCCGGTGGCTCTGGAATCGCCATGCGCCGCCGGCGGGGGCGATCTCGAAGTCGCGGCCCCGCTCGTACAAGGGGCATCCCACCTCGGCCGCCACGCGGCGGATGACGGCCCCGGCCTCGTCGTCCGCCACGCCGCTGACGGCCGGCACGCCGGGCTTGAAGATGCCCGCCTTCTCGGCCGCGATGGCCGCTCGCGTCGCGCCGAGCTGGCGCGTGTGGTCGAGGCTGATGCTCGTGACGGCCGCCACGTCGGGCCGGATGGCGTTGGTAGAGTCGAGCCGCCCGCCCAGGCCCACCTCGACGACGGCCGCGTCGACCCCACGCCGCGCGAAGTGCTCCAGCGCCATCGCGGTGGTGAGGTCGAAGTAAGTCGGGCCCGCGTCGCGTGTGTCCATCGCTTCGGCGATCGGCCTCACCGCGTCGACCAACGCGACCAGCTCGTCGGCCGAGCAGGGCGCGCCGTCGATCGCGAAGCGCTCCTCCAGGCGCTCCAGGTGAGGCGAGCTGTAGACGCCCGTCGCCATGCCCGCCTCTTGGCACGCGGCGGCGATCATCGCGGCGGTCGACCCCTTCCCCTTGGTGCCGGCGATGTGCACCAGCCGCAAGCGGTCCTGCGGGTCGCCCAGCCGGCGGAGCAATTCCCGGACGCGGTCGAGCTTGAGCGACTGCTCGGCGTAGGGGATCGGCTGGGTTCGCTCGTAGTTCACGCGCCCCATCAGCCAGGCGATGGCGTCGCGGCGGGCGTCGTCGTAGGGTGTTGGCTCCACGCCGGAAGAATCTACGCCCCGCCCTCCGCCCGAAGCTAGCCGTGAAGCCGCTCGCCCTCGTTCTGGCCGCCGTGGCCATCGCCGGATTGCTCGCCGCCGCCGTGCCGATCGGCGTCGCGGCGATGCACTTCGCCGTGCTGACCGACCGGGTGAGCGCTGCGGTCGACGCGGGCGGCGGTGTGGAGCACCTGGCCGGGCCGGCGGTCGATCAGCTCGTCGACCGGCTCAACGAGTCCGGCTACGACCTGTCGCCGGTCGACCCCGACGAGCCGCTGCTCGCACAGCGCTCGATCCTCATCAGCGAGGGGATGAACGAGCGCGTCGCGCGGCACGTGATCCAGCGGCTGCTGTACCTCGACCGGCTCGACCCCGACTCGCCGATCGAACTGCGGATCTCGACCTCCGGCGGCTGGACCGACTCGGCCTTCGCGATCGTCGACGTGATGCAGTCGCTCGACGCGCCGGTGAACGTCACCGCGCTGGGCGGTTGCTACTCGGCCGGCACCGTGGTGCTGGCGGCCGCCACGGGCGAGCGGGCCGCCACGCCGAACACGATCCTGTCGATCCACGTGAACGATTACCACCGCGACGGCGACCCCTACGACGTCGACCGCCAAGAGCTAACCCGCTTCCGCGAGCTGTACCGGCGATACACCCGTGTGCCGCCGGCATGGTTCGACGCGCCGGGCGACCACCAGTACTACCTCGACGCGCGACAAGCGCTCGAGCTGGGCTTGATCGACCGGATCACGAAGCCGGAACGGGCGTCGCGTGGCGCCCGGGAGGCCGGCGAGGAGGCCGGCGGCGGGACCGACGCCGAGGGCCCGAGCCGGTCGGCCGCTTGAGAAGACCGTCCCCCCCGGGGGGGCGCCTGCCGGTCTGGCGGCGATCGGTTTAGAGTCGGCTCGGCAGGCGAGATGGGGATCCGCTTGGAGGGCTGACGCCGTCGGCTCCGGTGTTCCTCGCAGCGTCGCAACCGAGCCCGTCGGCTTCGCCCCCGTTCAACACGCAAACCGACACCATGCCTACCACCAAGCCCGCCCCCAAGAACGTGCTCGGCCAGCCCCTGGCCGCTTGCTGCGCCGACCCGATCACCGGCTTCTACCGCGACGGCTACTGCCGGACCGGCCCGGGCGACACCGGCGTGCACACCGTGTGCGCGGAGATGACGGCCGAGTTCCTCGAGTTCACGCGCTCGCGCGGCAACGACCTCTCGACGCCGGTCCCCGAGTACCACTTCCCAGGCCTCGCCCCGGGCGACCGCTGGTGCCTTTGCGCGGCCCGTTGGAAGGAGGCCTACGACGCCGGCGTGGCGCCGCCGGTGGTGCTCAAGGCGTGCCACATCTCGTCGCTCGAGTTCGCGACGCTCGAAGAGCTGCAAGAGTTCGCCGTCGACTGACGGCCCCGGCCGACACGCCCGCGGCTGCCGCCGCCAGCAGCGGCGCGCCCGACGGCTCGGGCACGGCGCTCGCCTGGGCGAGGCTGTCGCCGTAGGCGCCTGCCCAGGTGTCGTACTGGGCCTGGCCGATGGGCCCGGCGTTGGGGTCGTTCCCCAAGGCGCCGGCCGGCGCGCCGAGGTTGTCTCGCCAGACGACGTAGTCCGCCGCGTCGACGGCGCCGTCGCCGTTGTAGTCGCCGGGCAGCGTGGTCGCGGTGTAGCCGCTCAGCACCACGCCGCCGCTCGGACCATAGTCGACGAAGAACGTGCCGCCGCCGTCGGTGGTCGATAGCCGCGTGGCCGGCGCCGCGTTGGCGAAGCTCCCGGCGATCGCCCCTGCGCTGAGGATCTCGAACTGCGTGCGCCGGTCGGGGGTGAAGCCCAGCAGCGACACTTCCAGGTCGCCGGCGAGCTGCGCGTCGGCCGCGACGACGAGCGAGTCGTGATCGGCCGCCGGCCCGGCGATCTCGACGGCGAGCGTCGCGCCGCTGTTCAGGTCGAACGCGCCGATCGCAAGGCTGCCCAGGCCGTCGCCCGGGGAGATCCGGCCGCCGTCGTCGACCCGCACCCGCCCGGCGATGGCGCCATCGCCGGAGAGCCGTCCGCCGCTGACGACAACGTCGCCCGCGCCGGTCGCCGAGCCGCCGCCGCCCCCCGCGTTGGCGACCAGCTCGCCGGCCTCCACGAGCACGGGGCCCGAGCCGTCGCTAACGCGCGACAGCCGCGTCACGCCCGGCCCGGCGTGCCGAACGGTCAAGCCGTCGGTCCAAGCGGCCGAGAACGCCAGCACCCCCGAGTGGTTGATGCGGAGCTCTCCGTCGCCCGACACGGTGTCGTCGTTGAGGTCGACCGGCGCGCCGCCGTCGCCGAGCTGGAGCACGCCTTCGAGCACGCGCGTGGGGCCGCTGTAGGCGGCGACGGCGGGGTTGGTGAAGACCGTCGTGCCGGCGCCCCGTTTGGCGACCGACGCGCCGGTCAGCAGCGGGTTGGCGAGCGAGTCGTCGATGACGCCGTTGACGACCGTCAGGCCGAGGCCGTCGAACACCCACTCGCGCACGTCGTTGGAGTCGGCCGCGAAGACGTCGCCGTTGATCACGAGCCGGGAGTCGCCGGCCAGGTCGTTCGTGAGCCGACGCCCGTTGCTCTGCCACACGTCGCCGTTGAGGACGATCGTCTGCTCGCCGTCGAACCGCACCTCGCGCGCGATCTCGATGTCGTTGACCAGCGTGCGGGTCCCCTTCCCGAACGCGGGGCGGATGGTCTTGAGCGCGTTGCCCCCGCCGATCACCAGGCGCCCGCTGCCGAAGGGCGTGTCGGTGTGGATGACCAGCGTCGTGTTGACGTTCGGGTCGTTGTCCCCCAGCACGGTCCGCCCCGTGTAGGTGTTCTCGCCCCGCAGGTCGAAGAGGCCGCGGGCGTACACGACGCCGCCGCCGGCGGCTTGGCCATCGCCGATCGAGCCGCTGACGGTCGTGTCGGCCGGTCCCTCGTTGCGGAACCGCACCGTGCCGGGCAGGCCGGGCGTGTCCGAAAGGAGGATGTCGCCGTTGAGCGACAGCGTGCGGTCGGTGCCGTTGACCACGTCGCGTCGCGACGTCGAGCCGCTGTTGATGATCCGCCCGTCGATCGTCAGGGCGTTGAGCGCGTTGCGGACGTCCAGGTCGCGTTCCAACAGCAAGTCGATCGCCACCCGGTTGATGGCGAACACGCCGCCCCGCGGGTGGATCTCGTCGACCGACAGCAGGCTCCCCTCTGCGCCAGCGACCACGGTCTCGACGAAGCCCGCCGTCGAACCGAGGGTGAGCGTGTCCAGCGCGACCTGCGGCGCGGAGATCGTCAGCTCGAGCGCGCCCGACCGGGGGCCGGTGAGGTCGGCGCTGTCGAGCGTGCCGGCCTCCGGCGATTCGCCGGGCCACCCGCTGAACACGCCGCTGCCGCCCGACCAGTTGGCGGGCGTTTCCCAGGTCGATTGGCCGCTCGGGCCGACGTACGTGAAGGTCTCTTGCGCGAAGCCCGAGACAGCGCAGAGTGATACGACGAGGGAGAGCCCGCCGCGTGCGAGCGCCGGGAGTCGAGGCGGCATGGCGAAGAGGGTCTGCTGGGGAAAAGGGAGTCGGGAGTGTGCCGCGAGCCGCGTTGCGGCCGCAGTGAACCGCCCCGCGCGGCCGGATAGTTCGATCCTAGTCCGGCTCGCCACACCGCCGCGGGACGCGCCCGCCTTGTTTCTAGACGGCTTTCTGCGCGGACCCGCGGGAACTCCGCGCGTCAAACCCGCCGCACCGCACCGGTGGGCCCCGGGCCTTCTCTCGCTGCCGCAGGGGGCCCGTTCGGGCTATAGTGGCGGCCCACCGCTGTTCCCGAATCGCGTAAAGCCATGCACGAGCGACTCCGAAGCAAACTCGACCGCATCCGGAACGACCCGGCCTGCGGGGAGTTCGTGTTGGCCGACGCGAAGGACTCCGACATGGCGTGGGGCGTCGAGGCGTTCGGCGCCCGGGCCTCGCACTCGGGGGAGGGCCGGCCGCTGACCAAGCCGGAGTTCCTGGCCGACGCGCGGACGGTCGTCGCCCAAGGAAAGATCGACATCCTGCTCGCTTCGGTCAGCACGATGAGCGTGCTTGCGCACCAGGAGCGGCTGTTCGAGTCGTCCGACGTGACGCCGGCCGTCCGCGCCAACGACACGACCGACATCTGGCTCGCCCGCGGCGCCCGCTACCACCAGCAGCCCTCGCGCCCGTTCCGGACCTGCTGCCTGCGCGAAGCCCAACACGGCCGAGCGGGGCCCGACGGCGAACCGCCGGGCCCGCCGCGCGTCAACTTGGGCCTCTACTCGATCACGTTCAACAACGACCTGCGGCGCGACCTGGAAGCGCTCGAGGCCTACCGCGACTTCCGCGCCGAGTGCGCCGAGACCGGCTTCCGGCATTTCCTCGAGGTGTTCCCACCGAACGTCGACGCGGGGCTGGCCGATAGCGACCTGGGCGCCTACATGAACGACATGATCTGCCGCACGCTGGCGGGCGTCGCCCTCGGGCAGCGGCCGGAGTTCCTCAAGATCCCTTACCTGGGCCCGGCCGCTTGCGAGGAGCTCACCCGGTTTGACCCGTCGCAGGTGGTCGGCATCCTCGGCGGCTCGAGCGGCACCACGCTCGACGCGTTCAAGCTCCTCGAAGACGCCCAGCGGCACGGCGCGCGGGCGGCCCTGTTCGGCCGCAAGATCCGCAACGCCGAAGACCCTCTCCTGTTCATCGAGCACCTGCGGGCGATCGTCGACGGCCGGATGGCCGCGGGAGAAGCGCTCGCTTCGTACCACGACGCGCTGGCCGCCAAGGGGGTGACGCCCCTACGCCCGATCGACGAAGATCGACGGCTCACCGATCCGGTCCTATCGTACAAGTAGCAGTCGCTCCCGGCGTGCCGGCGCCCCGCCCGGCGCGACCGGCCGCCGGCCAACTCCTCATCGGCACGAGGTCTTCTCTATGCCCACAATGACTCAACGCGAACTGCAGCCCGCCGCGGCCGAATTCCTCGGCTCGGGCGTGCTGCGAAGCGTCATCGACGGCGCGCCCCACACCGGCGAGGCCGGCGCCGAGCTGGACGTGCTCGACCCGTCGACCGCCCAGCCGATCGCCCGCATCGCGATGGGCGGCGCGGCCGAGGTGGCCGCAGCCGCGGAGGCCGCCGACCGGGCGTTCGCCGACTGGTCCGCGCTGGCGCCCAACGAGCGATCGGTCTGGCTGCACCGCCTGGCCGACGCGCTGGAAGACGACCAGGCGGCGCTCGCCGAGCTCGAGTCGCTCGACGTGGGCAAGGCGATCACCGCCGCGCGGGGGTTCGACATCCCGTTCGGCATCGAGTGCTTGAGGTACTTCGCCGACCTGGCCGTCAACACGCTGTACGACGTGCCCCTGCCGCTGAGCCGCATCGAGGCCCGCACCCACCGCACCCCCTACGGCGCGTGCGGCTTCATCCTGCCGTGGAACTTCCCGTTCGACCTGCTGATGTGGGGCGTCGCGCCCGCGCTGGCGGCGGGCAACACGGTGGTGGTGAAGCCCTCGGAGGTGACGCCGCTGTCGGCGCTGTACGTCTGCCACGTCGCGCAGCGGATCGGCCTGCCGGCCGGCGTGATCAACGTGGTCCTCGGCGACGGCCCCTCGGTCGGCGCGCCGATGCCCGAGCACCCGCTGATCCGCCGCATGTCGTTCACCGGGTCGACCGAGGTCGGCAAGAAGATCGGCGCCGCGTGCGGCGCGCGGCCGATCCCGGCCAAGCTCGAGCTGGGGGGCAAGGGAGCGGCCGTCGTGTTCGACGACGTCGACCTCCCCCAAGCCGCCCACTCGCTGGCCGACGCGATCACCCTGAACACCGGCCAGGTCTGCTGCACGGCCACCCGCTGGGTCGTGCACGAGAAGGTCTTCGACGACTTCGTCGACCTGGCCCGCCAGCGCCTGGCCGCGACCAAGATCGGCCCGGGCCTCGACGAGTCGACACAGATGGGGCCGCTCGTCAGCCAGACCCAGCGAGACCGGGTGCTCGGCTACTACGAGCGCGGCCTCGCGGGCGGCGCGTCGGCTCTGCTCGAGCGCCGGCCGACCGACTTCGACGAAGGGTTCTTCGTCTCGCCGGTGCTCCTCACCGGCGGCGTCGACAACGTGTGCTGGCGCGAAGAGATCTTCGGGCCGGCCGCGTTCCTCACCAAGTTCAGCGACGAGGCCGAAGCGGTCGCCACCGTGAACCGCCTCGAGTACGGGCTGGCCAACAGCGTGTGGACCTCGGACCTCGCCCGCGCGGGCCGCGTGGCCGAGCGGATGGTCGCCGGCAACAGCTGGATCAACGCGCACAACGTGTTCGCCTACGGCCTGCCCTACGGCGGGGTCAACCTCAGCGGCGTGGGCGGCGGGGTGAACAGCCCGGAGACCTTCTTCGACTACCTTCGCGGCCAGACCATCGCCAGGCCGCTCGGGTGAAGCTTGGGCATGGATAACAAAGCCGGCGCCGAGGCCGTCGTGGCGGGCCACGCTTGCCTGGACATCATCCCCCGCATGCCGCTCGACGAGGCCTACCAGCCCGGCGCGCTGATCGAGATCGGGCCCGCGACGATCTCGACCGGCGGCGCCGTCAGCAACACCGGCCTCGCGCTGCAGCGGCTGGGAGCGCGGACCCGGCTCGTGTGCGGCGTCGGACGCGACCCGTTCGGCGAGCTCGTCCGCGATCGCCTCTTCCAGCAAGGCGCCGACGTGCGCCTCGTCGAAACGCCCCACGCGGCCACCTCGTACAGCGTGGTGCTCAGCCCGGCTGGCGCCGACCGGTGCTTCCTGCACTGCCCCGGCGCGAACGACGAGTTCTCGCCGGAGATGATCGCCGACGACGCGTTCCGCGACGCGTCGGTGCTGCACTTCGGCTACCCGCCCGTGATGCGTCGCACCTACGAGGACGGCGGCGCCGCGCTCGCGGGCCTCTTCCGCCGCGCGCAGTCGGCCGGGCTCGTGACGTCGCTCGACATGTGCGGGATCAGCCCCGGCGGGCCCGCTTCGCGGTGCGACTGGCCGGCTTTCTTCCGCCGGGTGCTGCCGCACGTCGACTGCTTCACGCCGAGCCACGACGAGCTCATGCAGATGCTCGGCCGCCCGGCCACCGCGACGCAGAGCCTCGCCGCGCTTTCGCGCCTGGCGAACGAAGTCCTCGGATTCGGCCCGGCGGTCGTGCTAATCAAGCTGGGCGACGACGGCCTCTTCGCCGGCCTCAGCGCCGACGCCGCGCGGTTCTCCCGAGTCGGCGAGCCTTTCGCCCAGCAAGCCGGCCGGTCGCTCTACGAGCCCTGCTACCGCGTGCCGGTCGTCGGCACGACCGGCGCGGGCGACGCGACGATCGCCGGCTTTTTGCTAGCGCTGTTGCGCGGTCAATCGGCCGACGACGCCATGCGTACGGCCACGGCCGTCGGCGCCTGTTCGGTCGAGAGCGTCGACGCGACCAGCGGCGTGCCCGACCTGCGGACCGTCAGCGAGCGGATCCGAGCCGGGTGGGAAAAGCTCCCCAGCCGCCTGGCCTAAGTTCCCTCGCCCGCTGAGCGCGGCTGGCGCCAGTCCGATGCCTAGCGGGCCCGACCGGGCTCGCCTGGGCTCGCCCGCGGACGCTTCGCGGCGCGGCGGCCAAGGCCTAGACTTCCTACCGACGCGTTCCGGACCCCCCGCCCCCACTCCCCCGCCCCCTTGCCCGATGAAGCGACCGTGCTCGCCGCACCGCCGGCTCGGCTGCTTGGCGGCCCTCGCCCTGGCCGCTCTCGCCGGCTGCGGTGGGGCGACTCCCAAGGCGCAGCGCGTCGTGGGCGTGTGGACCGGGCGGCCCGAGTCGGCTGCCGAGCGGGTCGTGCGCGAGTGGCCCCGGTCGTCGCCCGACACGCCGATCGACCCGGCCGACGCGGAGGTCGCCGCCGCGGTGGCGGACGAGCCGCCGACCGACCTGGAATCGGCCGCCGGCGTGCGGGTCCAGATGCGTCTGGGCGCCGAGGGCGACGCCACCCTGGCCCTCGCCGACCAGCCGCCGCTGGCCGGGACCTGGAGCCTCATCCCCCAGGAGGGCCGACGCGCGTTGCTCGACATCGAGCTGACGGCGCCCGCCGAGGCCCCGCCCCGCTCCGAAGAGGACGGCCCAAACGGCGACGAGACCCCCCTGCCCGAGTCGGCCGGCGACCCGACCGAGCGGCGGCGGTTCGAGATCGAATTCTTGCAGCGGGGCCGAGGCTTCGTGCTCCGCGAAGCGGGCGCCGACCGGCGGTTCGGCCGCTTGCTGTTCACGCCCGCCGACGAAGGCCCCCGGCCGACCGGCCAGGGCGCCCCCCCGCCCGTGGCCGCCGCGCCGGCCGCCGACGCCCCCTCCAGCCCGATCGAGGCGCCCCCGTGAGCGACCGCGAGCGATGGATCGTGTACCCGCTGCTGTTCCTCGCGCTGGGTTCGGCGCTGCGCGACAAGCTGTTCAAGGAGACCCGCGCGAAGCAGATCCTCTGCGAGCAACTGTTCCTCGTCGACCAAGACGGCCGCCCCCAGGCGGTGCTCAACGGGCGGGTGCTCGACTTTCAGCCCTTCGGCGACCAGACCAACGGCCACGTGGAGTCCAACACGGTCAACGCCACGGGGCTGTTCCAAAACGGCGAGCCGGTCGTCACGCCGCGGCTCTTGCTGCAGCAGTTGTTCCAGCTGTTCGGCCGCATGCGGCTGCCGCAGGGTGTCGTGCCCCCGCCGGGCGAGGCCGTGAAGGTCCTCCCCTCCCAAGAGCGTCCCGCTGACCCGGCTGACCCCCAGCCGCCCACGACACAGCCGTCCACGACACAGCCGCCCACGACGCCGCCGCAAGCCCTCCCGAGCGACGAGCCGCCGACCGACGACAACGAACCGGCCGACCAGGGCCGGCGTACTGAACCCGAATAGGCCCCGGCCGTGGGCTCGCCTTACCAGGACTATTGCTATGATCGGAATCGACTGGAGCTACTTCCTCTGGATCGCCCCGGCGTTCATCCTCTCGATGTGGGCCCAGGCGCGGACCCGCTCGGCGTACACGGCGGCGTCGCAGGTGCGGGCCCGATTGAGCGGCGCCGGCGCCGCCCGATTGCTGCTCGACTCGGCCGGGCTGCAGAACGTCGAGATCGAGCCCATCCGCGGTGAGCTGACCGACCACTACGACCCGCGCCACAAGGTGCTGCGGCTCAGCGAAGGGGTCTACGGCGCCCACACGATGGCCGCGGTAGGAATCGCCGCCCACGAGGCGGGCCACGCGCTGCAGGACGCCAAGCAGTACGCACCGCTGGTGGTCCGCAACTTGGCGGTGCCGGCCGCTCAGTTCGGCGGGGGCTTCAGCACGCTGCTGCTTATCGCCGGTCTTATTATGAGCTTCCAGCCGCTGATCCTGCTCGGGATCGCGGCGTTCTCCGCGGTGGTGTTCTTCCAGCTCGTCAACCTGCCGGTCGAATTCGACGCGAGCAACCGCGCGAAGGCGCAGCTTGTCGACCACCAGATCGTGCCCGTGGCCGAGATGGAGCACGTCAACGCGGTGCTCAACGCGGCCGCGTGGACGTACGTGGCCGGAGCGCTGCAAGCGGTGCTGACGCTCGCGTACTACCTGATGCGGTTCGGCGGCTCGAACGACTGACGCCGGGGCCTCCACCCGCTGACAGCCGACGGCCGACAGCCGACATCCGACAGCCGTCCGCGCAGCGGACCGGCCCCTCGTCTGGTCCGGCAGAGCGCCGCCCGGTACGATCGGGTCCGGCTAGCACAGCCCCGCACCACACCGGCGGGGCGGACCCCCGACCGGAGTACGAGGGCGGATGCGTAACGCGAACCTGTGGCTGCTCGGCGTGGCTTGCCTCAGCAGCGGCCTGGCGGCCGGTCTGTTGCTCGGACAACGGGGCGCCGGGCCCTGGAGCAGCGACGCGGAGCTGCCGACGGTCGGGCTCCCCCCGATCGTGGCCGACGCGATGGCCACCGCGGCCCACGACAACTTTGTCGTCGCCACGGGACTCGTCGCCGACGATGTCGAGGGCCTGTTCTTCCTCGACTTCCTCACCGGCGACCTGAAGGGTGCGGTGATCAACCGCCGCGGGCCGGGGTTCAACGGCTACTTCACCTACAACATCGCGGCCGACTTCAACGTCGGCAACGTGCAGAACCCCAAGTACCTGATGGTGACCGGCCTCGCCCGCGACTTGCAGACGGGCGGAGCGGGGCGGATGGGCCGTTCGGTGCTGTACGTGGTTGAAGCAACGAGCGGCCAAGCCGTCGTGTACGGCCTGCCCTGGAACCCGTCGATGTACTCGGCGAACAAGCCGCAACGCGGAACGTTCATCCCGATCGCTCGCGCGATGCTGAGGACCGAGTTTGTCCGCGACCAGTGAACGCCAGAAGAGCGAGGGCAGTAGGCAGAGGGCAGAGGGCAGTAGGCAGTAGGCAGTGGGCAGAGGGCAGAAGCAAGAGCAGCAGGCAGGAGCAGCAGGCAGGAGCGACCGCGTGCCGATCCAGGTCAATGGCGAGACGCGCGACGTGCCCGAGGGCACGACCGTCGCGGCGTTGCTCGAGCTGCTCGATATCCGCACGCAAGGCGTCGCG
The DNA here is from genome assembly GCF_040219535.1 of Botrimarina sp. Taxonomy (NCBI): domain Bacteria; kingdom Pseudomonadati; phylum Planctomycetota; class Planctomycetia; order Pirellulales; family Lacipirellulaceae; genus Botrimarina; species Botrimarina sp. The sequence goes on from NZ_JAVJSH010000012.1 coordinate 423,327, forward strand.
GTCGAGCGGAACCTGGAGGTCGTGCCCCGCAGCGAGCACGCCGCGACGAAGCTCCAGGCCGGCGACCGGCTGGAGGTCGTCACGCTGGTCGGCGGTGGCTGACTTCGGTTGCGGATTGGGGAATTCGGATTGCGGATCCGCTCTCGGCAATCCGCTGGTGGATTCCGGGCCGCTTTTACCGAACGGCCCGCGGAGCGATGATGGCCACATGTCCAATCCGCAATCCACAATCCGAAATCCGCAGTCCCTCCAGATCGGCTCGCACACGCTCGCCAGCCGGCTGATCGTGGGGACCGGCAAGTACTCGAGCTACGGCCTGATGGCCGACGCGCTCGACCGGTCGGGCACAGACTGCGTGACCGTCGCCGTGCGGCGCGAGCGGCTGATCGACGCCGAGGGGAACAACCTGCTCGATCACCTCGACACGAAGCGGTACACGATCCTCCCCAACACGGCCGGCTGCTTCAACGCCGACGACGCCGTGCGGGTCGCCCGGCTGGGCCGCGAGGTGCTGCTGGGCCTGGAGAACCCGGGCGCCGACTGGGTGAAGCTCGAGTGCCTGGCCGACAAGCGGACCCTGCTGCCCGACCCGATCGAGACCGTCAAGGCGACCGAGCAGCTCGTGGCCGACGGGTTCGATGTGTTGGTCTACACGTCGGACGACCCGGTCGTCGCCAAGCGGCTGAAGGAGGCCGGCGCGGTCAGCGTGATGCCCGCGGGGAGCCCGATCGGATCGGGCCAGGGCGTGCTGAACCGCAACAGCCTGACGATCTGCCTGGAGTACCTCAAGGAGAACGACCCGGACTACCCGGTGATCGTCGACGCGGGCGTCGGCGCCGCGAGCGACGTGGCGGCCGCCATGGAGCTGGGCGTCGACGGGGTGCTCCTCAACACGGCCATCGCCCACGCCAAGGACCCCTTGCGCATGGCCGACGCGATGCGCGCCGCCTGCACGGCCGGCCGCGACAGCTACCTGGCCGGCCGCATCCCGAAGCGGCTGTACGCCACCGCGAGCAGCCCCGACGAGGGCGTGATCACCTGGCAGCCAACGGAATGAACCGTCGGGCCGCTAAGGCCGCGAAGCTGTTGTGTTCCTTGGCGAACTTCGCGCTCTTGGCGTCTTGGCGGTTAAGTCTCTATGGATAGCCAGACCATCACCGCCCGCGACATCCTCGGCCCCGGCGGCGCGATCGCTCGGCGGCTGCCGGGCTACGAGGACCGCCCCGAACAGCTCGCTATGGCCGAGGCCGTGGAGCGGGCGATCGCCGGCCGCCGCCACCTGATCGCCGAGGCCGGCACCGGCGTCGGCAAGAGCTTCGCCTATTTGGTCCCGGCGATCCTCGCCGCCACCGAGAACCAAGGGGAGCCGGAAGCGTCGGCGTCCGGAGAGAAGCCGAAGCCAAAGAAGCAGCGTCGCGTGGTGATCTCTACGCACACCATCGCGCTGCAAGAGCAACTCATCGCCAAGGACCTGCCGCTGCTCAACGCGGTGATCCCGCGCGAGTTCACCGCGGTGCTCGCCAAGGGCCGGCGGAACTACGTGTCGCTGCGGCGCCTGGACGCGGCCCTCAGCCGGGCCGGCTCGTTGTTCGACCGGGACGACCAAGTCGCCGAGCTGCGCGAGCTGAAGCGCTGGGCCGGCGAAACGGTCGACGGCTCGCTCGCCGACCTTGCCCGCCGGCCCGACCCCGGCGTGTGGGACGAGGTCCAGAGCGATTCGGGCAACTGCCTGGGCCGACGCTGCCCGACGCACGCGAAGTGCCACTACTACGCGGCGCGCCGGCGGATGCAGCACGCGCAGGTGCTGGTCGTGAACCACGCGCTGCTGTTCAGCGATATCGCCCTTCGGCGCCAGGGGGCGAGCCTGCTGCCGGACTACGATATCGTCGTGCTCGACGAGGCCCACACGGTCGAGGGCGTGGCCGGCGACCACTTGGGGCTGAACGTGTCGGTCGGGCAAGTCGAGTACCTGCTGAACCGGCTCTACAACGACCGGACCCAGAAGGGTTTGCTCGTCGCGGCGAACCTGACCGACGCGATGCGGCAGGTCGACCGCTGCCGCTACGCGGCGGACGACTTCTTCGGCGGCCTGTGGGAGTGGGGCGCCCGCCGCGGCCCGAAGAACGGCCGGGTGACCGAGCCGGAGCTGGTCGATGCCACGCTCGGCGCCGAGCTGCTCACGCTCGCCAGCAAGGTCAAACGGGCCGGCGACGGCTTCGACAACGAGGTCGAACGCCAAGACTACCTCGCCGCCCACGACCGACTGATCGGCCTGGCCGGCGCGCTCGAGGCTTGGCGCACGCAGGCGGACGAGTCGGCCGTCTACTGGATGGACGCCCGCACGAGTCGGCATGGGGTTCCCAGGGTGTCGCTCGGCGCGGCGCCGCTCGACGTGGGCCCCGCGCTGCGCGAGCAGCTGTTCGACACGGTATCGACCGTGGTGCTGACCAGCGCGACGCTCGCTGTGGGAAAAGGCAATGAGAGCTCCCCGGCCGCGAGCCCCCGACGTGAGTCGGGGGTGGAACGAGCGGCAACACCTCGGACTCACGTCGGGGGCTCGCGGCCGAGCGCTGGGGGAGCCAAGGCTTTCGAGTTCTTCCAATCCCGCATCGGCCTCACGCAGTGCGACACGGCCCAGCTCGGCAGCCCGTTCGACTACGCCAGGCAAGCGCGGCTGGTGACCTGCCCCGACATGCCCGACCCGACCGCCGACCGGGCCGCGTACGAGCGGGAGTGTGTGCGGCGGATCGAGCGGCACGTGAGCGAGACCGACGGCCGGGCGTTCGTGCTGTTCACCAGCTACGACCACCTGCGCCGCACCGCGTCGGCGTTGACCCCGTTCCTCGCCGAGTGGAACCTGCGGCTGCTCTCCCAGGCCGACGGCCAGCCGCGCAGCCAGATGGTCGACGAGTTCAAGCAAAACCCCCGCAGCGTGCTGCTGGGGACCGACAGCTTCTGGCAAGGCGTCGACGTGCCCGGCGACGCGCTACAATTGGTCATCATCGCGAAGCTCCCCTTCAGCGTGCCCGACCGCCCGCTGCTGGAGGCCCGGCTCGAAGCGATCCGCGCGGCCGGCGGCGCCCCTTTCAGCGACTACCAACTCCCGGAGGCCGTTCTGAAGTTCAAGCAAGGCTTCGGCCGCCTGATCCGCACGAAGAAGGACCGCGGCACCGTCGTGGTGCTCGACCCACGCGTCGAGACCAAGTCGTATGGGCGGCTGTTCTTGGAGAGCCTGCCGGAGTGCGGGCGAGGAACTGCCGCGTCGCCGCGGGCGACGGGCCCCCCCTTGGTGTAGAGTTGAGGTCATGGAACCAACCTTGCTAGCTCCCCACGTCGACAGCCACCCCGACAAGTGCGGCGGCAAGCCGTGCGTCGCGGGCACGCGGGTGCGCGTGTGGGACGTGGCCCACCACATCGAGCGGTTGGGCGAGACGCCCGACGAAGTCATCCAGGCCTTCCCGCGGCTGTCACTGGCCGACGTGTATGGGGCGATGGCGTACTACTGGGACCATCGCGACGAGATCGAAGAAAGAATGCGGCGGGACCACGAAGAGGCCCTCCGCTTCCAGCGGGAGGCGGGCCCGGGCCCGCTCGAGCAAAGGCGAGCCGAATTGACGCGTGCGGTGGGTGAGGCCGACGTGTGATTCGGTTCCACCTCGACGAATGCGTGGACCACTCGATCGCCGACGGGTTGCGAAAACGCGGCGTCGATGTGACGACGTCGACCGAAGCTAGGCTCATCGAGTCCTCCGACGAATCGCAATTCGACTACGCGATTCGCGAAGGCAGATTGCTGATCACCCACGATCGCGACTTCTTGCGGCTCACGAAAACGATCGTCGAGCATCCTGGTGTGATCTTCGCTCACCCCATGTTCGTCGAGGTCGGAGACGTCGTCCGTTTCTGCAGCGAATTGACGCTTGCGTTCGAGCCGGTCGAGGTCCGCGGCCTTGTTCATTTCGTTCCCTTCCGCCAGCCTCGCCGCTGATCCACTCCCATGCTAGCCGCCCGTGTGATCCCCTGTCTGGACGTCGACCGCGGCCGGGTCGTCAAAGGCACGAACTTCGTCAACCTCCGCGACGCGGGCGACCCGGTCCAGGTCGCCAAGCGGTACGAGGCCGAGGGCGCCGACGAGCTGGTCTTCCTCGACATCACCGCCAGCCACGAGAGCCGCGACATCACGGCCGACATGGTCCGCCACGTGGCCGAGGAGTGCTTCATGCCGTTCACCGTCGGCGGCGGCATCCGCACCCTCGACGACGTGCGGCGGCTGATCCAGGCCGGCGCGGAGAAGGTCAGCATCAACTCGGCCGCCGTCCGCACGCCGGAGCTCATCACCCAGGTCGCCCGCGCGTTCGGCTCGTGTGCGACGGTCGTGAACATCGACCCCAAGCGCGTCGAGTCCCCCGACGGCTCGCCCCGCTGGGAGGTGTTCATCTCCGGCGGGCGGACTCCCACCGGCCTCGACGCGGTCCCCTGGGCGCGGGAGGTCGAGCGGCTCGGCGCGGGGGAGATCGTGCTCACTTGTATGGACGCCGACGGCACCAAAGACGGCTACGACCTGGAGATCACCCGCGCGGTGGCCGAGGCCGTGTCGATCCCGGTCGTGGCCAGCGGCGGCGCCGGCAAGCCGGAGCACCTGGCCGATGCGATCCTCCTGGGCAAAGCGTCGGCCGCCCTGGCGGCCAGCATCTTCCATTTCGGCGAGTACTCGATCGCCGAGACGAAGCGCATCATGGCCGAGCGCGGTGTAACGGTGCGGCAGACCGCCGAAGTCGCCTAGCGTGACGCAAACCGTTGTCAGGATTGGATTTGCGGCTCGCCACGCGGTTCGGCCCGTTTGAAACGCGACACACACCAAAAATTCGCTGTGTAACGCAAAGCGGCCCAAAAACCGCTGCTAAAGCCCTGTGGGGCAACGGGTTAGCGAAGCGTTACACGCCCACCCAGCCGAGCACGGGTGTCCGTTTCCCGCAGTCAGCAAGCGAAGCCGATTATCGCCCCTGAGGTAGCCCTTTTCGCAGCGGATTGCTGGCCGCCCTGGGGGCGTTTCGGCGCGGCGGCGGTTCCGCCGAACGGCCGGGGATGGTCCACCGATCGCCGGAAACCGCGTAAGATGCGGGGGCGTGGCGGTGTGGTTATTGACCGGCCCTCATCGAACCACGCTCCTGATCCCCGAAGCCGTCGGTCGCTCGTTGGCGTCGGCCCTCCCATCGAACCCTCGGGCAGGCGCCCGCCGGGCCGGCTAAGCTGCCCAAGTGAGGCCTTCACCTGGGGCCCGGTCCGGTCGGCGAGCCGGCTCTGAAACTCTTCCCGCTTTCTGCTTCGCGATGCCCCTCTGCACACGGCTCTTGCCTCGGCTCCTCGGCGCGGCCGCCGCGCTGCTGGCGACGACCGCCCCGGCCGACGACGCGCCGCTGCGGTTCAGCCAGCACGTGCGGCCGATCCTCTCGGACAAGTGCTTCCACTGCCACGGGCCGGACGGCGAGAGCCGCGCGGCCGGCGTGCGGCTCGACGTGCCGGGCGAGGTCGACGTCGAGGAGATCCCCTACCGCATCGAGTCGGACGAGCCGGGCTACCAGATGCCGCCGGCCGAGTCGCACAAGTCGCTCACGCCCGAGCAGGTCGACATCCTCAATCGGTGGGTCGAGCAGGGGGCGCCGTACGAGGAGCACTGGTCGTTCCAGCCGGTCCGCCAGCCCGACGCGCCCGAGGGCCGGCCCGCTTGGAGCGACCGGGCCATCGATCGGTTCGTCGCGGAGCGGTGGAAGCAGCGCGGCCTCGAGCCGAGCCCCCGCGCCGACAAGCGGACCCTGGTGCGCCGCCTCGCGCTCGACCTGACGGGCCTGCCGCCGTCGCCCGAGGTCGTCGAAGCGTTCTTGGCCGACGAGCGGCCCGACGCGTACGAGCGGCTGGTGGACCGGCTGCTAGACAGCCCGCGTCACGGCGAGCACCTCGCGCGGTACTGGCTCGACCTGGTCCGCTACGGCGACACCAACGGCCTGCACCACGACCACTACCGGCAGATGACGCCGTACCGCGACTGGGTGATCCGCGCGTTCGACGAGAACCTGCCGCTAGACAAGTTCTTGTCCTACCAAGTCGCAGGCGACCTGTACGACGAGCCGACGACCGACCAGCTAATCGCGTCGGGCTTCAACCGGCTGCACCTGATCATCGACGTGGGCACCGCGCTCCCCGAGGAGAGCTTCAACCGCAACGTGGTCGACCGCACGTCGACGTTCGGCACGGCGATGCTCGGCCTCACGGTCGAGTGCGCGGTGTGCCACGACCACAAGTACGACCCGATCACCCAGAAAGACTTCTACCGCCTGTACGCGTTCTTCAACAACTTCGACGGCGAGCCGGAGACCGGCAAACGCGGCACGCCCGACTTCCGGCGCGGCCTGCAGCCGCCGTATGTCGAACTGCCCTCCGACTCGCAGCGCGAGCAGCTCGGCCGGCTGCAGGAGCAGATCGCGCGGCTCGAAGCCCAGCTGGAGTCGCTCCCCCCCGCGCCCGCGGCGGAGCCGAGCAAAGCCGACGAGCAAGTCGCGCTGAAGACCGAGCCGTCGGCCGACGACCCGGCCGCGGCGGAGCGCGCCGCGCTGCGGGAGCAGATCGGGTCGCTGCGGGAGCAGGCCGAGCGGGTCCGCCGCGACGTGCCCGCCGCCCTGGTGATGAAGGAGCGGTCCGAGCAGCGGCCCGCCCACGTTCTGTTGCGAGGCCAGTACGACGCGCCGGGCGAGCCCGTCGAGCGCGGCACGCCCGGCTTCTTGCCGCCGTTGCCCGACCGCGACGGGCCCGCCACGCGGCTCGACCTGGCCGAGTGGCTCGTCGGCGCCGAGAACCCGCTCGCCGCGCGGGTCGCCGTGAACCGCTTCTGGCAGTACCTGTTCGGCGTGGGGCTCGTGAAGACGTCCGAGGACTTCGGCGCGCAGGGCGAGCCGCCGAGCCACCCCGAGCTGCTCGACTACCTGGCGAGCCGCTTTGTCGGGTCGGGCTGGGACGTGCGCGAGCTGCTCCGAGAGATCGTGCTGTCGGAGACCTACCGCCAGTCGTCGACCGCCCCGACGGAGGCTTTCACCAACGACCCCCGCAACCGCTGGCTCGCCCGCGGCTCGCGCTACCGGCTGGACGCGGAGGTGATCCGCGACCAGGCGTTGGCCGTGAGCGGGCTATTGAACCCGCAGATGTACGGATCCGGTGTCAAACCGCCGCAGCCGCCGGGGTTGTGGGAAGCGGTCACGATGCCCTCCAGCTACCCGAAGGCCTACGACGCCGACTCCGGCGCGGAGGCCGTGCGGCGGAGCATTTACACGTTCTGGAAACGCGGCCTGCCGCCGCCCGTGCTGACCGTGTTCGACGCGCCGAACCGCGAGTCGTGCGTGGCCCGCCGCGAGCGGACCAACACGCCGCTGCAGGCGCTCTTGTTGATGAACGAGGAGCAGCAGTTCGCCGCCGCCCGCGCGCTGGCCGGCCGGTTGCTGGAAGGCTCCGACGCGGACGACCGAGAACGACTGCGACAAGCTTACGAGGCCGTGACGATCCAAACGCCATCGGCCGAAACGCTTGCGGCCCTAGCCGACGCGCTCGAGACGTTCCGCACCCGCTACGCGGCCGACGCCGACGCCGCCCAGGCCGTATCGGCCGGCGGGGACGGCAACGCGGACGAACGCGCGGCGTGGACCATGGTGTGCCACTCGCTGCTGAACCTCGACCAGACCCGCAACCGGGAGTGACCGGGTGGGGCTTCGGGCAGGCTTCGGGCCTCGGGCCTCGGACCTCGGGAAGCACGCCTCCCCAAAAAGTGCCCGAAGCCCGAAACCCGAAGCCCGAAGCCCGAAGCCCGAGGCCTTTACCCGCATGCCCCCCTCCTTCGACATCCTCGGCGCGGTCAACCGGCGCCACTTCTTGCAGGCTTCCGGCATGGGCCTGGGGTCGGTCGCGCTGGGCGCGCTCGCTTCTGGCGGGTCGGCCGGGGCGGGGGGCGTGCACTTCCCCCCGAAGGCCAAGCGGGTGATCTACCTGTTCATGGCCGGCGCCCCCAGCCAGCTCGACCTGTTCGATCCGAAGCCGGCCCTCGCCGGGCGGTTCAAGGAGCCGCTGCCCAAGAGCGTGTCGATGGGCCAACGCGTCACGGCGATGACGCTCGGCCAAGAGCAGCTGGTCGCCCCGTCGTGCTTCAAGTTCAGCAAGCACGGCGAGTGCGGCATGGAGCTCAGCGAGCTGCTCCCGCACCTGGGCACGGTGGCGGACGACCTGTGCCTGGTGCGTTCGCTCCACACCGACGCGATCAACCACGACCCGGCAAAGACGCTCCTCTGCACCGGCTCGCAGATCCCCGGCAAGGCGAGCCTCGGCGCGTGGCTCAGCTACGGCCTGGGCCGCATGAACGAGAACCTGCCCGACTTCATCGTGCTCCCCTCGGCCTACTGGTCCGGCGACACGAGCAACGTGCAGGCGCTGTACAGCCGGCTGTGGGGGGCGGGGTTCTTGCCGTCCCGGCACCAGGGCGTGTCGTTCCAGTCGACCGGCGACCCGGTGCTCTACCTGTCGAACCCGAAGGGCGTCACCCGACCCACGCGGCGGGCGATGCTCGACCTGGTCAACCGGCTTAACCAAGAGCACGCCGAAGAGGTCGGCGACCCCGAGGTCCGCACCACGATCGCCCAGCAAGAGATGGCCTTCCGCATGCAGGCGTCGGTGCCCGAGCTGACCGACTTGTCCGAGGAGCCGGACCACGTGTTCGAGATGTACGGCCCCGAGTCGCGCAAGACCGGCTCGTTCGCGCGCAACTGCCTGCTCGCGCGGCGGATGGCGGAGCGCGACGTGCGCTTCGTGCAGCTCTTCCACCGCGGCTGGGACCACCACGTGGGGCTGCCGAAGAAGGTCCGCGGCCAGGCGTACGACGTCGACCAGCCGGCCGCCGCGCTCGTGAAGGACCTCAAGGAGCGCGGCCTGCTCGACGACACGCTCGTGGTGTTCGCCGGCGAGTTCGGCCGGACCACGTTCTGCCAGGGCAAGCTGGAGGCCGACGACTACGGCCGCGACCACCACCCGCGGTGCTTCTCGATCTGGATGGCCGGCGGCGGGATCAAGGGCGGGACCGTGCACGGCGCGACCGACGAGTACTGCTACAACATCGCCGAGGGGCCGGTCCACGTGCGCGACCTGAACGCGACGATCCTCCACCAGCTCGGCATCGACCACGAGCGGCTCGTCTTCCCGCACCTGGGGCTCGACCAGAAGCTGACCGGCGTGGAGGAAGCGCGAGTGGTGCGTGAGATACTTGCATAGCATCCGTTGAATAACGCCTTCCTGGCGGCATCGCAGGTCGCTGATAAGTCAACAGCCTGCTAGCGGGTGTTTTGCCGAGTAAACCGCCGGTGTGCTACAATCGGCGTATGGAGACTCGCGAATCCTCGATGTTGACGAGCCTGCTGGCGCCGTTCGGCGAACTTACCGCCGCCACGGCGGGAGAGCTCGCATCGATTGAAGTTCCCGAGCCCGTTCAGCAGCGCGTTGCGGACCTCGCCGCCAAGAGGAACGAGGGCGAAATGACCGAAGACGAGCTCGCCGAGTACGAGATGCTCGTCCGCTACGGCAACGTCTTGTCCGTCATTAAGGCGCAGGCGACAAAGACGTCGGTCGGCGGGGCTTGATGGACCGAGCGACCCGGCAAAGCGTTGCTGAGCGTGCGGGTGGTCGGTGTGAATACTGTCGGCTTCGCGAAGAAGACGACGCACTGCGTTTTCACGTGGAGCACGTGGTCCCTCGCAAACACGGCGGAACCGACTCGCGCGACAACCTCGCGCTGGCGTGCCAGAACTGCAACCTGCACAAGGGGTCGAACTTAGCCGGCGTCGATCCCGTTACGGGCGAAATGGCGCCCCTCTTCGACCCGCGTTCCGATCGTTGGGACGAGCACTTCGTGCTACGTGGCGCGCGGATAGAAGGCGTGTCGAACGTCGGCAGAACTACCGTCCACGTGCTCTGCATGAACGACCCCGACCGGGTTCAGCTCAGGCGGTTGCTCGGCTACTGACGGTGCGAGGCGCCGCGGCTCGTCGGGCGCCGGCGAGGCGCGGTTCCAGAGATCACAACCCCGCGAAGTAGTTCTTCACCGCCGCGTTGATCGCGTCGGCGTCGACCCGCGGCGGCATGTCGTTGACCAGGCAGTAGGTCCGCACCTGGCGCAGCAGGTCGCGCGGGTGGCAGAAGCGCATCGGGCGGCCCGTCGGTTGGTAGTGCTCCTCCAGCAGCGCGTCGACCACGCCGGGGGCGAGCTCCAGCTTGAGCTGCGCGGCGTACATCGCGAACAGGTCGCGGAACTGCTCGAGCGACGGGTCGACCACCTCGATCTTGTACGGGATGCGGCGGAGGAAGGCCTCGTCGACGAGCTGCCGCGGCTCGAGGTTGGTCGATAGCACACAGAGCATCTCGAACGGGATCCGCGCCTGACGGCCCGACGCGAGCGACAGGTAGTCGACCTGCTTCTCTAGCGGCACGATCAAGCGGTTCAGGAGCTCGGTCGCGCCGACGCGTTGGCGGCCGAAGTCGTCGATCACGAGCACGCCGCCGTTGGCCTTCATCTGGACGGGCGCCTCGCTGACGCCGGAGGTCGGGTTGAACGCCGGGTCGAGCTGCTCGAGCGTGAGCTCGCCGCCGACGACGACCGTCGGCCGCTTGATCAGCACCCACCGCCGGTCGTACTCCACGCCGGCCAGCTCCTGGGCGTCGACCGCCTGGTGGCAGCTCTCGTCGTACAAACGCAGCAGGTCGGGGCCGACCGACACGGTGCGCGGGATCCACAGCCGCTTGCCGAAGGCCTCGCACAGCCGCTCGGCGATCGTGGTCTTGCCGTTGCCCGGCGGGCCGTAGAGGAACAGCCCGCGGCCGTCCGACACGGCTTGGGCCACCGACCCGAGCAGCTCGTCGGACACCTGCAGCTCGCCGAACGCGTCGCGGAGCCGGTCGACCGTCACCCGCGTCTGGCCGAGCGCCTGCGCGTGGATCGCGCGCTGGTACGCGGCGAGCGGGACCGGCGCGGCGTCGGCGTAGTTGGCGTGCTCGGCGTGGCCGCGCGCGCGGGCTTGGCCGGCTTCGGTGAGTTGGTAAACGTAGTCGGCGCCGCCGGCTTGGCCCTTGATGGTCACCAGCAGGTCGTCGCGCAGGCGGCCGAGGACCTCGTTGACCATCGCGCGTGACAGGCGCACCTGGTGGGCGAGTTCGCCGGTCGTGGCGTTGACCGCGCCGAGCAGGGCCTTGAGCAGCAGCGCGTCGACCAGGCCCTCGCCGAGGCCCGCTTCGGCGAGGGACTTCGGTTCGGTCGGGGGCGGTGGGAAAGCGATCTTGGGCTTCGCGCCGAGCACCGCGTCGGCGACCGCGCCGCCGGCAGCGGTGTGCTCGTCCGCGTCCATCCGGGCCCGGATCGCCGCCGCGAGGTCGGGGGGGAGGATCGACTCGAGGGCGGGAGAACCCGCCGGGGCTTGCGGCGCGGCAGACATAGTCGGTCCGGTTGATGCGAGGAGTCCGCCGAAACTGTGTCTCACGCGGCCGCCCAGTCCAGCCGGATCACCCCGGAACGCGGGGGCCCTCCGGCGAGCCTCGGAAACAGCCGAACTATCCGTCACAACGCGACGCCGAGGGCCCCGGCTGCGGGCTTCACGTGGCACGCCATTCGCACCCCCTGTGTGGGCCGCTGAGGACTGCCGTTCTTGCAGGCGCGGGCGGCCGTGCGACGCGTGTTTGTAGAGCCAAAGTCCGAGCAACCCAGGACCTCCATCCCGCCCCACCAACGATCCCGGCAATGCCCTTCCGCCCCGACAAGCTGACCATCAAAGCCGCCGAAGCGGTGCAGAACGCCCAAGAGTTGGCGGCCGACGCGGGCAACCCGCAGACCGAGCCGCTGCACCTGCTCAGCGCGCTGCTCGCCGAGACCGAGGGCGTGGTGCGGCCCGTGCTGGACAAGATGGGGGCGAACGTCGGGCAGCTCGCGCAGATCGTCCAGGCGGAGCTCGGCCACCTGCCGAAGGCCTCCGGCGGCGCGCCGCCGAGCCCGTCGCGCGAGCTGATGAACGTGCTCAACGCGGCCCAGGCCGAGGCCACCGCGATGCGCGACGACTACACGTCGGCCGAGCACCTGCTGCTCTCCCTCGTCAAGACGCCCGGCAAGGCCAAGGACACGCTGAAGCTCAACGCGATCGAAGAGCGCGAGCTGCTCACCGCGCTGAAGCAGGTGCGCGGCAGCACCCGCGTGACCGACCAAGCGCCGGAGGGCAAGTTTCAGGCGCTGGAGAAGTACGGCATCGACCTGGTCGACCGCGCCGAAGCGGGCAAGCTCGACCCGGTCATCGGCCGCGACGCGGAGATCCGGCGTGTGGTCCAGGTGCTCTCCCGCCGGCGCAAGAACAACCCGGTGCTGATCGGCGAACCGGGCGTCGGCAAGACGGCCATCGCCGAGGGCCTCGCCCTTCGCATCGTGCAGGGCGACGTGCCCGTCAGCCTTAAGAACAAGCGCGTCATCGCGCTGGACCTGGGTGCGCTCGTGGCCGGAACCAAGTTCCGCGGCGAGTTCGAGGAGCGCCTGAAGGCCGTGCTCAAGGAGATCGAGGACGCGGCGGGCAGCGTGATCTTGTTCATCGACGAGCTGCACACGGTGATCGGCGCCGGCGCGGCCGAGGGGGGGGCCGACGCGGCGAACCTGCTGAAGCCGGCTCTCGCGCGGGGCGACCTGCGCTGCATCGGCGCCACGACGCTCGACGAGTACCGCAAGCACATCGAAAAAGACGCCGCGCTCGAGCGCCGTTTCCAGCCGGTCTTCGTCGGCGAACCCTCGGTCGAAGACACACTGGCCATCCTCCGGGGCCTGAAGCCGCGGTACGAGGCGCACCACAAGGGCGTGAAGGTCAAGGACTCGGCCCTCGTGGCCGCGGCCGAGCTGTCCAGCCGCTACATCGCCGACCGGCAGCTGCCCGACAAGGCGATCGACCTCGTCGACGAAGCGATGAGCCGCCTGGCGATGGAGCTCGAGAGCGTGCCCGCCGAGATCGACCAGCGCCAGCGCCGCCTGGTGCAGCTCGAGCTGGCCGCGCGGCAACTAGCCGACGAGACCGAAGAGCACGCCAAGGCGCGGCTCGAAGAGATCAACGAGGAGATGGAGTCGCTCCGCCACGAGCTGGCGAGCCTCAACGAGCAGTGGGAGGCCGAGAAGCTGGGCGTCGGTTCCACGGCCGACGTGCGCCAGCAGCTGGAGCAGGTGAAGCACGAGTACGAGCGGCTGAACGCGACGATCCGCGAGCGGCAAGCGGCCGGCGAGCCGATCGAGGAGCTGATCCAGAAGCTCAGCCAGACCTGGGACCGGCAGAAGAAACTGGAAGAGGAGATGGCCGCCGCCGACGCGCGCACGGCCGAGTCCGACGCGAAGCCCGAGGCCGAGCGGCGCAAGCTGCTGCGCCAAGAGGTCGGCCCCGACGAGATCGCCGAGGTCGTCAGCGCGTGGACCGGCGTGCCGGTCACGCGGATGCTCGAGACCGAGCGCGCGAAGCTGCTCGTGCTCGAAGAGCGCCTGCACCAACGGGTGGTCGGGCAGGACGAGGCCGTCGAGGCGGTCGCCAACGCCGTCCGCCGCAGCCGCAGCGGCTTGCAAGACCCGAACCGCCCGATCGGCAGCTTCCTCTTCTGCGGCCCGACCGGCGTGGGCAAGACCGAGCTGTGCAAAGCGCTGGCCGAGACCCTCTTCGACAGCGACCAAGCGATGGTCCGCCTGGACATGAGCGAGTTCATGGAGAAGCACACCGTCAGCCGCCTGATCGGCGCGCCCCCCGGGTACGTGGGCTACGAGGAAGGGGGCAAGCTCACCGAGGCCGTCCGCCGCCGGCCCTACGCGGTGGTCCTGCTCGACGAGATCGAGAAGGCGCACCGCGACGTGTTCAACCTGCTCCTGCAGGTGCTCGACGACGGCCGCTTGACCGACAACCACGGGCACACGGTCGACTTCACGAACACGATCATCGTGATGACCTCGAACGTCGGCTCGCAGCTCATCCAGCAGATCGCCCAGGAGGGCGGCACGGTGGACGAGATGCGCGACGGGGTCGAGCAGGCGCTGGCCGCGCAATTCTTGCCAGAGTTCCTGAACCGCATCGACGAGACGATCGTCTTCCACCCGCTGCGGCGCGAAGAGGTTCGGCGGATCGTCGACCTGCAGCTCGCCGCGCTCGCGCGGCTGCTCGACCGCAACGGCCTGGGCCTGGAGGTCACCGAGGCGGCCCGCCAAGAGATCGCCAACCTCGGCTACGACCCGGCCTACGGCGCGCGGCCGCTAAAGCGGGTCATCCAGCAGCGCCTGCAAAACCCGCTGGCCACCGAGCTGCTCCGCGGCGAGCAAGCGGAGGGGGCGACCGTTCGGGTCGACTTCGCAGACGACGAGTTCACGTTCCAAGTCGGCGCGTGAGCCAACCGCGTTGGCGAAAAGTGACCGAAGGACCACCGGCTACAGGCCACTGACCCCTCCCAGCCCCTTGCCGGCGTGGCGGCCGGCAGGTTAGAGTCGCCGGGCTACGGGGCGCTGCGCCTCGGCCGCCCGTTTTTGACCCTTCCGCTAGCTTTCCCCTATGGCTGGATCCGAACGCCAACGTGAAATCCGCCGCCGCCGCAAGCGGCGCGAGACGATCGCCGTGATGAAGTCGAAGCTCGACAAAGCCACGCCGAGCGACAAGGCCGAGATGGCCCGGAAGCTCCGCCAGATGACGCCCGGCGCCGAGGTCCTGATCACACGCTGGGGCTTGGAAGAACGCTGAAAGCGGGCGAAGGCCGCTGTTGGTCGGGCGGCGTCGTGGCCGACGGCAGCGGTCTTGATCGGGTTGTCGGCTCCGCGAAATTCCGCCGATAGGCGGGCTAGGTCCGCGCTCTAACGCGCGCCGTACCGGCCTACGTAGCGTTTCTCTGCTCTCGCTACGGGGCTCCTCCGATGGCCGAGTCGCCGTCGACGACGTGCTCTCTCTGGCCGGAGAATTGGCCGCCGACGGCGTCGCCGAAGCCGGGCTTCTACCGCTTTGGCGGTGGGCATGGCGCCGCCGCTCCTGAAAGGGCGAGCGGCGAGCGCGCCCGCGTGGAGAAATCGGCCACGCGGCTCTACGATCTAGCCTAAGCGGCGCCGGAACCTGCCTAGAGCGATGAAGCCGAGGCGATTAGTGCGGCCGGCCAACCTGCGGAGGTGAGCCGCACCGCGGGGACTTCGCGGCCCCGGGAATCTGGCTTGGAGCTCTCCTATGGGGCGCCGCCCAGCCTCAGAGGTCGTGACGACCTCCGAGGATAGGCGGCACCCGACCGGGCAGTGCTAGGCCACTTTCTGGAGGTCGCTAGGCCGCATCGTGCAGCTCAACCTCGGCGAGCTTGCGACAGATCGCCCGACCCCTTTGAACGCGACTTCCTGGTAGGTCTGGCCCACCGCCATCAAGCAAAGTTGGCGTCGTCATGGGCGCCCTAGACTCACCTCGGCGCCGCTCGCCGTCACTGCCGACGCGGGTTGGCGGGTCCCCTCTACTTCGCAGCTGTCATCCGATGGCAGCAGCGATCTCGGAGCCCACTAACCGGCTGTGCCGCCACCCAGTCCAGCCCCAGCAATTGGCGCCGTAGACGCCCTGGTTGATCGCACTACGCTGCGAGCATGGAAGCCGTGTCAATGATCTCGCCGAGCAGCTATCCAAGCCAAGGGCGACCCAACCTCACGCTCGACAACTGCGAGAGCGTCGAAGTCTGGCTCGCTACTGAACCACCGCAATCAACGCAGGTGATCGTTCACCGGGATCGTAAGCCGCTGATCAGGCCCGTGCCGCTGAAACCGATTCGATCGTTGCGGGCGGGGGACTTGGTGGTGTTCGACGGGGAGAAGCGGGTTGTGGCGCGGGTTGGGGCTTATCGGTGAGGGGGCCTGCATATGGACATGAAGGCGACTGCGACCAACGCAAAGCCTGTCGGTTCGGGAACTCCAACGGCCGGCGATGTAAGGTTGTCGCGCCAGACGGTGTAGTCAGCTGCGTTTATGACGCCATCGCCATTGAGGTCGCCATTGGTATACCAACCTACGTTGGCACCGAAAGACCGCATCCAAACACCATAATCTATTGCGTCAACAAGATTGTCGGCATTCGTGTCGCCAGGGATAGGTGGACCGATTGTGAAAAATGCAACGTCGGCAAGCCCTTCTCCAAAAAAATCAAGTCCGATAGTAGAATTAAGCAGTTCATCGGAAGGCAGTCCAGCACTCGGATCAACGCCACCGATTAGGAACGTCGTAACAGGAGAAGGAAACGTATGTGTCTCACCAGGTAGGTATGGACTCACATCAGCACCGTCAAATATCATGAGACGCGAGTTGTCTCCGGGAAGCTCACCCAACCTGATGCTCTCGATTGGAACTCCTGCATTAGAACTTACTGCGTATGCCAGCGCTGGTTCCTCAGAACTGCCCTCTGGGTCCGCTGAGTTTTGCCCCTGGAAATAGACGAAGCCATCCTGGTTAGAGATGGGGGCAATCTGGCTGCCTGCAGAAGTGGGTTCCGTCAGGTAAGTTCCAATGACATTTGCCGGCAATATCGCTTCGTCCTCGTTCGTTGAATCGTTGCCTCCGAGATTACTGACCGGAATGGGGAAACTGTCGGCGCTGCCAATCCACGGTTCGTCGTCGTACCTCCAAACAAATGACATTCGGTAGCGTGATGTGGGCCGTGTGGTGACGCCCGCGCAGTCATCGAGGTTGCAGTCGTGCACTTGTGATGACGCCCCGTCGAATATTAACCCTTCTTCGACACGCACAGGCAGCCCGTTATATTCGTGGTAGCCATCGCCCGACGAGCCCAGCAAGTTGGGGCTAGAACGTCTCTGCCTGAAGAACTGAAAATCCCCACCACTGCTCGCACCAGGGATGCCGTTGCGATACGTTGCGCTCAAAGCAATTCGCACATCTGCAGTTGATCTACCGGGGCCCGGGCGCAATCCCACAGTCATATCGCCTCTTGATATCGAATTCGCGAACAAATCTGCCACTGGTCCGGTTGATACTGAGCTAGCCGTGTCAATAGTCGCAAATCCGCCGGACTCAAATGCTTGGGCATTCAGCGATATAAAAGTCTTCGCAAAGCTCGTACTGGCGTTTTTTGAAGATGCTGATGACCACTCGTCGACAGACAATTGGCTCCCGCCGTCATGCGTAAAGCGGGCGGTTGAGTAGGTCGATGTAATGACTTCAGCGAAGGTGCTGAGCGGCATTGCAACCATTGCGAATAAGAAAGCGTAGTCTACGTGAAAGGTAATGGTTTGCCGACGAGCCGTCGCCTTAATGCTGTGTGGCATTATGTTTCCTTGCTCGGAGTCGTTAAGGGAAAGCTTTGCTCGTAAAAATCGCCGATTACTGGCTTCATTGTCTGCGAACGAGCGTATTGGAGGTTGGGACGAGTTGCAATCGCGGCGACTGCTGTGGAGCGATCCTCGGGAGGGCAGTTGACTGCTCCGACTTTGGCGACCGTGTCTACTAGGGAATGCTCATTTACCTCAGCAACGACCCGTACCTCTGAAGTCGCATCGGCTGGAGCAACGCCAGCATGTTCGTCGCGACCGTAGATCGCAGTGCTGCTGACCTCCGTCAGTTTAGCAGCTTCGAAAATCGCGGAACTGGCGTCGGTGGACATCACCTAGGCGCGACTCTAGCCGAGAGAATCCGCCTCGCGGGGACACCGACGCACGGTGCGAAGCGCCGTGGCTTCATGCCCCGACAGCCACGACCGCACAGGAAATAGTCGCCCAAGCCCCGCAGAAGCGGCGCCTCGCTTGGCTCTTCGGGGTTGGGGCCGGTGACCGGCCGCTTGCTCTGGCAAGAGATCACGGTCTCGGCCGCGGTCGGCGCCAGACTGGCGCGGGCGACTTCGCCTGCTAGAATCGGCTGGGGTCGCCCAGCGGGCCGCCATGGGTCGGGTGGCAGAGTGGTCGAATGCACCGGTCTTGAAAACCGGCGATGGGCAACCATCCGTGGGTTCGAATCCCACCCCGACCGCTTTGCCGGGCGCTGCGCCCTGCGGCGCTGGCGCCGTTTGGGGCTGGTCGATCTCGGCCGAGCCCGGTGGCCTCGGTGAGCGGGTAGGGTTGTGACACGGGAGGCTCTCTTTCCTTGGCGCCCACTCGCACCGCCCTCATCGATTCGCCGAGCGAAGCGGCCCGCCTGCTGAACGCGGGGGGCCTGGTCGCGTTCCCGACCGAGACCGTGTTCGGCTTGGGGGTCGACGCGACCAGCGACGAGGCCGTGCGGCGGCTGTTCGCCGCGAAGGGCCGGCCGAGTGACAACCCGCTGATCGTGCACGTCGCGGAGATCGATCAGTGGCGCCTCGCGGCTTCGGCCCTCACCCCCAGCGCCGCAGCCCTGCTGGCCGCGTTCGCGCCGGGTCCCCTGACGGTCGTTCTGCCGAAGCGGCCGGAGATCTCGTCGCTGGTGACCGCGGGGCTCGGCACGGTCGGCGTGCGGGTCCCGGACCACCCGGTCGCGCGCGAGGTGCTGCGCTTGGCCGGGGCGCCGATCGCCGCACCGTCGGCGAATCGCTCGGGGCGGCCGAGCGGAACGCGTTGGCGGTCGGTCCTAGAGGACCTCGACGGGCGGATCGACGCCGTGTACCGGCAGGACGGGCCTTCCCTCGGGCTCGAGTCGACGGTGGTCGACTGCACGGGAAGCGTCGCCGCGGTGCTCCGCCCCGGCGCGGTCACGACCGAGCAGATCCGCCGCGTGCTCCCCGACGCGCGCGAGAGCTTCGGCGCCCCAAGCAGCGGCGCCCCAACCAGCGGCGCCCACGAGGCGGTCCGTTCGCCCGGCGTGGCCCACCCGCACTACCAGCCGCGGGCCGAGGTCCGTCTGGTCGACGCGCCGGAGTCGTTGACCCTTGGCGGGTCGGAGCGTGCGGCTTACTGCGGGCTGCAAGCCGTCGATCGCCTGCGCGGCTCGTTCGAGCTGTACGCGGTGTACCCGACGCCCGACGAGTACGCGGCCGCGTTCTACGAGTTCCTCCGGGAAGCCGACCGGCGCGGCGTGGCGAGGGTTTACGTGCAACTCGCGCCCGACGAAGGGATCGGCCGCGCGCTGCGGGACCGGCAGCTGCGCGCCGCCGGCGAGCGCTGAGCGTCGCTTGCGTGCCGATGGGGAAAGCCGGCTGCGCGAGAAAAGGTTGACTTGGCCCGCCGGGGCGCTTAAGTTCCTGCGAGGCGCAAGTATACAAGTGCTTTCTTGGTATCCAAGGCGAGCCTAGCATGGATTTGGTCAACGTGGCTGTGGTGGGGGCCGGCGAGTTCGGCGCCCGCTACCTCGAGGCCCTCAAGGCGGTGTCCGGGGTCCGGGTGAGCTGCGTTTGCGACCGCGACGCCGACCGCGCCGCCGCGGCCGCCGAGGGCCACCCGGGCGCCAGGGTCGCCACCGACGCGGCCGAGGTGTGCGACGACCCGGGCGTCGACGCCGTGATCGTCGTCACGCCCGAGTCGCTGCACCGGGTGGTCGCCGAGCCGGCGCTGCGGGCCGGCAAGCACGTGATCGTCGAGAAGCCGCTCGCCACGACCGAGGAGGACGCGCTGGCGATGCTGGGCGCGGCCCAGGAGTCGGGCAAGCTGCTGATGACCTCGTTCCTGCTGCGTTTCGACTACCGCTACGCGCAGGTCAAAGAGCGTCTGCAAGGCCTGGGCCCGGCGCGGAACGTGTACGCGTACCGCAACTTCGACCGCAGCCTCTTCGGGCTCTACAGCCGCACGCACAGCTTCATCGAGAACGCGATCCACGACATCGACCTGGTCCTCTGGTACGTGGGCAGCAAGGTCACCCGCGCCCACGGCTACTGCCGGAACACGATGGGCCTGGAGAACCCGGACATCAACTGGGGGGTGTTGGAATTCGAGAACGGCGCCATCGCGGTGGTGCACACGTCGTGGCTGTACCCGGACCAGCGGCACGACCTGCTGCAGTGGAACACGGGCGTGCAGGTGATGGCCGACGGGGGCGTCCTCGAGGTCCGCTCCGATAGCGACGGGTTGCGGATGAACACGTCGGAGCACGGCCAGCGGGTGCTCGACCAGACCGGGTGGGCGACGATCCACGGCGAGCCGCGGGGCGCGTTCGGCGCGATGCTGCGGCACTTCGTTCAGTGCCTGCGCGGCGAGACCGAGTACCGCGGCGCCACGCCCGCCGAGGCGATCGAGTCGATGCGCGTGGCCGTCGCGCTGGCGGACGACGCCGCCGCGCGAGACGCTTCCTGATCCCTGGAGGTCCGCTGGATGAGCGCCACCGCTGTCGGGATGACCACGATCGTGATCGCCGGTGTGATCGGCTCGGCCACGCTGCTCCCGATGAAGTTCGTCCGCCGCTGGGAGTGGGAGAACACGTGGCTGCTCTACGCCGCGCACGCGTACCTCATCTTCCCCCTCATCGTGGCTTGGTGGACCATCCCCCAGCTCGGCAGCGTGTACGTCGAGGCGGGCTGGTCGCAGGTGTGGCCGGTGGTGGCCTACGGCTTCGGATGGGGCATCAGCGTGGTGATGCTGGGCCTGGCGGTGGCCTCGATGGGCCTCGCCGTGAGCACGGGCATCATCATGGGGAGCTCGATCGCGCTGGGGTCGTTGATCCCGTTGCTGTGGCTGGAAGCGGACGCCGTGACGGCGGGCCAAACGACGCGCGTGCTCGTGGCCGACGGGCTGATCCTGCTCGGCGTCGCCCTGTGCGCCCGCGCGGGCTACGTACGCGAGCGCGACCAGAACCGCGCGGCGGCCCAGGGCGCGGGGGGCGACGCGTCGGCGGCGCGGGGGATCGCGATCTGCTTGGCCGCCGGCGTGCTGACGACGCTGTTGAACCTCGCGCTGGCCAGCGGCCGGGAGATCGCGCGGATCGCCGTCGCGGCGGGCGCCGCCGAGAACGACGCGGCGAACGCCGTGTGGGGCCTGGCCGTTTCGGCCGGGGCGATGCCCAGCCTGATCTATTGCCTGGTGCTGCTGTACCGCAACCGCTCGTGGAACCACTTCCGCAGCACCGAGCGGGTGCGCAACGCGGTCATCTGCGTCGCGATGGCGGCGTTCTTCATCACCGCGACCGTCGGCTACGGCATGGGCGCGGTGAGGATGGGCGACCTGGGGCCGGCGATCGGTTGGCCGGTTTATATCTCGACGCTGATCATCGGCAACAACTGGTGGGGCTGGCTCACCAGCGAGTGGCGCGGCGCCCCGCCGTCGGCTTTCTCGACGATGCTCGCCGGCGTGGCGTTGCAGGTGGCGGGCATCTTGTTTCTCTCTCTGGGCGGCGGGTAGCCCCGCCGATCCCGCAGCGATAAGGACCGCGTAGTGATGGTGAACCGTTCCCGTCGTGCAGCGAGGTGGCTCTTCCCGCTGGCCGTGCTGGTCGCCGCGCCGGCTCTTGCGCCGGCCGGCGAGAGCGGCGAAAGCGGCGAGCCCCGGTGGCTCGAGAACGCCAAGTGGCTGGGCGACCGGTTCGTCGAGTGGCAGTCGCCGTATGGCTCCACCGACCTCGAGAAGTGCCCCCACCGCAGCCCGCCCGGCACGCCGACGATCGCGGTGGTGCAAGGGATCGGCCCGCAGGTCCGCGCGCTCTACCAGCTTTACGAGCAGACGGGCGACGAGCGGTACAAGGTGGCCGCCGACCGCTACGCGGTGTTCGTCTTCGCGACGCTGCACGACCCGCCGACCCCCCTGACCAACAAGATCCAGATCGCCGGCGAGACGCGCGACACGAACTCCTCGGCCTGGGTCTACGGCAAGGCCCTCTCGCCGTGCTTCGAGTGGTTCGCGAAGCACAACCCGGAGGAGGACCTGCTGACGCTCAAGGCCTACGCCGTTTACCGTTGGTTGCAGCGGCACCGACGCGACGACAGCTACTTCGGCGTGGGCTATCCCAACGGCGACTTCGAGGACGCGCAGTTCTCCTGCGACCTGGGCGAGGTCGGGACCGGGTTGGTCGGCTTCTACCAGGTGACCGGCGAAGAGGCTGCCCTGGAGGACGCCAAGGGCCTCGCCCGCTATTTCCTCACCGACCACCAGCCGGGCAGCGCACGGGGCGTGTGGTCGCCCGCCCAAGGGACCTGGCTCGTCGGGCCTTGGCCCGGCGGCGGCGCCGAGCACTTCACCGGGCAGCAGTACGACCAGGTCGGTTGGGGTTGGTCGTGCTTCGTGGTTGGTGAGTTCCTCCTCGAGCTCCGCGACCTGGTCGACGACCCGGAGCTGCACGCGACGATCGACGACCACTGCCTCCGCGCGCTGGAGTGGATGCTGGACAACTGCCAGTTCGACGACGGCGCCCACGGCATGTTCGGCCGCGACGACAAGTGGGTCGGCCAGACCGCGGCCGCGATCCTGCTCCACTCGGAGCTCCGCGATCGCGAGCTCATCACACAGGAGTTCCGAGAAGACTACGGCCCGAAGATCGAGAAGTCGTGGTCTTGGCTGCTCGAGCACACCGGCCGCGACAGCTTCCCCGACAAGGGCTACGTGCGGGTGACCGGCGCCACCACGACCAAGCCTTCCGAGAACCTGATGTGGATGATGGCGTGGACCGTCGAGGCGCTCTTGGCCGGCGGGCCGGAGTTTGCCGAGTGAGATCGGTCCGGCTTGGCCCGTGGGATCAATCGCCCTTGCGCTCGCTGCCGGGTGACTCCGCGGTCCCGCGGGCGAGCACCCGCTCGGCGTGCCGTGTGTAGTCGTCCATCAGCCGCACCGCCCGGGGGCCGCCGAGTTGCACCCCGCTGCCCGCGGGCTCTATGAACCCGGGCAACGCGTAGGCCGTCAGGACGTCCGCGTAGCGGCTCTCGATCGCGATCTGCCGGCGGACACGGTCGAACGACGCGGGGTACGCGCCGCGGTACTCCGGGCCGTCCATCTGCCAGAGCTCGAGGTTCGCCCACAGGTGCTTGTCGGCCGAGCGGTGCGCTTCGGCGTACGCGGCGAAGACCTCTTCGAGCTGCGCGATGCGGCGTTCGGGGTCGAACGTGTGCTCATAAGGCACGTAGCCGACGCCGACGGCGTCTTGGTAAGCGATGACGTCGACCTCCAGGCTCTCCAGCGCAGCGGGCGAAACGACCGGCGTGCCGGAGGGGGAGATGAGCACCGGCTTGTCTGCCGAGAGCGTGCGCAGGAAGCGGGTGAGCGGGTTGTAGTACGCCTCGCCGGCGCGCTCCAGCTCATTGGCCTCGTGCGTCAGGTACCACCCGTAGAACGACGGCTCGTGTCCGTAGAGCGCCCACAGCTCGGTCGCCACCTGTTGGCTCAGGCTCAGCGCGGCGCGCTGCCGCTGCGCGTCGTCGAGGCCGGTCCAGGTGAGGTGCAGGTCGGCGCCGCGGCCGATTCCTACGAAGACCCGCTGAGCGTTCTGCGACGCCTGATCGAGGATCGCGCCGATCGCGTCGAAGCCGAGCGGGCGGTTGTAGCCGGAGAGCGTTCGGCTGGGGAAATAGACGCCGCCGCCCGAGTAGATCGACTCGGGGTAGGCGAGGATCAGCGCGCCGAAGCCGAGGTCGTCGTAGCGGTCGATCGCCGCACGCACGTAGGCCTCGTCGGGCGGCCGCTGCGAGGGGTAGCCGCCCGCGTACGCGCCCGGCTCGATCCACCCGACCTGCAGCAGCGGCAGCGCGGCTTGCTCGGCGCTCACGACCCGCAGCGGCCCTTCGGCCGACAGGACTTCGCCCTCGGCGGGCGTGGCCTCGCAGGTCACCCGGTATTCCCCCGTGAGCCCCTTCGCTTCGCGCCACACGCTGACGAGCTCTTGGCTGTTGGCGGGCGCGTCGCGTCGCTCTTCGAGGAGCGTTACGGCGGGGCCGGTAGGCGGGTGCAGTTGCACGCGGACATCGAAGCTCGCCGGCTCGGGCCGGCGGTTGCGTAGCGCGGCCCGCACCTCGAAACGCGCCTGCTGCGTGATCGCCGCCGGGGGGACGACCGATAGGCTCAAGCCGTGCGGGACGAGCTCGGTCGATTGGGCGGTCGATTGGGCCGCCGCCGGGAGGGCGCCGCTGGCGCCGAGGACGGCTGCGACGCTAGCGGCCAGCACCGCGGGGTGGCGCCGTCGCCTGGTGAGGCCGGCGAGGGCGACGAGGCCGCCCAGCAGTGCGATGGCGGCCCCCGAGGGCTCGGGGACCGTTCCGCCAGAGCCATTAGCGTTCGCGGCCTCGAACGCGTCGCGCCAGACGGTGAAATCGGCGGCGTCGACGAGGCCGTCGTTGTTGGCGTCGGCGCGGGGGTCGAGGGCGGCGCCGAAGGTGCGCAGCCACACGCCGTAGTCGGCGGCGTCGACCGACGCGTCGCCGTTGAAGTCGCCCGGGCCGCCCGCCGCGCCGACCAGCGACACGCCGTCGATCAGGTAGTCGCCCATCCCCGCGGCGAACGAGGCGGTCTGCGGCGCGAAGAGGACCCGCGCGACGCCGGCGCCGGCCGGCACGGTGAGGTCGGCGCTCTGGAAGGCCCAGTCGGCGGACTCGAAGAAGAGGGCCGCCGAGTCGAGGATCGTGCCCGATTGCGGGTCGGGGAGCATCCACACTTGCGCGGCCAGGCGGCCGTCGCCGCCGCGGTCGAGGGCCTTGGCCCACAGCGAAAACTTGTACTCTTGGCCCTCGGCGACAGGCACGTCTTGGTAGAGCCAGCCGAGCGGCGCGGGCTGGTCGACGTCCAGCCGGAGCGAGGCCTCCGTGCCGGTGGGCGTGTCGGTCGACAGGCTGATCGCCTCCTCGGCGAGCCCCTCGGAGGGCCGCCAGCGGTCGGTCGAGCCGCTCCACGATCCGCCCGCGGCGACGGCGAAGCCAGGATTCTCGACGTAGTTGACCGTCTTGAGCGTGGGGCGGACGGACTCGTAGGAGTCGCGGTAGCCGACGTACGCGTCGACCGCCGCCGGGCCGCCCAGCACGGCGGTGCTGTCGGGCGACTCCATGAATCCGAGCCACTCGTAGCTGGTGATCGTGTCGACGTAGTTCTTCTCGATCTCGAGCTGTGCGAGGACACGCTCGCTAGCGGCCGGGTACGCCGACGCGTACGCCGGGCCGTCCATCTGCCAGTTCTCGAGGTTCGCCCACAGGTGCTTGTCGACGCCCTCGTGGGCCGCTTCGTAGCTGGCGAAGACTTGCGGCAGCGTGTCGATCCGCTGCTGCGGATCGAACGTGTACACGTAGGGGACATACCCCGCGCCGACGGCGTCTTGGTAGGCGAACACGTCGACTTCGGAGCTGTTGAGCGCCGCCGCGGAAACGATCGGCGTGCCCGACGGGGAAACCATCACCGGCTTGTCCGCAGAGAACTCCCGCAGCAGCCGCACCGCCGGGTTGTAGTACGACGCCGACGCCCGCGCGATGTCGGCCGCCTCGTGCGTCAGGTACCACCCGTAGAACGACGGCTGGTCGCCGTAGAGCTCCCACAGCTCCGACGCGATCGTTCCGGTGTGCGCCAGTGCGGCCGCGTTACGCCCCGGGTCGTTGAAGCCGTCGTAGGTGAGGTAGAGGTCGTCGCCGCGTCCGAGGCCGACGAACACCTTCTGCCCGTTCTTAGACGCTTGGTCGAGCACCGTGCCGACCAGGTCGAACGGCGCGGGGCCGCCGCTGCCCGGCCCGGGCAGCGACTGGCTCGGGTAGAACGCGCCCCAGCCGTTCAGCACGTACTCGGAGTAGGTGATGATCAGCGTGTCGACGCCGACGGCCTGCGCGGCGTCGACCGAGTCGCGCACGTCGGCCGACGTGATCGGCCGCGCCTTCGGGTAAACGCTGCCGAGCACCGCGCCGGGGTCGATCCACGCGGCGGAGATCAGCGGCACGGCGCGGGTGTCGCTAGCCACCACCTGCAGCGGGCTGGCGCCCGCAAGGGCATCGCCGCCGGTCGCCGGGGCGACGCGGTAGCCAACCCGGTTGCGTCCGCCGAGCCCCGCCGTCGGGAACCACGACGACACCAGCGCCTGTTCTCCCGCGGGCACGCTGACCGACACGGTACGCAGGGGCTGCCGCCCCTGGGTCGACTCGAGGAACAGCTCAACGTCGTAGGTCGCCGCCGACGGGGAGTCGTTCCGCACGCTCAGCCGCGCTTCGGCGCGGGTCAGGTCGGTCACGCGGCCGGGCGCGACGACCGACAGGCTGGCCGACGGCGCCGCGGCGAGGGCCGCCGGCGCGAGAGCGGCCGCCAGCAGCGCCGCCCAACCCACGACGCTGGGAGTCGTGTCGATCTGTCCGGCCGGGCCTCCTGACCGGCGAGAAGGAGAGCTGAGGTGTCGCACGGTGACTCGCAGGGGCTACACGGGGAGGTCGGACAGGGGCTCGAGCATCAGGCGGTGGTAGATCTCTGCCGACGCGACGACCTGGCTGATAGCGACACGCTCGTCGATCGCGTGCGCGAAGGCGATGTCGCCCGGCCCGAGCACGACCGCGGGGCAGAGGTCGCTCACCCAAGCGGCGTCGGTGCCGTAGGGGGCGCCACGCAGCCGCACGTGGTCTCCGGCCACCGCGCGGCACGCGGTTAAGGCGGCCTCGCACAGCTCGGACTCGGGGTCGGTCGCCAGGGCGGGGGTCATCAGTTGGTTCTCGCCATGCCGGATCTTCAGGTCGAGTTCCCGGTCGAGGTACTCCACGAGGCGCTGCTTCTCGGCCGTCGGGTCCATGCCGGGGAGGATCCGGAAGTCGACCGCGATGGTGCACTCGTCGGGCGTGGCGTTACGGGTGCGGCCGCCGCGGATCATCGTCACCGTGACGAGCGGCCCGGTCATGAACGGGCTGGTCCACGCGAGCTGCAGCGACTCTTGGTACCGCCCCAGCGCGGCGACCACCTGCATCATCCCGAGGACTGCGTTGTCCCCCAGCTCGGGCTGCGACGTGTGCGCGCTCGCGCCGGCCACGGTCACGTCCCAGCGGATCGTGCCCTTGTGCTGGATCACCGGGCAGAGCTGCGTGGGCTCGCCGAACACGCCGTACGCTAGGGGCCGGTCGTGCGTGTCGCGGAAGCGGCGGATACCGGTCTGGGCGAATTCCTCGTCGCCGGCGAGCAGCAACACGATCGGCCTCGGCGGCGTGACGCCCGACTCGGCGAGCCGCTCCAGGGCCAAGATCATCCCGACGGCGCTCCCCTTGTCGTCGCACGCGCCGCGGCCGAAGAGCTCGCCGTTGCAGACGACCGGGTGCAGCGCGCGGTCGCGCCAGTCGTCGGCCGGCACCGTGTCGAGGTGCGACTCGAACAGCGCGGCGGCCGTGTCGGCCTGGCCTTCGAGCCGGACGATGAGCGATTCGTGGCGGCCGCCGCAGGCCTGGCGCTCGAAGCTCAGCCGGCTCCGGCAAGGCTCCAGCCAGCGCTCGACGACCTCGATGGCGCGTCGCTCGACGGGCTCGTTGCGGTCGTACGGGCTGCCCATCGGGTTGATCGAATCGACACGCACCAGCGCCGTGAGCAACTCGGTTGCCCTGGTCGCGGCGCCGCTCTCGGCGGTCATACGCATGCGGGCGCCCCCTGCACGATGTTGGCGACCCGGTCGATGACCTCCTCGATCGTGGCGTCGTCGTGCTCGAGGCTCGTGCACATCCGCACGTGGTGCGGCGGGCGCGTGCTGACGATCACGCCGGCCTCCTTCAGCGCCGCGGTGAACTCGCCCGTCGACATGCCGAGGCCGGTGTGGTCGATGTAGACCATGTTGGACTCGACGGTCGCCATGTCGACCGACAGGCCGGGCATCCCGTTGAGCGCGGTGGCCAGGGTCCGTGCGCGGCGGTGGTCCTCGCTCAGCCGGTCCACGTGGTTCCGCAGCGCGTAGGTCCCACCCGCCGCGATCAGGCCCGCTTGCCGCATGCCGCCGCCGAGGCGCTTGCGGGCGCGGTCCGCCCGCTCGATGAACTCCCGGCTCCCGGCCACGAACGACCCCAGCGGGCAGCCGAGCCCCTTGGTCAGGCACACCTGGATCGAATCGACGTTCTCGGTGTAGTCCGTCACCGCGGCGCCCGCCGCCTGGGCCGCGTTGAAGATCCTTGCGCCGTCCAGGTGAACCGACAGCCCGCGCTCGCGCGCGACCGCGCACAGCTCGTTGTGGAGGTCCAGCGGCACGACCCGCCCGCCGCTGCGGTTGTGCGTGTTCTCCAAGCAGAGCAGGCGCGGAGTCGGGTAGTGGAGGTTGGGCGAGCGGATCGCCGCGGCGACCTCTTGCGGATCGAGCATGCCCGCGTGGCTGCGGACCGGCATCGGCATCAGGCCGGCGATGTTCGCAAGGCCGCCGACTTCGTAGTAGAAGATGTGGCTGTCTTGGTCGAGGATCACCTCGTCGCCCGGGGCGCCGTGGGCCATCAACGCCACGAGGTTGCCCATGTTGCCGCTGAGCACCAGCAGGGCGGCTTCCATGCCGACCATCTCGGCGGCGAGCGACTCGAACTCTTTGACCGTCGGGTCTTCGCCGTAGGTGTCGTCGCCCAGCACGGCTTCGAAGATCGCCTGCCGCATGCCGGGGGTGGGCAGCGTCTGCGTGTCGCTGCGCATGTTGAGTCGTTTCATGTCGGTTGCCCCAGGATAGGTGGGTCGTGTTTTTGTCAGGCTGTCTGCAACAAGGGGAACTCGGCCCCCGCGATCTGGTCCATCATGTCGACGCGCATCGCGATCAGCTCGGCGTACAGGCGGCGGTTTGCCGGGGGGAGTGTCGGCAGCGTGGCCACGCGCTGTCGCAGGTCCTCTAGCTGCCGCGCCAGGCAGAAGGCCGGGATCGCCTCGCGCTCGGGCTGGGTGAGCGGAGAGCGGAGCGCGGACTCGTATCCCGCCAGATAGCGGGCCACGTGGTCGACACGGAAGCGGTTCTGGTCGGGGCGGCCGTTGGGGGTGCGGTTGAGGATGTCGCCGAGCGCGTCGTAAAGCCGCCAACCCACGTGGGCCGCGTCCCAATCGATGAAGGCCGGCTGCCCGTCGGCGGCCCACACGATGTTCACCGCCGAGACGTCGCCGTGCACGGGCTGGCGGGGGAGCGACGCCACCTCGCAGCGCGCCACTTGCCGCTCGAGCCAGTCCCAATGGCCGTCGATCCGCGCCCGCGAGCCGAGGATCGCCGCGCGGGCCTCGTCGTCGCGCTCGCCGCGGGCGAGCAGCGTGAGGACCGACCGCTCCCAGTGGCGGCGGATCTCTGGGAGGCGATCGAACCGGATCGGCGGCGCGCCGACGCTTAATTCCGGGTCGCCCGCGGGGCGCGCTTCGGCGAGCGCCGTGTGGAGCCGCCCGACGGCGCGGCCGAGTGACTCGAGGAAACCGGGCTCGCGCTCGCACCGCTCGCGCCACCGCGGCCAGTCGATCACCTCCCCGTCGACGTACCGGTGCAGCGCCACCACGTGCGACCCGTCGCCGGCCGGGACGCTCCAGGCGCCGGACGTGGCCGGCACGACCTCCGCGCAAGCGACGCCCGCCCGCGCGGCCGCGTCGATGGACTCGGCCTGGAAGCGGAACGCTTCGCTGGTCGAGCGGATCGTGTGGCGGCGGAGCACGAACCGACCCTCCCCGGCGCGCAGCAGCAGCGGCTTGGCGAACATGCCGCCTTGGAGCACGCCGACCACTTCGGCCCGCTCGAGCCGGTAGTGCTGGCGGCAGAAAGCGGCCGCGTCGAACGCGGGCAGAATCGGGGCGTCGGCCATCAGGGGGTGTCCTCCTCCGGCGCGGACTCGATGAGCAACGGCTTGACCCCTTCGCGCCGCATCCGGAAGCAGACGCGGTAGAAGTCGTCGGCCGGTTCGGTGATCTCGGCGAAGATGTTTACCTCGACCACCCCGCCCCACATGCGCGGCTCGGCGTCGAGGTCGTAGAACCAACAGACCTCGGCGAAGTCTTGTTCCACACCGTAGGCGGCGCCCGCCTGCATCCAGGTGAACGCGACTTGACCGCGCCGCACCTTTGACGTCGCGTTCTCTTTCGGCAATCGCAACACCTCGGGCAGCAGCAGCACGCACTCGCTGCCGGAGTAGATCGCGTGGTGCGAGTCGCCGCGCGCCGGCAGCGCCGAGAGGACGGCCTCGCAAGTGGCTGGCGCTTCGGTCCAGAGCAGCCGCGCGCTGGCCGAGGCCCCCTCGTCGGGGAAGCAAAGGCGGATTTGTTTTGCGCGCGACATGCGGTGGGGTTGGTGTTAGCGGTTCCGAGCGACAAGGTCGAAGTCTTTCTGGGTGGGCTCCGCCGTGACCCGGATCGAGAGCGTGCTCTGCAAGTTGAACTGGGGGGGCACAAAGGGTGTCACCTCGTCGACGGTGGGTGGCGCCGCCTTGTTGCGATCGGGGCTGGCGAGGTTGCGTACGGTCCTGCCGGTCTTGCGGAACCCCTCGATCTCGACGCGGTACTCGCCGACGGCCGGCGCGTTGTCGCCGCGCAGAGCGTACTCGCCCCCGGTGATGGGCGCGGTGACCGTGCCGTCGCCGGTGTCCGCGATCGGCAGCAACGAGATACGCCCTTCGTCGATCGGCTCGCCGTTGAACGTCACGCGGCCGCTGACCGGGCTGCGCGGCGGGCCGCCCTCGCCGCACCCCGCAACGGAGGCCGCGAGCGCAGCAGCGCCGAGGGCGTATCGGAGCGTAGCGGGCATGGTGCGCACGGGGTTCGGGGGCTATTGCAGGTCGATCACCGCGCCGTCGGCGATCTCCAGCAGCTGGACCGCCGTCATCTGGCTGATGTTTTCCTGCAAGAAGCGGGCGGAGCCATCGGCCATCGCGACCTCGACCCCGCCGGGGTGGAGGCTGTGGAAGCCGAACCCGTGGCCGTTGATCATCTTCTTGTGGTCCGCGGTGCCCCACTGCGTGATCGTGCTGGCGATCATGGTCGCGGAGAAGCAGGCGAGCCCGTCGCTCACCGCGCCGGGGGGGCCGGCCCAGTAGGCGGTCGAGCTCACCCCGTTGCGTGACTCGTAGGACCGTTCGCCGGCCAAGAAGGTCTTCGACGTGCCGTCGACGATGTCCGACGTGGCGATGTCGCTGTTGCGGAACAGCACGCCGGTCGGCCCCTCCGGGCACGCGAACTTCTTCTCGCCACGCTGCAGGGCGCCGTACGTGCAGGGGGCGCAGTTGATGCCGCTCGCCACGTAGTTCGACACGCCCAGCGCCGGGATCTCCGGGTAGTACCCGCCGTAGGCCTCCCACGGGTCGGACGGGGGGCCGTCGTCCGACGGGCAGCGGTACACCTCGAGCCGGTCGCCGATGAGGTCGATGTTGTCGACCTCGCCGCCGGGCGTGCCGTCGTTGATCTTCTTCTCGAAGTCGAACCGGTCGTAGAGCGGGTTCTCTTCCATGTAGGGCAGGATCAGCACACCCCACCCGGCGAAGGGGCCGCGCGCCTTCGGGTCGGGCGCGTCGTCCTCGGCCCAGCCGGGCGGGAAGCGGTTCTTTGCGGCGTGGTGGTTGTGCATGGCCATGCCGATCTGTTTGAGGTTGTTCAAACACTGGCTGCGCCGCGCGGCCTCGCGCGCCGCTTGGACCGCCGGGAGCAACAGCGCGATCAGGATCCCGATGATGGCGATCACGACCAGCAACTCGACCAGCGTGAACCCGCGGCGGGCGGCCGGCGCCCGCTGGATCGACAGCGAGGGCCGTGCTGTCATGGGCGGCAGGGCTTTCATGCGTCGTGTCCCTTGCGTGTTGGCGGCCGTGAACAGAGGACTGCGCCCTGGAAGGGGGCGCCCTCAGCTGTTTTGCTGGATCGCCCGGTCGAGGTGCCTCTCCATGGCCCGCTTGGCCGCGGCGGGGTCGCCCCGGGTGATCGCGTCGAGCACCGCCACGTGCTCCTCCAGGTCCGACTTCAGCCCGGCCTCGGGCGGCTCGGACACCGCGTAGGCCAAGCGGCGGTACGCGAGGCACTTGCGGATAGCGACCCGCAGAGGCTCGTTCCCGCAGAACTCCGCTATGCAAAGGTGCACGGCGAAGTCGAAGAACTTCGCGGCGCCCTTCCAGTCGTGGCGCGGGCTGGGCTCCGCCTCGCGCGAGAGGGCCCAGAGGTCGTCGAGCGCATCTTGGTCGAACTGGCCGGTCGCCCACGCGGCCGCATCGGGCTCGAGCAGCCGCCGGAACCGGCGCGTTTGCTGGAGCCAGTCGACCGCGGCGGTGCTGACGATGGCGGGCTGCTTGCGCGGCTGGACGAGGATCCCGTCGGCGGTGAGCTTCGCGAGCGCCTTGGCCAGCGGCGTGCGGCTCACGCCGAGCGACTCGGCGAGCTCCGAGCTGTTGAGCGGCGTGCCGGCGGGGTACGCACCGCTGAGGATCTTCTTCATCAGCTGCTCGCCGGCCCGGTCGGAGAGCGTCTGGGTGGCGTCGACGTCGGCATCGACGATGGCTTGCACCACCGGGTAGCGGCTGGTGCGGAAGGCTTGAACCGGCAAGCCCGTTGGCTTTGGCATGCGTCGCTCCTCGACCGTCCGAAGGGGGCGACCGCCGCCGCCCCCGCGCCTGTCGGCCGGCGTCGATTTTTCACCGGCGTGGCGAAAAAAATTGACACCGGCGGTTGGTTGAGCGTAAGTTACGCACCTGCATGGAACATGTCAACTTGCATGCAAGCGATCGAAATGGTTTCTTTCGATGATCCACCTACGGGAGCTGCTCCATGATCGATTCGAGAGTTCGTAGGAGTTTGGTGTCGGGCCTCGCACTCGGCGTCGCCGCGATGGCCGCGCCCGGCGCCGCGCAGGCCGGCCTGCTCACCAACGGCGGCTTTGAAGACGGCTTGAACGGATGGGTCTTCACCGGCGACGGGGTGAACGACACGGCTTCGCTGTCGTCGGACACGCCATCGGGCGTGGGGTCGTCGGCTTATCTCGACATCAACGCCGGCGCCGGCCTGCCGTGGTTGCAACAGGACGTGCCCGCGTCGGTCGGTGACGAGCTGACGCTGACCGTGTCGGTGAAGGAACTCGTGCCTAATAACCCCGACGCGTGGATCGCGGCCCAGGTGTGGCTCCTCCCGCCTGACCTCGGATCGATCTTGTCGTCGGCCGCGTTGTTCTTCACCAACCCCGAGTGGGAGACCCAGTCGGCGACCGTGACCGTGCCCGCGGGGGCGACGGTCGCGCGGGTGTTGTTCACGCCGCAGAACCCGGGATTTGGCGTCGGCACGGGCGAGTACCTGATCGACGACGTGAGCCTCGTGGCGATCCCGGAGCCCGCCGGGCTGCTGCTCGCCGCTGTCGCCATCGCGGCGCTGCCGGGCCGCCGCCGGCGCTGATCGACTCGACCGCTCAAACGAGCGTGTGAAGCCTCCCGCCACCTGCGAAACCCGCCCCACCCGCCCAGCGAACACGAGGGACCGATATGAGAGCGCTGCCCCGCCTGCTCTTCCTGCTCACGCTTGGCCCGACGCTGCTTGCGCTGACCGCGAGTGAGCTGCCTGCCCAGAACCTGGTCGTCAACGGCGACTTCGAGGACGGGCTGAACGACTGGGAGTGGTTCGGTTTCGAACCAAACACCGCCGAGACCTCGACCGACACGCCCTCGGGCTCCGGTTTCTCGGCCGACCTCGATATCGTCGAGCCGCTCGGGCTCCCTTGGCTGGTCCAGGACGTCGATATCTCGATGATCGCCGAGGGCGAGACGCTCACCCTCGAGGCCTCGGTCCGCGAGGCCCGGCAGTTTCTGCCGGAGTTCGACGCGTGGATCGCCGCGCAGATCTACATGCTCGAGAGCTCAGAGTCGGGCGCCATCTTGGCTTCGGGATTTGCTTTTTACACGAACCCCGAGTGGGAGACCCAGAGCTTCGACGTGGTGAAGCCGCCGACGGCCAACGTCGCCCGCGTGCTGTTCACGCCGCAGAACCCGGACTTCGGCGTCGGCACGGGGCGGTACCTGATCGACGACGTGAGCCTCACCGTCACCACCGTGCTGCCCGGCGACTACAACGAAGACGGCGCCGTCGACGCCGCCGACTACACGGTCTGGCGCGACAACCTCGGCGAGGAGGTGATGCTCCCCGGCGAGAACCCCGACGCGGCGACCCCCGGCCAGGTGGACCAAGAGGACTACGACTTCTGGGTCTCGCAGTACGGGGTGGGTGGCGGCTCGGGCGCAGCGGCCGCCGCGCCCGAGCCCTCCGCCGCGTGGCTGCTAGTGGCCGCTGCGATGGCGGCGTGCGCGGCGCGGCGTTGAGCCGCGCGGCGTGTGCGTGGGCCAGAGGGCGACAGGGCCTTCGAGCCGTCGCTGCGGGCTCAGAACGCTTCCGGCTCCGGCGACCAGTCGAGAGCATCGGCGCCGTCTGCTGAGAGGGCGTCGCTGGGGGCGTCGCCGCCGTCGTCCGTGAGCGAGCTCGAGGGATCCTCGCTGGCGGAGTCGTGCTGCTCGTGGCCGCTCTCGTCGAGCAACAGCAAAGCGAGCGCGCGATCCACCACTGGCGGCGCGAGCGTGTCGGCCTCGGGGGTAGCGGACCCCTGCGTGTCGCCGGCGGGGAAGGACTGGATAGCGAGGACCGGCGTGTCGTCGGTGTCTGGCTCGCTCGCAGCCGGCTGGCCCGCAGTGAAAGGGTTGGGGCCGCGGGCGGTGAGCGGGGCCGATTGGGCGACCGCGTCGCGCCACACGGAGTAGTCCGCCGAGTCGATGCGGCCGTCGCCGTTGCCGTCGGCGCCGGTGAAGGGGGTCACCGTGGCGCCGAACGCTTCGGCCCAAGCGGCGTGGTCGCCGCGGCCGACGGCCCCGTCGAGGTCGTAATCGCCCTGGCGGCGGTCGAACTCCAGCGCCAATTGCACCGCCGGGTTCGCGCCGGTGAGCCGCAGGTAGTGGGTCTGCCCCGCGGGCGCGGTCCAGAGGGCGCCGTCGACCGCCGCGGCGGCGGGGGCCAGCCGCTGCATTTGGGCGTCGTACATCTCTAGGCGTGCTTCGCCCCCGTCGGGGTTGTAGCCGAGCCAAGCCGTGACGAGCGGCGCCTCGGGCGAGAGGGTCAGCCACTGGTCGCTCACGGAGAGGTCGACGCCCTGCCAGACGTTCTCGGGCGTCGACGCCAGGTACCGCGATCGGCCGATGTGCTGGGGCAGCAGCCCACGTTCGGCGAACAGGTAGCCGGACCCGGTCGAGTCGCCCTGCATCGCGACGCGGAACTGGTTGTCGTCGACGCCCTCTGCCCCGAGCGAGCCGACGGTCTCCTGGCCGGCCAGGTAGATCGCCGGCTGCACCTTCTGGACCGTGTAGGTCCCGGCCGGGAGGTTGTCGAAACACCACAGGCCGTCGGCGTCAGAGAACGCCGTGGCGACCAGCACGCCGTCGCGGAAGAGCTGAACCGCGACGCCGAGCAGGCGGGTCTCGGTCGGGTCGAGCTGGCCGTCGTTGTCGACGTCGATGTAGCTGTAGCCGCTGATCTGGCCGCCGGCCGTAGGCACGACGACGGTGGTCGAAGCCTCGGCGGAAGGGGTCTTGGCCTCCAGGAAGCCGATCGCGTCGGACGCCACGGTCGAGAAGGCGTACGTCTTGCCGACCTCGCCGGTGAACTCGGTCGACGTGGCCGCCGTGTCGTCCAGCAGCAGCTGGAACGTCCCGCCGTCTACGGAGACGTACACGTCGTACGCCACGACGCCCGACCCGGCGCCGTCGTCGCCCGCCCAAGTGACGGTGAAGGTCGGCGTGGTGAGCGTGGAGGGGAGGCTGCTGGGCGCGCTGGTGGGGGCCGTTTCGTCGATCGTGTGGAGGGTGGTGTTCGTGACCAGTGGCGCGTTGGTGTCGAAGACGATCTCGGCGTCGTTGGCGACCTGCACGCCGGTGGCGAGCGCGTCGAAGGTCGCCACGGTGTAAGAAACGGAGCCCTCCCCGCGTCGGGTGGCGTCGTTCACCAGCAGGAAGCCGGCCAGCGGGTCGAGCGTCGGCTCGCCGGTGAGCGGGTCGATCGACTCGAACACCCACGTGACGGTCCGTGTGGCGAAGTCGAGCTCCGCTTCGACGCGAACCGCCAGGTCGATGCCGGCCGACCGGAGCGACTCGGTCGACTCGTAGGCGTAGCGGCCCTCGGGCACGTCGATCAGCACGTCGCCGACGAGGATGTCGCCCAGCTCGAAGGTCGCCAGGTCGAGGTCGGCGTCGAGCGTGTCGGTGATCGTGACGACCTGGGCGGGCAGGGTCGCCTTGTCGGGGTCGTTCTCGAAGTACACCGTGAACGGCAGCTCGTCGCCGGAGCGAACGAACCCGCCGGCGACCCCGGCCGGGCCGACCTTCTCGTTCGGGTCGTACGAAGCGCGGACGTCGGACTCGGTCTCGTAAACCGGCTCGAGGCCGCGGAGGGTCTTCTCGGTCTGGCCGACGGCGGTGTCTTCCTCGCCCGGGCCCTTGGCCTTGAAGCTGAGGCTGGGAAGGGGATCCTCGGCGTTGTCGCCGCGGTCAATCAACGGCAGGCTGACCGCTGCACGGGAAAGGTTTCTCCAGTTCCGGGCACGCTCGGTTCGTTGCTCCTCCGTGAGTCCCTCCGCGTAAAGGTAGTTGTCTTGAAAATCGAGCCAGAGCGATTCGACCGTTTGCCCCGTTCCGGGATCGGTCGGCCACGAGAAGCGTTCGTCTCGGAGAGCATCGACCGTCGACCGAATATTCGGTTTCTTGCTATTTGCGGCGTAGGTTTCCACCGTGTTCTCGACGAACTTATCCGCCGCCCGCTCCGCGGCTTGCACCAGGTTGGCGCCGGTCGGCGCGTCTTGCAGTTCCTGGCGGAGGAACGAACCGAACGAGGGGGAATCGATTACGCTCCGGATGCCGGCGGACGCAATCCGGACGTCCGCGTCGACACGCGATAACACCTCGCCCGAGTGGCACGTGTCGGCCACGATCGCGGTCTGGCCCGGCACGCCCGCGAAAATGGTGTTGATATCGGCGGGCGTGACTCTCTGGGTGGTGTCCTGGGTGTCGCCAACGCTGAAGTACACGTCGCGCGGCCGCGTGAGTCCCCGATCCGCGTCGATCACATCGAGGTTGCTCTCGTCGACGCTGCAGATCCCGTGGCTCGCCCAGTAGACGAACAGCGTGTCGTCTGCGTCGACTTCGCCGGCCGCGCGGCGGAGGCTGTCCAGGATGTTCTCTGGCGTGGAGTCGTCGTAATTGACTAGGATCGGCTCGGGGCCGGAGTAGTTGGCGCCGGTCGTGATCAGCTTCGCGAACGCGTCGGCGTCGCGCTGCGCGCCCGGCAGGCCGGCGTTGAAGTTCGGCCCGATGACGACCGTGTGGACCTCGGCGATACCGTCGCCGCCGGTCGCCATGGCGACCTCGACGCCGCCGGTATCGCTCTCTTCGCCCGACGGCTGACCGGGCTCCTCCAGCGCCGACGCGAACAACGCGAAACCGGCAGGCGAGCCGGGCGCGCCGACGCCGACGCCGCGCACTGTGAACGGCTCGGACGGCGCCGCGGGCACGTCGAAATCGACCCTTCCGTCGTAAAACTGCACGTTGCGGTAGCCGGCCGCGACCAGGTCTTGCACCTCGGCGACGGCGAACTCGTGCAGCTCGGCGTAGGTGTCGCCGTACCGGGCCCGGTTGCGGTCGACCAGCGCCTGCCACGCCTGGGCGTCGGCGCCGGCGGGGCGCTGCAGGCTGCCGATCGCGGACCAGTCGATCTCGCGGCTGGCGAAGTCCGGGTCGTCCACCGTCGCGGCGTGCAGCGAGAACTTGACCTTCTCCGGGATCGCCGGTGAGCGGAACAGCAGCCTCACTTGCCCCGTGGCCCCGGCCGGCAAGACGGTGAGCCCGGGCGTTGGCGCCTGGCTCAGGACCGTGATGGCCGAGTCGCCGTAGTTCATCCCGTGCTTCAGGCTGAGCGTGCCCGCGCTGGCCTGGAGCGTCAGCCACGGCAGCGCCGCGTCGCGCGAGCCCTGGTTGGTGTAGTGGATCGTGACCTCGGCGGGCCGATCCGCGCGCATCACCTCGGGGACCGAGAGCCAGTAGCGGATCTCCGGCGGGGCGGTCGTCGTCGGAGCGGCCTGCAGGGTGACGCCGCCGACGAGGCGGTCGGCTTCGGCGCCGTTGTCCAGGGCGACGAGGTCGTACACGCCGGGGGCGAGCCCCGTCAGGTCGAACGCGACGAACGCCCGGTCGGCCGCCTCGGCGACGACCGACAGGCTGTCCCGCGCACCGCCGCCGGTCGGGTCGACCAAGCGGTACCCGACGTCGGCGCTGAGGTTCGCGCCCCGCACGTCGAGCGTTTGCCGCCCTGCCGCGGAGTACGCTGCCGACGCGACCTCGGCGAGCGTCGGCGCCGCCCGCTCGGCAGCAAGGCTTACGGGCGTGTCCACCCCGGGCAGCTCTTTCGGGTAGGCCGCGACGTACCACACGTCGCCGGCGGCGGCGCCAGCTTCGGCTAGCGGCGCGACGGCCGACACGTCGGCCGCCCCCAGCTGCTGATGGCGGTGGGTGTAGTCGTACCGCGTCGGCAAGTACCCCGCGCCGAGGTACAGCTCCGTGACGCCCGTCGCGGCGAGCAGGTCGGCGGACACCTGGATGTCGCGGTCCTGCACGCCGTCGAGGCGGAACCAGAGTGGCTGCCCCTCGGCGGAGAAGACCGCGTCGACCGCCGCGCCGTCGATGGGCAGGACCGGCACGTCGAGCACGACGGCTTGCTCACCCAGCGCGGCGTTGAGCGTGTCGTCGGCCGACTCCTCGACCAGGTCGAAGCGGGCGTTGGTTTCGACTTGCCAGTAGTACTCCCCCAGCTCCCGTGCGGGGACACGCACCGTCGCCGAGAAGGTGCGCGACTCACCCGGTGCGAGGGGGGCGCCGTCGCCGACCAGCACGTCTTCGATCAGCAAGCGGTCCTCGTAGACGACCGTGAGAAGCTCGCCATCGGCGCTGGGGTCGCTGACTTGCTCGATCGTCGTGCGGGTGAGCGAAACCGCGTCGCGCCACGGGCCGGCGGCCGCGACCGGGCCGGCGTTCGTGACGGTCCAAGAGATCGTCGCCTCGCCGCCGGCGACGACGCTCGTCGGCCCCGTCACGCCAGAGACCACCAAGTCAGGCGAGCCGACCGGCGCGTCGCCGACGGTGGCGACCACCGCCCCGTCGGTGTGCCGCGAGGTGACGCCCTCGGGAGTGACGATCGCGTCGAACTCCGTCCCGTTGCGCGCCGCGAAGCTGACGACCGTGAACTGGTCGCCCGTGACGGGCGTGAAACCGGCGGACTGGGTGACCTCGAGCGCGCCGCCGAGCGCGGCGTCGCCGACCACGTCGAGCCGGCCCGACGCGAGGTCGCTGGGCCGGCCGGCCAGTTCGACGCGGGTCGTCGCGGACGCGACCTGCGTGAACTCCCCGTTCACCGTCATCGTGCTGCCGGCGGCCAGGTCGAGTTCGCCGAACACGCCGCGGTTGGGCGCCGAGAACCGCCACAGGCGCTTCTCTCGGTTGAGGATCCAGACATCGCCCGTCGCGTTGTCGACGGCGATCCCGGAGAAGTTGTTGACCGTGTTGCGGGCCCGCGGGCCGAGGTGCTCCAGGTCGTAGTCGGCGACCCAGTCGCCGGTCGGCGTCAACTCCCGGATGAGCGACTCGCGGTCCACGGCGACGTACAGGTTGCCCGTCGCCTCGTTGACCTCGACGCCGCCGACGATGTTCAGCGAGACCACCGTGGGCGACCCGACGCCGTTGAGGCCGAACGAGTTCACCAGCGAGCCGTCCGACGGGTCGACCTCGTAGAGCCGGTTGTCGGACGACATGATGAACAGCGTGCCGCGGCCCGGGTGGTGCGCCACGCCCGGCTGGCCGCGCGGCAGGTCGTCGAAGGCGACGCCCGCCAGCTCCTGGCCGGTGGACCGGTCGAGCGCGAGCACCTGGGGTGGGGCGTCGTCGCCGTAGCTCATCAAGAGTGTTCCGGCCGGCACAATGACGCCGCCGATGCTCACGGGCGCCGAGGCCACGTCCAAGCCGGTCAGGGCCGAGATGCCCGTGCCGCTGGTCGGCTCGGTCGGGCGCGGGATCGTGCGGACGGTGCGGCCGTTGGCGTCGACCTCGCGGATGATGGACTCGTCGCGCGAGAGGAGCAAAACGTTGCCGGAGTCGGGGTCAACAGCGATGCCAAGCTGATCGTTCAGCCCCGTGACCAGGGCGTTCTGCATCCGCACGTCGATCCGCTCGACGCCGTTGGTCAGGTCGCCGCCGGCCGAGAAGTCGCGGCCCCCTTCCAGGTGGAACACGCCGGCGTTGCTCGCCAGCGTGTCGATCGCCGGGAACGCCGCGCCGGGCCCTTCGAGGATGACCGTGGCGTGGTTGTTGACGATGTTGAAGCCGTCTTGCAGCAGGAGGGTCGCCCCGTCGGCGACGCGGTACACGCCGCCACGCAGGTAGTCGCCCTGGAACGGCTGCCGCTCGACCTGCAGGGTGCGCACGTCCAGAGCGAGCGTGCCCGTGCGGGCGTCGGCCTCGCCGGTGTGGTTGAGGAAGGTGTTCGCGAGGTTGGAGTAAACGCGGCTCACGCCGTCGCCGCCCGATTTCCGGATCACTCCCAGGTTGTGGAAGATCGTCGTGTACACGGCCGACGTGCCGGGCGAGAGGACGAGCTCGCCGTCGCCGCGGAATTCGTACACGCCGTGGTTGACGAACTCCGAATGCTGGTTGAGGGTGACCGTTGATTCGCTCTGGTGAACGAACGAGCCGTTGTTCGTCAGCGCGCCGGTGACGTTTAGTCCGGCGGCCGTGTCGATCTGCACGAACCCGTTGTTGATCAGGTTGCTCGCCGAGCCGTCGACCCAGAAGAGGAGGCCCTCGTCGAAGTCGATCGCGCCGCGGTCGCGCGGGTCGATGCTGCGGAGCGTGCCGGTCCATTCGACGCGGCCGGCGCCCACGCCGACGCTGTCGCCGCGGAAGTCGTGGACGCCTGCCAGCTCGAGGGTCGCCCCGGCGTCGACCTGGAACACGCCCCCGACGTGGGCGCCGCCGGAGAGCGTGAGCCGCCCCGCGTCGACGGCGAGCGTCGCGCCCTCCGCTCCGGCGTAGCCGATCGTCACGGCGGCGTC
The DNA here is from genome assembly GCF_040219535.1 of Botrimarina sp. Taxonomy (NCBI): domain Bacteria; kingdom Pseudomonadati; phylum Planctomycetota; class Planctomycetia; order Pirellulales; family Lacipirellulaceae; genus Botrimarina; species Botrimarina sp. The sequence continues at coordinate 464,251 of NZ_JAVJSH010000012.1, forward strand.
GGCCAAGCCGCGGAGCGCGCCGCGGTTTTCGACCGCGCCGGCGCCCGCCAGGTCGCCGGAGAGCGCTAGCTCGCCGCCGATGTCGATCACCCCGCCGTAGGTGCTCGCGCCGCCGACCGTCAGCCGGCCCGAGCCCGCGGCGATCAGCAGGTTCTCTGCGCCGGCGATCGTGCCGATCGCTCGTCCGTCGCGCACGGTGACCGTGACCGTGCCCGGCACGTTCAGGGTCGCGTCGTCGCCGGGGCCGGGGACCTGGCCGGTGGACCAATTGGCCGGATCGTCCCAGAAGCCGTCGCCGCCGACCCAAGCGGCCGCGTCGAGCGCCAGGCGGGGCTCGAGCGTTTCGCCCGGGCGGAGGCGGCCTTCGTTTCGACGTCGATCGTATCGGCGCGGAGCGCGGCGGACCTGCCGCCTACGGGTGCGGAAACTCATGCGGCTGGATCAATAGCAGACGGGTCGCGGCGCCCCGCAGGGCTTCGGGAAACCCGCTCACTATAATTGGCTGCCCAGTCGATGCACGCCGCAGAGTCGCCCGCAGCGCCCTGGCCGCCCGGAAAAATCGGGCCACGCGGGAGAACTAGTAGAGGCGCACCAGCCCGACGTTTATCCCCTGCAGCCAGACCGTCGAGTCGCTCACCCGCCGGGCGGGCGAGTCGGCGTCGCCGGGGGCGGGGCCGGGGTCGAGGAAGCGGCCGTCGACCGCCGGATCGACCAGCGCGCCGGCCCGCACCGCGTCGGTCAGGTACAAGAGCGTGTAGCCCACCCGCACCTGGGTGCTCGGGCCGAGGCGGCGGCTCAGATCGAGCCGGAGCTCGGGGAGCAAAGCGAAGCGGTTGTCGGATGCCGAGCCGCTGTTGGTCGGCTGAGCGAGCAAGCCGCCCGACTCGGCGAACGGCGCGACCGACGGGACCGTCGTCACGGTCGATCCGGCGAGGCGCGTCTCGTTGCGCACTCCGCCGATCGCCAGCTTGCCGATCACGCGCAGCGACCAGGGGCCGTAGCGCTCTTGCGAGGCGACGCCCAACTCCAGGCCGTGGAAGTCGTTCGTCGCGTCCAGCGAGTCGCGCACGTCGAACGTCGTCCCCTGGGCGACCAAGCCGCCGGTCGCCGTGACGACTGACCGCGTCGCCACGTCGAGCGACTCGTCGAGCCGGAAGTAGCGATAGCCGATCGACCCGGTCAGCCGCCCCGCGTGGCGCGGCGAGCAGTGGTCGAGCAGGTTCCACCGGCACGCGAGCGCCGCCGACCAGGCGTCGAGCCGCGCGTCGATCGCCGCGGCGCCGTCGAGCACGTCGCCCGTGTCAGGATCGTCGAACGCGATCAGCTCTGCGTCGGGCGCGAGGACCGACGGGTCCGTGTTGAAGAACGGCCGCATCAACCCGGGGTCGCCATCGGACGAGGCCCGCAGGCCATCGTCGGCGCCCAGCCAAAAGAACTCACCGCCCAGCGACACGCCCCCAGAGAGCCTCCGCTCGAGGTCGAATCGCACGCCGGAGCCGCTCGGCGTGTCACTCGCGGCGCCGCCGTACAGCGGGCTCGTAGTCGACTGGCCAAGCACGCCCGCCGTTGGCTGGGGCGTGCCGACCGGGCTGGTGGTTAGCAGCGTGGGGGTTGGGGCGTCGTCCACCCACCAGTGCAGGTAGTCGACCGTGGCGTTCCACTGCGGGCCGCAGCGGCAGGACGCGTCGCAGGCGTTGGCCACGGCGACCGGCGCCGTGCAGCCGACACCCTCCGCGGCGCCCGCCGCGGCGACGACGCCCGAGAGACCAAGCGCCGGCCCGGCGATCGTTAGAACCCAGCGTGCCAGCATCCGGCTCCTCTTTGGTGTGTCCCGCAGCGGTAGTCGGACCGTGCTCACCTCTACGCGCGGCTACCGGTGGATTCGTCCGATCGCGTTAACCGCCACAGCCCGACGCCGCGAATGGCGCTCGTGGCGGTGGCGCCGCTTGGCCGGGTCGCGGCGAGTGTGCGGGTTGGTGCGGCAGCGGCGGATCCCGGATCCGGCCGCCGCGGGCGGTCCGCGTCGGCGGTCGCCTTCTCCGATCGGCGCTCGTCCGCTAGCTTTGCCGTGGGCGGTCTCGTCGTGGCTCGGCAGCCCAGCGGGCCGCTCCGTGCTCCCGATCCTGTTCTCACCCCACGAGGCTCTCGCCGTGAAGCTCACCGATTTCTACAGCGAAGTCGCCCGACGCGTAGACACCGACAAGACGAAGATCAACGCGGCCGAAGCCCGGCGTGTCCTCAGCGAGGCGTTCCTGGTGCTCGCCCACCTGCCGGCGTCCGAAGCGGCGGACCTCTTCGCGAAGGGGCTGACGACCGCCGCGAAGAAGGGCCCCAAGAAATAACGCGACGTTGCTCGTCGGCCGCTCGCCCGGAGACCCAGGGCATGCCCGCGCCCCGCTCGGCCTACCTGCACGTGCCCTTCTGCCGGCGCCGCTGCGGGTATTGCAACTTCGCGGTGGTGGCCGGCCGCGACGACCTGGCCGGCCGTTACCTGGACGCGCTCGCGGTTGAGCTCTCTTGGCTCGGCGGGCCGCAACCGGTCGACACGCTCTACATCGGCGGCGGCACGCCGACGCGCCTGGCATTGCCCGAGCTGGAGCGGCTGCTAAGCCTCGCGGCCGAGTGGTTCCCGCCGGCCGGCGCACAGCGCGAATGGACCGTCGAGGCGAACCCCGGCGACCTCACCCGGCAGAGCGTGCGTCTGCTGGCCGAGCACGGCGTGACGCGTCTGAGCCTCGGCGTTCAGTCCCTAAACGCGGCGAAGCTCTCCCGCTTGGAGCGCGACCACACTCCGGCCGACGTGCGGCGGGTGGTCGAAGCGGCTCGGGGCGCCGGGTTGTCGGTCGCGGTCGACCTCATCTTCGCCGCGCCGGGCGAGACCCTCGACGCGTGGCGCCGCGACCTGAGCGACACGCTCGCGCTCGCTCCGGATCACGTTTCGACCTACGGGCTGACTTACGAGAAGGGAACGTCGTTCTGGAGCCGCCGGCACTCCGGCGGCCTCGCCGAACTCGACGACGAGCTGCAGCGCTCGATGTACCTCGACGCGATCGACCGGCTGAACGCAGCGGGGCTCGAGCACTACGAGGTCTCCAACTTCGCGCTGCCCGACCGGCGGAGCCGCCACAACGAGGCCTACTGGCTCGGCCACGAGTACCACGCGGCCGGGCCTGGCGCGGCGCGGTACTCACGCGGCGTGCGGCAGACCAACCACCGCAGCACGTTCACCTGGCTGCGCCGCGTCGAGGCGGGCAGCTCGCCGGTCGCCGAATCCGAAGAGCTCTCGCCGGAAGACCGAGCGCGGGAGCGGCTGGTGTTCGGCCTGCGGAGGCTCGAAGGGGTCGATCGCCGGGTGTTCGCCGACGCGAGCGGCTACACCGTCGACGCGTTGGCGGGCGACGCGGTGCGGCGTTTCGCGGCCGAGGGCCTGCTCGACGACGACGGCCGCCGTGTGCGGCTCACGCGCGAAGGCTTGCTCGTGAGCGACGCGCTGTGGCCCGAGCTGCTCTAGGTTGAACTCGGCCAAAGCGACCGGCGCTCACATCGGCGAGTGCGGCGATGGCCGGCGGTGCGGCGGGTCGATCCGCGGCGGCGGGGTCTCGCCGGTCTCTTCTTGCCACAGCCGTCGCTCCTCGGGGCTCGCGTAGTAGCGTAGCCAAGCCTCCGGGTCGTCGCCGATGTTCGCGCAGTCCCAGTGCAAGTACGACCCCCTGCGATCGATCTTCTTCTCGTACGACGGCAAGATGTCGCGGGCGATCAGAGTGTACAGCTCGCGGTCGCTGAGGTGGTCGGTGAAGTCCAGCACCACGTTCTTGCTGTACAGCGCCTGGATCGTTGCTAGCAGCCGCTCACGGAGCTGCCGGGGGCCGAGCGTGTCGGGGTCGGGCAGCTCGAGCGGCGGGTCGAACCAATGCCCGATCGGCGACATCGGGGCCCGCTCCCAAGCGAGCATCGACTCGAGGAAATCGTTCTCGGCCGGCGTGGTCATGCGGCCGACGTCGACGACCTCGATCGATTCGTCGAGCAGGGGGTCGAGCTGGTCCCGGAGTTCTGCGTTGCGGAGCAGGCAGTCGACCGGATCGGCGGATTGGTGTTTCGGCGCGAACATCGAGCGAGGGCTAGCGAGGTCTCTCGGTGTGTCGGGCGGCGGCGGGACCGATGGCGGGCCCTCGTTGGCGCCGCGACCCGCCCGACTCCTGACTCTATCAACGGCCCGATTCGCCCGAAAGCGTTTCGCGCCCTGCGCTTGGGTTCACCGGCAACCCGCCGCCTGCGTGATCGCTACGACTCGCAGAGTCAGCCGCCGAGCTTTGCGCGACCGGCGCACTCGGCGCCAGCGGGGACGGGCGACGGGCGAATCTCGCTGCGCTCGATCGGAAGGCCGATGCCCGGGGGCCTGCCGCTCTCACACTTCCGTCTCGTCCCCCGCCCTACCCCCCCCTCACAGCTCCACGCCCATCTGGCTCATCAGCATCTTCAAGTCGTCCCACGCGTGCTTCTTCGCCGAGGGGTTCCGCAGCAGGTAGGCCGGGTGGTAGGTGCAGACCACCTTGCGGCCCGCGTGGTGGTGAACCCTGCCGCGGAGGCGCCCGATGGGCGTGTCGGTCTCGAGGAAGTTCTGCGCCGCCACCGCGCCGAGGCAGCACACGTACTCCGGGTCGATCAGCTCCAATTGCCGAAGCAGGAACGGCCGGCAAGCGGCCGCTTCGGCGGGCGCCGGGTTGCGGTTGCCCGGTGGTCGGCACTTCAGCACGTTGAGGATATAGACCTCCTCCCGCCTGAGCGTGCACGCTTGGATCATCTTCGTGAGCAGCTGGCCTGCCCGTCCGACAAACGGCTCGCCGAGGCGGTCCTCGTCGGCGCCGGGCGCCTCGCCCATGAAGCAGAGCCGCGCGCGGGGGTCGCCCACGCCGAAGACCGTTTGGGTGCGTGTCGCGGCTAGCTCTGCGCACGCGGTGCAGCCGGCCACCTGGTCGGCCAGCACCTGGAGCGTCGGCGCCGTGGGCGGCGCGATCGCGGGGGAGGAGCTGGCCGGGGCGACAAGCGGAGGCGCCGGCGCGGCGGGCGCCACGGCGGCCGGTGGTGCGTCGGCCGGTGGTGCGTCGGCGGGCGGGGCCTTCGGGAGCGCCGCCGAGGGCGCCTTGCGTGGCAACCCGGTTACGCCGGCTGCGAGCAGGCTCTCGGCTTGCTGGAGCACTCGCCGGGTGTAGGGCGTGTTGTTCATCGGATCGCAAAAAAAATGGCGTCCTGCGTGGCGGGCGCTCGGCCGCGGTCTTGATAAGCTGTCGGTTGTCTCGCTACTGCCTAACCGCCGGAGCCGCCAGATGACCCTTCGCTGTCGGAAGACCATTTGCCGTCGTGCGATGGCGGTCCTCGCGGCGTTGCTGCTGCTTACCGCTTCGGCGCCCGCCGCCCTGACGGGCTACATCAAGTTCCCAGACATCGACGGCGAATCAACCCGCCGAGGCTACGAGGGCTGGAGTGAATTGACAGCGCTGCAGGTCGACGTGGCGAGGCCGTCCGATCTGGGAGGGCGAACGTCGTCTATCCCGACGATCGCGGTTGCGTTCTCTATGCCGGGCGACAGCAGCTATCCCTACCTGTGGCTCGCCACGGCGCGGGGGGTCGTCTTCCTGGAGGTGCAGGTCGACCAGCTCAACGATTCCGGCGATGTGGTCTTCGAGCACGTATTTCGCGACGCGATGCTTTCGCGAATCGCTATCACCGAGACACCCGGCGGGGCCCGGGTCGTGGGCGAGCTCGGGTTCGTCGGGGAGTACGAATCGAGCTATTTCCAATACGATCCAACCGGGAAGCTCACCGCCGAGCACAACACGGCCTTCGACTTCGGAGTCGCGGTGGTCGCGTCGACGGCTGCCGGCCTGCCGGGCGATTACGACCACGACGGCGCGACCGACGAGGCCGACCGTGCGAAGTGGGCTACGCAGTACGGCTTCGCCATGACCCCGCTCGGCGGCGGCGCGGACGGCAACGCCGACGGCCTCGTGAACGCGGCCGACTACACCGTGTGGCGCGACCACGCGTCGCTGGGGCTCACGCCGGCGCCCGTGCCCGAGCCGGCCACTGCCGGCGCCGCGGTGCTCGCATGGGCTATGGGCGTAGCGGGTCGCCGTGCCCCCGAACGCCTGTCGGCCCCCCGATCTGGTGAGTAGGATAGGGGGTCCGGCGTCGAGCGTGTCGCCGCCGTCCTCTCACGCCAGCTGGATCCGATGGGCGTCCCGCAAGTCGCGATCGTGGGCCGACCGAACGTCGGCAAGAGCAGCCTGCTGAACTGGCTGGCCGGCCGGCGTGTGGCGGTTGTCGACGACCGACCGGGCGTCACCCGGGACCGCGTCGAGTACCTGATGCGGCACGACGACCGGTTCTTCGAACTGGTCGACACCGGCGGCATGGGGCACATGGACGCCGACGAGCTGACCGACGACATCGAACAGCAGATCACCAACGCGATCGATTCGGCGAGCCTCATCTTGCTCGTGGTCGACAGCCGATCGGGGCTGGCGCCGATGGACCAGGATGTCGCCAAGCGGCTCCGCTACTTGAAGACGCCCGTCCTCTGCGTTGCGAACAAGACCGACGACGACACCTTCGACCAGCAAGCCGACGAGTTTGGCAAGCTCGGCCACGGGCCCCCGCTGAAGGTCAGCACGCTGCAAAACCGCGGCAAGTCGGTGCTGCTCAACCGCGTCGTAGCCGCGTTGCCGGCCGACACCGGCGAACAGGAAGCGCCCGCCGAGCCGGAGATGCGTGTCGCGATCGTGGGCCGGCGGAACGTGGGGAAGAGCACGTTCGTGAACACGCTCGCCGGCGCCGAGCGGATGATCGTCAGCGAGGTGGCGGGCACCACCCGCGACAGCGTCGACGTGCGGTTCGAGCTCGACGGCAAGGGGTTCGTCGCGATCGACACGCCGGGCATCCGCCGCAGCCGCGCGCAGGCGAAGTTCGACATCGACTTCTACGGCGCCCACCGCGCGCAGCGCAGCATCCGCCGGGCGGACGTGACGCTGCTGTTCCTCGACTGCACGGAGCGGATCGGCAAGATCGACAAGCAGCTGGCCGACTACATCCACCAAGAGCACAAGCCGTGCATCCTGGTGGTGAACAAGTGGGACAAGCTGGCGAAGACCATGCCGACCGAGAAGTGGGTCAACTACCTGTCCGACCAGATGCCCGGCATGCGCCACGCGCCGATCGCTTTCATCACCGGGCAGACCGGTAAGAACGTCAAGGCGCTGTTGAACCACGCGCAGATGCTCTTCAAGCAGTCGCGCGAGCGGGTCGGCACCGGCATGCTCAACCGCATCGTCCGCGAGGCGGTCCGCCAGAAGGCGCCGCCGATGTACCAGAACCGCCGCCCGAAGCTGTACTACGCCACGCAGGTGGGCGTTCAGCCGCCGACGATCGTGCTGTTCTGCAACCAGCCGGCGGCGTTCACCAAGCCGTACCTACGCTACTTGCTCGGGCGTTTCCGCGACGAGCTGCCGTTCGCCGAGGTGCCGATCAAGGTCTACCTCCGCAAGCGCGAGTCGTCCGACGTGCGAGACGACGTCGAACAGGGCGAAGACGCCGCATGAGCGTCCGCCGTCAGTGCGTGGCGCTGGCGGAAGAGCGGGGGTGGCCGCAAGCCGCCGAACGCCGCGGGCTCACCGCACCGCCAGGGGCTCAGCGCACGGCGGGCGCCACCACCGCGACTTGGTCGACCGCCTTCTCGGTGGCGGGCTGCGTGGCCGACAGGATAGCCGCCACCCCAGCGATCCAAGCGAAGAGGAAGCCGACGGTCTCGCCGTAGTAGATGAGCCCGTTCCAGCTTAACCAAGCGGGGTTGCCTGCCGGTCGATTCGGTCGTTTCGAACTTTGCGGCGCCATCGTATCTGCGAACCCTCAACACAGGGCGAACGTCCTCCTGACACCCGGATTACAGCAGACGCCGGAAAATGCGGCAAGACCGGCTCGATTTGCCACCGCCGCACCGGTCGGTCGGCAGCAGCCATCCGGGCCCCTCGCGTCGGCGAGTCCTGAGGGCTGGCGACCGAACCGGCAAAAGGTATACTCCGGGACTCGGCCGCGGGGATTCCGAGCCCCCCCGACGCCACCGAGGGCGCGTAGCTCAGTTGGTTAGAGCGCTTGCTTGACATGCAAGAGGTCGCAGATTCGAGTTCTGCCGTGCCCACTTGTCGTAAGTAGTTGATGCGTCGGACCTTAGGCCGAACTCCCGGTGGTCGGGAGCGCTGCTGGCGAGCGAAACCGGGTCAGTCCACTGACCCTACGAAGCCCGCCATGACCCCGGCCAAGCCTGAGGTCCCCTCCTACTCCCGCCACAGCACCAGCGGCCACGCCTGTGTTGAGATACGTGGCAAGCGTCTCAACCGGGAAAATATGGGATCCAGGCAAGCCGGGGGGCCTACGCACGCGTGGTCGCCGCGGTGCTCGCTGGCCTGGGCCTCACCGCGGCCCTGTTAGCGGAGACGGTTCCTCGTCCCGACCTCCTCACCGTCAACATGCTTGCCAGCAACTACCGTGAGCACGCTCGCGGCTACTAGCAGGGCCCGAAGGAGGGCCGATCGCCCGCGCGGGACCCGTGGCTGGTCCGTCCTGTTTCTGACGCCGACTTCTAGGCGACACTTCCCTTCCTGCCCAAAGTTGTCGCGGACTGACTGCGCGTAACTCGGTTCACTGGCGCACGCCCGGGTGAAATCCGTGCGACGCGGCCGGCCGACATCGACCGCACGGGCGAGGTGTGGCTCTACCGACCGCGCCGCCACATTACCGACCGCCACGACGAGGACCGCGTGGTCGCGATCAGCCCGCAAGCGCAGGCCGTTCTCTTCCGATACCTGGCTCGCGATACGCACACTCCGTGCTTCCGCCCCTACGACTCAGAAGCGAAGCGCCGAGGTATCGCCGGGCTCGCCGCGAAACAGCAGTACTCTGCGTTGTACGCGGAGAAGCACATCGAGGCCTCACCCAGAGTCGCACTCAATATCGGGTGAGCAGGTGGATTCCTGGCGTGTCCGCAAGCGTCGCGTTGTCGGAGGTGGCGATATCCCGCCACAGAATCAAGCGTTACCGCGCGCGATCACTCGGTGACCACTTCCGCGCCGGCGACGGTGCTCATCGCCATGAACCAGCCCCATCGGTCTAGGACCTCCTGGTCGTCAGCTTCGCGCGGGCTGGGGACGTCGCCGATGTCGTTCGGGTTGACGTCGGCGAAGCCGCTCCGGCTCACCGACAGCCCCTCGGTGTGGCCATCGAGGAAAACGAACATCGCCACACCGGGGTGGTTCCCGCCCCCGAACGACTTCGTGCCGCTCCGCCGCCAAGGCGGGGTGTCGGGCGACACCGGGAAGTCGTCCCAGCCGGTCGCCATCCCGTCCTCGGTCCCGCGGAGAACCGTTCGGAGGTTGGCGCCCGACAGGAAGCAGGTGTCGGCCGCCGCCGAGTGTCGCTGCCCCTCGGGCCAATCGCCCTCGAGGTTTGGGATGTGCCGCTCTCCGACGACCAGCGTCTTCGAGAGGCCGTCGGTCACCCGGCGTGCGTTGACCCGAGAGTTGCTGAAGATCGGCCCGCTAAGGGAAAGGTCGTGGTGCCAGCGTACGAAGTCGATCGGCTCGTCCTCGTTCTCCTGCCCCTCTTCGTAGTCGTTCTGCTCCATCCCCATGTCTTCTTCCAAGCCGGCGTTGGCCGCGTAGTCCCCCCGGACTGCCACGCCACGCGGCGCGCCGTCCTGGTCGCTGCTCTCGAAATCCCGGTCGGCGCCCGGGTCGCGCCGGCTCGGGCACACATACGCAGCGATGCCGACCCGCATCGCCGCGGCGTTCTCTTCGGCGTGAACGGGAAACCTCGGGTCGAACGCGTCGTGGATCGCCTGCTCCTCGAGTTGGGGCAGTATCGAATAAGTCCAAGCGACGCTGTACTCGTCGGCCCCCGTGCGGCCGTTGGGGAAGTGCCCGACCAGGTCGTGGTAATTCTGGATCGCCAGGCCGATCTGCTTGAGCTGGTTCGTGCACTGCGTGCGACGGGCCGCTTCCCGGGCCGCTTGGACCGCCGGCAGGAGCAGCGCGACCAGAATCCCGATGATGGCGATGACCACCAGCAGCTCCACGAGCGTGAAGGCGCGCCGCCGGCGGTCGGCCGTACAAAGTGGGCTTGTCTTTCGCATCGGGGTCTCCTTGTATTCAGCTAACGGCGGTCGATTCGGACGCTCGGCCGGCCTTCCCGTGGAGACTCTAGGAGCGTCCCTGCGTTCGTGAAGAGCCCGCGTGCGGCGGTTGCAGTTCATCGGCTTCTTTTCGCCCCGTCGCGGGTCGTAGCGTCCTCCTCCACCTCAACGGGCGAATCTTGTGGCTCTGGCAAAAGTTTTCGGCTCGGTCCGTCGCCCGCTGCGGCGAGTGGACGGGCGACCCCTCCTAGCGGTCGTCGCTATTGCCGCTGCGACGAGCGACGCGGCCCATCCCACCTGGGACCAGTGGCGCGGTCCCCAGCGGAACGGCTACTGGAGCGGTGAGCTACCGATCGACTTGGACGCGTTGAGGCCGGCGTGGGAAGAGAGCCTGCAGCCCTCTTACAGCGGCCCGGTGACCGACGGCGAGGCGGTCTATGTCACCGAATCGGTTGACCAATCCGGAGAGCGGGTCACGGCCTTCGACCTCGCCACGGGCAAGCGCCTGTGGTCCTCGAGTTGGGAGGGGGCGATCGTCGTTCCGCCCTTTGCGGCCGCCAACGGCTCTTGGATCAAGTCGACCCCAGCGCTCGGCGAGGATTCTCTCGTGGTGCTAGGCATGAGGGACGAGTTGGTCTGCCTCGATAAGACGACCGGGGCGGAGCAATGGCGTGTCGACTTGGCGAGCCGTTTCAATGCTCGCCGGCCGATGTTCGGCGCGGTCTGCTCGCCGCTGATCGACGGTGAGGCTGTCTATGTCCTCGGGGGCGGTGGCGCCCTCAGGCTTTCCCTTTCCGACGGCGCAACCGTTTGGCGGACCCTCGCCGACGAGGGCGACGACGACGACGCTTTCAGCAGCCCGGTCATCGCCACGCTCGCCGGCGTGCGTCAGTTGCTCGTGCAAACGCGCACCCGGCTCTGTGGAGTCGACCTCGACGACGGGCGGGTCCTGTGGCAGGTCGCGATCCCCGCCTACCGGAATATGAATATCCTCACCCCGATCACCGAGGGGGACCGCGTCTTCACGGCCGCCCACAGCGGGCGGTCGCTTTGCTTCCGCGTCACCCGCGACGACGGGAGCTGGCGGGCCGAGGAGCAGTGGAATCAAAAAGTGCAGGCGTACATGTCGTCGCCGGTCGCCGACGGGAAGACGATCTACCTGCACTCCAAGAACGACCGGCTCACGGCGTTGGACTGGGCGACGGGCGAGATCCGTTGGACCAGCCGGCCGATGGGCAAGTACCAGAGTCTGGTGCGGAACGACAGCGTGGTGCTAGGGCTGAGCTCGGGTGGCGAGCTCGTGGCGGTCGAGGCCGACCCCAGCGAGCTCACGATCCACTCGCGTCGGCAAGTGGCAGAAGATTCGTGGGCCTACTTGGGAGTATTCGAAGGGGGCTTGCTGGTCCGTGACCTGAACTCTCTCAAGGTCTTTCGGTATTGAACGGCGGCGACGCGATCGCCGTCGTAGGCCGCGCCGATCTTCTCGCCCGGGCGGCCGAGCTCCCTGGTGAATCGTGCTTTCTGCCACCGGTCGGGGAAGCCGCAACCTTCCGCCTCGCGTTCGACCCAGCTTCCATGGCCCCGGCCCCCCGTTGCACCTGATCTCAGCAAGCACCGCTCGCTCTTCCGACGGAGGTTAGAGCGCGCGGTCGCGGCTCTCATCGGGGTTCGGTCGCCGTATCGAGGATCGCTTGGTAGGCGGGTTTGGGGCGGAGTTGCCGGTCGAAGATCAGGGAGTGGGCGGTGCGCCCCGGCACGGGCCAGTTGTTGTGCCACGTCTGGCCATCATCGACGCCCCAGAACGTGACGCGTGTGATCGCGTCGGCGTGCCGGTTGAACAGTCGGAAGCAGGCCGCGTAGCGGTCGGCGAGCGTCTGCTGCACGCTCTCGGGGAGGCCGTCGCGGTACGGGTCGAGCGCGTCGGTTCGGCGCGCCCCCCGCCCGACGTCGGCGCCCTGTTCTTCGTCGGGCCGGGGGAGCACGTCGATATCCAGCTCGGTGATCATCACGTGGACGCCGAGCTTGGAGTAGTCGGCGAGCGCGTCGTCGATCTCTTGCTCGCTGGGGTAGTCGAGCCCCCAGTGCCCCTGCAGCCCAACGCCGTGGATGGGGACGCCCGCCCGGCGGAACCGCTCGACCAGCCCGGTCGCGGCGCGTCGTTTGCCGGGCTTGGTCATCGAGAAATCGTTGTAGTACAGCTCGGTGTCGGGGTCGGCCTCGTGGGCGAAGCGGAACGCGAGGTCGAGGTAGTCGTCGCCGATGAGCCGCCGCCAGGGCGTGTCGCGCCAGGCGCCGTCGTCGAGGATTGCCTCGTTGACGACGTCCCACCCCTGGACGCGGCCCCGGTACCGGCCCACGACCGTGTGGATGTGGTCCCGCATCCGCTCGATGAGCGCGTCGCGCGAGATCGGATCGCCCCGCTCGTCCTGGAACACCCAGCGGGGGCACTGGCTGTGCCACACGAGCGTGTGGCCGACGACCTTCAAGCCGTTGTCCGCCGCGAACTCGACCAGCGCGTCGGCCGCGACGAAGTCGTACCGATCGGGGGTCGGATGGATGAGGCTCCACTTCATCACGTTCTCGGGCGTGACGACCGAGAACTGCTCGGCGACCAGGTTGAGCGTGGCCCGGTCGGGCGGCACGAGCTGCCGCGCGGCGAGCGCCGTGCCGATGTCGAAGCGTTCGCTGAACGCCCGACGCAGGCTGTCGGTCTGCTGCGCGGCGGCCGAGCCGGCCACGCCTACGAACATAGTCATCCAACTGGCGACGCGGCTAAGGCGGGTGGACAAGGTTCGCCTCGGGGGTTCGTTGGCCTTTTCGGCGGGTCGTGTGGCTACTGGGCGCCGTAAAGCGCGCGGCGGGCCTGGAGGTCTTCGCCCATCTGCAGCTCGTCGACGCGGCCGATCCGATAGAACGCGAGCAGCACGATCGCGACCAGGAACGCGAGCGCCGGCCCGACGCTCATCATCATCCGTATCGCTCCGATCGCTGACTCGGTTTGCGTTTCGGCGTTGGGCGTGTAGCCGCTGCCCTCGAGGATCCACCCGGCGGCCGCGCCGCCGAGGCTCAGGCCGAGCTTCAGCGCGAAGACCGTCGCGGCGAAGGTCATCGCGGTGGCGCGGCGGCGTGTTTTCCATTCGGTGTAGTCGGCCACGTCGGCCATCATCGCCCACAGCAGCGGGATGCTCACGCCGTAGGCCAATTGCAACACGACCTGCAAGCCGATGATCGCCGGCAGCGAGTCGGGGGGCAGCGCGTAAAACGCCGCCGTGAGCAAGCCGGTCACCGCGATCGCGCCCACGAACGTGTTGCGCTTGCCGAACCGCACCGCCAGCGGTTTGGAGAAGAGGATCCCGACCATGCTGGCGAGCAAGCCGAGCCCGTTGAACCAGCCCATCGGCTGCAGCCGCAGCGGGCCCCAACCGATCGGGTCCTTCTCTGCAACGTAATAATCGAAGTAATAGGGCGTCACGCTGCCGCGCATCGCCAGGTACACGAACACGAACACCGTGCACAACGCCAACGCCACCCACGCGGAGTTCTTCCGCAGGTCGGAGAGGTCGCGCAGGACCGACGTCTGCTGCGCCGGGTCGGGCTGCACCCGCTCCCGGGTGGTCGCGAACGTGACGACGAAGAACACCACGGCCAGGGTCGCCCACAGGCCCATCGTGAGCTGGTAGCCGCGGGCCTCGTCGACCGCCTCGCCTCCTCGCTCGGCCCCGAACCAGTCGACGAGGTCGGGCGTGAAGGTCTGCACGAGGAACGCCGCGGTCATCGCCAACAGGAACCGCCAGGAAACCAGCGAGGTCCGCTCGTCCGGGTCGCCCGTGAGCACGCCGGTCAACGCCGCGTACGGGATGTTGTTCGCGGTGTACGCGATCATCAGCAGGTTGTACGTGACGAACGCCCAAACGACCTTGCCGGTGGGGCTGAGATCGGGCGTTGTGTACGCGAGCACGAAGAACACCGCGAAGGGCACGGCGGTCAGCAGCACCCACGGGCGGTACTTGCCCCACCGGGTGTTGGTGCGGTCTGCCAGCGCGCCCATCACTGGGTCGTTGACCGCGTCGAACAGCCGCGACGCGAGGAAGATGGTCCCGACCGTCGATGCCGCGATGCCAAAGACGTCGGTGTAGAAGCTCATCAAGAAGATGAGCTGAGTCTGGAAGACGAAGTTCGCCGCGCAGTCGCCCAGGCTATACCCGAGTTTCTCGCTGACGGACAGCTTCGGGGACGATTCCATGTCGTGCTCGATTGGGGAGCAACGCTGAGGAGAGCGACCCGACTCCGTTTTCGGGGTCGGGCGCCCCACGCCGAGACACCGGGCCGACAACCAACCAGCGCAGCGTCGCGAAGAGTGGTCCGATGAGCCCGCGAGCATGAGTTAAGCCCGCTTCGATCAGCCGGGTCAACGGCCCGACGCATTCGCGACATTGTTTTACGCGTTTGCGACACCTCGTGGGTAGCGTGCGTCGCGGCCGGTCGGCAAGGCTATCCCGGTCGCCCCGCTACGCCGACCGCCTCATCGTTCTGGATTGCCGATGTCCCACGCGCCGAAAGCCCGAGTCGCTCTGCTGGTGGAGACCGCCCGCGCATTCGGTCGCGAGTTCTTGCGAGGGGTCGCACGCTACTCCCGCGAGCACGGCCCCTGGAGCTTCCACATCAGCCCCGGCGACTACGAGCAGGTCGTGCCGAAGATGCAGCAGTGGGGGGGCGACGGCATCATCGCGCGGATCCCGAACAGCCGCGTCGCGAGCGAGATCCTCAAGGCGGGCCTGCCCACGATCGCGATCGGGCTCACCGACGAGCAACTCGCCGGCGACAGCCCGCTGCACAACCTCTCGGAGGTCAGCTCCGATTCGAGGGAGGTAACGCGGCTGGCGGTCGACCACTTGCTTCACCGCCGGTTCCGCCGCCTGGCCTACGTGGGCAGCAACGACCGGGGCTGGTCGTCGCGGCGAGAGACCGCGTTCCGTGAGTGCGTCGCGTTGCACGGCATCGACCCGATCGTGTACCCGGGGCCGACCCGGCCACGCGACATGGTCTGGGAGCGCGAGCAGAAGCGGCTGGCGGAGTGGATCCGCAAGCTGCCCACGCCGATCGGTGTGTTCGCGTGCGACGACGACCGCGGCCGCGAGGTCCTCGAGGCCTGCGCGCTGGCGGGCTTCAACGTGCCCGAGGAGATCGCCGTGGTAGGCGTGGACAACGACGAGGTGTTCTGCGACCTCTCCGACCCACCGCTCTCGAGCGTGTCGCTAAACATCGAGACCGCCGGCTACCGCGCGGCCGAGTTGCTGGACGGGCTGATGTCCGGCCGCGTCCGCGAGCCGCGGTCGCTCACTGTCGAGGCGCTGGGCGTCGTGGCGAGGCGCTCCAGCGAGGTCGTGGCCGTCGAGGACGAAGACATCTCGGCCGCGCTGCAGATCATCCACCGCGACCAGGGACGCGGCGTGTCGGTCGACTCGATCGTCGAAGAGCTGGCCGTGTCGCGACGCAGCTTGGAGAAGCGGTTCCGCGCGGTGCTCGGCCGCAGCATCCTGGAGGAGATCCAGCTCGCCCGGCTGGACCACTCCAAGCGGCTGTTGCTCGACTCGTCGTACCCGATCTCCCGCGTGGCGCGGCTGGCCGGTTTCGGGTCGGTCGGCTACTTCATCCAGTTCTTCCAGCGGCGCGTCGGCAAGACGCCGGGCAAGTACCGCGCCGACCTGTCCCCGTAGCCCCGCCGCCGCCCGCCCGATCGACGCGTTGAGGGCCTGTAGAGCGGCGCGTTCTCGGCATCGATTTGCGTGATCGTGTGGGTGGACCGGGTGGGCATCACAAATACGATTTGATTGAAGCCGGCCGGCTCGTCGGGGTCCCTTCCGCACGCTAGCTCACCGCGGCCAAACCGCTGCGACAGCAACAGGGCGACATCGGACGCGCTGCCGAAGCGCGATCCCGGTTGCCCTCCGCGCCAGCTCCTTCCCCGCAAAGAATCGAAGCCGAAGCCCGCTCGGCCGAATCCTAACCGCGGTCTCCGCCGCCTGGAATGTCGATGCCGACGTCACTACCCGCCGCCGAGGGGGCACTGGGCCTCGGCCAGCGAGCGATGCTCGACGTGGGCGCCGATCTGTTCGACCTGCGCCACGAGGTCGCCGCGGTGATCGGCGGCACCGGCACGCTGGGCGGCCTCATGGCCGAGGCGCTCGCTTGCTTCGGCGCGCGGGTCGTCGTCCTCGGGCGCAACGCCGGACGGGGCGAGGCCCGCGTCCAAAAGATCAATCGCGCCGGCGGTATTGGCATGTTCCAACCGGTCGACGCGATGGACGGCGACTCGATCGCTGCGGCTGCCGCGGCGATACGCGACGAGGTCGGCGAGACCACCGTGCTGGTCAACGCGGCCGGCGGCAACCACCCCGAAGCTACGCTCAAGCCGGGCGGGAGCGTGTGCAAGATCCCGCTGGAAGCGTGGCGCGGCGTGCTGGACCTCAACCTGGTCGGCGGCGCGTTGGCGCCGTCGATCGTCTTCGGCGACGCGATGCTCTCCGCCGGACGCGGCAGCATCATCAACATCGCGTCGATGGCCGGCATGAACCCGGTCTCCCGCGTGGGCGCCTACTCCGCGGCGAAGGCCGCCGTGATCAACCTCACCAAGTACCTGGCGATCGAGTGGGCGACACGCGGCGTGCGTGTCAACGCGATCAGCCCCGGCTTCTTCCCAGCGGAGCAGAACAAGGAGCTCCTCTACCACGAAGACGGCTCCCTCACCGAGCGCAGCGCGAGGATCATCGGCCACACGCCGATGGCGCGGTTCGGCGCCGCGCAGGAACTGGCCGGCGCGGTCGTGTGGTTGGCTTCGCCGAAGGCCTCGTCGTTCGTGACCGGGCAGAACGTGGTGGTCGACGGTGGGTTCTCCGTCGTGACGATCTAGTACAACGCGGCTGGCATGTCGGCCGCCGAGCAAAGCGCGGTCGAGAGCCTTCGCCGTTGGTCAATCCGCGTCGGCTCGCTCGCTCTCGGGCGGCCCCAGGTAGCTGTCCGGGACCGGGCCGGCCTTCACCACCAGCTTCTGCAGCACCGCGCCGGTGTCGATCCGCCAGAAGCGGAGGTTGTGCGCGCCGGGTGTCGCGTCGATCGGCGGCGTGGTCGCGACGTGGATCGCGTTGCCCACGCGGCGGCGCCACGGGTTGGGGTTGTGCTCGTTGGTGCTGCGGTCTTCGTGCATGTCGACGACGACGGGCTCGCCGTCGTCGATCGACACCGCGAAGCGGATCCCGTGGTCGTCGCCGCCGTAGAAGTCATGCGTGGTCGAAAGGTACGCGTCGACCGTGACGGGGCCCCCGGAGGTGAGCCAGATCGGGTACTCGAGGCAGGGCCCTTCGCCGGCCGGCGTCGACGGCGCCGTCACGGGGATCGTCGTCATCGCCGAGCCGGCGCGGCCGTGGTCCGGCAGCTCGACCCACCGCACCCCGCCGGCCGGCGCCGCGGCGGCGTAGCTGGTCGCGTCCATCGCGACGTAATTGTCTCGCTCGACGAAGCCGGTCGCGTCGGCGGGCGGCGACGGCCGGCCTCTCTCTCGCCGGGGCCCCGGCTGCTCGACGCGCCGGCCCTCCACGCGACCCACCTCGGGCATCGACTGCTCGTCGGGCTGCTGCCAGTTGGTGTAGCCGATGTGCGTCTGCGACATCATGTGGTTCCACTTGCCGTTCTCGAGGCCGTGGTAACGCGCGGTCAGCTCCGCGTCGCGTGCGTAATAGCGTTCGGCCGCGTCGGCGAACTCGTTCGCGGCCGGGTCGCCGGCCTCGGCCAACGCGTGGTTCTTCGCGACCGAGTAGTACATCTCGTGCACGTTACCCATGGCGAGCACCGGGTGCAGCACCAGCTGGTAGTAGGCCGAGCCGTACCCCGGCGGCAGCGCCCCCTCGATCCGCGTCGCGCGGCGCATCAGGTCGCGCCACTGCTGCACCACGCGGTCCCACTCGCCGTGGTTCTCCAAGCTGTAGGTGCTCGCGTCCAACAGCTCGGGCTTGCGCCTCGCGGCGAGCCTCGCGTAGGTCTTCATCACGCCGGCGACCGGCTCGGCCAGCACCCGGCCAAACTGCTCCTCGGCCCACGCGCGGCGCCAGCGGTCGATCCGCGCGCCGATCTCTTCCGGTGGGAAGCGGTTGGGGTCGTAGGCCATCGTGAGGAAGAAGTCGATCGGCTCTTCCATCGGCTTCAGGTCGCCAACGTTCACCACCCAGATCTGGTCCACGCCGTGCTCCCAAGTCAGTCGCATCTGCTCCCACACCCGCGGCAGCGAATTCGTGTTCAGCCACTTGTAGTTCCGCGGGTCGCCCACGTAGTCGAAGTGGTAGTACATGCCGTACCCGCCCGGGTGGCGCGCCTGGTCGGGGCGTGGCAGTCGGCGCACGTTCCCCCAGTTGTCGTCGCACAAGAGCAAGATCACGTCGTCCGGGACGCGCATGCCGCGGTCGTAGTACTCCTGGACCTCCTTGTAGAGCGCCCACACCTGCGGCTGCTTGTCGGGGTTGCGGCCCATCTCCTCGGCGAGGATCTGCCGCTGGTCGCGCACGATACGCTCGAGCAGATCGATGTTCGCCTCGTCGGACATCGGCGTGTCGCCGTCGCCACGCATGCCGAGCGTCACCACGCTCTCCCGGTCGCCCATCCGGCGGATCCCCTCGCGCCAGAACCGCCGCAGCGTCTCCGGGTTCCGGTCGTAGTCCCACGGCCCCTCGCCGTAGCGGCCCCACTCCACGTGCGCCCGCTGCATCGGCTCGTGGTGCGAGGTGCTGAGCACCACGCCGAGCTCATCGGCCAGGCGCTGGCTCTCGGGGTCGTCGTCGAAGAGGGACCGGCCCCACATGGCGGGCCAAAGGAAGTTGCCGCGGAGCCGCAGGATGAGCTCGAACACGTGGCTGTAAAACTCCGCGTTGCAGCCGCCGAACTTCTCGTGCGCCCAACCGGCCAAGGCGGGCGCCTCGTCGTTGAGGAAGATCCCGCGGTAGCGGACCTTTGGCGCGGCGCGCACGAACGGCTCGGGGCCGACCTCGTATTCTGTGCGTTGCCCGACCGGCACGTCGGCCCACCAGTACCACGGGGACACGCCCATCCGCCGCGACAAGTCGAGCAGGCCGTAGATCGCGCCCCGCTTGTCGCTGCCGGCGATGACCAAGAGCGGCCCCGAGTCGGAAGCGACTTCGGCGGTGATCGACGCCTCGCGCTGGCCGCCGATCCGGCTCACGTCGAGGCGGCCGCTCTCGGCAAGCCGGTCGATCTCGCCCCCCGAGCCGACCACCCCCACCAACACCGCCGGGCCGTGCTGGGGCCTCGTGTCGTTGATTTGTGGTCGGGTTCCGCAGACCCGTTCGAGGTCGTCGGCGAACCAACCGGCCACCGTCTTCACGCCGGCGGGCGCCGCGGGGTCGACCCACACGGCCGCCGGGTCGCCGCCGGAGATCAGCGAGAACGCCGCGGCTTGGCGCGCGACGAGGCCCGCCACGACCGCGGAAAAAAGGGCGGAACGAAGCATCGGAGAATCTCTCCTGAAACGGCGGTGGGCCGAGGGCCTTGGCTCGTCGACGACAAGGTGAGACACGCCCGCCGCCCGATGCGTGTTGCGGCGGCCGCGAACCGAATCGCTCGGCTGGCGCGCGGCCGGCGCGGCGGTGCGCGGTTGTCTGGGCCACCAACCTAGCCCCCGTCGGGGGCCTCATTCGCGTATTTTGATGGTGCGAACCCGTCGCGGGTAGGCGCGGGCCCCGCACGAGGGGTCATACTGAAGCGGCGCGGCGCCGCTGCAGTCGCGTCGGCCCGCCTGCGTGGTCCGACCTCTCTTCCGCCTTTCGCTCGTCATGCCCGATAGCCTGCCCCGATCGCTGTTCGCCCCCATCCTGGTGGGCGCGATGCTCGTTTGTCCGAAGGCCGCCGGGGCGTTCGAAGCGTGGCCGCGTAGCGACGAACACTCCAAGACCGCCCACCAGCAGCTGCTCGACAAGTCCGCGACGGGCCGGATCGACCTGTATTTCCTCGGCGACTCGATCACGCGGCGGTGGGGCTGCACCGACCGCGCTTACGCGGACCTGATGGAAAACTGGCGGCGGCATTTCTACGGCTGGAACGCGGCCAACTTCGGCTGGGGAGGCGACACCACTCACAACGTTTTGTGGCGGATCCAGAACGGCGAGCTCGAAGGGGTCGACCCGAAGGTGATCGTGCTCCAAGCCGGCGCGAACGACCTCGGCTGGCGCGCCTACGACGAACAAGCCGGCGCCGCCAAGGTCGACGAGATCGTCCGGGGCATCCGCGCGATCATCGCCGAGTGCCAGCGCCTGGCGCCGCGGGCGACGATCCTGCTGACGGGCGTGTTCCCGAGGGCCGACAACGCGTCGCTGGCGCCGCTGATCGCCCAGGTGAACAAGCGCCTCGCCGGTGTGGCCGACGGCGTGCGGGTGCGCTTCCTCAACATCAACGATCGGCTCACCGGCAACGACGGCGAGCTGATCGACGGCGTGACCGTCGACGGGCTGCACCTGTCGGGCCGTGGCTACGACATCTGGGCCGAAGCCCTCGAGCCCCACCTGCACGAGGTCCTCGGCGAGCGGGCGAGCGAGGATCTCGCGCCCCCTCCGACGGGAGACCCATCGGCCGGTGACTGAGGAACTTGGTCAAACCGTCCCGCCGCGTGGCCTGGTAATCTGCTTCGGCGCGATCGTAGTTGTGCCGGCTCCGACGAGACCGCGCCCCTCTCCTGGCTGCAAGCGGCGCCGCCGATGTTTCGTGCCGGTGGGGCAAGAGGGTTTCTTATGACGCCATTGGCGTCGGCCTCACGGCTCGACCGTCAACCGCACCTTTTGGACGTCGGCCGAGTTGGGGCCGACCATGATGTCGAACTCCCCCGGTTCGACGATGAGCCGCTTGTCGATGTTCCAAAAAGCAAGCGTGTCGGGCGTGATCGCCAAGGCGACAACGCGCGACTCGCCAGGGGTTAGCGTGACCCGCTGGAAGCCCTTGAGTTCTTTAACCGGCCGCGTGACCGAACTGACAAGGTCGCGTACGTAGAGCTGCACGACCTCGTCGCCCGCACGACTGCCGGTGTTGGTCACTTCGACCGAGACGGTCGTCGAACCGCCCGGGGCGATCCGCTCGTCGGCCAGCCGTGGCGCCTCGAAGCGGAACGTCGTGTAGCTGAGCCCGTACCCGAACGGGTAGAGCGGCGTCGCGTCGTCGAACAAATAGCCACGCCGAGCGGACGGCCGATAGTTGTAATAGCACGGGGTGTGCCCTACCGACCGGGGCACGCTGATCGGCAGCTTGCCGCCCGGGCAGAAGTCGCCGAACACCGCCTCGGCGATCGCGGCGCCCCCCTCTTGGCCAAGGTACCAGCACTCCAGCAACGCGGCGCTCCGCTGCGCGAGGTTCCCCACGGCGAGCGGGCGGCCGTTGGAAAGGACCGACACGATCGGTTTGCCGGTCGCCGCCAATGCGTCGGCGAGCTCGTCTTGGAGTCCAACCATCTGCAGGCTCGTCCGGTCGCCCAGGTGGTTGCCCATCCAGGCCTCTCGGCAGGTCTGCTCGTTCCCACCAACGACCAGCACGACCACGTCGGCGCGGCGTGCGAGTTCGACCGCGTCGGCGATTCTACGGCGATCCTCGGCCGGGTCGCTCGGCAAGACCTCGTCTTCCCACCACGACCCGCCTTGCGTGATTTGGCAGCCCTCGTGGTAGAGCACGTCGGCCGCGGAACCGACGCGGTCGCGTATCGCGGACAGCACCGTGGAGACCCGCCCCGGCCGGCCGCTGTACCCCCCGAGGAGCGGGCGGTCGGCGTTCGGCCCGATCACCGCGATCGTCGAGAGCCGGTCTAACGAAAGCGGAAGCACGCCGTCGTTCTCCAGCAGCGTGACCGTCTGCCGGGCGGCCTCCAACGCGAGCACGCGATGCTCCTCGCAACCGACAACCGCATCGACGCGTCGGGCGTCGACGTACGGGTTCTCGAACAGCCCCAGCTCGAACTTGGTGGCGAGAAGCGGCGCCACCAGCTCGTCGATCTCCCGCTCGGCGACCAGCCCCTCGGCGACCGCCTCGGCCAGGCGCGTGTAGCAGTCGGGCTCCGGATACTCGATATTCACCCCCGCCCGCACCGCGAGCACGGCCGAGCTTTTGCCGTCCTCCGCCACGTGGTGGCCGTACAGCTCCGGGCGCTCGCACAACTCGCGGATCGCGTAATAGTCCGACACGACGTACCCGTCGAACCCCCACTCGCCGCGCAGCACGTCGCGCAGCAGCCACACGTTGGCGTGGGAAGGCACGCCGTCGATCTCGTTGTACGAGGCCATCACGCTACGCGCGCCGCCGTCGCGAATCGCCCTCTGGAAGGGGTAGAGAAAGATCTCTCGGAGGTGGCGCTCGCTGATGCTAACCGGCGCGCAGTTCGTGCCCGACTCGGGCTGTCCGTGGGCCGCGAAGTGCTTAAGGGTGGCCACCAGCCCCTCGCCCTCGGCGAGGCCCGCTTGTGTGCCGCGCACCGCGGCGACGCCCAACTCGGCCACGAGGTAGGGGTCTTCGCCGTAGGTCTCCTCGACGCGTCCCCACCGTGGCTCCCGCGCCACGTCGACGACCGGCCCAAGCGCCTGATGGACCCCCCGCACCCTCGCTTCGGCCGCCGTCATCCGGAACAAGCGTTCGACCAACTCGGGGTTGAACGTCGCGCCGAGCCCGATCGGTTGTGGGAAGCTTGTGGCGCCGACCGCCACGTGCCCGTGCAGGCACTCGTCGTGCACCAACACAGGGATGCCCAGCCGGCTGTTCTCTCGGAACCATCGCTGGACGGCGTTCGCCAGCTCCGCCGACTGGCGGGGCGACCTGCCCGGCTTCGCGCCGCCGTCGGCGTCGCTCAGGCGGCCGATCTGCCCCAGGCCGTGCCCGTGCCCAAAGTGCTCCGCCGCGGCCCGCGGGTCGAACTCTCCCTGTGCGTCGAGCAGCTTGGTGTTCTTTTCGTTCCAGACGCACAGCATCTGCGCGACCTTCTCATCCAGCGTCATCTGTGCGAGGAGGTCGGCGACCCGCTCGGCGGTCGAGAGGCTGGCGTCCCGGTAGGGCGCGTCGGTCAACGAGTCGTCCATCGCGTGCGCAACGGTCGCGTAGAGAGGAGGCGGGAGCGGAGCGTGGAGACTAATTGGTGAACGGGTGCATAACGATGCGTCGAATACGTAGAACTATGTCGCGATCGCGACTTCTGCGGTAGGTGCGCTCGAAGGATGGGTAGGTTCGAGTCAACGATCTCCGGGTTCGCCGAGTAGGCCGTTACGGTGGATTCTCCTCAAAACCGTCAATTCACTGGAAGCGAATGAAGCTCGGCCTGGGCCTTTATCGCCACCTGCTGACTAGGGAAAACTACCGGTTCGCCCGGCAGGCCGGCGCCACCCACCTCGTGGCGCATTTGGTCGACTATTTTCGGGGCGACCCCGCAAACCCTCGGGGAGACCAGCCTACGGGTGGGCACCGAGGATGGGGTTTGGCGGGCGACCCCGACTGCCTTTGGACCGTCGAAGAGATCACCCGGGTCCGGGATGAAGCGGCCGACGAGGGCCTCACGCTCGAGGCGATTGAAAACCTCGACCCGGCTCACTGGTGCGACATCCTGCTTGATGGACCCCGCCGCGCGCAGCAAATCGAGAACGTCAAGACCACCGTCCGCCGCCTCGGCGAAGCCGGGGTCCCCATCCTCGGCTACAACTTCAGCATCGCCGGCGTGTGCGGGCGGGTCCGAGGGCCTTTCGCCCGCGGCGGCGCCGTCGGCGTCGGGATGGACGGCCCCAACGATACCCCGATGCCGCGCGGCATGGCCTGGAACATGGTGGTCGACCCCAACGCTCCCGCCGGCGTAGAGCCGCCCGCAACACACGATCAGCTCTGGGACCGGCTGAAACGCTTTCTCGATCAGGTCCTACCTGTGGCCGAGGCTTCCGGCGTGCGGCTGGCGCTGCACCCCGACGACCCTCCGACGCCGTGGATGCGCGGGCAGCCGCGATTGGTCTACCGACCGGAGCTGTTCCAGCGAGCGCTCGACTTGCGGCCGAGCCCCGCGAACCAACTCGAGTTGTGCGTGGGCACAATCGCCGAGATGCCCGGCAGCGACGTGGCAGAATCGGTTCGGAGGTACGCCGCCCAGGGAGCGATCGCCTACGTCCACCTGCGGAATGTCGTCGGGGAAGTCCCGCACTATCGCGAGACCTTCCTGGACGACGGGAAGGTCGATGTCCGAGGGGTGCTGCGTATCCTCCGGGCGCACCATTTCGACGGTGTCGTCATTCCGGACCACGCTCCGCAGATGGCATGCGAGGCGCCGTGGCACGCCGGGATGGCCTTCGCGATGGGCTATCTACGGGCGGCGATCGACGCGTCCACCGAAGCGTGAGCGGACCTCGGTAGCGAGGAAGCCTACGGGGCCCGGTCCAGCGAGGCGTCAGCCGCAGGCGCCGTCGCAATAACGGCATCGATCGCCGCAATCTCGAAACCCTGCGTCCGAGAGAGCCCTAGGAAAAACCTTGACAACGGACGTCGCAGATGCTCAAAGTTACTCCAACTGACACCGGTGCAACTTACGCCGATCGTGCCAGTCCTGCTCTTCCCAAAAACTCTCGGCCCTCCACAAGGGATGGCCGAAGCCGGTGGCCGGCCTGCTCGGTCCTTTTCGCTCATGCCCGTCACGATTTACCAGATCGCTGAGGCCGCAGGCGTGTCTAGCTCGACTGTCGCGCGAGTGCTCCGGCCCGATTTCACGGCGACTCGCAGCGACGCAACCGCCCGGGCTGATCGGGTACGCCAGATCGCTGCCGAGATGGGCTACCGGCCAAACGGCCGAGCCAGGGCGCTGTCTACAGGCAAATCCGATTGCGTGGGGCTGGTCTACGCGACCGACGACTACCTTTTCGAGGGAGTCCACAGCGACATCTTCCTCGGGATTACGCGGACGCTGCACGCGGGCGGCTTTCACCTAGCCTTCTGCCCGCTGCAGGACGACCGAGGATGGCGGCACGTGATCGAAGAGAGCCGCATCGACGGCGCCTTCCTCTTCGGTGTGCCACCCCGGCCCGTGGCGGACGCGCTGCGGCGGCAGTGCATCCCCCAAGTGATGCTCGCAACCGACGCGGACCCCACGGCGCCGACGGTTGTTGTCGACGACGTGGCCGGTGGCCGCATGGCCGCCGAGCACCTGCTCGAGCTCGGGCACCACGAGATCCTCTTCTGGGTGCACCCAGAAATCGCCGAGCACTGCAGCGTCGGCCAACGCATCGAGGGATACGCTGAAGCCATGCGGGATCACGGCGCCGCGCCGCGGACCCTCTTTCGCCAGCCGGTCGACGCGGTCCGCGCCGCCGTCACGGCGCGCTCCCGTCGCGCGACCGCGATCGTGTGCTACTGCGACCACGAGGCTCTGGTCGTGCAGCACATGTTGTGGCGCGAGGGCCTCTCCGCGCCGCGAGACCTGAGCGTGATCGCGTTCAACGACAAGAAGTCGATGCAGTTGATGACGCCCCCGTTGACGACGATCGGCTTCGACGCGGAGCGGATCGGCAGCGCCGGCGCCGAGGCGATGATCCGGCTCATCCGCAGCGGCGGCGCCCCGACGGTCGCGGGCGCGACAATGTCCATCGCTCCGCGGCTAATCGTCCGAGAATCGACAGCGCCGCCCAACGAGGGGCGACGCCGCGCCTCGGAGCCCAATCGTGTCGCCAAGAGGCCGCATTTACAGAACACAATTGCGTTATCGGAGTAATTGACCTGCTGCGCGGGCGAGGGAATAGTGCGGAGGGTTAACTCAGCCGTATCACGACGGCTCTCATCGCAAGGCTCCCTTGGCGCAGTGTTTAGTGCCCCCTTCTCTCCCCAGATCAACCTCGGCACTCCGCGCGTGAGGCGCCAGTATCCAACGACTGGGCCGGCTCGCGCGGGGCGCTCTCTTCCCAATCAGAACAGCGGCAAGGCGTCGCCCCTCTTCGTTTCCTTTTCCCACGGCTGACACCCAGAGATTCCCCAAGGAGAGACCTTATGACGCGTTTACTCACAGGAGCGGTGTTGCTGCTAGCGCCGTTGGCGGCGCACGGCGAGATCGTTGTCGCCGAGTTATCGGAACAGACCCTGCCGGTCAACCCGGCGAACGGCTTCGGCGGCTTCACCTTCGGTGACTTCGCCGCCAGCGGCGCGGTGAGCTACACGGCGGACAGCGTGATTCTCGACATCGCAAACGACGCCGACGGTGTGAACGGGCTCTTCGGCGGCGTCGGGGTCGACTTCGGCACGCCGACGACCATCGCCGGGATCGACCTGCTCCTGCCGATCGATTTCGATCCGTCCGTCTCGCGTTTCGAGTTGCGAGTGAAGAAACTCCAGGGCAACGCGGCCGGCATCGTCAACATGGTGATGCGCGACGTCGACGACCTGATCACTAACGCACGAGAGGAGTGGCAATACAACTTCGACCTCACCGGCGTGCCGGACGACGGCGAGTTTCACCTGGTAACGGTTCCCGCGACGGTGACCGGCTTCCGTCGTACCGACAGTGGCGCGCCCGACGAGATTATCAATCCTGGTCTGGGGCAGTTGCAGTTCCAGAGCGCCTTCGGGGCGACCGACCGGCTGCACATCGAGATCGACTTTGGTCGGGTGGTCACGATTCCCGAGCCGGCGTCGCTGCTGCTGGTCGCGCTGAGCGGGCTCGCTGCGCTGAGCCGACGCTAGGGGGGCGTGCTCCCTCCGCGCGACCACGGGGTGTCGCGCGGAGGACGAGCCCAGCCCCGCCGGGGCGAGCAGGCGCCGGCTCGGGGCTGCCGGGAGACCCAACACAACGCGTCGTCGAGAGCAAACCGCTACACGCCAACTGACACCGATCCCAATCTCAATCCCGAACCGACGCTGCCCGCACCCGGACCCGCCACGCTCCGTGGACCCGGCCCCGACGGCCATAAAGACACCCGAGGCCAACGCCGGCGCACGGTCGCCGGCGGCCTTTTGAATCCCTACCTCTTCCGGAGTCGACACGATGCTGCTCACCCAACTCCGCCGGTCGCCCCTCGCGGGCGCCGCCGTACTTCTGCTTGGAGCGTCGGCCTGGGCCGACAGCGTCGTGCCGCTCACGTTCAACGGGATGATCGTCAACGGCACGGCGAACAACGGCTTCGGCAGCTTCACCTACAACGGCGCGGACACGTCGCAGTCGCCGGGGGGCGGCCTCTCTCCGCTCGACGCGTTCGTCTACGACTCGGCGAACTCGAGCGGCGGCGGCCTGATGAACGGCAGCGGCGCCGGGTACAACGCGGCGGACAACAGCCAATCGCCGTTCGATGTGCTGGCCGGCAACCACGTGTTCGACATCCAGGCAGACGACTTCGACATCCTCGACCGCGCGGGCTTCGGCATCAACTTTGACCCCGACAAGTACAAGATCGAGGTGGTCTACAAACCGCTGCCGACCAACGAGGCGCCCGTCTTGAACGTGCAGTTCGACACGCACGACGGCTTCGTGATCGAGACACGCAACGAGCCGCCGCTCATCACGCCCGGCGTCGGCAAGCGGTCCGGCGAACAGCACCAGTGGGGTTTCGGCTACGGCGAACAGAACATCCAGCAGCTCTACGACTCCCGCGCCAAGGACCCGGACGGGTTTGTCACGATTTCTACCCCGCTGTCCGACGGCATGGGCGGCACCGGGCCCGACTGGACCTTCACCGGGCCGACCTTCCTGTTCGCCGACGGCGACCAGAACTTCCAGGCGCTCAACACCATCCAGGGCGAGGGCGCCATCGACTTCAACAACTTCGAGGGGATGGCCCCCAACGGCGTCGGCCAGATCCACATGCAGAGCGCGTTTACTGACGACTCGGACCTGCTGGGTCGGCTCCACGTGGAGGTGAAGCGGATCAGCATCGTTCCGATCAACCCCGATCCAGAGCTCGTGGCGCGGTACGACGCTTACAGCGGCATCGGACGCCGGTTCGGCACGCCGTTCACGACGCAGACCGACGCCGACGGCGACGGAACGCTGGACGACGTCATCAACGAAGACTTCCAGATCATCCGCCCAACGGATCAGCTCCAGCGGTTCGACGAAAACGGCTTCACCAACCTGATTATCCAAACCGACGACGACGACACCGTCGGTGGGTTCGGCGTGTGGCAGGAGCACCAGTACCAGACCTTCGACGGCACGCAGGCGCAACTCGTGATCAGCGCGAAGCTGATCGACCTCAGCCCAAACGCCCAGGAAGCCAACACCCGCGCCGATTCGATCGGCATCGTGCTGAACGACATCGACGGCGACGACAGCGGCGTCGGCCTCGGCGGCGAGGAGTACCGCTACGAGCTCCAGACCGCCGACCTCAACTCGACGGACTTCACCGAGATCACCGTGCCCCTCTCCGAGCTGACCCGCCAGGCGGCGTTCGAGTTCGCGAACGACGGCGACGGCTCCCTAGAAGACTTCAACCTGTACTACATCGGCCTGGTCACCAACCAGGACGCGGGCCTCGTCGGCCTGGAGATCGAATCGATCGAGGTCCGGCAACCGGGCCGCACGCTGCCCGGCGACTACAACGGCGACGGAGCGGTCAACGCGGCCGACTACACGGTCTGGCGCGACGGCGGCGCCCCCGACAGCGGGCAAGCGGGCTACAACCTGTGGGCGATGAACTACGGCCTCGAGTCGGCGGCCTTCGTCGCCGCCGGGTCCGCGGGCGCCGCCACGCCCGAGCCGGCGAGCGGGCTGCTGCTGGCCGCTTCGTTGTCGATGGCGGTAGGAGCGGCGCGCCGTCGCTAGTCACGCGGGGCGCCGCGCGTCGGCGCCCCGCCACCCGAGCCGTGCGATTCCCTAGGTCGCGAAAGGAGAGACCGATGCGAAGCCGTCCGCTTCATCGAACACTCGCGTTCACGCTCGTCGAGCTGCTGGTGGTGATCGCGATCATCGGCATCCTGGTCGCGTTGCTGCTGCCCGCGGTCCAATCGGCGCGCGAGGCCGCCCGCAGGGCGAACTGCGTGGCGAACATGAAGAACGTCGCTCTGGCGACGATCAACTACCACGACGCCAACGGCCACTTCCCCGTCGACGAGGACTACTACAACCCCGCGACGGGCGGCACGGGTGGCGGCAGCGTGATGCGCGAGATCCGGCTCGACGACTTGGGGTACTCCCGCTGGATGTCGCCCGGGGAGGCCTACGAGAAGCTGCCCGTCACGACGAGCGGCGTGCGGGGCCCCGACGGGGCCGGCTGGATCACGCGGACGCTCCCTTATCTCGAGGAGCAAAGCCTCTTCGACATCTTCGACGACTACCTCGACGGCATGTGGCCAATCGTACGCACGGGCCTCAACGCGAACGAGCCGACGCTCCGCCAGGCTTTGGCCCAGCAGCCGTCGGTGCTGAATTGCCCGAGCGACGACGCCATCGGGCCGCGGGCCGACCAGTACCCGTTCAGCGCCTCCTCGCAATGCGCAGGGGCGCCGGTCCGAGTAGCCACCACCTCCTACAAGGGCAACGCCGGTGACGGCCACTTCGAGTTCCAGACCTTCGAGGAGCCAAACGGCTTCTGGACCTACGAGGGCCCGCCAGGCTTCGCCTGCTACAACGGCACCGACTGTGTCGGCGTGTTCTGGCGGACTTCCTACTACAAGGGCGGGGTCAAGGTCAGCCAGATCACCGACGGCACGAGCAAGACCTTCATGATCGGCGAGGCCTCGCCGGTCGACACCAACAGCGCGGCCTGGTCGAGCGACGGCGACTGGGCGCACACGGCCGTCGAGATCAACTGGGACTACCTGAACTCCGGGTTCTGCACCGGACCCAACGGCAACGGCGACCGCCAATGCTGGCCTCGGATCCGTGGCTTCCGGAGCTTCCACCCCGGCGGGGTCAACTTCGCCTACTGCGACGGGTCGGTCACTTTCGTCACCGACGACATCGACCACCTCGAGTACCGCGCCAAATCAACCCGTTCCCAAGGCGAAGCGGGGTTCTGATCCGGACCCTGGCGGCGGTCGAGTCTGCCCGGCGAGCGCCCGATAAGCCCACACGACATGAAGCCGATCAATCGCATCGCCCGTAGCTTACTCGCGCTCCCCTTGTTGCTGCCGGTCGGCTGCTCGCCCGACCCCTACGACGCCGACGTGTCGGGCGTGGTCACGCTCGACGGCGAGCCGGTAGGCCCGGGGGTCCTTTCCTTCGTGCCGGCCGACAAGACGCAGAACCCCTCGAAGGGGAACGTCGACGATCAAGGACGCTACTTCCTAAAGACGAAGCACGAGCGCGGCATCGACTCGGGCCGGTACCAGGTGGCGGTGCAGGCCTTCAAGCCGGGCGAGATCGTCGCGCCGGGAGAGCGTGCGAACAAACCTTCCATCCCGGCCGTGCCAGAGAAGTACTTGCGCGTCACCACGTCGGGGCTGTCGTACGACGTCGAGCCGGGCAGGCAAACCATCGACATCGCGTTGACCAGCCAATGACAGGCCGCGGGCGTGGCGGGATCACAGAGAGAGCGGTCCGGGGAGGAGCCATCGTGCGGCATCGAGCAACACAGCGGTGCGCCGCGCTGGTGCTGGGCGTGGCCTGCGTCGCCGCCGCGTCGGCCGAGGCCAAGCCGCGCTACACCGGCGTCAACCTGGCCGGGGCGGACTTCGGCGAATCGGTGCTGCCGGGTGAGTTCGGCCGGCACTACACCTACCCCACGGCCGAAGAGGTCGACTACTACGTCGCGAAGGGCGCGAACGTGTTCCGCGTTCCGTTCCGGTGGGAGCGGCTGCAGCAGTCCCTCGGCGGTCCCCTGGACGCGGCCGAGCTGGGGCGGCTCACGGCGGTCGTCGACCATGCCACCGCCGCCGGGGCCACCGTGGTGCTCGACCCGCACAATTACGCGCGATACCGCTCCGGGGGCGACGAGCTGCTCGTGGGCAGCACCGCGCTGCCGGGCGCGAAGCTCGCGGACTTCTGGTCGCGGCTGGCCGACCACTTCAAGCAGAACGACCGTGTGGTGTTCGGCTTGATGAACGAGCCGCACTCGATGCCGGCCGAGCAGTGGGCCGCCGCCGCGAACCAAGCGCTGGCCGCCATCCGGCTGACCGGCGCGGAAAACCTGGTGCTGGTGCCGGGCGTCGCGTGGACCGGCGCCCACAGTTGGAGCCAAGGCTGGTACGGCGTGCCCAACTCGCAGGCGATGCTCGACGTGAGCGACCCGGCGGACAACTTCGCCTTCGAGGTGCACCAGTACCTGGACGAAGACTCTTCCGGGACGACGAGCAACGTCGTCAGCCCCACGGTGGGCCGCGACCGGTTGGTCGCGTTCACCGAGTGGCTCAAGCAGCACGACCGGCGCGGCTTCCTCGGGGAGTTCGGCGTGGCCAACTCGACCATCGGCGACGACCCCGGTCAGATCGGCGACGAAGCGATCGACCACATGCTCGACTACATCGAGGCCAACGACGACGTGTGGCTCGGCTGGACCTGGTGGGCCGGCGGCCCCTGGTGGGGCGACTACCGCTTCACGATCGAGCCGCTGGACCTGGGCGGGCCCGGTCAGTCCGACCGCCCCTCGATGACACTCCTCCAGCCGCGGCTGGTCGGGGTCGGCCCCGCGCTGGCGGGCGACTTCAACCGCGACGGCGCCGTCGACGCGGCCGACTACACCGTGTGGCGCGACCGCGGCGGCGACGCGGCCGGCTACGCGGTTTGGATCGAAAACTACGGCGCAACCGCCGACGCACTCCCGGCGCCCGAGCCGCGGTGCGCGGTGTCCGTGCTGCTCGCGGCCGTTCTCGCAACCAGCACACGACGCGGCGCCTGACCCGGCCAGCGCCGACCACTCCGACGACAACTCTGCTATGCCCAACCGCCCCTCGCTCGCACTCGCCGCGCTGCTGTTGAGCCTGAGCCCCTCCAGCGCGCAGAACACGTTCTTGTTGAACGATTTCAACAACAACGGGATGGACGTGCTGTCCGGCGGCTTCAACCAGCAGCTCGGCCAGTTCGCCACTCGCTTCTTCGACAACGCCGACGGGGCGGGCGTGGCCGCGTCGCTCTTGGGGGGCGTGGACCTCGGCGGGTTGGCCAGCGGCGGGTCGCTGAAGGTGCGGTACAACCCGCTCTCGGGCCACGCGACGGACTTCTTCACGGTCGACCTCTACGACAGCCAGAGCAACTTCTTGAGCTACGCCGTCGACACGACGGTCCCCTCGTTGGGCGGGGCGTTCGGCGCGTACGACGTGTCGCTCGACATCGCGTCGCCCACGGGCGGCTCCGCGCCGTTCGCGGAGTTCGACTTCACGGACGTCGCCAGCTGGGCGATCAGCGGGCAGCCCGGCAGCGCCGGGCCGTTCAACGTCAACCTGTTCAATGTGGAGCTCGAGGGAAACCTCCCCGACCCGCCGGTCAACTACGGCGGCCTCGATCCGACCTCTCCCTGGCGGGCCGAAGCGGCCACCCGGATCGATCAGATCCGGAAGGCAGACTTATCGCTCCGCGTGGTCGACCAGAACGGCGCCCCCGTGTCCGGAGCGGCCGTGCGTGTCCGGCAGACGAGGCAGGCCTTCCAGTTCGGGACAGCCGTAGCGGTCGACAACCTCCTGGGATCGTCCCCGAACGACCAGATCTACCGCGACCGGCTGCTGGAGATGTTCAACACCGCGACCATCGAGAACGGCCTCAAGTGGGACCCCCTCGCCGGCGATTGGGGGCCCAGCTGGAGCCTCGCGGAGAGCGTGCAGGCGCTGGACTGGCTCCAGCAGAACGGCCTGCAGTCGCGCGGCCACGTGCTGATCTGGCCCGGCTCGCAGAACATGCCGTCGTACCTCGACCCGCTGATCGCCGCGGCTAAGTCGGGCGACACGCAAGCGCGGCAGGGCCTCCTTGCCGAGATCCACGACCACATCGTCGAGGTCGTCTCGGCGACCGACGGGAAGGTCGTCGACTGGGACGTGGTGAACGAGATCGGCACGAACAACGACGTCCTCAACATCTACGGCGAAGCGATCATGGACACCTGGTTCGGCGCCGCCCGCCAGACCGACCCCGACGCCAAGCTGTTCATCAACGAGTTCAACATCATCTCGGACGAGCAGCGATCCAAGCGAGCGCAGTACCTCGCCTCGATCCAAGGGCTGGTCGACAGGGGCGCCGAGATCGACGGGATCGGCATGCAGGCGCACTTCCACGATTACTCGCTCACCGACCTGGACGGCACAGGAGGGAGCGACCCGCAGACCGTTTGGGAGGTCCTCGACTCGTTCCACGACGCGACCGGGCTGCCGATCACCATCACCGAGTTTGACGTCAACTCTCCGAACGAAACGCTCAAGGCGAACTACCTGCGCGACTTCTTGACCGCGGTGTTCGCCCACGAGGGCGTCGACGGCTTCCTCATGTGGGGCTTCTGGGAGGGCCGCCATTGGCGCCCAGACGCCGCGCTGTACAACCAAGACTGGAGCGAGACCCCCAGCGTCCAGGTCTGGCGCGACCTGGTGCTCGGCGAGTGGATGACCGACGAGCAGCTCACCTCGACGACCGAAGGGACCGGGCTACGCGCCTTCAAGGGCGACTACGAGGTAGTCGTTCAATTGGACGGCGAGACGAACGCGTTCGACCTGACGCTCGGCGACGGCGGCCTCGCGACCGAGTTGGTGCTGCCCATCGACGTCTCGCAGCCGGGCGACTACGACGGCGACGGGGACGTCGACCAAGACGATTTTCAATCGTGGAGCCTGTCTTACGGCGATGCGGCAGTGCCCTTCGCCGGCGCCGACGGCAACGGCGATGGCGTCATCGACGCGGCCGACTACACGGTGTGGCGCGACGCCTCGGTGGCGAGCCCCGACGCGATCCCGGAACCCGTGAGCGGGGCGTTGGCCGTGATCGCCTGGTGCGGAGTGGGGTCGAGGCCTAGTCGGTCGCGGGCGACGCCCTAGACCAGGGCCGACGCCCCCCGGCAGCGGGCGAGCCTCCAGGCGCGAAACAGGCTCCGAGGTCCGCGCCACTTGCAAGGCTTCCCCTGCGGCCCGCACCGCAATGCGTCAGCAGTCACACCAGGCCCGCCAGAGCAAGCCTAGAGCCGATCACTGACCGCCGGAGCGATAATTCGTGAGTGGGTCGCTGCGGCAAGGAGGCCACTAGCCCCAAAAGGAAAAACGGCCGGCCGCTGACGCGGCCGGCCGTTCTTTTTTTGGCAAGCATGGCGGGGAAGAAGATCATCCCCGCCCGCCTTGAGGGCGAGTCGTCAGCTACGGCGACGCAGCATCGCCGGGATGAGCCCTAGGCTCGCCAACAAAGCGGCGGTGGGTTCCGGCGTGGCGACCAGGTCGTCCAGGAAGATCGTGCCGGTGTTGCTGGGGCCGGGCTCGCCACCGAAGGTCTGGACCGCGTAGACAAACCGGCCGCTGTCGGCGCCAGCCGGGACCGTGGAGGTCAGGCTGAAGGGCTCGTAGTCGGTCGAGGTCGGAGCAGTGGTCGAGTTCGGCGTCCGCGAGATTTCGGTGCCCATCACCGAGTCGCGCCATTCAATCCGGAACTCGACTCCCACATCGGCCATCCCACCGATCGCGTGAAAGCCGCTGAAGGTGATCTCGGTTCCTGCGCCAAGGCCGACGACGTCTTGAAACACACCCGCGAAGCTGTTGTCGTCGCCGAGGATCGACAGGTTCGCGTGCTGGCTGCCGGAGAGCGGGTTGGTCGTGTCGTTCGTGGCCGATGCGCCGGCGCTCCCAGAGAAGCCCTCCCAGACGCCGACGAACGGAGGTCCGTCGTAGGTAATAGCCCCTTCGAAGCTCGGGTCGCCGAAGTTGTTTTGACCGAGCGCAGGGCCGCCGAGCGCGACGGCGAGCAGCAGCGCTGAGAAACCAAGAAGACGGGTCATCAGTAGCATCCTCACGTGTTGGGCAAGAAGAGACAGGACGAGGCTCGCGGCCACCGGCGAGAAACACCGTGTACCGCGCATACAGAGTAGTCTCCCCGTGAAACAAACGTCAATCAGTCGTGACGTTCATAGCAACGAAAACAAAGGAGTAACAGTTTCGCGAAAAACAGCACGGCTCTCGACATCGTCGACGCGAGGCGTAGAGCCCTGCCCGCGAACTGCAAGCGACGCGATCAGCCGTTTCACCTTGTGGACCGCCATTCGCACCCAACCTTCCAGCGCGGCACGGCCGTCAAGTCGCTACCGCACGCGCCCTCGTCGCTCCCGAGCGAGAGCCGGGCAAGAAAGCAGCGACGGCCTGCGGGGCTGGGCCGGTCGTCTCGTGGATCTCGAACCACGCGGTCTGCGGCTCCGGCGCGGCGTCGAACGGCCCGCCCAAGTCGATCAAGTCGCACAACATCGCGAAGGCGGTCTCGCCCAACAGGGCGGAGTCTTGGCAAACAGCGGTCATCCTCGGGAAGACGCTCATCCGTGTGTCGGAGTCGTCGAAACCGACGACCGACAGATCGGCCGGCAGCCGGACCCCCATGCTGTGGGCCTCGTTGATGACGCCAACCGCCACCAGCGGGTCCGCGATGAACAGCGCGGTCGGCCTATCCGGTCGGCTCAGCAGCCGCCGCGCGACGGGCGCGCCATCCATCCGGTAGGGGGGCACCCGGTGGATGTCGCTTTCGCACAGCAGGCCCGCCTGCCCGAGCACGTCGCGGTAGGCCTGGAGGCGGTCGAGGTGGTCGCCGTCGTCGCGATCGCAGCCGAGGAACGCGATCCGCGTGTGGCCCAGGGCCAGCAGGTGCTCCATCGCTTCGCGGCTCGCTTCTAGCGAATCGGCGTAAGCGAACCGCAGCCGGTCGCTGTTGAAGTGGTCCCCCAGCACAACGAGGGGCACGTCTTCTTCGGCCATCGCGGCCAGTTGCCCTCGGAACTCGAGCGTTGACCGGATGACGGCGCCGCAGACGCCTTTGCGAGAAAAGAACTGCTTAAGAGTTTCGTTCGGGTGCCTGTCGCGCCGGTGGTCGAGCAGCACCAGGTCGTAGGGCGACTTGCGCATCGCGCGGCTCAGCCCCACGACGCACGCCGAGTCGTAAGGCGACTCGAGCCAGAAGTCGCCGGCGTAGAGCAACGCGATCCGCTCGGCGGTCCGCTTGCCGACGGTCGGCGCGTAGTCGCAGCGGTTGGCGGCGTGCAGCACGCGATCGCGGAGATCGGGCCCGACCGAGGTGTGGCCGTTAAGCACACGGGAGACCGTCGCCGTCGAGACGCCGGCCTCCTTCGCCACTTGTCGAATCGAAGCCATCGGTCTCGCGGGAGAAGAGAGACAAGCAAGAAACTGTTACAGCCGATTTTAGTTGAGCGAGGACCGGATTCAAGGCTCTGTGGTGAGGATTTCACGAGTCACAACGGATGAAGCCCGCAGATTCGTCGCAAATCGCTTGACGGGGACCGCGGTGGCTGACTAATCTAGAAACACTGTTACTGGCTGTTACTGGCTCGACAGGGTTTCACCGACCGAGCCGGCGCGACAGCGGCCCCCTTTTCCAGCCTCTGATCCACCGACCGCTCGGGACCCCACGCCGCTGGTTCGCACCCGCCAGATCTGGTGGGCTCGTGACTTGGCCGGGCGTGCCCGCGAGTGGCCCCAGCGCCGGCGCGACCACCG
This sequence comes from Botrimarina sp., assembly GCF_040219535.1. Lineage (NCBI taxonomy): Bacteria > Pseudomonadati > Planctomycetota > Planctomycetia > Pirellulales > Lacipirellulaceae > Botrimarina > Botrimarina sp. The sequence continues at coordinate 501,020 of NZ_JAVJSH010000012.1, forward strand.
CACCCCGCTCCTCCTCAAGAATCGGAAGCCTCCTCATGGCGTACCCACGACGGCTACTTCGCGCGATCGTTTGTCTCGCCCTCGGCGCCGCCCCGGCGACACTGTTCGCCGCCGACGCGTACCCGGTCTTCACCGATCCGAACGCCGATGGCTTGGCCTTCGGCGTGACCGACGTGTTCGTGTCCGGCGCCTACGGGCTCGACGTCGGCGGACCCTTCGCCGTTTACAACCAGAACTTCAGCGGCCCCTGCTGCCACGGCGCCGGGTTCTCGGTGCCGGTCTCCAACGGGGAGAACGGCATCGACGTCACCTTCGACGGCGACATGAACCAAGACGAGAACCTCGACGCGGTGAATACCACCCCGCCCAACAGCGTGTTCACGACGATCGGCAACCCGAGCGGCAAACTCGAGAACGGCAACGTGCTCCGCATGTCGGCTTGGTTCCGGTCGGACCCCGCCAACCCGATCGTGGTCGATCCCCAGATCCAGCCGGTACTGAAGTTCGAGTTCTGGAAGGAGGCTCTCTCCACGAACGCCGACACCAACGGCGGGCAGATCCAGCCGCTCTTCGGTGACAAGATCTTCGACCAAGACCAACACGGCGGCCCGCTGGGCATCCCCGTGGGCGACCGTGCGCAGTGGGTCGACTTCAACGGCGACGGCCAGGTCATCGACGGCGGCGCCGCGAGCGAAGGCCGCGTCTCCCAGATCAACACCGACGAGTGGACGCTCGTCGAGAGCGTGTACACGGTCAACGACTTCGACTGGATCGGCATCGGCGACGACCTCTACACCGTGGCCGACGTCGAAGAGGTCCGCGCCGTGATGTTCATGGGCGACTTCGCCGGAACGGACCTCACCGGCGACGGCGACGGCGGCAACCTGCTGGTCGACAACATCCTCGTCGAGGTGTTCCGCGACGCGGCCTCTGTGACGCCCAACGCCAACCCCGAGCCCGACAACGACATCCTGCTCGGCGACTACAACTTCGACGGCTCGGTCGACGCGGCCGACTACACCGTGTGGCGCGACGGCAACTCGCCCGACTCGTCGCAAGCCGGCTACGACCTCTGGGCCGACAACTACGGCATGACCGTCGGGGGTTCGACGGCCGCCGGCGTCCCCGAGCCGGGCGCCGCTCTGCTCGCGATCTTGGCCCTCTGCGGGGTGGGCGCCGGACGCGCCGCGGCTCGCGCTTAGCGGGTCGCCGGCGCGGCTCGCGTCGCGGCTCTCGCGGCGCCGAGCCGGTCTGTCCACGTGGCGGTGAGCTAACCATTTGTTTTGACCAGTAAACGAGGGAACCGACCTATGCTCAGCCGGCCACGCCCGCGTCCCGGGGGGTTCACGCTCGTGGAGCTCCTCGTGGTGATCGCCATCATCGGCATCCTCGTGGCGTTGCTGCTGCCCGCGGTGCAAGCCGCGCGCGAAGCGGCGCGGCGGGCCGCCTGCGTGAACAACCTGAAGAACCTCGCGCTAGCGGTGCTCAACCACCACGACGTCGAGGGCCACTTCCCGATCAGCGGCGGCTACACCGACCCCAACGCCGAGGAACCCAACGTCCGACTGGCCGCCAACGACGGACAGCCGATGAACTGCGCGGGCTGGATCGTTCAGGTGCTGCCTCAACTGGAAGAGCAGGCGCTGTACGACCAGTTCAAGGCGGGCGGCGCCTTTGAGGGACAGTATCGGATAGGCATCTGTCGCAGCCCGCGGCCCGGATTCGGGATGGGGTCGATGGTCGACGGGATCTCGGTGCCCGAGCTGGCCAAAACGTGGCTCTCCGTGATCGCCTGCCCCAGCGACGACTCGGCCGGCGTGCTGCGGACCGACCAGTGGCAGTGGCAGAACTGCGAGGTCGCGACGACCAACTACAAGGGCGTGCTCGGCGACACCTGGCTGAACGAACAGCCGGCGAGCTTGTTCAACAACGACACGTCGCAGTACCCGAGCGGAATCTACGACAAAGGTATCAACGGCGCCCCCGTTGAGAGAAACGCGCTCACGCAGGCAGACCGCGATTGCCACCGCGGCACCCGGTGCCGCGGCCTCTTCTACCGGAACACGTGGCTCACCCCGGTGAAAATGAGCAAAGTGACCGACGGCACCTCGAAGACCATGATGATCGGCGAGGACCTTCCGGCCTACAACCGTCACTCGGCCGCCTATTACTCCAACGGCGACTGGTCCTCTTGCAACACCCCGATCAACTACACCGGGGGCGTCGACCCGGAGACCCTCGCCAATGACCTCTGGTACGACGCCCAGGGGTTCCGCAGCCGCCACCCCGGCGGGGCGCAGTTCGCTCGGGTCGATGGGTCGGTCGCGTTCTTCGCCGAGGACGTCGACAACACCTTCTACCGCACGAGTTGCACCCGCAACGGCGACGAGAACTGGGCGACGCAATAGTGCCGGACTAAGCTAATCGGTAGGATGCCGCTAACGGTCTGCGGCCTCTTCTCCCCCCTATCCGATCGGAAAAACGGCATGCTGCCCAGGCGTCGATCAGAGCGTCGCGTCTTCTGTGCGTTGGATCGTGTGACCCTGGCCGGGTGCGCGGCAGGTCTGCTCGCCGTGGGCGGCTGCGGCGGCATGCCGGCGACCCTCAGCGGCCAGGTCACCCTCAACGGCGAGCCCGTCGAGACCGGCGGCGACGTCCGCGGCACGGTCCTGCTGCAGCCCAAAGAGTCCAACGGCGCGCCGGCCTCCGGATCGATCGACGACCAGGGTCGGTACCAGGTGCTCACCGGGAACCAGCGGGGCCTCACGCCCGGCGACTACGCCGTGACCGTGAGCCTCGTCAAGACGATCCCGCCTCAGCAGGAAGGGGCGATGCCCTGGGCCGAGCGGCTGATCCCCCCCCGGTACACGTCGCCGGCGACTTCGGGCCTCGAAGTGACCGTCGAGCCAGGCGGCAACACGTTCGACATCTCGCTAGAACGGCGAACCCCCGGCAATAACCGATGAGCGGTTGTCTCGCTTCTGCGGCCCGGCGCTTGGCGGCGCCGGTCGCCGCCCTGTTGATCGGCTACGCGCCGGCGTCGGCGCACGCCCAGGCCGCGCCGGACTGGCGGCTCGTGTGGGAAGACGGGTTCAACTCCCTCGACGGCACGAAGTGGCAGCGGGTCAACAGCACCCAGCCGACGAACAACTCGCTCCACGCCTATCTGCCGCAGCAGGTGACCGTCGAGAACGGGTCGCTGGTGCTCACGTCGACCGACGAGCCGTACGCGGGCCTCCCCTACCGATCCGGCCAGGTCATCAGCCGCTCGGAGCAACGCTTCGGCCGCTGGGAAGTCAGCGCGAAGCTGCCCACCTCTCGCGGCATGTGGCCGGCGATCTGGCTGCTGCCCGACGTGTCGCGAACGAACTGGCCCAGCGGCGGCGAGATCGACATCCTCGAGAACCGCGGGAACGAGCCCTTCCTGACCAGCAGCGCGTTCCACTACGGCACAAACCCCCCGTACGTGCACCGCTTCGTGTACGACGAGCAGCAGACCTCCCTCGACGGCGAGCCGGTCAACTACCACGAGGGGTTCCACACGTACGCGGTCGATTGGACCGATCGCTACCTGCGGTTCTACGTCGACGGCGTGCACCACTACACGGTCTACGACGAGGACGTCGGCGGCTTCTTGTCCGCCGACACCCAGCCGATGCAGCTGGTCATCAACAACGCGATCGGCGGCCACTTCCTCCCCAACCCCGACGAGTCCACCGTGTGGCCCCAACGGATGGAGGTGGACTGGGTGCGGGTGTACGAGGAGAGCGGTTCGTCGGGCGTCGTCGAGGCGCAGAACCTCGGCTTCGAGGCAGACGGCGGCACGCTGCGCAATTGGAGCGTGTTCGGCGACGAGCCGCGCGGCTCGGTGAACGTGCTGGCGGCCACCGAGGCCGTCCGCTCCGGCGACGCCAGCCTGAAGCTGTTCGGCCCCTTCCAGCCCGGCCGGACCTTCTCGGGCGTGAGCCAAGGGATCACCGTCGAGGGCGGGCAAGAGGTCGCCTTCTCGCTCTCCGCTTTAGTCCGCTCCGAAGACCGCTTGGCCGGCGCGAACGAGGTTTGGGCGCGGCTCGAGTTCTACGAGGAGTTCGGCGCCAAGTACCGCGGCCAGGCCTTCTTGAGCGAGGAGACCCTCCTGGTCGCCGACGCCCAAACCCCGCTCGACCAGTGGCTCACGAGCTCCTTGAGCGCGCTGGCGCCGCAGGACTCGCGGGAGGCCCGGTTGTCGCTGCTGTTCGAGCAACCCTCGACCGACGCCGGGGCGATCCACATCGACGACATCCAGTTCGCCGCAACACCGATCGGCGACTTCAACGCCGACGGGCTGGTCAACGCGGCCGACTACACGGTCTGGCGAGACTCGCTCGGCCAAACGGGGCCCGGCCTCGCGGCCGACGCCGACCGCAATCAGGTCGTCGACCACGAGGACCTCGCCGCGTGGCGCGACCGCTACACGGCGAACCTCCCAGCGGCGCCGGCCCAGGCGCCGGAGCCCGCCGCCGCTTGGCTGCTCTGCCTCGCCGCGCTCGCGGGCCTCCGCGCGGGGCGGCGCCAACAGGCTTGAGGATTAGTCGAAGGCCACGTTCTCGTGGTCCAGGGTGATCTCCGATCGCACCTGCACGCCGTCGAAGAACTTCGGGAGCGTCCAGCTGTTCTCGTTGTAGGGGGCGACCGCGCGGACGGTGACCGATTGGGTCTCGTCGGTGATCACCGGCGGGGTGATCGTGAGCGTCGCGTTGCGAACGCCCGCGGCCGCCAACCGGCTGACCGCCGTGTCGTTGACGGCCGCGGAGGTCGCCCCCGGCACGATGCCCGCGCGGGCCGCCATGTAGACCGCCTGGTCCATCGAGTGCCGCAGCACGTGAAAGCGGGCGACCTCGATCATCGTGATGAACAGCAGGAACAAGATCGAGGCGCAGAACGCGAACTCCACGGTCGCGACACCGCGCCGGTGGTCGCCCCGCCCGCGCGGTCGATTCGGGCGTGGCCTGGTCGTGCTCGGTGTCGTGCTCGGTGTCATGCTCGATCGCGGCTCCAGCCGCCGGTCCCCCGTGGGGCGCGGGCGGCTATCGGATGAGGACGGCCGGCAGCTCTTCGGCGATCTGTTCGAACGCCGCCTGCAGCTCCGGTCCCGTGTTGGCGTGGTAGTGACTGCCGTTGCCGACCTGGGCGATCTGGGCCATGACGGCCTGGTCGGCGCCGTCGCCGAAGGAGATCGTGTGGATCGTGATCCGCTGCGCGGCCGCTTGCTCCGCGCCGACCACCGGGTCGCCCCCTTCGGTCCGCCGCCCGTCGGAGAGAAGGATCATCGTGCGGTTGGCGGTGTCGCGGCGCTCGGGGTTGCTCGTGAGGACGGTCTTTGCGCGGTCCATGCCCGCCTTGATGTTGGTGTCGCCGATGATCGGCTTCTCACCGAGGCGGTGCGCGGCGTCGAGGAACTTCAGGGTGTCCGGGTCCAGCTTCTGGTCGCGGCTGCTGCGTGTCGCCGAGAAGTTGGCGAACGTGTAGTTGCTCGCGTACGAGACCAGGGCGACCTGCGGGTTCAGGTCGCGGCGGTCGACGACCCCCTTGAAGGTCGCCAGCGCGTCCAGCAGCGCGCCCCAGCGGCTCTGGCGCTTCAGCGGGTCTGGCTCCGACGCGTCGTAGCCGAGGAACGGCTCGCGGAAGTAGTTCTGCAGCGTCGAGTCGTCGTTGAAGGTCGACGGGTAGCTGAAGTCCACCCCGGTCAGGTCCCAGGCCATCGAGGCCGAGCGGTCGACCACGATGCAGATGTCGTGGTCGTACCGTCCCGCGACGGCCTCTTTCGCCAGCCCGAACTCGTCGACGGGCAGCAGGTTCGCGAACACCGCGCGGACGGCCGCGGTCGAAGAGCCGTCCCCCACGCGGGCGACGACCCGCGCGCTGTTCCGCGGCGCCGCGTTGGGCGTGTAGACGAATCCCCCCGCGCCGTCCGGGGTGGCGTTGCCGAACTCGATGTCGCCGTCCGCCAGGTTGAGCGTCTGGCCGCCGACGCGGAACCGCGAGCCGATGTCGCGGGCGGCGACCCGCGCGAGGGCCTCGTCCTGGGTCTGGCTGAGGCTCACGACCGCGGCCTTCGCCGCCGCATCGGCCGCCGATCGCAGCTGGGTGTTGGTGAGCTCGATGTAGGCCCAGTTGATGACCAGGGCGCCCATCGCGACGAGCCCCGAGGACATCACCGCCACCAGCACCAACACGGCGCCGCGGCGGGGCGAGGGTCGCCGGCGGCGAGGAACTAGCGAAGCCATGAGGAACCTCCCTTTTTGGGTTCGCTGCTTTCGCCGGCCGAACCCGGAATAGGCCAAAGCGTGCTTCCTGCTCACTCCCGGACAAACGTCACGGTTTCCTGTAGGTCGGGCAGCGCCGCCAGCACGATCTGCGACGTCGAGTTCTCCGCGACCGGCGCGGTGACGTCGATGCGGATCTCCTCTCCGATGGACAGGGCGCTCAGGTCGCCGGGGGTGAGGGTCATCGTGGCGCCGACCAACCGCCGCGCGGCGACGATCTGGTTGAAGCGGTTCGTGACCGCCTCGGTCGTGGCGTCCCGCCGCGCGGCGACCCTCCCCGACTCGTACGCGGCCACCGCGATCGACTGCTTCGTGAACAGCAACTCGCAACACTCGAGGGTCCCGAACAGGATCGTGACGAGGATCGGCAGCGACAGGGCGAGCTCGACGGTCTCGACGCCGCGTCGGTCTCTGCGGCGTGTCGTCCTTCTTGCCGGGGTTCTCATCGGCTCGACCCTCGGGTGACGGCAGGAATCAACGCTCTATCCGGCGCGCTCTCGGCCTCAGCGTGGCAGCAACGCGAGCGGGCCCTGGCCCAGGTCGGGGCTGAGGTCGACCACCACGACCACGTCGTTGTAGTCCAAGTCGCCGCCGTTCATGAGGTCCTCGAAACCGAGCAGCACGTAGCGGTCGCCCAGCAGCCAAGCGGCGAGGTGCTGGATGCCGTCCGGGTTGAGGTGGTCCTGGTTCGTGAACACGTCGCGTCCGCCACGCACCGCGTCGCGGACGATGAAGAACTCGAAGCTGGTCCCCTGGGGGAAGTCGCCCAGCTCGACCCAATCGCCGTTGGAGAGGATCTCCGGGCCCCCCAACGTGCCGTCCGACACGTCGGGGAAAACGACCACGCGCTCGCCTTGCGCGTCGGAGCCGGCGATGCTCGTCGAGTAGCCCAGCGTGTTCCGGTACCCGGCCCCCTCGTGGATGAAATAAACGCGAACGGGGCGGTCGGTGTCGTTCAGCAGGAACAGGGCGTCCTCGTCGAGCCGCGTCACGCCCCGCGCCAGAAACTCGACCCCCTCGCGCAGGTTCTCTTCTACCAGCCGCGTCGCCCCTTCGAGGATCGTTCGATTGAAGTCCTCGGCCCGGTCGTCGCACCCGCTGTGGTTGACCGGCGCCGCGTTGGGCATGCCCCACAGCGTGAAGTTGGATTGGACTTCCTTCTGGCACTGCGCCGACGCGGTCGCCGAGACCAGCAGCACGGCAGCGGCCAACAGATACCGGTGTGGCGCCAACGGAAGAGACATGTCGAACTCCGAGAAGAGGGCGAAGAGCAGCCGCCGGCTGGCAGGCGGGGGGGGGGCGAGCGTGTTGCGACGCCCCGCGCCTTTTCCACCGACTCATTGCAAACCTAGGTCGCGTTGAGCCGATGACTCGGATCTCGTGCCTGAGATTCGCAGAAATTGTTTTGCTTATGGGCGACCTCTCCGGGGGGCGACCTAGGATCCAAGCTTCATTCGCTGGCCGAAAGCATCCCCCAGGCGGCGTGAGCTAGAGTTCGCCTAGCAGGCTGTCGATTTATCAGCGGCCTGCGTTGCCCCCCAGGAGGGGTGGCGTCAGAACTTCGGCCGAGAGCCGACGTTCTGCGAGCCGCGAGGAGCTTGCTCCGGGCTTGGCGAGGTCGAAAAACGCCAGGAACGCGTCTTTCAACGGCTGCTAGTAGTACCGAGGTGGAGAACCCCGCCGCCACACACGCAGATCCGCATGCACACTGTCGCTACGCCTGAGTCCCTGGAAGAGGATCAGCTCACGGTCCTGCTGGCGGCCGCGCAGAACCGCGGGACCGCCGAGGTAGCCGTGCGCTCCGACACGCGCGGCCGGGCCGTCCGCTGCGGGAAGGTCAAGCTGTACGACCCGAACGACGACACCTTCGCCGGCCGCTGTTGCGACGCGGTTTCGGAGCTGGTGGAGCTGCTGCTGCTCCGCGAGTCCCCCACGCCCGGCGTGTTCGAGATGACCAACTTCGGTTGGCAGCTAAGCCGCAAGCTCACGGGCAGCCAGCCAGCCGAAGAAGAAGCCCGCCAGCCGGCCCCACCGGGCGAAGGCCCAGCGGACGATCCGGCCGGCGCCCCCTCGCCGGCGCCTTGGCCCGAACTGAGCTCCGACGCCAGCGACGCCGACAGCGCCTCGCTGGTCGACGTCCTCGCCCTAGACGACGGCTTCTCGCCCGTCAGCCCCGGGAGCATCGAAGAGACCGGCCTCAACCGTTCCATCATCGACGAGCTGATCCTGAAGACCGTGCAGTCGCACGGCTGCTCGGCCGGCCGAGAGCTCGCCAAGCAGCTCTGCCTGCCGCTGGCGATCCTCGAGGACCGCTTCGACGACCTCCGCCGGCGCCAGCTGCTGACCCCGTCCGGATCGGCGATGCTCGGAGACAACGTCTACGAGCTGACCGAAGAGGGCCGCAAGCGCGCGCGCGAGGCGATGGCCGAGTGCGCGTACACCGGCCCCGCGCCGGTCCCGCTGGAGGATTACGTCGACTCGGTCCACGCCCAGTCCGTCCGCAACGAACGCCCGAAGCAGCCCCGCCTGGTCAAGGCGTTCTCCGACATCAACGTCGAGCCGGAGATGCTCGCGCGGCTCGGGCCGGCCATCAGCGCTGGCAAGGGGATGTTCGTCTACGGCCCGCCCGGCAACGGCAAGACCACCATCGCGCAGCGGATCACACGCTGCTTCGGCCAGAGCATCTACGTGCCCCACGCGATCATCGAGGGGGGGCAGATCATCAAGCTGTTCGACGCGTCGTGCCACGAGCCGGTCGAGTCCGCCGCGAGCGGCCTGCTGATCGACGACGAGCGCGACGCCCGCTGGGTGCGGATCAAGCGCCCCACGGTGGTCGTCGGCGGCGAGCTCACGATGGACAGCCTCGAGCTCAAGCACGACCCGGTGAGCCACGTCAGCGAGGCCTCGCTGCAACTCAAGAGCAACTGCGGCAGCCTGCTGATCGACGACTTCGGCCGCCAGCGGGTGAACCCCACCGAGCTGCTCAACCGCTGGATCGTGCCGCTAGAGAACCGCGTCGACTTCTTGTCGCTCGCCAACGGCAAGAAGATCGAGGTCCCGTTCGAGCAGCTCATCATCTTCTCGACCAACCTCGAGCCGCACGACCTGGCCGACGACGCGTTCCTGCGACGCATCCCGTTCAAGATCGAGATCGGCGCGCCGTCGCGCGAGGAGTTCGTCAAGCTGCTCGGCGTGTTCGCGCAGAAGGTCGGCGTGGACTGCCCGCCGGCGTCGGTCGAGTACCTGATCACACGCCACTACGAGTCGATCGGCCGCCCGCTACGCCGCTGCCACGCACGCGACCTGCTCGAGCAGGTGTTCCACTACTGCGAGTACAACGGCGTGCCGAAGGTGGCCAGCGAGCAGACGCTCGACCACGCCGTGCAGAACTACTTCGCCGCGATGAGCGGCGAGGAGTGACGCCCCGCACACGCCAGCCGCGCTCAGCCGGCGACCGCCGGCGCCGCCGAAGCCTTCCCGCTCGGGACCACCAGCCCCACGATCTGCCCGCGCCGCTCCCGCACTCGGTACGACGCGGCCCCGTGCCGCGGGGCGAGCAGCCCGCCGAGCGAGTCGCCGGTCACGAAGCCGACCGGCCGTTCGTCTTTGACGACCACCAAGCCCCCGTGGCCGCGGCCCTCGAGCAGCGCGGACACGTCCCGGGCGGGCGTGTCGTGGGCCACGGTCGCGTCGGCCGGCAGCACCATCTCGGCGCCCAGCGGCTGCGTCTGGAGGTCGTCTTTGTAGCGCTGGTCGAACAGGCCGATCAGCTTCCCGTCGTCGTCGACGACCGGCACGACAGGCGGCAGCGCCCCGGCCGGCAGCACGCCCCACGCCGTGGCGGCGCCCACGCTCTCGCCGACCCGCAGCACGACCGGCAGCGACTCGGCGACCTGCCCCGCCAGCGCGTCGTGCAGCGCGGGCCGCCGGGGAGTCGCGCCGGTCCACTCGGCCCGCGCCGCGTTGACCGTTTCGACCGGCACGACCGCTTGCTCGGAACACAGCGGCGCGTGCTCGACCGCCTCGACGAGCGAGGTCAGCACCGTGCTGGGCGACCAGGAGGACGACCAGTCGCCGACAACGGCCGACACCACCGGCGGCGCCGACAGGCTCCGCGTGACGGCCTGGCTCGCCCTGAACTCGCCGATCGCCTTAGCCGCGAGGGCGGCGCCCTCCTCGGCGGTGGCGCCCGGCAGCGAGATGGCGAACACGTCCTCGTCGAGCTGGGCCGCGACGCCCTTGGCGTTCTCCTCGGCGACGGCCTTGAGAGCCGACGCGAACGCCTTCCGCAGGCCGAGGGCCACGTCGGCGCCCAGGCCGGTCTTGATCCGGTCGACGCCGCCGATCTGGAAAACCACCAAGAGCCCCGTCTTGCGCGCGCCGCCGCCAGACGAGGCGGACATCGCCCACCACGTCAGACCGCTGCGGGTCAACAAACCGGTGACCGGGTCGCGCGCTGCCCGCGCGGCGAAGCGCTGCTTGAACTCCAAGTGCCGCACGCCCGCCCGGAGCCTCGCGGCGAGCTCCCCGTCGTCGACCGGCAGGCAAACGACATCGTCGGCGCCCGACTGCAAGAGCTTCTCGTGCTGGGCACGCGCGTCGCGGGCCGCGAGGGCGACCACGTGCAGCTGGCGCGCCGACGCCGCGGCCGCGATCGTGTCGAGCGCCTCGGGGTCGCGTGTGTCGAGCAGCCACAGCTCCGGCTCGTAACACCGCCGCCAGAGGGCCGCCGGCGACCAGTCGTCGGTGGCGGTTCGCAGGTAGCCGAACTCGTCGACGGTCCAAGCCAGCCTTCGGAGAAGGTCTCGGTCACGTGAGACGATCGTAACGCTATTGGCGGTTGTGAGCATCGCGTCCGTCGGCGTGTTGGGTGCGGGGTGGGGCCGAGCGAGTCAAGACTAGCTGCGCCACGGCCCGCCGGCGCCCGCCGGCCGGATCGTCGGCCCGATTGGATGCTAGGGTTGCTAAGCGGGGCGACCGCTTCGTGCCCCCCCCCCTTGCGCCCCCCGACGGCCGTGCGTCCCGAACGGCGGACGCCCAAGCCGGTTTGCGATATCCGAGGAAGGTGAGGCATGAGCGGACCGTCGGAGACCCCTTCGCCCAACAGGCCGCGGCTGGAGTACTTCCTGCCGGGGTCGGCCGGTCCGCGCACGGTCGTGATCGAGGAGTTCCCGTTCACGATCGGCCGCTGCGCGTCGGCGGGCCTGCAGATCGACTGCGGCTCCGTGTCCCGCGAGCACGCGCAGATCACTGCCGCCGGCGAGCGCTTCCTGATCAGCGACCTGGGCAGCACGAACGGCACCTTCGTCAACGGCGAGCCGGCCCGCGACACGCCGCTCAACGATGGCGACTCGATCCGCGTGGCCGATATCGACCTGGTCTTCGCCGTGCAATCGTCGACCGAGTCCGAGCGGATGGTCACCCAGCCGCTGGCCCAGGGAGCGTCCGGCGCGGGCCGCACACGCGGCGACGCCGTCGCCCAACACCGCCGACGCTTGGAGGGGCTCCTGTGGGTCGCGCCGGAGGTCGCTTGGTCGTCGATCCGCGACCTGGACACCAGCGCGACGACCGCCTTCCTGTGCCGGCACGACACGCGGGGCGCGGACGAACCGTCGCCCCCCTTCCACCCGACAACGCTCCGCGCGTCGCACCGCTACATCGCGTGGATGGTCGCGGCCGAGAGGTTGGCCACGCGCGGCGCGCCCGCCGACTTGCTGCTGCGCCTGACATCCGGCGAGCCGCTGCAAGAAGAAGACTTCCACGCGGCCGAGGCGGCCATGCACCGGCTGCCGCCGCGGTCGACGCTCGCGCTGGTCGTGCCGTGGGACCACACCACCGACGACCCCCGAGCGACCGCGCTGTGCCGCTCGCTCGCCGCCTCGGGGCTGCGTTTGGTGCTCGGGGGGTTCGCGGGGAGCGCGTCGGCGGTCGAGTCGCTCAGCGGACTCGCGCCCGATCGGCTGCTCCTCTCGCAGGCGGCTGTGTCGGGCGTGTCGTCGGAGCCACGCCGTCGGCAGCTCACGGAGAGCGTCGTCGTGCGGTGCGCCGAGCTGGGGATCCAGCCGGTCTTGCCGCCAGCGACCAGCGAGGCCGACAAGGCCGTTTGTCGCGAACTGGGAGTGCGTTTCGAAGTCTCGCCCGAAGCCGACCTGACGCCGAGGGAGGCCGACCGCGTCCGCGGCGCGGCGCCCGACGCCGCCGCGAGGCTCCAGGCTGTGCTGGTGTGACGCCCTCGCCGCGCAGTTTCATCTAAATCGCTATGCCGGTCACCGACTCCGCCCCCCGACTCCCCGATGGGTACACCCTGATCGACCGCCTGGGGGCGGGCGGCTACGGCGAGGTGTGGCGGGCCACCGCGCCGGGCGGCGTCGAGAAGGCCGTCAAGGTCGTGTTCGGCCACTGCGACGCCGAGCTGGCCGACCGCGAGCGGAAGTCGCTGGAGCGCGTGCGCAGCGTCCGGCACCCGTTCTTGCTGACGATCGAACGCTACGAGATCGTCGACAACCGCCTGATCATCGTCACCGAGCTGGCCGACTCGAGCCTCGACCAGCTCTTCCGACAACGCCGCGCCGACGGCCACCCGGGCGTGCCCCGCGACCAGTTGCTCCGCTTGATGGCCGACGCGGCCGAGGGCCTCGACTGCCTCAGCGAGCAGCACGACCTGCAGCACCTGGACGTCAAGCCAGAGAACCTGCTGCTCGTCGGCGATCACTCGAAAGTGGCCGACTACGGCCTGGTCAAGCAGCTCGCTTCGCGCACGCAGCAGTCGATGGTCGGCGGGATGACCCCGCTCTACTCCGCGCCGGAAGTCTTCGACGGCGCGCCCACGCGCAGCAGCGACCAGTACAGCCTCGCGATCGTCTACCAGTACGTGCTCACCGGCGTGCTCCCGTTCGCGGGGCAGACGGTCTCGCAGCTGGTCAAGCAACACACGATGGCCGAGCCGAACCTCGGCCCGCTCGGCGACGACGACCGGCTTGTCATCGCGCGGGCGTTGAGCAAGGACCCGGGCGACCGCTACCCGAGCTGCCGCAAGTTCGTCCAAGCCCTCGCGCAGACCGCTGCTACCGACGCCGGCGCTCCCGCCGCGCGCCCCACCGCACGCGCGCCCGTGGGACCGGACGACACCAAGTCGGTCCTGGCCATCAGCACCCAGCCGCTCGGCCGGCCGAAAGCAGACGGCCCCGCGCGGCGCCCCCACGCGGCCGAGTTCACCCCGCCCGCGGCCCCCGCCCCGGCCCGGCCGCGCACGCGGCTCCCGGCCGGGCCTAGCGAGGTGATCGACCTGGCGGCGCCGGAAGGTCTCCAGCTCGCCGCGTCCGCCCGGCCGACGCTCTTCGTGGGCCTCGGGGGCGTCGGCTCGCGGATGCTGGCGGCGGCCAAGGGGGCCTGGTCCGCTTTCGGCGACCACGCGCCCCCCGCGGCGTGGCTGGCGATCGACACCGATCGCGACCAACTCACCGACCTGCGGCGCGACGCGGGCCTCGCGCCCGGCGACGGCGACGGCGACACGCTGCACGTGCCGCTCCGGCGACCGAAAGACTATCGGGCGGCGGACCCGGCGCTGCTCCGCGGCGTGTCGCGGCGCTGGCTCTACCACATCCCACGCTCCCTCACGACGCGCGGCTACCGCCCCCTCGGCCGGATCGCGCTGGTCGACAACGCCCAGCGGGTCGCGCGCACGCTCGCGGCGAAGCTGCAGAGCCTCGCCACGGCGGACAAGCCCGAACCGGTGCGCGTCGTGGTCCTCGCGGGAGGCTGCGGCGGCGCGGGCGGCGGTATGTTGATCGACCTGGCTCAGGCGGTGCGGTCGGTCGGGGAAGCCATTTCGACGCCGCTCTCAGTCGAAGCCGTGCTGGGATTGCCCAGCCAGTTGCGGCCGTCCGACCAGCTCGGCGCGGCAAGCCTGATGTCGCTGTTGATCGAGTTGCACCACAGCCAGCAGGCCGGCAACACCGGCTCGGAGGGCGCCGACGGCTGGATCGCGCGATTCGAGCGTGACCAGCCGCCCTTCGATCAAGTGAGCCTCTGCACGGCGCCGCCGCCACGCGCCACGGCTGGCGCCTCGGCGGCGATGGGGCTGCTGGCGACCGCGGCCTTCGACCTGGCCGCGCTCGACCCAGGCGCCGATGGCGTCGGCAGCGTCGCCGACGCGTACCGCGTGCTCGGCGCGGTCGACTGCGATCACCTCGCGCAAACCACCAGCGCGCGCTCGACCCTCGAGCTGCGGACCGAGGCCCTCCGGTTGTTGCGGGAGGTCGACCCGAACAAGCACGTGAGCCGGGGCGCCGACGCGCGGTCCGCCGCTGCGCGCACCCCGCAGGACGCGGCGAAGCAAGCCGCCACGGTCCGCAAGTCGTTCGCCGAGTTGCTCGACGCGATCGACGAGCGGCCGCCGCTCTTGGGAGCCGACACCCCGCCCGAGCTTTCGCGACTGGCCGCGCGGGTCGCCGACCGCTTCGTCGAGTCGGTCGCCGATCAGCTCTCCAGCGGCGAGCCCGGCGGGGTGGTGCGCTGCACGCGGCTCCTCGACAAGCTCGTCCGCGAAGCGATCACCCCCCTTGTTGACGAGGCCGACCTCGCCGATCAGGCGCTCGCGGCGATCGGTGTCGATCCGCTTGGCTGCGGGTACCGCCGCCGGTTGGTAGCGATCTGTCCGCGCGGCGAAAGGCCGTCGGCGTTGCTCGAGGCCCTCAAAGCCCGGCTGCCGCAATTGGCAGTCACCGAAGCCGACGTGCCCCACACGATGCTCGTCAACATCGGGCGCGGGCCGACGGCGCCGTTCCTTGCGTCCCGGATCGAGAGCGTGTTCGCCGACGCGGTCGACGCCGGCAAGCGGCTGCACACCCGGATCGACGTCGACTGGGGCGAGTTCCAAACCGTCGAGCGCGACGCCAGCGCCCCCGACACGCGCGACCGCCCCCCGGCCGGCCCGGCCGACAGCGATCCTATCGGCGAGCGCGGCGGCGCGGAGTCTGCGGCCGGTCCGCCGGCGACGGTCCAGCTAGCCGGCGCAAGGGGCTGCTCGCCCGCCGGGGCGCCGACTCACGCTTGACCCGTTCTTGCGTCACTCGGGCTCGTCGAAGGTCGCGGCACGCAGCGCCGGCAGCGAGGCGATCGCCAACGCCGTCCCGACGCCGACCAGCGCCCACCCCACCGCGCCCGAGCGGCCCGGCGCGGGGAGCAGCAGCCGCACCGCGCCGGTCAGCAGGCAGAACAGCGCGGCGGACATCGCCGTGGCCCAGCCGAGTCGCGTCAAAAACCTGCGCGCCGACCCTTCGGCGCCGGCCGCGGTCCACAGCCCGAACGGCCGCACGCGGCCGACGAACCGCTCGAGCGTTTCGTCTTGGGTCGGTTGCGTGAGGAGCGCGGCGGCGCTCGCCAGCCCCAGGCACCCCAACGCCACCACGCTCAGCTGCACCCACTCCCTGTCGAACGCCACCAGCGCGACCGGCGCGAGCACGAGCGAGCCGCCGATCGCGGCCAGCTCGGAGTACACGTTGGTCCGTTGCCACAACCAACGCAGCATCAACACGCCGCCTATCCCCGCGCCGAACACCAGCGACACCAGCCACGTGGCGCCGATCGAACCGATCCGCAGCATCAGCAGGGTCGCCAAAAACAGCAGCACGACGCTCGACACGCGGGCGACGACGACCAGCTCTCGGCGGCCCGCTTCGCGCCGCAGCAGCCCTTGGCAGAAGAGCCGGCCGTACAGGTCGTTGCTCCAGTAGGCCGCTCCCCAGTTCAACTGGGAGTCGATGGTCGACCCCAGCGCCGCGAGCATCGCGGCCAGCATCACGCCGCGTAGGCCCGCGGGCATCAGGTCGTTGATGCCCCTGACGAACGTCAGCTCGCGCGCCGCGGCGAAGCCCTCGGAGGCCGCGTCGGCCGGCGTGTGCGGGTAGACCACGAGCAAGCCGACGGCGATCACCAGCCACACCAGGCTGCGGCCGAGCACCTGCACCCACGTGTGGACCACGCCGGCGAGCCGCGCGTCGTGGTCGGAGCGGCACGCCATGTAGCGCTGGGCCAGGTAGCCGGTGCCGTCGCTCCCGATCCAGAACAGCCCCTGCACGCTGATCAGCACCAGGAACGGCAACAACGCGTGCTCCCCGGTCGGGAAGAGGCCGACGACGCTCGCGTGCCGCGACGCTCCGTAGAGCGAAGTCAGCCCCTCGGCCAACGCGCCCAAGCCGCCGACCTCCGCCAGCACGCACCACGCGTAAGCGAACGTGCCGACCGTCATCAGAGCGAACTGCAAGACGTCGGTCGCGATGACCGCGCGGAGCCCGCCCACCGCCGAGTACCCGAGCACGAACAACGCGATGACGGCCACGGAGATGAGCCCGTTGCAGACCGCCGTCGCGGGGTCGGCGTCCGACGCCACGGCCATCGGCGCCAAGCCGGCCGCGTCGACCCCCGCGCGGATCGCCTCGTACACCGGCGCTGGCAGCCACTCGTGCCAGGGGGCGAACACCTCGGCGACCCGGACCGCGGCGGTCAGCACCATCGCCAGGAACAAGCAGTTGACGACCGTGCCGTAGTACACCGCCTTGAGCCCGCGCAGCAGCAGCACGCCGCGGCCGCTGTAGCGCGTCTCGGCGAGCTCGGCGTCGGTCAGCACGCCGGACCGCCGCCAGCACTCGGCGAACACAAAGGCGATCAGCAGGTAGCCGAACCCGTAGACCCAGAACCGCCACAGCAGACAAACCCCGCCGGTCGCGACCAGCCCACACACCAGCAGCGGTGTGTCGGCGGCGAACTGCGTGGCCGCCATGCTGAGGCCGGCCTGCCAGCCGGGCGTCTGCCGGCCCGCCAGGAAGAAGTCGGTCGGCCCCCGCGACGCTTGCTTGCGGTGCCTCAGCCCCGCCAGCGTGGAGTAAGCCAGGAACGCGACGACGATAGCCAGGTCCAGCACGGCCCCAGCCTACCACGCCCGCCGTGGGAAGTCGTGCTGCGCCAAGCCGCGACGACCGCCACGGACCGCCGGGGGCGTTCACGGCGCGGCGTACCGGGCGGTCTCGCCGCCGCCGCGGGTAGCCATCGCCCGCCACACCGCGGGGTCGACCTCGTCGGCCACCGACTGGACCGACCCGTCGACCAGCGTGACCTGCACCTGCCCCGGGTGCGTGCTGCGCGAGGTGATCATCGCGTAGGTCGGCGCGCCGGCGCTGCCGTTCTTGCCCTCCTGCCAAGAGTTGAAGTCCGCGTCGACCTCGACCCCCTTGCTGTTCGTGTAGGGCACGTAGGTGTTGGGCGTCATCGTCGCGGTCACGCCCGTGTGGTGCACCCGGCCGTCGGGCCACTCGGTGTGGCCGGTGCTCTTCTCGTCGGCGCCCGACTCGACCACCGCGGTCGCCTCTTCCACCGTGTTGGGGATCTCGGTCGACGCGGGGCCGCCGTTGCGTGTGTACTCGGTCCAAGCCTTCACTTCGGCGCACAGGAGCGTGTGGCTCGTGCCGTCGGTGACCTTCGCCAGGCGGAGGTTGCTGTTCGGGTAGAACACGCCGTCGCCCGCTTGCTTGGTGGCCGGGTCGAAGACGAACCAAGTGCCGAAGTTGAACCCGTAGTTCGTCGGCCACAGCGTGGGCCGGCCGTCGCTGAACGGGCGGGGCTCGGCGGCCTTGTCGTCGCTGGGGCACTGGAAGGGGGCGATCCGCACGTCGTGGATCCCCATCTGGTTGTCCCACCCGGTCTCGAGGTCGACCAGGTCGCGGACGGCGCCCTCTTCCAGGTAATCGAGGACCCGCCCGTGCACGCCCCACGAGCCGTTGTTGGCGGTGCTGGTCACGCCGAGGTCCACCAGCGCGCTGGGCGGCAGGTGCTTCTTCGCGCCCTCGTAGTTCAAAACGGCCAGGCCGAGCTGCTTGAGGTTGTTCTTGCACTGGCTCCGCCGGGCCGCCTCGCGCGCCGATTGCACGGCGGGCAGCAACAGGGCGATGAGTATCCCTATAATCGCGATGACCACCAACAGCTCGACGAGGGTGAAGCCTGGGTGGCGGCGTCCTTGTGGCATCGATTCTCTCCGACTCGGTATCGTGGCGGCGGAAGCGGGCCGGGGCGGCCTCGCGCCGCCCCGGAGCGATCCGCGTTAGGCACGTGCCGTGCCACCCCGGGCCGATCCGGTCTCACTATGGCGAATGTACTCAAGAGCACGGCCCCGCACTCCGGCGAGCGGCTTCCCGCTGTCGCGCGGGCCGACACCCTCGCCGCGCCGCGCGACAGCCGGCGAGCCCCCGCGCTACCCGGCGCCGGCGCGCGCTTCACGATCCGCGCCCAACTGATGGCGCCGTTGGCGTTGGTCGGCGTGCTCGGTTTGGTGGCCGTCGCGTTGGCCTACGGCTGGCTGGCCCGGCGGGCGACCACCGCGCGGATCGAGGAGCGCTTGCAGGGGGTCGTGCGCGCGCTCGACCAGAGCAGCTACCCGCTCACCGACGCGGTGCTCCGGCAGATGGCCGACCTGGCCGGCGCCGAGTTCGTCCTCGCCGGGCGGGAGGGCCGCGTGCTCTCCGCCAGCGAGCCGACGCTCGCCCGCGATCGCACGCTCGCCACCCAGCCGCAGCCGCTCAAGGCCGACGGGGTCGACCTCGGCGCGGCGCTCACCACGGCCGACGGCCGCTACCTGCACATGGCGGTCGAGCTGCGCGACCGGGGCCGAGCGACCCCGCCCCGCACGCTCCACCTGCTGTTCCCGCGGCGCGACTACGAGGCCGCTTGGCGGGCCGCGATCTTGCCGCCGGTCGTCGTCGGCGGCGTCATGCTCGCGTCGACCGCGTTGGTGGTGAACGCCGTCGGCGGCAGGATCGGCCGCACGCTGGCCGGGCTCGGCGGGGCGGTCGGGCGGCTCGCCGAAGGGGGCCACGCCGCGCCGCCGGAGACACGCTTCAACGACGAGACCCGCGACCTGGCGGGGGCCGTCGTGCGGGCCGCGGATCGCATGCAGCAGTACGAGGCCGAGCTCCGCCGCGCCGAGCGACTCAGGGCGGTCTCGATGCTCGGCGCGGGGCTCGCCCACGAGATGCGCAACGCGGCCACCGGCTGCCGCCTGGCGATCGACCTGCACGCCGAGGGCTGCCGCCCGCCGGCCGACGACGACTGCCTCGACGTGGCCCGCCGCCAGCTCCGGTCGCTCGAGGGCCGCTTGCAGCAGCTACTGCAGCTGGGCCGCCCCTCCGCCGGCGCGGCGGCGGAGATCGTCGATCTGGCGGCCGTCGCCAGCGAAGCGATCGACGCCGTGCGGCCCGCGGCCCGCCACAACCGGGTGCGCCTGGACTGGGCGCCCCCCGAAGCGTGCCGCGTGCGTGCTCGCCGGGATCAGCTCTTGCAGTCGGTCGTCAACTTGCTGCTCAACGCGGTCGAGGCCGCCGGCCGCGGCCGCTTGGCCGGCGACGGCGACGCGTTCGTCCGGGTGGAGCTCGCCGCCGAGGGCGGGCAGACGCGGCTGCGGGTGATCGACTCCGGCCCCGGGCCCGACACGCCGAGCGGCGAGGACTGCTTCGAGCCGTTCGTGACCGCCAAGCCCGAAGGGGTCGGCATGGGCTTGCCCGTTTGCCGGATGGTCGTCGAGAACGCGGGGGGGCAGGTCGGTTGGCGCCGCGTCGGCGCGACGACCCAGTTCACCATCCAACTGCCGGCCGCCCACCAGGAGCCAACCCATGCCTGAGATCCTCATCGTCGACGACGAGGAGTCGATCTGCTGGGGCCTCGAGAAGCTCGGCCGCAGCATGGGGTGCGGGGTCCGGACCGCGGCCTCCGCCGAAGAAGGCCTGCGAATGGCCGCCGAGTCGCCGCCGGACCTGCTGGTGATCGACGTGCGGCTGCCGGGCGTCGACGGGCTGTCGGCGCTGGACGAGTTCCGCCGGTTGACCGACTCCGCGCCGGCGATCGTGATGACCGCGTTCGGCGCGCTGGAAGTGGCCGTCGAGGCGATCCACCGCGGCGCCTTCGAGTACGTGCTCAAGCCGTTCGACCTGCAAGAGATGAGGGCCGCTATGCAGCGGGGCCTCAGCCTCAAGGGCGCCGTGCGGCTGCCCGACGCGCCGCCGCCGGGCGGCATGGTGGGCGAGTCGGCCGTCATGCAGACGCTCTTCAAGCGGATCGCGCTGGCCGCGGCGTCCGACGCCAACGTGCTGCTGACCGGCGAGAGCGGCGTCGGCAAGGAGCTCGCCGCCCGCGCGATCCACGAGCACGGCGCCCGCTCCGCCGGGCCGTTCGTCGCGGTGAACGCGGCCGCGTTGAGCCCGTCGGTCGTCGAGTCCGAGCTGTTCGGCCACGTCGAGGGGGCGTTCACCGGGGCGAACCGGCCGCGGCCGGGCCTGATGGTGCAGGCCGACGGCGGCACGCTGTTCCTCGACGAGGTCGCCGAGATCGACGCCGCGCTGCAGACCAAGCTGCTCCGCGCCATCGAGCAAGGCGAGGTCCTCCCCGTCGGCGCCGACCGCCCCGCGCCGACTCGGTTCCGCGTCGTCGCGGCGACCCACCAGGACCTGCCCGCGCGGATCGCGTCGGGAGAGTTCCGCCGCGACCTGTACTACCGGCTGTGCGTGTTCGAGGTCCGCGTGCCGCCGCTGCGGGAGCGGGTCGACGACATCCCGCTGCTCGCGGCCCACTTCGCGACCCGCGCCAGCCGTCGGCCGTTGTCGTTCTCCCCCGAAGCGATCGACGCCCTCCGGTCGCGCCAGTGGCCCGGCAACGTGCGCGAGCTCCGCAACGCGGTCGAGCACGCGGCGGTGCTCGCCCGCTGGGGCGTGGTCTTGCCGGAGCACCTGCCCAGCGCGAAGCGGCTCGAGCCGGCCGACGGGCCGACCGGCCTCGGCGCGGCGGTGGCCGCGCGGGCCCGGCAGATGCTCGCCGCGGGCGACTCCGCGGGCCGCGTGTACGAGCGCCTGCTGCGCGAGTTCGAAGGGCCCGTGCTGCGCGAGGCCCTGGCCCACCACGACGGCGAGTACGCGCCGGCCGCACGCACGCTGGGCATCCACCGCACCACGCTGCGCCGGAAGCTCGACGGCGAGCAAAGCCCCGGGTCGAGCGACTGACGCCGCTCCGCCGCGGCCTCCGACGCCTAGAGATCCGACCCGACACTCTGTGGGAGGCATCTCCAGACGCCGATTACGCGCCGCCGAAGAAGGGCGGCTGGCACACCGTTATCGGCGTCTGGAGACGCGTCCCACACCCGAATCATCCAACGCCCTCATCACACTCCCCCAACCGGAAGGCGATCCGCCGCAGCCCCTTCAGGAAAGCGCCCATCACCCTTCCATCGGGTCCGCGTCGATCACGCTCTCCGCGAACGCCGCGTAGGCCGCGCCCAACTCTTTGGCCATCTTGTCGGGGAACAGGTGGAAGTCGCCGGCGGCGAGCGCGGCGATGATCCCCTCGGCGACGACCGACGGCGGGTCGGTCTCTTCCAGGCCGGCGGTGTCGGCCATGTCGGTGCCGATCGGCCCCGGGTGCACGCTCAGCACGGCCGTCCCCTGCTCCTTGAGCAAGTCGCGTATCGCCTGCGTCAACGAGTACGACGCGGCCTTCGACGCGCAGTAGGTCGCGAACGGCGCGAAGCTCCGCAGCGAGGCCACCGAGTTGAGCTGCACGAAGGCGCCGCCGCCGTTGTGCTTCAGCACCGGCGCAAACGCGCGGGCCATGTGCAGCAGGCCGAACACGTTGACCTCGAGCTCCGCGCGGAGGTTGTCTAGTGCGTCGGGAGCGAACGGGTCGCTCACACGGAGCACGCCCGCGTTGCTGACGACGAGCTGCGCGTCGCTCGCTTGCTCGGCGGCCGCTTCGATTGTCTTGGGCTTCTCGTAGTCGATCTCGATCGGGATGACGACCTCGCCGAACTGCTCGACGAGGCCCTCGGCCTTGCCGACGGACCGCACCCCCGCGTACACCCGCCGCGCGCCGTGGGTCACCAGCGACTTGACGATCTCCTTGCCGATGCCGCGGTTGGCGCCGGTCACCAGCGCGGTGCGGGTCTGGACCGAAAAAGACATGGGGCACCCCTGATGGAAAGCGAGATGGGTTTAGTTTCGCGTTCCGCAGGTGGCGTGCCTAGTGTGCGGCGAAAGTGGAAAGTGGAAAGTGGAAAGGGGAAAGGGGAATGCCGCGCAGGCGGATGGCACACCGGCTTCTCTTTCCGCTTTCCCCTTTCCGCTTTCCGCATTCCTTCACCCCAGCCACACCGAGACCAGTTCCGCGAACTCCTCCCGTTCAAGCGTTTCGTGGGCCATCAGGTGGTCAGCCACGCCGGCGACCGCCTCCCAAGCGAGGGGCTCGTCGAGCAGCCCGTACAGGCCGCGCAGCCGATCTTCGAGCCAGCGGGTGCGGCGGCGCTCGTCGGGCACGATGGCCGCGGCCTCGTCCCACGCCTGCCGCCAGTCGGCCGACCACTCGCCGACCAGCGCCGGGTGGAGCGGCTCGCCCCGGTAGAGCATCTCGGCGACCGGCCCGGCGAGCGCGACCAGCACGAGTTTCTCGGCCAAGGCCTTCGGCGAGAACTCCCCGCGCCGCCAAACGACCTCCAGCCCGCCGAAGCGCCGCGGCCCGTCGTCCGGCTCCGGCGCGATGGTCACGAGCGTCACCCGCCCGCCGGCGTACGCGGCGATGAGCGCGTGGCCGGCTTCGTGGTAGGCGGTGAGTTCGGGAGGATCGTCCACGGACGGTCATTCCTCATCGATTCGCCCGATCACCCAGTTCTCTAGCCCTTGGTCGGCGAGTTGCTTGGCGATGCTCTCGGCGAAGTGCTCGCTGACGACCAGCGCGAGGCCTATCCCGCGGTTGAAGACGCGCTCCATCTCGTCGTCGGCGACCTCCCCTAACCGCTGCAGCCATGCGAAGACCGGGGGCACGGGCCACGAGCCCTCGTCGATCCGCAGCCGCACGCGCGGCGGCAGGATCCGCTCGAGGTTTTCGCGCAGGCCGCCGCCGGTGATGTGGGCGATGCCGTGCACGACCTGCTTCTTGCGGTAGTGCGCGAGCACGCGGCGGACCGGCTGCACGTAGATCCGCGTCGGCTCGAGCAAGAGGTCCCCGACCGTCGCCCCGCCGCACTCCTGGACGGTGTCGCCCGGGGAGAGGCCGGCCGCGTCGAACACGATCTTGCGGGCCAGGCTGAAGCCGTTGGAGTGCAGCCCGCTGGAGGCCACGCCGAGCACCAGGTCGCCCGCGGCGACCCGCGTGCCGTCGATCAGCCGATGGCGCTCCACAACGCCGACCGAGAAGCCGGCCAGGTCGTAGTCGTCGGGGCCGTACAGGTCGGGCATGATGGCGGTCTCCCCGCCGAGCAGCGCCGAGTCGGCCTGCACGCAGCCGTCGGAGATGCCCGACACGACCTGCTCCAGCCGCTCCGGGTCGTCCTTGCCCATGGCGATGTAGTCGAGGAAGAACAGCGGCTCCGCGCCGCAGCAGAGCGCGTCGTTCACGCACATGGCCACGAGGTCGACGCCGACCGTGCCGTGCCGGCCGGCCATCTGGGCGACCTTGAGCTTGGTGCCGACCCCGTCGGTGCAGCTCACGAGGACCGGGTCGCGGTAGTTGCGGGCGAAGAGTTTCCCCGCGAAGTCGAGCCGGAACAGCCCCGCGAAGCCGCCCTCCAGCGGCAGCACGCGCGGCGTGTGCGTGCGGCGCATCAGCCGCGGCAGCCGCGACATCGACTGGGCGTAAACGTCGAGGTCGACGCCGGCGTCTTTGTACGAGAGGGCCATCAAACCACTGGCGTCCTTGGCGCTCTTGGCGTCTTGTCGGTTACCGCGGGTCGTGCCGGCGGGCGAAGCGGCGCGGGCCGCCGCCGCTTGGCTGGGAACTCGCCGGCGGACCGACCGATGCTAGCGTTACGCCCCCGGTTCGCGCAAGCTGCCTAGCCGAGCGACGGGGGCGATCTGGGCCAGGGAAGGCGGCGCCGGTCCCAAGAACGACCCCGCAGAGTCACAATGATCGCTCACGGCACGACTTCCTTCTACGCCCGTCCTTCGGGCCTCGTGATGGCAAAGCCGCACAAGAGCTTACCACCGATGCAGTTCGCGTACCCGTTACCGTACGGGGCGATCCTGCGAGACGACGGCGTGCAGTTCGTCGTTTTCAGCAAGACCGCCACGGCGATGCGGGTCCTGCTGTACAAATCCGTCGCCGACCCCGAGCCGTCCCGGCTGATCGAGCTCAACCCGGACACCGACCGCTGGGGCGACCTGTGGAGCGTGTTCGTGCCGGACCTCGGCGCGGGGCAGCTGTACCACTTCCAGGCCGACGGACCCTTCGAGCCGGAGCGCGGCCACCGGTTCGACCCCCACGCGCGGCTGATCGACCCGTTCGCCAAGGCGCTGGCCGGCGGCTTCCTGCCCGGCGACGACGGCGTCGTCCGCCCGCCGAAGTGCGTGGTGATCGACGACCACTTCGACTGGGGCGGCGACCGCCACCTGCGGCGGCCGCTCAGCGAGTCGGTCATCTACGAGATGCACGTGCGGGGCTTCACGATGAGCCCGTCGGCCGCCGTCGACTCGCCGGGCACCTACCTGGGGGTCATCGAGAAGATCCCGTACCTGAAGTCGCTGGGGGTCACCGCGGTCGAGCTGATGCCGGTGCACGAGTTCCCCACCGAGGAGACCGACGGCTCGAGGTCCAAGCGCGGCAACTACTGGGGCTACGACCCGATGGCCTTCTTCGCCCCCCACCGGGGCTACCAAGAAGGCGACGAGCCCGGCGCGCAGGTCAAGCAGTTCAAGCAGATGGTCCGCGAGCTCCACGCGGCGGGCATCGAGGTCATCCTCGACGTGGTCTTCAACCACACGTCCGAGGGCAACGAGCACGGCCCCACGTTCAGCTTCAAGGGGCTGGAGAACAGCGTCTACTACATGCTCACGGGCGACGGCTCGTACAAGAACTACAGCGGCTGCGGCAACACGGTGAACAGCAACCACCCGATCGTCCGGGAGATGATTTTCAACTGCCTGCGGCACTGGGTCTACAACTACCACATCGACGGGTTCCGCTTCGACCTGGCCAGCATCCTCAGCCGCGACCGCTCCGGCCAGCTCACGCCCAACCCGCCGCTGGTGGAGTACATCGCCGAGGACCCGATGCTCTCGGACACGAAGATCATCGCCGAGGCGTGGGACGCGGCCGGCGCGTACCAGGTGGGCTCGTTCGCCAGCAGCCGCTGGGCCGAGTGGAACGGCGCCTACCGGGACAACGTGCGGCGGTACTGGCGGGGCGACCTCGGCATGACCGGCCCGATGGCCACGCGCCTGGCCGGCTCCAGCGACCTGTACCAGCCGTCGGGCCGCGCGCCCTACCACAGCATCAACTTCGTCACGAGCCACGACGGCTACACGATCAACGACCTGGTGTCGTACGAGCGGAAGCACAACCTGGCCAACGGCGAGGACAACCGCGACGGCGATAACAACAACTACTCGGCCAACTACGGCGTCGAGGGGCCGACCCGCCGCTTGCCCATCCGCCGCCTGCGGCGCCGCCAAGCGAAGAACTTCATCGCCACGCTGATGCTCAGCCAGGGCGTGCCGATGCTGGTCTCCGGCGACGAGGTCCTCCGCACCCAACGCGGCAACAACAACGCGTACTGCCAGGACAACGCGCTGTCGTGGTTCGACTGGCGGCTGGTCGAGCGGAACGCCGAGATCCTCCGCTTCACCCAGCAGGTGATCGACCTGCGCCGCCGCCAACCCGTGCTCCGCCGCGCGGACTTCCTGACCGGCGCCCCCCACGCCCCGGACGAGCTGCCCGACGTGAGCTGGTACGGCGTCGACGGCAAGGCGATCGACTGGCACCACACGTTCCACAGCCTGACCTGCCTGCTCAGCCCCACGGGGCTCGACGACCCGGCCACCCGCCACGTGCTCGTTCTCATGCACTCCGGCGGCCAGCCGCAGGAGTTCCGCGCGCCGGCCGCGGCCCGCGGCCTCGACTGGCGCCTGGCGGTCGACACGGCCGCCGAGAGCCCCCACGACGTGTTCGCCGAGTCGGTCGGCCCCAAGCTCGACACCGGCGCCCCCATCCGCCTAGAGCACCACGCCCTGAAGTGCTTCATCGAGGCCTGACGGGGGGGCCGCTCCGCGGCAGGCTGTAGGCCGCAGGCGATAGGCTGTAGGATTTGAGTTCAGCTTTCTTCCCTACAGCCTACGGTCGACAGCCTCCGTGATGGCCTCTATCTCTATCCTCGGCATCGGCGACGACGGCCTCAACGCGGCCTCGGCCGTGGTCCGCGACCGTGTGGCCGCGGCCGACGTGCTGCTCGGCGACGACCGCGCCCTGGCCCTGCTCGGCGAGGGCGTGCGGGGAGAGCGGGTCCCGCTCAGCGGCGACCTCGACCAGCTGGCCGCCCAGGTCGAGAAGGTCGGCGACCGCCGGGCCGCGTTGGTCGTGTTCGGCGACCCGATGTTCTACGGCCTGGCCCGCTTCCTCTTCGACCGGTTCGGCAAAGACCGCTTCGAGGTGCTGCCCCACGTGAGCAGCATGCAGCTGGCCTTCGCCCGCGTCATGGAGAGCTGGGACGAGGCCTACCTGACCGACCTGTCGACCCACCCGCTGAGGTCGGTCGTCGAGCGGATCCGCACCGCCAAGAAGGTCGGCCTGTTCACCAACGCCGAAGTCGGCCCCGCCGACGTGGCCCGGGCCCTGCTCGACCGCGGCGTGGACTACTTCCACGCCTACGTGTGCGAGAACCTCGGCGCCCGCGACGAGCGGGTCACCACCGGCGACCTGGCGAAGATCGCCGCCGGCCAGTACCCCGCGCTGAACGTGATGATCCTCGTCCGCCAGCCCGACGCGCCCGACCGCCCGCGCGACGCGGTCGGCCGCCGGCTGTTCGGCAACCCCGACGACGCGTTCCTCCAGGCCAAGCCCAAGCAGGGCCTGCTCACCCCGTCGGAGGTCCGCGCGCTGGCCCTCGCGCAGATGGACATCGCGCCGGCCAGCCTCGTGTGGGACGTCGGCGCCGGGTCCGGCTCGGTCAGCGTCGAAGCGGCCCAGCTCGCCCACGACGGCGCCGTGTACGCGATCGAGATGGACCCCGAGGACCACGGACTGATCCAAGAGAACTGCGACCGCTTCGGCGTGGGAAACGTGATCCCGGTCCTCGGCAAAGCGCCCGAGGCCTTCGCCAAGCTGCCCGACCCGGACTGCGTGTTCGTGGCCGGCGCCGGCCGCGAGGTCACGCGCCTGGCGGTCGAGGCCTTCGCGCGGCTGCGGCCGGGCGGCCGCTTGGCGGTGAACCTGATCAGCATCGACCACATCGCCCAAGCGCGCGAGGCCCTGATGGAGGCCAGCCGCACGGCCGGCGTCGAGCCGAACATCGGCGTGTGGATGGTCAACATCGCTCGCGGCGCCGACCAGCTCGAGCGGCTGTCGTTCGAAGCGCTCAAGCCCAACTTCTTGCTAGCGGCCGTGAAGGGCTGACCGCCACGCCGCTGAACGCCGCGTGGGCGCCCCGGCCGGGAAGGAGCCTCGCAAGAATTGGCCACCGAACGCGGGTCGCCGCCGCCGGGAATGAAACAAACGCGACACGCAAGAAATCGCGTTGTCACGCTTGAACGTGTCCAAACGGGGCTTAACCCGCTGCGGCGTCTGGGGTTAGTGATACGTTACACCACACGGTCTAAGGCCGCCCGTGTAACGAAACCCGAACCGCCCTGCGACGCGCCGTGCGACCCGGCCGCCGCCCGGCGCGGCGTACGCCGGCATTATCCCCTACCGGTCGGCCTCTCGCCCGGCCAATCTCGGCCACCGGGCGAGTGGTCACGGGGAGGTTCCAGCCGACGGCCACGGCGGGAGACCCTCCCGCGGGCTCGGGGCGTGACCCAAAGCGGCAACGCACGCCGGCCGAATCGACCGCACCGCCTCCGAGGCCTTCGCTGGCGTCTGTCGTCGGGCGAGGAGCGCCAGGCTCAGAAAGTGGTCTAGCCGCCGCTGTTCGTGCCGCTCCGCTCGAAAACCTCGCAGCGCCTGCAACCCTCGCGGACACAAGAGTCCGTTGCCGCCGTGTCGTCCTCGACCTCGACCGACGTACTTCTGGAGGAGTCGGAGAGCTGTCAGGTGTGGCGTCCATTGTCTTGCAGGCGTCTTTCACAAGCCCCTTGGATCCAGCCGATGGCGGTTACGGCGCGGGCTTCGAGCCGGTCGTACGGGTGATCGTACGGGTGGTCGCTGGGCCCGGAGCGACTAGAAAGTCAGAGCGGGTCGCCGCCCGCAAGGCGGCCAAACGGTTGCGTGGCCCGCTGATTCTGAGAGATTGGCGGGCGGCTAGCGATGGCCGTCTGAACCGACGCCCGCCGAATTCGCGCTCCAGACGCCCCGAATCCCCGGACGCTTACCTTGGCTCTGAGCCCCTTCAGCCGGCGCGCCGCGACGCTGCTCGCCGCGACCTACGTGGTCGTCGGGGCGACAGGCGACGCGCTGCACTACCTCGTGTCGGGCGACGCAGCCCAGAGCGACGCAGCCCAGAGCGACGCGCCGCGCTTGGCGCACCACGGTCTGGCGCACGGCTACTTCCACCAACACGGCGACGGGCTCTGGCACCACCACCACGGGCCCGCTGAAGCCGACGGACGGACCCGCGAGCAGGGGGCCGACGCCCGGTCGAAGAGTTGCACCGGCCTGCGTGCGCCCGTCGATGGCCACCGCGACCACGGCGTTTTGCTGCTCGCGCTGGTTTCGCAGCTCGAAGAGAGCCTCGCGCCGGCGGGCGTCGTCGGTGCGGAGAGTCGCGAGCCGGGTTTGGCTCGCACAGACGGGTCGCGGCGGGTCGCTGCGCTGCGGCTAGCGACGCTCGGCGCGCGGGGTCCGCCGGCCGGGCGCGTCGCGTAGACCGTTCTTTCTTTCGCTCTCTCTCTCGCCCGCCGCCGCTCGACCGGCGCGCTCGGCGTGCACCTGCGTTCGCCCGTTGCTGCGGTGCGTGGGCGTGCGTGGGCTGTTTGCTCCAGGCCGTAGGTATGTCGCGTAGTCGATGTGCGTTCACACTCGTCGAGCTGCTGGTGGTGATCGCCATCATCGGCGTGCTCGTGGCGCTGTTGCTGCCCGCTGTGCAGGCGGCGCGCGGCGCCGCGCGACGCACGCAGTGCGCGAGCAACCTGCGGCAGATCGGCTTGGCGGTGCACCAGTTCGCCGGCGCCCATCGCGGCGCGTTCCCGAGCATGGCGTACTTCAACCGGGAGTTCGAGGAGCAGCAGCGGATCGGCGAGGGCGGCGGGCCGACCCAGGAAGAGGTCTCGTGGATCGCGACGCTTTCTCCCTACACGGAGGACGTCGACGCGATCCGCTTGTGCCCCGACGACCCGGAGCGGAACGACGGCCGGGCCCTGTCGAGCGACCAGCTCGACCGCTACGACACGCCGCCACAGGGCGTGATCCGGGCCGACACGAGCTACGCGATGAACGGCTACCTGCGCCGCCCCGACCGTGTGCCTGCCAGTGCGCCGCCGCCGATCGCGGCGGCGATCCGCCGGCGTCAGGAGGGGATGGTCGGGGAGTTGTACGACCTGAAAGAGACCCACGCGACGCTGCTCGTCGTGGAGAGCGTCGCGGTCGACGGCGGGAGCGTGCTCGGCGTGCGGTCGGACCACGTGCACAGCGACCGGTGGTTCGACGACGCCCAAGCGATGAGCCCCGCGCAGCGGATCGAGACGATTTACGGCGCGGTCGCCGAGGAGGTCGCCGTAGAGCGGCACACGGGGGGCGTGGCCAACTACCTGTACGCGGACGGGCACGTGGAGCCGATCGACGCAGGAACCATCGCAGGGTGGTGTGCCGAGGGCTTCGACTTCGCCCGCCCGCCGCAGTGAGAACCGGCTGAGAAGCGGTGAAGCCGCCGCCCAGAGGCTGCGAGCGAACCACAGCCGTTGCTGCGGAATTCAAATACCCCACCAACAAAGAGAGACTTCAAGTGACGAACCGAATTCTTCGATCGACGGGCCTGCTCGCGTGCTTGCTCGCCCCGGCGTCGGCGGCGCTCGGCCACGGCGGCGGCGGCGACATCGCCGTGTTCGAGACCGACGGACAGGTCGACGTGGGCTTCGCGATCCTCGACGACGACGACATCGAGCAGGTCGCCTTCGACCCGACCGACAAGGTGTTCCAGGCGGTGTTGACTCCGCTGGTCGGCTCGCCGGCCTTCATCCCGTGGGACGTCGGCTCGAGCGAGCCGGGTTACGACGCGAACGAGACCGACTTGCCGGCAGAGGCCGAGATCCGTTGGAACACGGTCGCGATCTCGCACTGGGACGGGGCCGGCCAGGTGGCGTTCGCGCCGACCACCGCCGTCGAAGGGGGTTACGCGCCGCAGCCGAACCTGACCGACTCGCTGGGGGGCTTCCACGCGCACCCGACGTTCGGCCTGTCGGACCTGACCGACGACGGCGCGCCGATCGCCGACGGCGTGTACCTGGTCGAGCTGACCGCGAGCGTGACGGGCCTCGCCGACTCCGATCCGTTCTACCTGGTAACGCTGGTCGACAACCTCGTGAGCAGCCAGGCGGACCCGGTCGCCGCGGCCGAGGCGCTCGGCGAAGCCACCCGGAACTTCATAGACGACCCGGCGGCCGGCGCGCCGGAGCTCGGCGGCAAGGACTTCTCGTTCTACGCCGACGCGATCGGCTACGCCGAGTCGCTGGTGATCCCCGAACCGGGGACGGCGCTGCTGGCCGCGGCGGCGCTCGCCGCGGCCGCTGCGCGGCGACGCTAGCGCCCCCCCTTCCCTCTTCACCCGCCGGGCGGGCCCCGCGCCCGCCCGGCGGTACTTGTATCGCACTCGTTGGGGCTTCGATGAAACCGAATCGATTGAGCCGGCTGTTCGCGGCCGTGACCGTGTGGCTCGCGGCGGAGTGCGGCGAGTGCCTGGCCGACGGGCAGGGCGTGTTGCTGCAGCAGCAACACGGCCGGCTGGTGGTCGGCTACGACGACGACACGCCCGGCGGGCAGGCGATCGGCGCGCGGGCTTTCGGCGAGCTGCTGCCGTCGAACGGGCTGAGCCAGGACCCGTCGTTCTTGTCGCTGACGAGCCCGCCGGCCGGGTCCGAGTCGTTGCCGGTGGGCGTCGATGTGTACTGGGACTTTTTGCCAATGACCGTCGGCGGCGTGACTTCGAACCTGTTGCACTGGGACGGCAAGGGCGAGGTCGGCTTCACGCCGGCCGCATCGGCGGCGCTCACGCTCTACGACCCGAACTTCCTCGCGGCCGCCGTCGACGGCGCCGGGGCGGCCGTGCCGGGCCGGCGGATCGGCACAACGACGGCCAGCGCGCTGAGCCTGCACGCGCACCGCTACTGGGAGCTGGTCGGCGCCGGCGGCGCGCCGCCGGCGCCGGGCGTGTACACGGCGTCGCTGCGGCTGCGGGCGGAGGGCCTCGCGCCGAGCCCGCCGATCTACGTGGCGTTCGCGACCTTCGGCACGCCGTCCGCTGCGTTGAACGACGCGGCCGTGCCGTGGCTCGCGGCGGAGGCCGACTCGTTGCTGCTGCGTGGCGACTTCGACTTCGACGGCGCGGTGGGGCCAGACGACTACGCGCTGTGGGCAGCCCAATACGGCGAGCTCGCGCCGCAGCCGGTCGACCTCGGCGAAGCCGACGGCAACGGCGATGGCCGCATCAACGCCGCCGACTACACCGTGTGGCGCGACGCAATCGAACCGGCAACCCTCGCCATCCCGGAGCCGTGCGCCGCGACTCTCGTCGCCCTTAGTCTGGTCGGACGCCAGGCGAGGCGTATTCGTAGCCGACGACCGACCGACCGCCGGAGCGCTAGAGCCACCTATCGGGCGGAAGAACCCACTCCCTTGGGTCGCAGCGGGCGGCCGGCGGTATCGCTCGGCGAGGCCCCCGGCGCGACGGCGCCACCGGAGGTTGAGGCCGGCGCGGTTGCCGGCCACAATGGCGGCGTGCGGAGCGACCCACGTAGAAAGACACCGGTCCGCGTTGCGTTGCGGTGGATCATCTGATCGGCGCCTCTTGGTGAATTCGCCACCCTGGTAGGCCAGCCGGCGCCGCCCGCTCCGGCGGCTTGGAAGCGTTCGCTCTGGTAGCGCGCGACCCGCAGCGCGATGGGCGGTTCAAAACAGGGGAATAGAGCAGCTATGTGCGACGCCGATTCACGCCACCGAACGAGCCTCCTGACTATCGCCCTGCTGGCCGTGCTGGCGTCTTGCGCGGGGGCCCAGCCTTCGGGCGCCTCCGGCGCGCGGGACGCAGCCGTCGGCTCTTCGGCGGAGGCCGAGCGATCCCAAGGGGATCGCGAACCGGCTCGGCAGCCCGAACCGGGGATGGTCCCTCCGATGCCCTACAGGATGCCCCTGGGGATCCCCGCGTTTCCGGGCGCCTGGGGCGGCGGCATGTTCACGACCGGCGGACGCGGCGGTGAGGTGATCGCCGTCACGAACCTGGACGACAGCGGGCCCGGCAGCCTCCGCGCGGCGCTCGAGACCGAAGGGCCGCGGATCGTGGTCTTCCGGGTGGCCGGCGTCATCCAGCTCGATTCGAACCTGCGTATCGACCACCCCGATATCACCGTCGCCGGGCAGAGCGCGCCGGGGGATGGGGTCTGTATCGCCGGGGCGTCGCTGGACATCAACACCCACAACGTGATCCTCCGCCACCTCCGGGTCCGCCGCGGGGTGACGTCCGGCGGGCAGGGGTCGGACAACATCGGCGGCAACCCCCACCACCACATCGTGGTGGACCACTGCAGCACGAGTTGGGGACGCGACGAGAACTTGTCGCTCTATCGTTACATGGACGAGGAGCAGGACCCGGTGACCGGCGAGACGGTCCGCGTAAAGAACCCGGTCCGGTACTTGACGGTCCAGTACTGCATCTCGAGTGAGGGGATGAAGCCCGGGCACGAGTTCGGCGGCACGTGGGGCGGCGAGGACGCGACCTTTCACCACAACCTGTTCGCCTGCAACACGGGTCGCAACCCGTCGATCGGCATGAGCGGCGAGTTCGATTACCGCAACAACGTTGTCTTCAACTGGCGGCACCGCACGATGGACGGCGGCGACGAGACGTCGCTCGTCAACGTCATCAACAACTACTACAAGCCGGGGCCCGCGACGAACGACAACATGCGGAGCACCATCGCCACGATCGAGCAA
Source organism: Botrimarina sp. (assembly GCF_040219535.1). Taxonomy (NCBI): domain Bacteria; kingdom Pseudomonadati; phylum Planctomycetota; class Planctomycetia; order Pirellulales; family Lacipirellulaceae; genus Botrimarina; species Botrimarina sp. Next base: position 534,415 of record NZ_JAVJSH010000012.1, read on the forward strand.
CGCAACATGCACTCCCCGAAGGGCGCCTTCAAGCAAGGGGGCTGGTACCCCGACACGCGCCCGCGGCCCGGCAAGTGGTACGTCGCTGGCAACATCGTCGAGGGCTACCCCGGGGTCACCGCCGACAACTGGCAAGGCATGCGGATGGAAGGGCCCGGCGACCGCGACCACGCACGGGTCCACACCCCGTTCGAGGGCTGGCCGGTCAACCAGCAATCGGCCTCGCAGGCGTTTGAGGAGGTGCTCGCCAAGTCGGGCGCCACGCTCCCCCGCCGCGACCCGGTCGACGAGCGCATCGTCGAGACGGTGCGTACGGGCGAGGTCGAACATGGCGCCGGCATCATCAGCGACCCCGAGCAAGTCGGCGGTTACCCCGAGTACGCGTTCTCGCCCGACGGGGTCCCGGAGGATCGTGACTCGGACGGCATGCCCGATGCTTGGGAAGCGGAGCACGGAATGGACCCCGCGGCCGCCGGCGACGCCAGCGAAGACGCCGACGGCGACGGGTACACCAACGTCGAGGAGTTCCTCAACGGAACCAACCCGCGCGAGAAGGTGGACTACACGAATTTCGGGAACAACGTCGACACGATCAGTTGAGGCTCGATTCGTGGACGGAGCGTTCGGCCGTAGCGGCGGTCGATCGACAGCCCGCTAAGGCTCGATCAATCCGTCGTTGCGGGCGGCCAGGTTGGTCCAGGCGCCCGACGCGATATCCCAGCCGACGCCGTGCACCGACGCGTCGCACCGCACCGTGTTCAGCCCGGCCGGGTGGGGGCCGCCGAACCGGTCTTGGTAGTGGGCGCCCTTCTTGTCCGATTGGGGGTTGCGGGTGTCGTAGTCCGTGTCGCGTCGGGGCGGGCGGGCGATGCGGATGTTGTCGTAGTCGAACCCGGCGTACATCGAACCGTTGTCACCCGGGTTGTCGTGGGGCGTGCGGTTGGTCCGGTTGTCGTGCTCGGAGTCGACCGTCACACGGTCGTAGTAGAGGTCGTAGACCCACTTCTCGCCGGCGAAGAGCGTGTGGGCGGACCCGTCCGTGACCTGGGCGAGCCGTGCGCCGGTGTGGTCGCCGACAACGCCGTTCCAGCGGCGGCTGAGCCAGTCGTCGTCGCTGACCCAGCGGCAGTTGGGGTACCCGGCGCTGCAACGCGAGCCGGCGAAGGGCGATCTCAGCCAGGGGCCGACCGACCGCCCGCCGACCCTCATACGCTCGCCGCCGTTGGCGGCGTAGTCGGTCTTGGCGGCGTGGCCGAGGGGCGAGAAGTTGAACCCGTCGTGGTCGTAGGCCGGGTAGACACGGGCCGTTCGCCGGCTGGGGCAATTCATCGTCGGCAGGGGGGTCGCCGCCAGCTCCGCCAACGCGTCCCGAAGGCCGAACAGGTCGGTCACGCCTAACCCCGGCAGTGAGGCGTGCGCCTGCTCCAGGTGGGGCGCCGCTTGGAAGATCCAACCGCCGGGCTGCCGCCCGCCGGTTCCTTCGTTCGGGTCGCCCATCCAGGCGGCGTTCCAGCCGCCGGCTGGGAGGGCGCCGTGGGTCGCCTCGAAGCCGAGCGCCGCGAGGCCGATCTGCCGCAAGTTGTTCTTGCAGTGCGTGTTGCGGGCCGCTTCCCGCGCCGCCTGAACGGCCGGCAGCAGCAACGCGGCCAGCACGCCGATGATCGCGACCACGACGAGCAGTTCGACCAGCGTCACGCCGGAGGGCGGCCTGCCGGACCGGGCGGGCTTTCGTCCCCCACCGGCTTCGCTAAGAAACGCGCGCGTGCCCAAGGTTCGGCCTGTCTTAATAGCGACGCCGCGTGAGACGTGAGACGTGAGACGAGACGACCGGCGTACACCGCCGAGGACGCTCAGCCAGAGGCCACCCGACGACGCACCGGGTAATCCTACCACGGAGCAGAGCGGCAGCGGGGCCTCGTGCGCGCGTCGGCAAGAGTCCGTCGGCGTCCTGCCGCGGTGGAGCAACCGAGCCGGGCCTGTGGCGGCTTCGCCACACTAGATAAGCCTGTCGGAAGTTCGGTGGTTCCCGCTACCCGCTCTGTCCGGATAACAGGCACGTATGGGCGCCGGCGGGCTACTCGGTGTGCTAACGTGAGACACGCCTCGTGGCAGCCGCAACCGCGGCCCGCGTGCTCCTCATCTGATCTCATCTAATCGTTCGCACGAGGCTTGCGCCTTGACGCGTGACCGCCTCGACGCGTGACCGGCCGGCTGTGCGCCTCCTATTCCGCGCCTTGGCTCGGCAATCCTTTTCTTCCGCCAACATCTTGGGTCGAGATGATGTCTATGGCTATGCGGGATCTCATCGGCTTGTTGGGCCTCACGACGGCCGCCATCGCCTTTTGCGCGGGGCAGGCGTCGGGGCAGCTCACCGAATCGGACTGGAACGCTTCGCTGACGGGCGTGCAGAGCTGGCAGATCGACGAGAACTGGAGCACTCCCGAGTTCCCCAACGACCCGGGGCGAGAGGATATGTCGCAGGTGCTGATCTCTCCGGTGGTCGGCGCCAACCTGTCTGTGCCGCTGGGCGGCGACCTCGACATCGACGTGGGCGCCACCGACGTGACGGTCGCGTCGCTGCGGCTCGGCGGCACGCTGGGGCCCGTGGCGACGACCGTCTCGGCGACCGGCGGGAGGCTCGTGTTCGAGAACTACGAGCTCAACGACGAGACCGACCCGGAGAACGTGATCCCGGCCTTCAACTCGGGCCGCGCGTTGCTCGTCAGCGGGGGCGTGCCGGGATCGACCAACGTGATCAGCGCGCCGGTCTTCATCAACGGCGAGCAAGTCGAGATGAGGTCGCTGGACGACTTCGAGACCACGAACGACCTCACGCTGACCGGCCCGCTCACCTTCGGTGAGGGCGCATCGCAGCTGAACCTCAACACCACCAACGCCGAGCTGCACATCAACGGCCCCGTCGTCGTCGACGACGTGAACCCGGCCCCCGGCGCCGTCGACGGCGGCATCAATCGCGCCGGCCCCGGCACGGTCCGCATCAACGGGATCATCTCGGGCGGCGGCCGGCTCCAGCTCGGCGGCGGCGACGACACGACCACCGTGCTGAGCGGCGCCAACACGATCAGCGGGTTCGTCGTGGCGGCGGGCCCGATCGTGCTGGACAACGACCTGGCCTTCGGCACGGCGGCGGTCCGTCGGGGCAGCGTGATGATCTCGACCAGCGACAGCCGCACGATCAACAACGATTGGGCCTTCTCGGGCTACGTGACGATCGCCGGCGAGCACAGCCTCGATTGGGCCGGCGGCATCACCCAAACCAACTCGCGCGGCATCGTCAACCAACTCCCCGCCGGCAAGACGTTCACCGTGTCCGGCGAGATCGGCGCCGACGGCGACCCGCCCGAGGGGACCAAGCGCGAGCTGTACTTCGACGGCAGCGGCGAGACGATCATCTCCGGCCAGATGAAGAACCGCATCGACGAGCTGGAGCAGGAACCCCAGTCGTTTGGCGTGCGCGGCACGGGCACGGTGCGCATCACCGGCGTCGAGAACACCTACTCGTACTCGACGTTCGTCGAGGGGGGCAACCTCCACTTCGCGTCGAACGACTCGCTGCCGGCGGCCGATATCCGGTCGGTCGCTGGTTCGGTCGGCGTGGACACCGGCACGATCTACCACAGCGGCGACCCGAACTCGCTCAACACCACGCTGCTAGCCAAACTCAATAACCGCGACCAGCGGCCGATCTCCGCCGCGGGCGACGTCGTCTGGTTCTTCGACTACGACAACGGCGGCCTGATGCTCACGCCGGCCGAGGCCGCCGCCGACTTCGACTTCACGTCCGGACCGCTGGCGAGGGCCGCCGACATGTCGCTCGCCGGCGACGCCAACGGCGTCACCTACACCGGCTCGGTCACGCCGGCCAACGCGACCTACCGCTTCGGCGGCGGCACGGGCGTGATCACGCTGCCGGGCACGAACCAGCTCACGGGCGCCAACGGCCTCGTGGCCACCAACGGCCTCGACTCCGGCACGCTCCGCGGGCTGGGCGGCGTGCGCATCACCGGAACCAACGACTACACGGGCGTGACCCGCGTCGAGGGCAACACCCTCAGCAGCCGCGTCGAGGGCTTCGATAGCGGCGCCTACGCGGGCACGACGCTGAGCGTTTCGCATCTGCGCGACGGCGGCCAGCCCAGCGGCATCGGCGCCTCGTCGAGCGACGGCGCGAACCTGGTGGTGCAAGGCGCGACGCTGCGCTACGACGGCGCCGGCGACACCACCGACCGGCTGTTCACCATCGGCACGCGGGGGGCGACGCTCGACGCCTCGGGGAGCGGGCCGCTCGTGTTCAGCAACACCGGCGCGCTGACGATCGACACCGCGGAAGCCCGGTCCGGGATCGTCAGCGGGGCCGGCTTCGGGTTCGAGACCGGCGTGACCCAGGCCAGCACGTTTGTCGCGTACGACATCGGCGACACCAGCGACCTGGCCCCCGGCATGCAGATCAGCGGTCAGTTCCTGCAAGAATCCGGCGACGACGACGACGAGGTCATCACGATCGTGAGGGTGCAGAGCCCGACCCGCGTGCAGTTCAGCGACCCGGTCGGCCCGTTCGTGAACTTCGGCGAGACACCAAGCACGCTCAGCTTCGTCGACGTCGAACGGACCTTCACGCTGACCGGCGACAACGCCGGAGACAACGTGCTCAACCCGATCATTGGCGACTCGGCGACGGGCGTCGTCAACGTGGCGAAGACCGGCGCCGGCAAGTGGATCCTGAACGGCGCCAACACCTACAGCGGCGACACCACCGTCGAGGAGGGCGTGCTGAGCATCACCAACGCTTACCTGGCCGACTCGGCCGACGTCGGGGTGCTGGACGGCGGGCTGCTGGACCTCGACTTCGCCGGCGCCGACGCCGTGGCGGCTCTCTACCTCGATGGGATCCCGCAACTCACGCTGGGCACGTACGGCGCCGTCGGGTCGGGCGCCGATTTCGAGAGCTCCTTCTTGTCCGGCACGGGCCTGCTCCAGGTGACCGTGGCGCCCGAGACCGGCCTGGCCGGCGACTTCAACAACGACGGGCTCGTCGACGCGGCCGACTACACCCTCTGGCGCGACAACGAGGGCGCCGTCGAGGGCACGCTGGAGAACGTGGGCGAAGTGGCCGGCCCCATCGGAAGCGACCACTACGACCTGTGGGTCGCCAACTACGGCGCGACGATCTTCGGCGGGGCCTCGGCCGCCGCCGGCGTGCCCGAACCCGGCGCGATCGCCCTCGTGCTGCTTCCTGCGGCCGCCGGGCTGGCCCCGACTCGGAGGCGACAGGACTGAACGCCACACGCCGCACGCGGGATCGGGCGCCCGGCGATCAGGCTTCGGGCGCCCCGGCCTGCGGCGGTCCGGGCGGTGGGCTTGGTCCGGCCGCGCGGCCGGACCGCGGGCGCTCGGGGGTGACCCCTTCGACGGGCTCTTCGGGCAACTCCTCCAGGGCCGGCGGATCGGGCGCTCGCACACGCAGCGCCATCGCTTGCGCCTGGCGGCTGTAGTCGATCGATTCGGCGAGGATGCGGGCGGCTTCTTGGTCGGCGTGGAAGCCGCGCGAGTTCTCGCTGCTGATGTAGTCCAGGCGCCACATCGACTTGGTCTGGAGGTCGAGCACGTCGCGCAGCGCTTGCTCGTCGGCGCCGGAGGCCTGGGCCTCGCGGATGGCGTCGAGCATGTCGGTCATCGCATTGGCCGCGCGGTCGAGCAGCGCGAGGTTCTTCGACTGGATGGTCTCGATCCGCTCGCGCAGCTCGCCCTCGCTCTGCGGGTGGCAGTTCTGGCAGGCCGCGTTGAGGTTCTCTAGCGGCGAGCGCACGTCGTGGCTGGAGACCTTGGCGGCGCCGACACGCTCGTACGGCATGTGGCAGTCGGAGCAGCTCACGCCGCTGCGGGCGTGCACGCCTTGGCTCCACAGCTCGAACTCGGGGTGCTGGGCCTTGTAGACCATCGCGCCGGTCTCGGCGTGCTTGTAGTCGTAGAACGGCTCGCCGCCGGGGAACTCGGTTTCTTCCCAGAAGCGCTGCTCGTCCTCCATGCGCAGCCCGTTCCGCCACGGGAAGGTGAGGGTCATCTTGTCCGCGCAGTAGTACTCCACGTGGCACTGGCCGCACACGAAGGAGCGCATCTCTTGGCGGGACGCGTGGGCATTCGGATCGTAATCGCCTTCGCGTCCCGCGTCGCGCCACTTCTGGATGCTTGGCAGATGGGGAGCCGGCGAGTCGCCCTCGGCGAGGGCGGCGATTCCGTTGATGAAGCCGGGCCGCGTGACGCGGATGGCCATGGTCTGGGGGTCGTGGCAGTCGATGCACGTGACGGGGTGCGCCTCGCCGACGGCGGGGTGGTCTTCGGGGACCTGCTCGCCGGCGAACTCCCCCTCGAAGCCGCCCGGCGGCGGCTGCGGGAAGACCGGCGCGCCCTCGCCGGGGGTTCCGTCGGGCGTGCGTTTGAGCATGGCGAGGACCTCGTCGTACGGCATCGGGCTGAGCTCCTCGAAGCCGCGTTGGACGGCCTCCATGTTGAACTCTTCGGCGAGGGTCTCCTCGTTGACCGGCTCGCCCATCGCCTCGAGGCCGACCCGGCGGTAGAGCACGGTCGTCGAGCCGTGGCAGTGCAGGCACGCGCCGGCCTGCGGCTTCTTGGTCACGCGCTGGGTGACGCCCTGGTCGTAGAGCATGTACGCGTGGCCGCGCGCCTCGCGGTAGTCGATGCTGAACGCGTAGCCCGCGTAGAGCCGTTTGAGCCAGGGCTGCTTTTCGAGTTTCGACTCGGGCATCGCGTTGGAGCCGCCGTAGAACTTGTCGCCGGCGGTCGACTTCCAGCCGTCGAACTGGTGCGGCCAGTTGAGCCCCCAGGGGACGGGGTCGGTGCTGATCTCGCTGACCTCGGCGACACGCACGTACGGCGCGCGGGCCTCTTGCTTGCGGCCGAACATCGTGATCAGCACCCAGGCCACCAGCACGGTGGCGACCGCCGCGGCCACGAACGCCAGGACGAGCACGGCCGCCGCGCCGCGGCGGGACCGGTGGGGGAGCATCCGCATTGGCTTAGTATCCTTCGTGTCGTCGCGGCGCGACGGTTTGTGCGTGCCCGACGCTCGCGTGGCAATGGACGCAGGAGAGCATGTCGCCCCCCTCTTGGGCCGGGAGCATGTGATTGACGAGCTGCTTGTGGCAGTCGAGGCAGGCGTGCTGCACGACGGCGGCGTTGCGCGGCTTGATCTGGATCGGGTCCTTGAACTGGCCCGTCGTGAAAGCGAGCGAGTGGAAGAAGCCGTTGTCCGCCTTGACGAGGTACTTCGCCAGCAGGCTGTCGTGCGGCGTGTGGCAGTCGTTGCACACGGCGACCGCGTGGTGGCTCGACTTCTGCCAAGAGTCGTAGAACGACTGCATGACGTGGCAGTTCGCGCAGCTGGCCGGGTTGTTGCCCAGGTACGCGTGCCCCTCGCCGTAGCCGAAGGTGAATGTGCCCAATCCGCCCAGCGCGCCGCACATCACCGCGACGGCCAGCGCAAGCCAGGTTTGGCCCCGACGCCTGGCGGCGGGTTTCGCTGGGTCGCTCACAGAGGTCCGCCTCGTTGCGTTATCGCCTGCCGGCGGTCCCGGTCGGGCAGGCGACTCACCTACCCGACGGCCTTCCGGGACAGCACCGCGCTAATCGCCCCACAAACCAGGGCGAGGCCGCCGTACACGGGCCAACTCATCGGCACACGTTCTGCGAAGATCGCGTCGCCGACCGCGACCAGCACCAAGAGCAGCGCGACAGCGCCCAAGACGCCAGAAGCAGCCTTCATAACTCGGCTCCGGCAGAATAGCGGTGACTGCTAACCGTCGGCCAGCTGACGAAGAGGCCCGCAAGGGTACCCGCGACGGATAGCAATGTCCACAAGCTGTTGGTTAGCCCCGAGTTCCTGCACCCTCCCCTCGCCGGCTCGCGCGGCGCCGGTCGAGGCGGCGCAGTTGTTGCTCTCCCTTCTCGGGGGGAGTCGCCCAGCGCTGCTCAGAGCAACGCCGCGCTAAGCGGCCACGCGGCTCCGCCGAAACACGCATGCCGCTGCGGCATGCGGCCGCCACCGGCGTCGGGAGATAGCCATGACCATGGTCTTTCAGCGGGTCGAGACCCAAGGGATCGCACAGCTCTCGTACCTGATCGGGGACGACAGCAGCGGCACGGCCGCGGTCATCGATCCGCGCCCCAGCGTGGACGTCTACCTGGAGCTCGCCCGCCGCTACGGCGTGGCGATAACGCACGTTTTCGAGACGCACATCCACGCCGATTTCATGAGCGGCGCGCGCGAGCTGGTTCACCGGCTGGGCGGGGCGCAACTGTGTGCCAGTGGCGAAGCGAAGGCCGAGTACGGCTTCGACGTCGAGAAGGTCCACGACGGCGACCGCTTTGACTTCGGCGCGGTCGCGCTGGTCGGCCGCCACACACCCGGCCACACGCCGGAGCACCTGTCGTACGAGATCCACGAACGTTCGAAGGGGGAGAACTCGCTGTGGGGCGTGTTCACCGGCGATTCGCTGTTTGTGGGCTCGGCCGGCCGTCCCGACCTGCTCGGCGAGGAACAGACCGACGAGCTGGTCCAGCAGCTCTTCGCGACGCTGCGCGACTACTTCCTGAAGCTCGACGATGGCGTGATCCTCTACCCCTGCCACGGGGCGGGGTCCGCTTGCGGGGCGGACATCGGCGAGCGGCCGATGAGCACCGTGGGCTACGAGCGGCGGACCAACCCGTTCCTGCACCACGCCGACTTCCAGGAGTTCAAGGCCTTCGTCGCCGAGGGCGCCCCGCCGGCGCCCCACCACTACAAGCCGCTGAAGAAGCTCAACGCCGAGGGACCCCCCGTGTTGAGCGGCGCGCCACGCGTCCGGGGCCTGCCGGCAGAGCGGTTCGCCAAAGCGTGCGACCGCGGCGACGCCCAACTGGTCGACACACGGCAGATGCTCGGCTTCGGTGGCGGGCACATCGAGGGGGCGATGAACCTCGGGCCCCGGCCCGAGCTGTCGGTGTGGGCGGGCCAGATGCTCGAGCACGACACGCCGATCTTGCTGGTCGTCGAAGACGAGTCGGACCTCGATTGGTTCCTCTGGAGCTTCGCCAACACCGGGTTCACGAAGTTCGCCGGCTACCTCGCCGGCGGCATGGCGGCCTGGGAGAACGCCGGGCTGCCGCTCAAGCGCACGCCGCAGATGAGCGTGCACGAACTGAAGGAACACCTCCAGGAAGTGCAGGTGCTCGACGTGCGTGCTCCGGACGAGTGGCAGGGGGGCCACATCCCCGGCGCGAGGCGCCTGTACGTGGCCGACATGCGCGACGGGGTGAACGGCGGTCCCGGCTTGGATAAGCAGAAGCCCGTGGTGGCCTACTGCGGCAGCGGCTACCGGGCCAGCATCGCCGCCAGCCTGCTGGAACGCGCCGGCTACCGCGACGTCCGCAACGTGCCCGGCAGCTTCCAAGCGTGGAAGGCGTCGGGCTACGAGGTGGTGAGTTGAGCCGCCGCGCGGCGGGCACTCGTGAGGAGCCGGAGCATGGTCAATCCGCTGACGAAAAAGTCCTGGACGCCCTACGCCGTGGGGGCGGGGATCGGCGTGCTGAGTTGGTTCGCCTTCTGGAGCGCCGGTCACCCGCTGGGCATAACCACGGCGTTCGAGCACACGGCGGCGATGCTGATCGAGGCGACGCTGCCCGCCGTGGCGGAAGCGAACAGCTACTATCAGCAGGAGTCGCCGAAGATCGGCTGGGAATGGATGCTGGTCGTTGGCGTGCTGCTGGGCAGCCTCATGAGCTCGATGGCGTCCGGGGATCGCGCGCCGACGACCGTCCCGCCGCTGTGGGAGAGCCGCTTCGGCGCTAGCCCCGGGCTGCGGCTCACGGCGGCGTTCTTCGCCGCCGCCCTGATGGTGTTCGGCGCACGGATGGCCCAGGGGTGCACGAGCGGCCACGGCATCAGCGGCAATCTGCAGCTCGCCGCGTCGAGTTGGCTGTTTTCGGTGATCTTCTTCTCAGTCGCTACCGCCACGGCCTTGCTCGTGTATGGGAGGAAAGCAGGCGATGTTTGATCCCCTTTGGCGTTTGGCGCTCGGCCTGCTGACCGGGGTGGTCTTCGGCGTGCTCCTGCAGAAGGGGCGGGTGGCGAAGTTCCACGTGATCGTCGGCCAATTCCTGCTCCGGGACTGGACCGTGGTCAAGATCATGGGCACGGCCGTCGTCGTGGGGGCGGTCGGCGTGTACGCGCTGCTGCCGACCGGCGCGGTCTCGCTGCACATCAAGCCCTTGGTGTGGTTGGGAGTCGTCGCGGGAGGGGTGTGCTTCGGGGTCGGGATGGCGGTCTTCGGCTACTGCCCAGGCACCGGCGTAGCCGCTTGCGGCGAAGGCCGCCGCGACGCCATGGTGGGGGTGCTGGGCATGCTGGTTGGCGCGGGCGTTTTTGTGGCGATCTACCCGCGGCTCTCGGCCGCGCTCACCGCTTGGGGCGACGCAGGAAAGGTCACGCTGCCCGGATGGAGCGGCGCGCCCGCTTGGCTCTGGATCGGTGGGCTTTGCGTTTTGGGGCTGGGTGGATTGGCGGCCAGCCGGTGGCTCGGCGGCGGCAAGCGGCCGCCGATCAACCAAGCCCTCCCTCGCTCGGCCCGCGGCGAACGCCGCGCGACCTCGGGCCCGAAGGGATAACGGAGACCCACAGTGCCGACCCGATTGCTCCCGCCCGAATTGGCCACCGAACGCGGATCGCCGCCGGTTCGAAGCGTTACAAACGTGGCGCGCAAAAAAACGCGTTGTCACGCTTCAGCGCGTCCAAACGGGGCTTAACGCGTTTCGCCGCCTGGGTTTGCGGAGACGTTACACGAAGCGCCGTGTCGCGGCCCGTGTAACGAAACGCGCCCCGCGCCGCAGCCGATCCCACCAGCGTCCCCCTCGCCCCGGAGAGCGGCCGCCGCGACCGAGCGCGACCCCGCATTATCGCCGGTCGACCGGCCTGCGGCCCGGCCAAATTCGGCCAGAATCGCCCACCGGGCGGGCGGTCGCGGGTAGGTGCGGCCGGGAGGCACCGACGAGAGCTGCGGCCGAGGGTCGGCATGGTTCGGCCTAAACCAATGTGCCGCTAGGTTGCTTCGGCGTTTACGACCTGAGTAGGTTTCAATTAGCCCGCGACGCGAGGGTCTCTCATCCGGCGTTGACCCTGTCGTTGACGCCGATGCCCGCGGTCGAATCGACAGCACATCCTCAGAGGGAATCGCCACCGCCGTCAGTTCGGCGAAACGCCAAGTCGCCGGTGCCGGTCCAGCCTCATTGCTCTAGGACCGTCGACAGACTCCCATCGTGATCGCTGCCAGTGCGATGATCGCTCTGCCGGTCGGCTCAGGCACGGGACGCGACTCGGACGGCGCCGGCGCGGTCATCAGGCGGTCCCTCCAAACCGTGTAGTCGGCTCCGTCGACGACGCCGTCCTGGTTGCCGTCGGCTGCGAGATCGAGGCCACTCTTCCCGTACTCGTTTTTCCAGGCGAGGTAGTCGTCGGGAATGACGGCGCCGTCGTAGTCGTAGTCGCCGGGGATCCGTCCGGCCGCTTCGTTGATGGCTTGAACCGCTTCAACGAACTGACCCGCAGGCAGCCCGTGGTTCAGACCGATCAGGAAGGGCGCCGACGATTCGTACGTCGGTGAGGTGATCCGCGCAAAGAAAGCGAAGGCTCCGATCGGGGCGGCCGATCCGCTGGGAACAACGTAGTAGAGCGGGTGGCGGTGGTCATTGAGATCGACCGCCAGCGGCTCCATCAGCTCCAACGGTTCGGCGAGCGCCTCGTCGGGAGCGAGGCTGGTGAAGCCGAAACCCCGCGCAGAGATCAGGTCGACACGGAACGCTTCGTCGAGCGGCTCGATCTCGTCGGAGGCCGGCGACCACCACCACACGCCGCGCGGCGTGACCCCGGGGCCCGGGTCGGCGTCGAGCAGGATCGGTTCGATCCACAGGCCCGATCCCACAGCGACGCCGCGGACGTCGACGCCGGGGAAGTCGGTGAAGAGACGGTCTTGCGAAACCGGCGCCAGCGCCGACCCGGCGATCGTCTCGGCCAACAGCTGGTCGCTGAAACCCTCGGGAGTCGCTGGGGCGTTGCCCGTGATCGTCAACCGGCCGTCCACGACCGTCACCTCCGCGGGGGTACCGTGCCCGAGCGCGACCTGGGCGCTGGCGAATAACGACAGAGCCGCAGTGGCGGCGAACAGACGCGTGAGCATATCGGTCCCTTCTATAGAATGCGTCACTGCGGACGCGCGAAATCGTACGGCTGATCGATCCATTCCTGGACTTGTGCGGCGGAGATAGTCCGCACGTGGCCGCTCACGTACAGGTAGTGCGACCCCGTGCGGTGCCGCTCGAGGCAGATGTCTTTCTCGACGTTCGCTTGCACCAACCCGAACGCGATCGCCCCCGGTGTGAACCACGCGCTCGCGTGGGCGTGCTCGTACTGAGCGGTCACGTCGGGCTGGCCTTCGGCGTCTTTTGGAGGGTCCGCGATCTCCATACCGAGCAGGGTCTTCGTGGTCGCCTGCAGCTTGTCGCGGTCGCGCACGCCCCCGTCGACGACACCGACTAGGTAGTCGTTAAGCACATAACTCGACATGTCGAGCCGCAGTCGCTCGTCGCCGTGCTCATCGGTCGGACAGATCCGGATCTCGTCGACCGACTCGACATACGGCTCCAGTGCGAAGATCCATGATCTGGAGTCCTCGCCGTAGCTGTGGTCGAGTTCGGGGAACTCCCCACTGTGCGTGTCGCAGTAGCGGATCACGGCAAGGCCAACCTGGCGCAGGTTGTTCTTGCAGGCGGTCGAGCGCGCGGCTTCCCGCGCGCTCTGGACCGCCGGCAAGAGCATCGCCACCAGCACGCCGATGATCGCGATCACCACGAGCAGTTCGACGAGCGTGAACCCGATCCTGCGGAGCGGGCGCGGCATGACCTAGGCCCTCCGCCGCCGCGAGCCAAGCGCCGCGAGGCCGGCCGCGGCTACCGCGAGCGTCGTAGGTTCGGGGACCGCCGCGATGGCGGCCGCCTCGGCGGCAAGGTAGTCCGACGAGTTGGCGTCCACGCCTTGCCGCAACAGCAGCCACATGGGCTCGGTCTCTAGCCCGCCGTCGCCGCTGCTGATCGTGTACTCGGCCAGGTAGACGCCGTCGGCGGCTGGCGTCCCATCGCTAGGTCCGTTGAGCGTCCACAGGTAGTGCCAGTGCTCACCGTCGTCGTAGCCGGCCCACGAGAGGTCGTACGGCGCGGTCGAAACGACTCCCGTCGCCGAGGTGACCTCGTCGTGCAGTTCGACGTACCAGAACCCGTCGTCCGGCTCGGGCCAGTCTTGGCTGGTGAGGCTCACGCTCGCGTCGGCCGCCGGCGTGAACGCCCCGGCTTCCCAGCGTAGGAGCGGCCCTTGCAGGTTGACCCGCAGGTCGAGCGTGCCGTCGCCGTAGTAAGACTCGATTGCCTCGAACCCACCCCGCAACGGCGTGATGCCGGGGAAGTCCGTCGACTCAGAAGCCAGCCGCCATTCGAGTTGGTTGTCCCACTCTGCCGGGTCGTACTGGATCAGGTAGTCTTGGCCTTCCCACGTGATCCGCTCCTCGCCGCCAACCGCGAGCGTCGGGTAATTTGGCGCGTAGCGGACGCGTTCGTCCCACAACAACGCCTCGTCGATCTGAACACCTGCCACGCGGGGGTGCGGCCCGAAGTCGTACTCTGCTTGCAGGCCGCCGTCGCCGTCCGAGTCGAGCAGGATCTGCAGGCCGTGGGCGTCGGCCCTGTCGGCGACACACAGCGCGGCGGCCGCCGTGGCGAGCAGGCCGAGGTTGGAGATTCGAGTTCTCACGAGACTTGGTTCCTAAGGTGATCACGCACCGCCACACCACATCGGTGGCGGCGCACTGTTGTCGTGTGGATAAAGACAGCGTCGGCGGAAACGCGATGTCGCGCACCTCCGCTGAAACCGACCCAAGGCGACGACGGCCCGGGCGCGTGCCGAGAGAGCAGAGCTAGACACAGTCTTCAAACGGCGGGCCCCGCGGGCCGAGGCTCGCTAGGACCAGCGGCAAGGCGTCGCTGAGTTCGCACACCGCGCCGGATTGATCCGCGATCGAACCTTCCAATGCCGGCGGGGCAAGCAGGAGGCTCAGCTCGCACGTGGAGGCGAGCGCAAGAAGCAGCGTAGAGTGGTCGTGCCGGGAAAGCGTGTCGATTCCAGAAGTCCACCCACCACGGACCGCGACGGCTTTCGATAAGCGGTGGTCGGTTCTCCCCGATTCGGTCTCGGTCGCACTCCCGCGGTGCGGCGCGCCGTGATGATGCCAGAGGCCGTCGCCGTGATGGTGGAAGTACGCCTCGGCGGGTTGCTCGTCGGCCGAACCGACAAGTGCGAGAGACTCGAAGAGGTAGAAGAGCGAGTCCCCCGTGGCGCCAACGAACAAGCAAGCCGCCGCGAGTAGCGCGGCGACGCTTCGTCGAGCGATACGTTGTGGAAGGTTGGCGAGCACAGCTTCTCCGATCGAATCTCGCCCAGCTTCGCACATTCTCACACCCGCACAAGCTTCCGAATGCGGCGATCGGCGCCATCTCCCTGCGACGAATTGTCGCTTCGCGCGTCGCAACCAACTACGGCGAGGGTGAGCCGCCCGTGGTGACGCCGCGTTTCTTGTCGAGGTAACTGCGGTCGGTTGCACCGACTTCGCGGGTTTCGGGCTCTGGCGAACTCGCTGAGGTGGGTCGCCGCCGGGCAGACCTCGAGCGCCGCCAGTCGCAGTCGATCTGGCGGCGCAGGCAGGCCGAGAACAGTCTCCCGTCGGGCAGAGAGATGGGCGGAGCCTTTCTTGGCTTCCGCCACGCGGGCAGGCCAGCCGGCCAACCCGTGCGACCCGCTACCCGGCAGAGCGATCAGTCGCCGTACGACACGCGCCAGATGACGCCGCCGTCGTCGTCGCTTACGAGCAGGTCGCCTCGCGGTGTGACGGCGACGCTCACCGGGCGGCCGTAGACTTGGCTCGCGTCGCCGTCGGCGATGAAGCCGGTGAGGAAGTCTTCTGGCGGTTGGGGTCGGCCCTCGTCGTCGAACGGCACGAACACCACCTTGTAGCCGGAGAAGTTCGCGCGGTTCCACGAGCCGTGCTGGCCGACGAACGCGCCGCCGTGGTAGCGCTCGGGGAACCGGTCCTGGGTGTAGAACGCCAAGCCGAGCGACGCGGTGTGCGGGCCGACGGGCACGTCGGGCACGATCGCTTTGGCGACCAGCTCCTCGTGCGGGTCCTCGGCCCACCGCGGGTCGCGGATGTCGCCGTAGTACGAGTAGGGCCAGCCGTACCACCCGCCGCGGCGGACGCTGGTGATGTAGTCGGGGACCAGGTTGTCGCCGATCTTGTCGCGCTCGTTGACCGCGGTCCACAGCTCGCCCGTGGCCGGGTTGTAGTCCATGCCGACCGGGTTCCGCAGGCCCGACGCGTAGAGCTCCTCGTCCGACCCGTCGGGGTCCATCACGAGGATGCACGCGCGGCGTTCTTCCTTGTCCATGCCGTGCTCGCCCACGTTGCTCGACGAGCCGACCGTGACCAGCAGACGCTCGCCGTCGCGGGTGGCGAGCAGGTTGCGTGTCCAGTGGTGGTTGTAGCCGCCGGCGGGGAGCTCGGCGACCTGCTCGCCTTTGCCCTCCAGGCGGGTCATCCCTTCGCGGTAGGGCCACCGCACGACCGCGTCGACGTTGCCGACGTAGAAGTGGCCGTCGAGGATCGTCATGCCGTAGGGCTGGTTGATCCCGTTGGCCTCGGTGGCGAACTCGAAGGTCTCGTCGAGTCGGCCGTCGCCGTCGGAGTCGCGGAGCAGGAGGATGCGGTTCGGGCTGGAGCGGGCGTCGTCGCTGAGGGCGACGAAGTAGTCGGCGCCGCCGTCCTCTTCGCTATGGGGCGCCGCGTGCACGCGCCTGGGGTGGTCGAGGTCTTCGGCGAATTTTGTCACGGTGAAGCCCTCGGGCGCTCGCGGCCCCGCGCCGTCGGGCCACGGCACGATGCGGCTGTTCTTGGTCGTCGACTCGGTGTTGTAGGGGGGCGGCAGCGTCAGGTCGCCGATGGCGGTCGACACGGTCACCGGCGGCTGCGAGGCGAGCTCTTGTTTCTTGGCGTCGCTGATCGATTCGACGGCGTCGGCGCGGGCCGACGCGCCCCCGCCGAGCAGCAGGCAGGCGGTGAGCAGGACGAGCTTTTCGTGCGGTGTCGGCATGGTGGTCGGTCTCCGTCGTTTCGGTCGGGCGGCTCGGTTGGGCCGCTCGGTCGGGGGTCTTGGTCGGGCGGCTTGGAAGCAGAGTTTACCCGCGGAGCGGGCGGCGCGCCGTTTATTCCAGGCGCGTATTCTAGTGGTCCGCTGCCGGCCGCCCACCGGCGGAGCGGTTCTCTGAAGGGCCTTGGGAGCGCGGCGGCGGCGGCGGGGCGGCGCCTTACCCGAAGCGCCACACGCACCAGGCGGTCACGACCACCACGCCGAAGAGGTTGAGCGCGAGGCCTTCGCTGGCCATCTGGCGAGTGGTGAAGCGGCCCGCGCTGTACGCGATCGCGTTGGGCGGGGTGGCAACCGGCAGCATGAACGCGAAGCTCGCGCTGATCGCGGCCGGGACCATCATCAGCCGCAGGTCGATCCCCGCGCCGACGGCCACCGCGGCCAGCAGCGGCATCAGCAGCGTGGCGGTGGCCGTGTTGCTGGTGACCTCGGTGAGGAACGTGACGAGCAAACAGGTGACCCCGATCAGCAGCCACGGCGGGGCGGCCGCCGCCGCGGACAGGGACTCGCCGATCGCTTGGCTTAGGCCCGACTCGGTGAACGCGGCCGCGATCGCGATCCCGCCGCCGAACAGGATCAGGATCCCCCACGGGATCCGCCGGGCCGACTCCCAGTCGAGCAAGCGCTGGTGTTTGTCGTCGCCGCCGGCGGGGATCAGGAACATCGCCACGACGGCCAGCAGCGCGACGCTCGCGTCGTTCGCGCCGGGCAGCCCGGCCCAGCCGCTCCAGCCGCCGAAGGGCTCTTTGCGGGTGACCCACAGCAGCGCCGTGACAGCGAACACGGCCAGCGTGCGGACCTCGGCCGGGCGCCAGGGGCCGACCTCGGGCAGCACGATCGCCGACTGCTTGCCGAGGCCGCGGGTGAGCCACAGCCACGCGGCCGGGCCCATCACCAACGCGATCGGCACGGCCCAGGTCATCCACTCGAGGAACGTGGGCGACTCGCCCGTGTTGCGGGCGTAGACCTGCATGAACACGAGGTTCGGCGGGGTGCCGATCGGCGTTCCGATGCCGCCGATGCTGGCCGCGTAAGCCACGCCCAGCAGCAGCGCGCCGGCGAGGCGGTCGTCGTCGGTCCCTTCGAGCACCGCCAGGGCGATCGGCAGCAGCATGAGCGTGGTGGCCGCGTTGGAGATCCACATGCTGAGCAGGCCGGACGCGAGCATGAACCCGCACACGAGCCAGCGGCCGCTGGTGGCGCCGAACAGCGACACCATGCCCAGGGCGATGCGGCGGTGGGCGCCGCTGCGTTCCATCGCCGCGGAGAGGAGGAACCCGCCGAGGAACAGCAGCACGAGGGGGCTGCCGTACGCGGCGCCGGTCGACTCGGCGGTGAGCACGCCGACCAGCGGGAACACGGCGATCGGGATCAGCGACGTGGCCGGGATCGGGATCGGCTCGAACACCCACCAGAGCGCGCAGAGCGTGGTCACGCCGGCCGTCCACGCGGCGTCGGCCCCGAGGCCGCCGGCCAGCGCGGCCCACGCGGCGAGCGCCGCCAGGAGCGGCCCGAGGCAGAGCGTCGCTTGCTTCATGGCGGCGGGGCGCGCGGGTCAGTCGGAGGAGAGCCGCTCGACGGCCGCGGCCAACGCGCGGTCGGCCTCGAGCGGCGGCGGCGCGTCGGGCGGCGCGTCGAGAGAGGGGGCCGCCAGGTCGCGCTCGCGGCGCCAAGCGAGCCACGCGTCGCGCTGGGCGTCGGTCAGCTCGACCGCCGCCCCCTCGTCGGGCGACACGCCCCAGGGGTCGCCCTCGGGCGTGTCGGCGAGGCGGTGGATGTTCACTCCGCTGGGGCGCCAGTAGGTGGCCGAGGTGAGCTTGAGACTCGCGTCGCGTGGGCCCAGCGGCAGCACGGTCTGGACGGTTCCCTTGCCGAACGAGCGGGCGCCGACGACCGCCGCGCGGCCGTTGTCTTGCAGCGCGGCGGCGACGATCTCGCTCGCGCTGGCCGAGGCCGAGTCGATCAGCACCGCCAGCGGCACGCCGAGGAAGGGCCCGTCGGCGGCGGCGGCGGCCGTGTCGAGCACCTCGCCGTCGCGGCCGCGGGTCGAAACGATCGGCGCCCCCTCCGGCAAGAACAGCCGGGCGACCTCGATCGCCGCGCCGACCGGCCCGCCCGGGTTTTGGCGGAGGTCGAGCACGACCGCTTCGGCGCCCTCGGCGAGCACGCGATCGATCGCCGCGCGGAGCTCGCCGGGTGTTTGCTCGCCGAACGTGATCAGCCGCACCAACGCGACGCCGGGCGCCTGCTCGAGGCGGAACCGCCAGTCCCCCTCCGGCGTGCGCCGGTCGCCCAGCACCGACGGCAAGCGGATCACCTCGCGGACGATCAGGAAGCTCTCTTCGGCGGGCCGGCGGGCGCCGCCGGACTCGTGGCGCACGGTCAGCGTGACCGGCTCGCCGGGGCGGCCGCGCGTCATCGACACGACCTCCTCGAGCGAACGCCCCGCGGTCGGCCGCCCGTCGACCGCGACGACCGTGTCTCCCTGGCGGATGCCGGCCGCGTAGGCGGGCGTGCCCGGCAGCGGCGGCTCGACGACGACCACGCGCGGCGGGTCGCCCTCCAAGCCGATCCGCACGCCCACGCCGCCGAAGCGCTGGCTCATCTCGGCCTCGAACGACTGCGCCATCTGCGGCGGCAGGTAAGCGGAGTGCTCGTCGCCCCGGGCGCGGAGCACCGCGACCATCCCCTGCACGGCGCCGGCGAAGAGCTCCTCGTCGGGCGGGTCCTCGAGCGACAGCGAGTCGATCAGCCGGTAGGCGCGGCTGGCGTCGCGGGCGTAGGGGTTCTGCTCGGCCCGGCTGAAACACAACGCGCCCGCCGCCAACGACACGACGAGCACGGTCAGGTTGCGGCGCGTCACGAGGCGAGGAGCAAGGGGAGAGAGGCTAGGTGTAAGGAGCTTGTCGCCACGCCGCTATCATCCCACACCGCGCGGCGGCTCGCAGCGGACTTTCACTCTCTTCTGCCCAACTTCTGCAGCTTCTCGCGCAGCGCGGCGTTGGCCGGGGAGAGTGGCTCGTGCGGCGCGGGGCCGCGGTTGGGTGAGGGGTCGCCGCCGAGCGGCGCGGCTTCGGCGCGGGGCCCTGGGGAGGGCCCTGCGGAGGACTCGTGGGGGGGCTCTTGGCTGGGGGTCGGCGGGGCGGCGCTCGCCGATGCGGGCGGGTCGCGGCGGGCGGCTTCCTCGGGCGTGGCGGGCGAGCCGGGCGCGAAGAAGCGCCCCAGCGGGCCGCAGAGGATCGCCGGCAGCATGACCAAGTCGCCGATGAGCGCCATGCCGAGCATCGTGATCATCAGCGTGCCGAACTGCTGGGTCGGCGTGAACGTGCTCACCGCGAACACCGCCAGACCGAGCCCGCCGATCAGCGTGGTTTGGGTCATCGCGGTGGCGCAGCGCTCGTACGCCTGGCGCGTGGCGGTGCGGCGGTCGAGGCCCTCGCGGACGCCGCGGCGGAACCAGGTGATGAAGTGGAGCGTGTCGTCGACCGCCACGCCGAGGGCCACGCTGGCCGTCATCATGATGCCGATGTCGACCTTGATGCCGAGCCAGCCGAGCGAGCCGAAGACCATCGCGATCGGGAACACGTTGGGCAGCATCGACACCACGCCCGCCGCGGGGCTGCGGAGCACGACCATCATCACGCAGGCGATCAGCACGGTGGCCCAGCCGATCGACTCGAACAGGCTGCCCAGCAGCTCGCGCTGCGTCTTGTACACGAGCGGCACGATGCCGGTGTACACGGTCGACGCCTGGAGCGCCGGCGGGGGTTCGTCGGCGTGGGGGGGCGGTTCGAGCGTGAGCACGTCGAGGCCGGGCAGGCGGCCGGCGGCCGCGGGGTCGAGCGTGACGACCGCGTCGAAGCGCTCGGCGAGCTGCTCCCGCGCGCGGGCCTGCCGCTGGGCGTCGGCTTGCTCGTACGCGCTGAGCGGGTAGACCGTCACGCCGCCGATGGCCGAGTCGCCCAGCACGTCGGCCAGCCGCGCGGCGGTCGAGCCCTCCGGCGGGCGCCGGGGGTCTTCCGCGCCGGCCTCGTCGATCAGCAGGCAGACGTCCGCGCGGTCCAGCGCGAGCCCTTGTTCGGCCAGCCGCGCGGCGAGCCGGTCGCGCAGGCGGTACGCGTCGAGCACCGGCTCGACCTCTTTCTTGAGCGACTGGACGAACCGGCCGTAGTCGATGTCGCCCAGCGCGGTCACCCGGGCGCTGACGCGCCAGAGCTCGCGGCCGGTCGGCTCGCCCTGTTCGTTGTGCTCCAGGCGGAGGTAGTCCAGGAGGCTGTCGCGCGACTGCTGGAGCAGCTGCGACGTGGTGTACTCGGCCGCGCGGCGGGCGGACGCGCTCGGCTGGTCGACCGGCGCGGCGGCGAACGTGACGGCCGACAGCGCGCGGCTCACGCCCGGCAGCGACTCGATCTCGCCCTGCAGCCGGCGGACCATGGCGGTGCGCTCGTACATCGTCATGCGGTAGCGCGGCGCGCCGTCGGCGGCGAGGTCGATAGCCGGCTCGTCGGGCGAGCGGAGCTGCGCGGCGTCCAGGGCGACGATCACCTCCATCGGCACGAGGTTCCCCAGGTGGGCCTCGAGCCACTCGTAGTCGGTGATCAGGTCGCAGCTGTCGTCGAGCAGGTTCAGCAGCTGCACGGAGGTCTGGATCCGCGTCGTGCCGATCGCGACCACCCCCATCACCGCCACGCAGATCACAGCGGTCAGCGTGTGGCGCGTGGTCACGAACCGCGCGAGCGGCGCGTGCCACGCGTGGGCGAGCGCCTCGAGCGTGGGCTTGCGGCCCTCGATGATGTTGCGCCCCGGCGGGAAGCGGTGCAGGAAGACCGGCAGGATCGCGAACAGCAGCATCACCGTGGCGAGCACGCCGATCGCCGAGAACACGCCGAACTTCTGGATCGGCAGGATGTCGCTCGTGCCGAGCGACCCGAGCCCCACCGCGGTGGTGAACGCCGCCAGCAGGCACGGCCCCCAGCCGACCCGAACCGCACGCTCCGCCGCGCCCCACAGGCCGTGCTCCAGGCGCTCGTCGCGGTAGTAGTTGACCAGGTGGATCGCGCCGGACAGGGCCAGCACGTAGACAACGGCGGGCATCGACATCAGGATCGCGTCGGCCGCGCCGAGCCGCGGGCTGTCGAGCCCCAAGCCGAGCACCTCGAACACGCCGTACCAGTAGACCAGCGCGAGGCTGGCCCCCGCGCTCACGCCGGCGGTCCAGAACACCATGGCGGTGATCTTCATGCTGCGGAACGCCAGGTACGAGAGCGACAGGCCGACGATGCCCGACAGCCCGGCCAAGCGGATCAGCGTGCGTTCGCCCTCGATGTCGATCGTGATGTTGTCGACCGGCGGGCCGCCCATGTGGATGTCGGCCAGCGGCACGCCGCACTCGGCATGCGCCAGGTCGCGCACGCGTTCGACCGCGCGGCGCATGACCAGGTTGGAGTCGGTCAGCCGGCTGTCGAGGAACGCCAGCAGGCAGGTCGTGCGCGAGCCGTCGCCCAGCGACTGGCCCTGCGCGTCGAGCTTCGGCGGGCCGACCAGCGCCCCTTCGAGGCGCTCGATGGCCGCGTCGCGGTCCAGGCCGGCGGCGCCCTCGGTCAGCTCCTCGATCGCGCCGGGCCCGCTGAGCAGCTTGGGGAACCAGCGCCAGCCGGCGGGGTCCTTCTCGGCGCGGAGCTTCTGCTCGAGCAGGCGGAGCTTCTCGGGCGAGCCGAGGGTGCAGCCGTCCCAGCTGATGAGGACGAACGTGTCGCCGACGAAGTGGTCGCGGAACCACATCAGGTCGGCCGACTCGCGGTAGCTTGCCGGCAGCCAGTCCTCGGCCTTGTTGGTGTTGCTCTCCAGCGCCTTCCGCACGCCGCGCGGGATAAACGCGAGCACGAGCGTCACGGCCAGCGCGATCCACAGGTAGTGGGTCAGGCCGCCGGAGCGCCGCGCAAGGAACGACTCCCCCCTGGCGGGAGGCTCGCCTGGGGGCGGGTTTTCGGGCGTAGGGGGCATGCTAGCGGCGGGGAGGTAGCGTCGCGCAAACCGCTACTGTACGGCGGCGAGCCCCCGAGCGCCTACGCCGAGCGGCGGAGGGAGGGACGCGCGGCTAGGGACGGGGGGCGAGGGAATACGCTCGCACGGCCGGTTCGGTCGTGCAGGCCTTCCCCCGTCCCCCGCCCCTCGTCCCTCACCAGTAGAACTCGGCGCCGGCGTTCACGCCGTGGTAGAGCACGTCGCCGACGAGGTGGAGCTGCTGACCCACCGCGGGGTTGAAGTTGGCCTCGTTCGGCGCGAGGGCCAGGCCGGTGATGTACATGAACTCCCAGCCGGCCCTCAGCGACAGGTTCTGCCGCAGGTGGTAGCGGGCCACGATGCTGCCCGTGCCGATGTACGACACGCCGTTCTCGTGCAGATCGAGGTTGAAGTTGTTCTCGTCGGCGTCGTTGTCGTCGGTGAAGGTCAACTGCCGGCGCGAGCGGGCGTCGTTGATGTAGAAGCCCTGCTTGGTTGAGAGGGTCACACTCCAGCGGTCGGTCTGGTAGCTGACGCCGGCGCCGAGCTGCAGCCCGTAGAGGTCGTTGGTCGTGTGGAGGCGGTAGGCGCCGTCTGGGGTGTCGCTATAGACGGTTGCGACAGCCTGATTGGGAGGATCGCCTACGATGAACTGCTGACTCGTTCCGAGGGAGCGGATCTCGGTTGCTCTCCAAAAGAGCTGTTCTTCCAAGTCGAAGTATCGAAAACCAGCAGAGTAATCGTAGGTGATGTTCGAGGCCGCTCTCCGGACCCATTCGCCCGATGGCAGAAGTTCCATCCGATCCTTGTCGGAGCGGCCGGACACGTTGTAATTCAGTTCCCAGTTGAGGAATCGGTTGACGTAGTCGGCCTGCATCGAGGTCGCCTGGTCGAATGACGGAAACGCGAAGCTGCTGTCAACCTGGAACGGCGCGCTCCCGTCGATACCGGCGGGCACGTGGAGGCCTTGCGCGTTGCGCTGCTGGCCACTTGTGAGAAGCTGGTCGATGCCTTGGCCAATGCCAAGCTGCTGTGCCTCCGCGGCGACCGACTCTTCCAGGTCGTTGCCGCCGAAGAACAGAGCTTCAAGACAGTGATCTCGATTCTGAATATCTCGGAATAGGAATCTGCCGAGCGTCAGCCTCATCGAACCGTCGTACCCAGGGCTGCTCTCTCCTAGTCGCTGATCTTGAATAGGAATGAGCGTAGGCGCAGACGTCACGTCGATCTGCAGCACGATCTGGTTCTCGAGCGAGTCGAACTCTTGAAACAGGATCCGGCCGTTGTCGTCCCAGGTTCGCGCCATCATCACGAGCTCGGTGTCTGCGTACCAGAAGCCGCGCTCGAGCCACGTGCCGCTCGACTCGGTGACCGCCGGGTAGTCGCCCGTGAGCGGCAGCAGGTCGTGCTGCAGCGGGTCGTGCTGTGTCGGGTCGTAAGCGGGGATCGGCTCGAGCGCGCCGGCGCCGGGCGGGATCAGTTCGGGGGCGACGGCAACGGGATCGTCGGGGCCGGCGACCGGCTCGGCCATCGGCGGCGGCGCGGCGGCGCCCGGGGCGGGTGTGGCCGCGGCGGGGGGGAGCGTGAGCTCCAGGTCGGTCGCGTCGTAGCCCGGCAAGTCGCCGCCCGGCGGGTCGGCTGTCTGCGCGGCAGCCGGGCTGGCTAGGCGCCCTAGCGCCACGCCGACGAGCAGCACGGTCACGTACGTGAACTTGTGGTGCGCCACGGATGAGTCTCCTCGGGTCTCGCCCGACCGGCGGCGCGGCGGCCGGCCTTCCCGTTTGCTGGGAAGGGCGGCCGCTGGCACGCGGTCGGCAACTGCCTTGCGCCTCGCGGCGGTTTGGTGCGCTGGCGCCGCGCCGCGCGGCCGGGACGCTCCCCGGCCGACAGCGACACGCTCCTCGCGCAGTGACCCCGCGGGGCGCCCCCCTGCGGGCGGCGACACTCCGGTCGCCTGTGCCAAGTAATCGACCCCGCACAACCGTCAGTGCAGAAATTGCCGGCAGAATCGGCAGGAAGGGGCGGACCGGCACAACCGTCAGGGTCGCGGGCGGCGCCAGCAGGGGGAAGGCGGGGTGGGGAGTGGGGAGTGGGGAGTGGGGAGTGGGGAGTGGGGAGTGGGGAGTGGGGAGTGGGGAGTGGGGAGTGGGGAGTGGGGAGTGGGGAGTGATCGCGCCGGTCGCTTGCGCCGCCTTCCCCACTCTCCACTCCCCCTTCGACCCACCCGGGCGCCTCGCTAGCCGCCGCGGGATACGAGCCCATCGCCCCGCTGGCCACTGCACGCGGCGCCAGCGGGCTGGTACGGTGTCTGTGTTTTGCGCGGCGCCGCGGGGACCGTCCCGGGGGCGCCGACGCGGGCGGTTCGGTGGCGAGCCTTGCGGCTCGCCCGAGGATCGCCCCCAAGCCCGACGCCCGAAGCCCTAAGCCCCGCCACATGCCCCGCCGCGACGACATCCACAAGATCTTGCTGCTCGGCTCTGGGCCGATCGTGATCGGCCAGGCGTGCGAGTTTGACTACTCGGGCGTGCAGGCGTGCAAGGCGTTGCGGGAGGAGGGGTACGAGGTCGTGCTCGTGAACTCCAACCCGGCTACGATCATGACCGACCCGGTCATGGCCGACCGGACCTACATCGAGCCGCTCACGTGGCGGGTGGTCGAGAAGATCATCGCGCGTGAGAAGCCCGACGCGCTGTTGCCGACCCTCGGCGGCCAGACGGCGCTGAACCTGGCGATGGACCTCGACGCCAACGGCGTGCTCGAGCGGCACGGCGTGGAGATGATCGCCGCCCGCGCCGACGTGATCGACAAGGCCGAGAACCGCGATCGCTTCAAGCAGGCGATGACCAAGATCGGGCTCGAGGTGTGCCTCGGCAAGACGGTCCACACCCTCGACGAGGCGCGCGAGTGGCTCGACCACATCAGCCTGCCGGCGATCATCCGCCCGAGTTTCACGATGGGGGGCGCCGGGGGCGGGATCGCGTACAACCGCCAAGAGTTCGACCACATGATCCGGCACGGGCTGGACCTGTCGCCGACGACCGAGGTGCTCGTCGAGGAGTCGATCCTCGGCTGGAAAGAGTACGAGATGGAGGTCATGCGCGACGCGGACGACAACGTCGTCATCATCTGCGCGATCGAGAACTTCGACCCGATGGGCATCCACACGGGCGACTCGATCACGGTCGCCCCGGCGCAGACGCTCTCCGACAAGGAGTACCAGCGGATGCGCGACGCGTCGCTCGCGGTGATCCGCGAGATCGGCGTGGAGACCGGCGGCTCGAACATCCAGTTCGCGATCGACCCCAAGTCGGGCAGGATGATCGTGATCGAGATGAACCCGCGTGTGAGCCGCTCCTCGGCGCTGGCGAGCAAGGCGACCGGCTTCCCGATCGCGAAGATCGCCGCCAAGCTGGCCGTCGGTTACCGCCTGCACGAACTGCCCAACGACATCACGCGCGAGACCACCGCGTGCTTCGAGCCGAGCATCGACTACGTAGTCACGAAGGTCCCGCGGTTCGCGTTCGAGAAGTTCCCCGAGGCCGACAGCAAGCTGACCACGCAGATGAAGTCGGTCGGCGAGACCATGGCCATCGGCGGCACGTTCAAGGAGAGCTTCCAGAAGGCGCTGCGGGGCTTGGAAGTCGGCGCGTTCGGCCTGGGCAGCGACCCGAAGGACCTGTGGTACGGCCCCAGCGGCGAGCCGGGCCCCGAGCGGCCGACCGACGACGAGATCCGTGCAAAGCTCACCGTGCCCGGCGCGGAACGCGTGTGGCACCTGCGGTACGCGCTGAAGAGCGGCATGTCGGTCGCGGAGATCTACGAGCTGACAAGCATCGACCCTTGGTTCCTCGACAACCTGGCTGAAATCGTCGAGACCGAGGAGGAGCTCCGCGAAGCGGCGGCCGGCGAGCCCCCGACGTCAGTCGGGGGTGGGCAGCAAGCAACACCGACCACTAACGTGGCCGGCTCGCGTTCGCTGGCCGCGATCAGCGACGAGCTCCTCTGGAAGGCCAAGCGGCAGGGCTTCTCCGACCGGCAGCTGGCGACGATCTTCGGCCGAAGCGAGAGCGAGGTCCGCCGCGAGCGCCTGGCGCGAGGGATCCGGGCCAGCTACAAGTCGGTCGACACGTGCGCGGCGGAGTTCGAGGCCTACACGCCGTACTTCTACAGCACGTACTGGGGCGACGAGGACGAGGTCCCGCCGAAGGCTGGGGCTTCGGGCCTCGGGCCTCGGGCTTCGGGAGACCCGCCGAAGCCCGAAGACCGGAGCCCGGAGCCCGCCGCGAAGCGGCGCATCGTGATCCTCGGCGGCGGGCCGAACCGGATCGGCCAAGGGATCGAGTTCGACTACTGCTGCTGCCACGCGAGCTTCGCGATGCGCGAGCTGGGCGTGGAGTCGGTGATGATCAACTCCAACCCGGAGACCGTCAGCACGGACTACGACACGAGCGACCTGCTGTTCTTCGAGCCGCTCACCGTGGAGGACGTGCTGGACGTGTGCGAGCGCGTCGAGGCCGACGGCGTGATCGTGCAGTTCGGCGGGCAGACGCCGCTGAACCTGGCCCGCGCGCTGGCCGACGCGGGCCTGCCGATCATCGGCACCAGCGTCGACGCGATCGAGGCGGCCGAGGACCGCGAGAAATTCGCCGCCCTGCTCGACCGCCTGGGCCTGCGCCAGCCCCCCAGCGGCATCGCGCGCACGCCGGACGAGGCCCGCGCGATCGCCGCCCGGATCGGCTTCCCGGTGCTGGTGCGGCCGAGCTTTGTGCTGGGCGGCCGCGCGATGGAGATCTGCTACGACACGCCGCAGCTCGACCGCTTCGTGGCCGAGGCCTTCATCGCCGCGCAGGGGCAGCCCGTGCTGATCGACAGCTTCCTGGAGGGGGCGACCGAGGTCGACGTCGACGCGATCGCCGACGGCGAGACGGTCGTCGTGCCCGGCGTGATGGAGCACATCGAGGAGGCCGGCGTGCACTCGGGCGACTCCGCGTGCGCGATCCCGCCGTACAGCCTGTCGCCCGGCGTGATCGCCGAGATCCGCGAGGCGACCGTGCGGCTCGCCCAAGAGCTCGGCGTGCGCGGGCTGATGAACGTGCAGTTCGCCGTCAGGCCTGAGGCCGACGCGTCGGCGAGCCCCCGACGTGAGTCGGGGGTCGGATTGGCTCAAGCACCGACCACTAACGTGGCCGGCTCGCCATCGGACTCGTCGGCGAAGCCGACGCTGTACGTCATCGAAGTGAACCCCCGCGCCAGCCGCACCGTGCCGTTCGTCGCCAAGGCGACGGGCATGCCGGTCGCCTCGATCGCGGCGAAGGTCATGGCAGGCGTGTCGCTCGCCGAGCAGGGGGTGACCGAGGACCCGAAGCCCGCGCACGTGTCGGTCAAGGAAGCGGTCTTCCCGTTCATCAAGTTCCGCGGCGTCGACATCGTGCTCGGCCCCGAGATGCGATCCACCGGCGAGGTGATGGGCATCAGCCCGCGGTTCAGCATGGCGTTCGCCAAGAGCCAGCTGGCCGCCGGCACGGTGCTGCCGCTCGAAGGGAACGTGTTCCTGTCGTTCGCGCCGCAGCACAAGCCGCGCGGCGTCGAGATCGGCCGTCGGCTCGCCGCACGCGGCTACGGCCTCGTCGCCACGCCCGGCACGGCCGACGCACTCGCCGCGGCCGGCGTCCAGGCCCAGCGGATCAACAAGCTCCAGCAGGGGCGGCCGAACCTGCTGGACTACCTGGCCGAAGAGACCGTCGCGCTGGTGATGAACACCCCGATCGGCAAGGGCGCACGGACCGACGAGGGCAAGATCCGCGCGGCGGCCACGGCGGCCGGCGTGCCGTGCCTGACCACGCTCGAGGCCTGCGAGGCGGCCGTCACCGCGATGGAGACCCTCGCCACCGAGGAGATGCAGGTCGAGAGCCTGCAAGAGCGGTTCGCTTGAAGCATGGTGAGCGACCGCGGCGGTGGGCGCCCGGCCCGGCGGGCCGGGAAGACCGCACGCTTGGCGGTCTGCCTCGCGCCCCTAATGTGAGAGCATGAGCGACGAGCCCACCGCGCACCGCCCTGCCGTCCGCCCCCACGACTGGGCGGTCGCTGTTGTGGTCACGCTCTTCTACCTGGTCGTTTGGGCGCTGCTGCCGTTTGAGTGGGCCGACTTCCACAAGGGGGGCAAGTGGTTCCTCGCCCTGTTCATCCCGATGGCGGGCCTCGGCGCGCTGTTGGCGAGCGTGTTCTTCACCACGCCCGCCCTGCGTGCCCGGGACAACCCGGCTGTTTGGCTAGGGATGCAGGTCGTGTTCTGGAACCCGATCGCGTTCCGCGCGGTCGTGGCGCTCACCGCGGCGCTTGGCGTGCCGTCGGATTACGCGACCGTGGTGGCGCTGGCCGGTCTGGTGCTGCTCGGGTTGCCGACCTCGCTCGCCGGTTGCTTCTTCAGCCGCAGCCCGTCGTGGACGGCGACCTACGTGCTCCGCGCGTTGCAGTGCTTCTTCGCGACCTGGATCCCGTGGGTCCCGCCCCTGGCGCTGCTGCACGTGGTCGCGTTGGCTCACGCGGTCACCTGGGAGCGCTACGGGCGGTTCAACACGCTGGCCGTGACGCTGGTGGTCGTCGAGCAGACGGCCGCGCTGCTGTGGTTCGGGCTCTTCTACCAGTTCGACACGCTGCCGATCTGACGCGCCGGCCGATCGCGCCGCTGCGCGTGGCGTGCTGCTCGGCCTGGTGCTAGCGGCCCGCTGGAATTTTTTCGCTCCGATTGCGAATCGCCCTTGCCGCGTTCTCGCGAGGCTCGTAACTTCCCCGCCACACGGCTGAGGGCGAGCGACGCTTCGCCCCGGCCCGAACCCGACCAACACAAACCACGTGGAGGGCCGCCCTCAAAAGGCGTGCTCGCGAGAGCGGCCCGAGCAGCAAGGAAGCCACGCTCCGCCGCTACCGTTCATTTTTTGTCCGCTGACGCCAACGTCTCCCTTCTGACGCCCAGGCCCACGGTCGATATCTCCCCCCTTCGTCCTCACGGCTCACGCGTCCAATCGCTCCCGGAAAAGTTGCCCGTCCTCTGCCCCCCTGGGACGTGTGCTTTTCTGGGAGCTTTTTTTGCGCGCGGGCCGGCGGGCCGCGTTGATCTTGCGCTCCGGGTCGCGTCAGCCCTCGGAGGAATCGCCGCCCCGCGTGCGTAACGCCGTCGACGAAACGTCTTCGCGGAAGTCGGCCTCGGGGACCGCGTCGCACAGCGAAGCGAGCGCCGGCGGCAACGAAAGCCCGCCCGTCGTGACGAACCGCCCGCCGTCGACGCGCCCGAAGACCAAGAACCGGCAGCCAAGCTCGGCCAGCTCGGCGAGTGCCGCGTCGCGGGCGGCCGAGCCCGCGTAGTAGCGCGCGTCGCCGATGCGGGCGATCGTGTCGGCGCCGACCGCGAACACCGCGCCCGGCGCCAAGTGGGCTTTCTCGACGAAGCGCGGCGTGCGGGTCAGCCACATCGGCGCGCCGTGGAGGGCGGCCACGCGGTCCCGCAGCTCGATCAAGTCGAGCGGCGGTTTGTCGACGTTCTCGACCGCCAGCTCGTACACGACCGGCCGGCCGGTCCGCTCGGCGGCCACCTTGGCGATCCCCGCGTGGCCCGCGTGCGGCGGGTTGAACGAGCCGGGCAGCAAACAGACCGCCCCCGCGCCCGGCGCGGGCGCGCCGCCGAGCGGGACGGCCTGCCGGCGGCCGAGCAGCAACTCGGCCCAGCCGGTCGGCGCGACGAAGTCATCGAGTTCGGCTTCGACGCCGGGCGGGGTCCGCGTGAGGTCGATCGCGCGGACGCCCGCCGCGTGCGCCAAAGCGGCGACGATCGCGTGGGCCGTGGCGGCCTCCTCTTCGGCCCGCGACCGCCGGCCCTTCTCGAAACGCAGCGTCAAGCGGACGGTGCGCGCGGCGGTCTCGACCGCCACGTGCGCGCGGTGCTCGCCGCGGCGCGGCCGGCTCGTCGCCAACGCGGCGGTCGCACCGAGCCCGAACAACTCGAAGGGGTCGGCCCCCGGCGCGAGGGCGCCGGCGCGCTGCCGCGCGCGGCGGGCGAGCTGGCGGGCGGTCGACTCGCTGCACGCCTGGGCGGGCGGCTCGCCGAGCCAATCGGCGAGCGACGCGGCGCTGTACGGCACGACCGCTTCGAGCACCGTGGCCGAAGCGCCCGGCACGGTCAACAAGGCCGGCAGCGACTCGCTGCCGCCGCCGGTCACCGCCAGCACACCGCGGAGCGGGGCGGCGTGGATGAGCGGCACGAGGTCTTGCGGCGGCATGCTTGCGATCGTAGTCGCCGGCGCTGCCCGCGACCAAACCGGGGCGCCGGTCGCGCCGGTCGCCCGGGTCGCGACGCCGCGTCGCCCGGAAAGCGGCGGGGAGGCCCCACCCAGGCCGGCCCGCCCGGCGCGGGGGGTGCGTATCGTCGTAAGTAAACAGTGTGCGAAAGCCGCGCCCCTCGCCCGAGAGCCGCGTCCGCCCGTGAGCAGCTTCCGCCCGTGATTGACGCGATCGAGATCAACGACGCCGACGCGCTGCCCGCGTACGCGCGGCAGTGGCGCGAGCTGCTCCGCGGCACGCCGCGCGGGTCGTTCTTCCAATCGATCGAATGGCTGCAAGCGTACGCCCGCCGGGCCGGCGATCGCGAGCGGCTGCGGGTGGTGCTCGTGCGGAGCGGCGGCCGGCTGGTCGGCGTGGCCCCGATGGTGGAGCGGACCGAGCGGACCGCGGTTGGGCCGATCCGTGTGCTCACCTACCCGCTCGACGAGTGGGGCGTGTGGTACGGCCCGGTGGGGCCCAACCCGAGCGCAACGCTGATGGTCGCGATGCGGTTGCTGTCGCGCGGGCCCCGCACGTGGGACGTGCTGGCGCCGTGCTGGGTCGCACACGACGGCGTCGACGGCGGCCGGACCGAGCACGCGATGCGGCTGGCCGGCCTCGCGCCGCACGCGGCGCCGCACGCGACGACGTCGGTGCTCCGGCTCGATCGCTTCGTCGGCTGGGACGATTACCTCGCCCGCCGCCCACGCAAGTTCCGGCACGAGGTGCAGCGGAAAGCGCGGCAGCTAGAGCGGTCCGCCCGCGTCGAGCACGTGCGCTGGCGCCCCGAACCGGGCGGGGCGGACGACCGGATGGACCTGTACGAGGAGTGCGTGGAACTCTCGCGCCGTAGTTGGCAAGCCGGGAGCGACACGGGCAACACGCTGTGCGACCCGGAGGTGGCTGGCCTGCTCTGCGAGGCCCACCGCGGCGCTGCGCGGTTGGGGATGGTCGACCTGAACCTGCTGCGGCTCGACGGCCGGCCGGCCGCGTTCTACTACGGCTACCGCTCCGGCGGTGAGCTGCTGGGGCTCCGCACCGGCTACGACGCCCGGGCCGCTAGCGGCGCCGGCGCGGTGCTCTTCGCGCGGATGGTCGAGGACAGCTTCGCGCGGGGCGACACGCGGCTGGACCTGGGCCCGGGGCCGGAGGCCTACAAGCGGCGGTGGCGCACCGCGACGGAGACCTCGTGGCGGCTGTCGCACGCGAGGCCCGGCGGTTGGCGCGGGCGGGCGTTGGCCGCCGCGCGGCGGTGGCGGCGATCTCGCCGCGCCGCTTGAGGCTACTGCAGCTCGCTGTCGCGCGCCTCGGCGGCGGCGCGGAGGGCGGCCGCTTCGTTGGCCAGCTTGAACTCGGGGCCGGGCTCGTAGTACTGCACGTCGTCCGTCAGGTAGTACGGGCTGGGGAGCATCTGCCCCCCGATGTCGACCTGGCAACCGGTCGAGGCGACGCCGGCGGCGGCCAGCACCAGGGCGGCGACGCCCAACGACGGCCGACGCGTCTTGTGGGAGCCGGTCAGCATGGCGATTTCTCCGGAGTACGGCCCACCGCGGTGGCCGTCGCGGTACGAGTCTACGAGCGCGGGGCGCCGCGCGGCGCCAGCCGTTAGAACCGATATCGGCCGCGCAACCGGAAAACTTTCACCCGAGTCGCAACACGGGACATGTTCGCTGGGCAGGGGTACGCTGAAGGGGGAGGCAGCACGGCTGGCCCGTCGGCCCTGTCGATGAAAGCAACGCCGGCGCCTGTTTCGAAGAAAAGGGGAAGGCGGAGTGGGCCAGGCGGAAGGTCTGCCGAACGTCGATCCGTGATTCTGGCTGGGACAGACGCTCCCAGGTTCTTCCATTCGTCCGGAGCCGTGATGGCTGGCCGAACATCGCTGTTGCTCGTCGCTGTGCTGGCGGCGCTGGCGTCGCCCGCGGCGGGCCAGCGTAGCCGCACCCACCCCGGCACGAGCTACTTCGTCGCGGTCGACGAGCTGAACTCGGCCGACTACCGACAAGCCGAGCGGGGCTTTCGCAGCGAGCTACGCACCGCCGTCAAAACCGTCGACGCCCGCTGGGTCGACTCGATCATCTACGCCGGGGCGCTGGGGGAGGCTCTCTACCAACAAGGCCGGCTCGAGGAGGCGCTCGCCGAGTTCGACGCGGCGATCGACCTCTACCTGCAGCACGCGGACTGGCTGCAAAAAATCAACTTCCAGCAAGACCCGCGCGACGACGCGAACCGCGCGCGCCGCCAACCCGATTGGGCGGCAGCCACGCAGCCGGCCCTGCTGGCGGACGTGCCGCGGACGGCGCTCTACGCGGTCGGCCAGGTCAACCAGGCCGAGGTGCTGCAGCGCGGCGGCGTGGTGCGGATGGCCCAGTACTGGCGGCTCGACGCGGAGGAGCTCGCCCGCTCGATCGCGTGGACGATCTACCGCCGCGGCGAGTTGCTCGGCCCGCTGGGCAAGCACGACCTGCGCAACCGCTCGCTCGCCACGCGGATCGCAGGCGGCGTCGGGCCCGCCGGCCACTGGTCCAGCGCGTGGACCGAGTTGTGGTGGGGACTCGCCGAGGGCGCGCGGGGCGAGGCGCTCGTCGCGGCGCCGCACCTGACACAAGCCACGCTGCTCGCCGGGCGCTACGCGCACCGCTGCGGCGCCATCGCCCTACTCGCCCGCGGCCAGCTCTCGGAGGCCTCCGGCGACACGGCCGCGGCGGCCGGCGCCTACCGCGACGCGGCCGCCATGGCGGTCGCCTACGACGAGCCTCTCGTGCTGGCCGAGGTCTTGCGCGCGTGGCACACACTCGCGCTGACCGAAGGCAAAGCGGCCGCTCCGCCGCTCGCCGCGGCGGCCGCGTGGGGCGAGCGGAGCGGCTGGCGGCGGCTGTCGATCGACGCCCGACTGGCCCTCGTCGAGCGGGCCCTGTTGGCGGGCGACGCGGGCGACGCCGACGCGGCAATCCAAAACCTGTTCCGCCGCGACCGCGACGCGGCCGCGGGCCTGCTGGGGCGCGAGGGGGACCGCCTCCGAGCGCTTGCCGCGGCCACGCGCGGCCGCACCCCCGAGGCGCTCGGCCTCGCCGAGCGCGCGATCGCCGCGCAGCAGGCCATGTCGCGACGCCTGCTCCAGTCCCGCGTGGCGGTCGCTTGGTACGACGACGGCCGCCTGACGCCGCGCGTCGCGCGCGAGGCCTTCGCTGCTTTGTTGGGCGACCCCAGTGGCTGGGCGTGGCGCACGTCGCCGCTCGACGTGCTGGCCGCCGGCGCGGCGCCGCAAACGGCCGCGTTCCAGCGCTGGTTCGCCGCCGCGGAGGACCGCCGCGAGCCGCTGCTCGCGCTGCAAGTGATCGACCAACAACGGCGCCACGAGCTGCTCGCTGCCCGCGGCCTGTCGGGGCGTCGGATCGCCGTGCGGTGGGTCCTCGAAGCGCTCGACGAGCAGCTCCCCCCCGCGGCGATCGAGGCCCGCTCCGCGATCGACCGGCTCGCGCCGGAGTACCACGCGCTGCGGCTGGAAGGCGCCGACGCCGAGAAGGCGCTCCGCGAAGCCGTCGCCGACACGTCGGACGAGGCCGCGCCGGCGATCAAGAAAGCCGCCGAGGCCCTGCGCGAGAACGTCGCGCGGCGCGAAGCGGTCGTCGCGCGGCTCGCGCTCGGCCGGGCGCCGACGCCGCTGGTGTTCCCCCCGCAGATCGATCCCGTGGCCGCCAAGGCCAGCCTGAGCGAGGGCCAAGCGCTGGTCGCGTTCCACGAACTCGGCGACGCCTGCTACGGCGTGTTGCTGACCGGTGAGGGAGAGCACCTGTGGCGGATCGGCCCAACGGATCGTGTCGCCACACAGGTGGAGCGGCTGCTCAAGGCGGTCGCCGGCGTCGGGCCGCGCCAGAGCTGGTCCGCCGAGGAGCTGGCCGAAGGGGCGTGGCAAGCGCCGGCCGCCGAGTTGGGGCAGATGCTGCTGGGCGATTCACGACTTGACGCGGCGCGGCTCGAGCGGCTTTGGGTCGTGCCCGACGGCCCGGTGTGGCGGGCGCCGCTGGCGATCGTGCCGATCCCCGTTCGCGACGGCGGCCAGGCCC
Organism: Botrimarina sp.; assembly: GCF_040219535.1. Classification (NCBI taxonomy): domain Bacteria; kingdom Pseudomonadati; phylum Planctomycetota; class Planctomycetia; order Pirellulales; family Lacipirellulaceae; genus Botrimarina; species Botrimarina sp. The sequence goes on from NZ_JAVJSH010000012.1 coordinate 569,106, forward strand.
CCACGCGCCTGGGCGACGCCACGATGACTTACGCGCCCACCCCGGGCTGGCCGTTCCGCCCCCGCCGCCCGGCGGGCGAGGGAGAGCCTGGGCCGGTTTGGGCCGTGGCCGCCGAAGGGGCGGTGGATCTCACGCCGAGCGACCCGCTGGCGCGAGTCGCCGGGGCGGCCGCGCCGCCGCCGGCGCTGGAGGTCGACGCGTTGTCGCTCAGCACGGCGCCGCTCGGCGTGTTCGTGCGGGCGGCGGGGCAGCCCGTCGGGCTCGATCCCTTGGGCTTGCCGCTGCTGAGCGCCCGGCCCGGCGGCCAAGCGGCGGCGCTCGCCGTGTTGCCGCACGGCGGCCCCAGGGCGATGGTGCTGTCGGGCCTAGGGGGCGGCGAAGCGGGGGGCGCCCGCAAGCCGCGAGCCAGGGAAGCCGGCCCGGCGGGCGCGGCCGAGCTGCACCTGGTCGGCGCCGTGCTCGCCGGAGGGACCGATGGGCTGCTCGTGGAGCGATGGCAGTCGGGCGGCCGGCGGGCCGGCGAGCTAGCGGCCGAGTGGTTGCTCGGTTTCGAGCGGCTCGGTGCGGCCGCGGCCTGGGAGCGCTCGCTCGCGCTGGGTCGCACCACGCCGCTCGACCCGGCCGCGGAGCCGCGTCTGACGGTCGAGCCGGGACAGACCCCGGCGGCCGAACACCCGTTCTGGTGGGCCGGGTTCTTTGTAGTTGATTGACCGTTGTCAGTGGTCAGTCGTAGGTAGCCGGCGGTTGCGCGGCAACGGGCTACCGACCACGGACAACTGGCCTCACCCCGTCACGAGCCCAGCACGCCGGCAAGGGTCGTGGCCGAATCGTCGAAGCTCTGGCCCGTCGCGTTGCCTAACACCAGCACCGACGCGATACACACGCCGGCGATCATGGCGAGCATCACCGCGTACTCGACGGCCGTCGCGGCGTCTTCCCGGCGCAGCAGATTGAGGGCGGCGCGTCGCATGACGGGTACCCCAGTTAGAGAAGAGATACGCGGAGGGCTCCTGCCACCCCGCTCCACTAGAACCCTAGGGCGCGGCCGGGGAGGGGGGCGGCTCTCTGCGGAAAAAACAGCTCCGGCCGAGGGGTTGGCCGCACAGGAACGACCACTCGCAAGGGTTGCGCCGCCTGCGTGCCCCAGACGCCGAATCCCGCGCCAAGCGAGCGGCCGCCAAACGAAGCCGGGGCGGTGTCCTCGGCTTGCTGCGAGAACACCGCCCCGGGGGTGGGGGAGCTGGGTTTGACGGGCTCGGCCGGGGGCCGTTAGGCCTGGCGCCGGGGCCCGGTCAGGCCTGGAACGAGCTGCCGCAGCCGCACGACTTGACCGCGTTCGGGTTCTCGAACGTGAAACCGCGACGCTCGATGCCGTCGTAGAAATCGACCGTCGTCCCGTCGAGGTACAGAGCCGACTTCTTGTCGACGACCACGTCGACGCCGTGCTGCTGGTTCTTCGAGTCGGATTTTTCGTCGTACGCGTCGTCGAAGCCGAGCGAGTACGAGAACCCGCTGCAGCCGCCGCCCGTGACGCCCACCCGGAGGAAGGCGCCCTCGTCGAGCTTCTGCGATTCGATGATCCGCTTGACTTCTTCGGCGGCGCGTTCGGTCAGTACGAGCGACATTGCGGTTTGCTCCTCGGCTAGCTATCGGGGGGACGCGCCGGGCCCCATCGGTTGGCCATTCAGTTCGCCATTCAGCCGGCCGGCGCGAAAGTGGCTACCGCATACTATACCACCGGGGTTTGTGGGGAAAACGGCTCACCGCGGCGGTATTTGGCTTGTGGGGCGGATCCCAGGCTCGCGGCCCCTATGACCAAGCCCCAATGACCAACGACCAAGAACTGGGCGTGAGGCGGCGTCGGGTCAGCCCCCGGCCCCGCCGGACCGGCCTAATCCGCCTAGGTCGCATCCGCGGCGCGGGATAGAATCGGCCGCTGCCTGGCGCCCGTTCCCTGCGCGATGCGGGCGCTAGCCGCTGTGATCGATCTTGCCCGCTAGGAGCGACCCGTGCTCGCCAACCTCGCCGCGCCGGCCCTGGCCGGCCTCCTCGCCGTGACGTTCGGTTGGGTCCCCTCGGAAGAGACCGCCGACACGCCCGAAGCTAGCACCGAAGGGTACGACTACCTGGTGCAGCTCGCGCCGGAGGACGTCGAGGCGCTCTGGTCGGGGCGGGCGATGGCGGTCACGAGCGAGCTGCCGGACGACGTGGGGCCGATATCGCGGGTGCGGGTCTACGTGGGCCGGGGCGAGGCCCCACGGCGGCTGACCAAGATCGACCAGCAGAGCCCGCGGCGGATCGCGGCGGCCGCCGCGCCGCGGCGCTACGAGGTCGCCAAGCCGGTCGCGCCGGCCTGGGGCGACGCGGCCCAGATCGCCGACGGGGCCGACGCATTGGCCGACGAAGCGACCGACAACGCTGCCTCCGCCGAGGGGACGACGGCCGACGCCAGCGAGTCGCCGTCCGAGCCGCAGCCGCGGACCGCCTATCAGAACGCGCCGCTGTTCAACGACCTGCCGTCCGACTTTCGCGACGCGGGCGAGAAGAGCTGGCAAGCGCTCGACGAGGGGGCTCGCGACCTCGAAGAGAGTGTCAAGAACGCCGCTCGTGGCGTGACCGACACGCTCGACCGGGTGAACCCCTTCGGCAGCCGGCCGCAGTACCCGCAGCAGGCCGGCCAGGGCGCCGCGCCGGCCGCGTATCCGCCGGGCTACACGCCGCGGGGCTACCAGGGCGGGAACCAGGGCGGGACTCCTTCGCGGGTCGAGCCGCCGTCGCCGGTCGGGCGGTCGTACGACGCGCGGGTCGCGCAGCAGCCCTCGACGCCGCCACCCTCGACGCCGCCGCTGCGGATGCCGTCGCAGAACGGCGCCGGGCGGGCCGACGAGGGCGCCAGCATCCTGGGGCGCGGCCCCGCGCTGCCGCCTTACGGCGCGGAGGACGAGTCGCTCGTCACCCGGTTCGGCGACGAGCCGCGTTCGAGCTACGGCCCCGAACTCGATCGTCCTGTCACACCGATCCAACGCGGAACCACCAGCGGCGCCTCCCAGCAGGCGCCGGAGGGCGCGGGAGATGGTTGGAACGACCGGCGGAGCGAGGCCGATCGGATGACCGACGCCGAACGACGGGAGCTCGAGTACTACCGCCGCCTGCGCGAGCTCGACGAGGGCGGCCGCGAGCGCGGCGTTGCCGAACAGGACGACAGCGACTTCGCGCCGTTGCCGTCGCGTACGGCCGCTCGCGATGCGGCCGACGGCCTCCGCGACTCGGCGCCCCCGCCGGCCCGGCCGGTTAGCGACACCTCGTGGGTCGGCTCCGGCGGCGGGGGGGACGTGGGCGAGTTCGCCGAAGCGGATCCGGCCGCGAAGGCGCCCGCCGCCAACCGCAGCAGCGACTTGCAGACCGTGCTGATGGTTCTCGCTCTCGGAGCGGCCGGGTGGGTGTGGGTCACCCACATGGAGCTGCGCGCCAAGTACCGCGCGTTGCTGCGGAGCGGCTCGGGCGGCTACGCGTCGGCCGCTTAGCAGGGACAACGGAGAGCGAGTGCCCCGAGTTGACATCAACCGGGTGGCGGGTGCGTGATCCGCGTCACGCGACGCCCCCCGCTTGCGGCTCAGCGTGGTGCACCACGTACGAGCCGGCGAAGAGCACGGCCGGGCGCGAGGGGTCGGCGCCGGGGATCTCGACCACGTGGTCGAGCTTGGCCTGGCCCTTTTCGGTGAGCATCTCGACGAAGTACTCCCAGTGCGGCTGCCGCAGCTGCAGGCAGTGGGCCACGACGCGCGGGGTTTCGACCGGCTGGTGGAACTTGATCGAGCTGCGGCGGATCACGGTCGCCGCACGCACGCCGAGCTGCTCGACGAGCAGGTGAGTCGCGGCCCAGCCGGCCAGCGTGCAAAGCGCGTTGAGGCTGCCGGCGAAAGCGGTCTGGTGCGGGTTGCGGTTGGGCGCCAGCGGCATCGACAGCCACAGCCCCTGGGGCGAGATCGCGTCGACGGCGACCCGCATGCCCGCTGCTAGCGGGATCTCCGCGTGCAGAAGCTGCTCGAGCGACGCCCGCCGAGCCGCCAACGTCGCTTGATCTTCGGAGAAAGGCGTCAGCATCGGCGAAGGTTGCAGGCTGTAGGCTGTAGTCCGTAGGCCGTGGGGAGCGCCGGGGGCGTCGATCCGTCGGGAGAGCGTGATCGTGACCTGCCTTGCCTAGCTGCGGGCCCCGCTCCGGGCCGTGGCGATGCGCCCGGCGCGTGCTACAGCCTAGGGACTACAGCCTACAGCCTCCCATTGAAGTTGGTAGATCGCCGCATGATGGGTAGATTCTGTGGAGTAGGCGAAGCCGGCGGGGCCGTTCTGGGTGGCCCTTCGCGCTGGCGGAGCATCCAACGCACGCAGGGAGGCGTCACCCCACTATGGCCAATCAGCCACTCCGGCTGGTGCACTCGAGCGACATGCGGCTCGATCGCCCGCTGCACGGCGTCGCCGAGGCGGACACGGAATTGCGGCGGCTGCTGCGCGACGCGCCGCTCGAGGCAGCCGACCGCGTCTTCGAAACCGCCCTCGCCGAAGACGCCGACGCGCTCCTTCTGGCGGGCGACGTGCTCGACGCGCGCGGCGCTTCGCCGCGGGTGGTGAGCTTCTTGGTGGCTCAGCTCGACCGGCTCGCCAAGCGCAACATCCCGGTCTACTGGGCGGGCGGCGAGCTCGACCCGCCCGACGCGTGGCCCCGGACCGAGCGCCTGCCGGACAACGTGACGGTCTTCCCGACTGGCCGCGTGGAGTCGCACGAGCTGACCCGCGGCGGCAAGGCGGTCGCCGTTGTGCAAGGGATCAGCAAGCCGGCCGACCGCGAGGTCGACGCGAGCGGCTTCCGCCGCGACGCGCGTGGCCTCTTCACGGTGGGCGTCGCGTACGGCACGAGCGACGCGCCGGGCAAAGAGGGGGACCGCGTCGACTACATGGCCCTGGGCGGCCGCGCGCGGCGCGCGACGGTCGACCACGAGCCGGGCGTGGCGCACTACGCGGGCTCGCCGCAGTGCCGCAGCCCCGCCGAGCCCGGCCCCTCGGGCTGCACAGTGGTGCAGGTCGACGAGTCCGGCAAGCCGAAGACCCGCTTCGTCGCGACCGACTCGGTCCGCTGGCAAGAAGAAACGCTCGAGTTCACGGCGGGCGTCTCGGCCGAGCAGCTGCTCACCCGGCTCAAGGAGCGCCTGGAGAAGGTGCGCGGCCGCTCGCAGGGCGTGCACCAGCTGATCGCCTGGCGGCTGGAGGGCGTGGGGCCGATGGTCGCGAAGCTGCGGCCGGACGGCTTGGCGGGCGAGCTGCTGCGCGACCTGCAGAAGCACGCGGCGCGCGAGAAGCCGCTGTGCTGGAGCTACTCGCTGGACTGCCCGAGCCGCTACGAGCCGCCGCACGAGCTGCTCGACCAAGAGACGATCCTCGGCGACCTGTTGCGCCAGGTCGAGGTGCTGCGGCGCAGCGACGCGTTCGTGCTCGACCTGGGCGAGCTGCTGCCCAAGCCGCTGGGCGACGCGTCGCTGGCGAAGATCGCGAAGACCGACGGCCGGGCCGCGCGCGACGCGCTGTTCAACCGGGCCGCGAAGCTCGGCGTGGCGCTGATGACCGACGACGCCTGACCACCCCCCATGTGAACGCTGGCCCCCCTTCCCCAGCGCTGCGTTATGAAGCTCACCGAGATCCACGTCGACGGCTTCGGCGTGTGGCACGACCTGCAGATGCGCGACCTGTCGTCGGGCGTGACCGTGGTGTACGGCCCGAACGAGGCCGGCAAGACCACGCTGATGCACTTCCTGCGGTCGATGCTGTACGGCGTGACGGCCGAGCGTCGCGAGCGGTACCTGCCGCCCAGGTCCGGCGGCCGCCCCGGCGGGTCGCTCGGCCTCTTGTCGGACGACGGCCCCTTCCGCGCGGCCCGCTACGTGGAGCGCGGCGAGGGGGACCTGGGGCGGGTGGTGGTGACGCTGCCCGACGGCGAAGAGCAGGGCGACCGTCTGCTGCGCGAGGGGCTCGAGTCCGTCGACGAGGCGACCTACTGCAACGTCTTCGCGATCGGGTTGGACGAGATCAACGAGCTGGGCGCGCTCGACGGCGCCGAGGCGGCGCGGTGGATCTACCGGCTCACGTCGGGGCTGGACCGCGTTTCCTTGTACGACGTGATCCAAGAGCTCCGCACCAGCCGCCGGCGGCTGCTCGCGCCGGCTGGCGAGCCCTCCCGGATCGCCGACCTGATAGCCCGCCGCGACCGGCTGCAGACCGAGATCGAGCAGCTGGCTGTCGACGCTCGCCGCTGGAGCAAGCTGGCCGTCGAGCTCGACGAGACCTCAGCGCAGAGCGAACAGCTCGAGGCGCAGCTCAAAGAAACCGAGCGCCGCGCTCGGCGGATCGAGATCGCCCTGGGCCTCAAGCCGATGTGGGCCGAGCGCGAGCGGGTCCGCGAAGACCGCACGCGGCTCGACGGCCTGCCCGACCTGGGCGAGAAGCCCCTGGAGCGCCTGGAAGAGCTCAACACCAAGGCCGAGGAGCACCAGCGCCGCCGCGACACCATCCGCGGCCAACGCCGCGAGCTGCACCAAGAGGCCCGGGAGCTGGGCGTCAACGAGGCGCTCGTGCGCAGCTGCTGCCGCTTGGACGCGCTGGCCGAACAGCAGGACTGGCTCGACTCGCTCGAGCGGCAGCTCGGCGAGCTCGGCGAGGAGGCCGAGCGTCTGGAGGCCCGCGTCGAGGCCGAGGCCGCCCGCTTGGCCAAGCTCTGGCGCCACAAGCCCGACCCCGAGGCCGCGCCCGAGCTCGACGAGGAGGTCCTCGAGACCCTCGAGCCCTCGCGCCAAGCCCTCCACGACGCCGAGCGCGTGGTCGCCGAAGCGAAGCGCGAGCGCGACGCGCTCGTGGGCCACCAACGCGACTACGACGCGCAGCTCCAGACCGCCCTCACCAGCGGCGAGAAGCTCGGCCTGCCCGCCGACATCGAGCAAGCGGGCGAGCTGGTCGCGCTGCTCCGCGGCCGCCAGAAGGCCGAGCAGAAGGTCGATCAAGCGCAACGGTCGGTGCGCGACCTCGAAGAGCGGCGCGTCCGCTTGGCCGAAGGCCAGGTGCTGCCGACCGAGATCTTCCTGCTGCTCACCGCGCTGTTCGCCAGCGCGGTCGTGCTGGTGTTCGGCAATTGGGTCGCGCCCGGCTGGCTCGGCGACGCTTGGTGGCTCTTGGGCCTGATCACGGCCGGCGCCTGCTGGCTCGTGCGGCACCAGTGGGAAGAGAACCGCGCGCAAGAGTTCGACGCGTGCCAACAGCAGCTCGAGGTCGCCAAGCGGCAGGTCGATAAGGCGATCGCCGAGCGCAAGGAGCTCGACAAGGAGCTGCCGCTCGCCGAAGGGGCCGCGTCGATCCGCTTGGAGCACGCGGAGAAGCACCTGGAGGAACTCGAGCGGATGCTGCCGGTCGAGGCCGAACGCCGCAAGGCGAACCAGAAAGCGACCGCCGCCGACGAGTACTACCGCGCGGCCAAGGAAGAGCTGGCCCAAGCCCAACAGCAATGGCGCGAGGCCCTCCGCGCTGTCGGCCTGCCGGACGAGACCACCGCGTCGGAGATCGACAAGCTGGCCGGCCAGCATCAGGCGCTGGCGGAGCTGCGGTCGCGGCTGGAGGCCAAGCAAGAAGAGGCCGAGCGGTGCGAGCGCGAACACGAGAAGCTGTCCAAGCGAATTCTCGCCCTTGCCGAAGAGACCGACTTGGTGCTGGAGGAGGCCGACCTCGGCGAGCAACTCGGCCACCTGCTCACCGAGCGGCGGCTGCAGCAAGGCCGCATCGACCACCGCAAGAAGCTCCGCGAGCGGTCGCTCGAGCTAAAGGAGAAAGAGCAGAAACACGCGGCCGCCGCCGAGCGGATCGAGGCCGACCGGCTCAGCCTGTTTCAGCGCGCGGGCGTCGACGGCGAACAAGCCTTCCGCCAAGTGGTCGCCGACCTTGAGGAAGCGGCGCGGCTCGACGAGCGGGTCGCGCGGCTCTCCCGCGAGATCACCGCGGCGATCGGCGCCAGCGGGACCGAACAAGACTACGCCGACCTGATGAGCCGCGAGGGCCTGCTGACGCTCGACGGCGTATGGGCCGAGATCACCGCCGAGCACGAGTCGATCGAGAAGCGGCTCCGCGAGCTCGCCGCCCGCCGCGCGGTCGTCGACAAAGAGCGGCAAGCGATGGTCGAGGACACGTCGCTCGCCGACAAGCGGATCGAGATCGACCTCGTCGAAGCGCAGCTCGTCGAGGCCAACGAGCAATGGCGCGAGCGTGCGGCGGTCGGCGCGATGCTCGAACTGATCCGCAGCGACTACGAGCAGCACCGACAGCCCGAGACCCTGCAAGAGGCCTCACGCTACCTGGAGCGGCTCACCCGCGGGCGCTACCCGCGTGTGTGGACCCCCCTCGCGGACGACGTGCTGCTGGTCGACACGGTCGACGGCGAGTCGCTGCCGGTCGACCAGCTCAGCCGCGGCACGCGCGAGCAGCTCTACCTGAGCGTCCGCATGGCGCTGGTGGCCACGTTCGCCCGCCGCGGCGTGCGGCTGCCGATGGTCCTCGACGACGTGCTCGTCAACTTCGACAACACCCGCGCCCGGATCGCGGCCGGCGTACTCGCCCAGTTCGCCGCCGAGGGGCACCAGCTGCTCGTATTCACCTGCCACGAGCACGTGTACGAGATGTTCAAGGAGCTAGGCGTGGACCTGCGGCGCCTCCCTTCGCGCGAGGGCGACCCGGAGCCCGAACTGGATCCGTCCGCCGAAGCGATGGAAGAAGCGGAGCCCGAAGCCGAAGAATCCCCCGCACCCGAGCCCCCCGCGGCGGAACCGGCCGCGCGGCGGAAGAAGCGGCGCAAGCTCCGCCCCCGGAGCCCGCAGCCCGAGCCGTGGGTCGAGGCCGATTACCTGCCGCTTGCGCCCGTGACCGAGGTTCGCCGCCGGCTGGTCACAATCGACACGCCCGCTACGCCCGAGAGCGCGACCGCCGAGCCCGTCCCCCCGGAGGCGCTCGACGACTCCCAGGAGTTCGTCTACGGCGCCGCCACGGCGGATGAATCCGACGCGACGCCCTACGGCGCCGCCCCACGCGGTCCGTACCGCCGCCAGCCGCCCTCCCCGGAAGAGGCGGAAGAGCGGTGGGTCTACAGCGAAGCTCCGTTTGCAGAGCCGGAGGAGCCGGCCTCGGCTACTTGGCTCGACGAGGCCGAGCAGGCGTGGGCCGAAGCGATCGGCCCGCGGGCTTAGCCGTCTGAAAAAGGCGCTCTCCAGTCGCGGCGCCAAATTGGCGCCCAAGATTTGCGCGACGGCGCCGTGTCTGGGCGACCTGTGGCGCCAATATGGCACGTCGAACCTGTCGCACGCCGGACTGCGGCCTCTGCATCTATGGCCGCAAGTCGTTTTATGTAAAGCACTTAGGTTCCTTTTCGCGAAATTGGCGCCGCACTTGCTTTCCCTGCTTACGCCGACAGAAATCTGCTCTCTGGCCAGAGAGATCCGCCGGTCGGGGCGCCCCCGCCGGGTCCTTTCCCAGACCAGTCCTTAGTTACAGCGTCCCTGCAGAGGAGGTTTTCGCCATGTCCAGAACTGCTCCTACGAACCGTTTGCCGCAGACTCTTTCGGGCCCCCTTTCGGAGGTCGATTCGCTGCTGAACCACTTCTTCGCCGCACCGACCCGCAACGCCATGACCGGCGCCGCTTGGGCCGCTCCGGCGTCGCTGTGGGAAGCGGACGAGAAGCTCTTTGTCGAGTTGGACGTGCCGGGCGTCGACGCGGGGAGCGTCGAGGTCACGATTGAGAACGGCCAGCTGTCGATCACCGTGGAGCGTACCGCCGGCGAAGAGCCGCCGAAGTACGTGTACAACGAGCGGCGGTTTGGCAAGGTCACCCGTTCGCTCGACCTGCCCGACACGGTCGACCCGGACTCGATCGAGGCCGACCTGAAGAACGGCGTGCTGCGGGTTTCGATCGCCAAGCGGCCCGAGACCCAGCCGCGGAAGATCGAGGTCCGTCAGAGCTGAGCCGGCGGGGCTGGCTCAAGTCCTATCGAATAAGCCGCCGCCGGGGCGATCGCCTCGGCGGCGGCTTTTCTAATGCGCCGCTCCGGGGAGTGGTCAGTCGGTCTTGGGTTCGCGGGGCGCTTCGGCGGTGTGCACGTCGATGACTTCGGCATCGATGATGTCGCCCTCGACGACCGGCCGGTCGGGGCGGCTGGGGTCGGCGCCGAGGCGGCCCGAATCGTAGCTCCACACGACCGTCCGACCGTCGGCGGAGCGCCGCGTCGAGCCGCGGCCGAAGCGGCGGCGTAGCATCCGCTTCGCGACCGCGCGGACCGGCGGCACGAGCAAGGCAAAGCCGAACAGGTCGGTCAGCACGCCGGGGGTGATCAGCACCGCGCCGGCCACGAGGATCAGCGCCCCATCGAGCAACGCGTCGCCCGGCGGGTGACCCTCGGAGAGCTGCTGGCGGATTTTGCCGAGGGTGGCGAGCCCCTGCGCCTTGGCGAGCGACGCGCCGAGCACGCCCGTGCCCAGCGCGATAGCCAGCGTGGGGAGCCAGCCGATGGCGTCGCCGAGTTCGAACAGCAGCGCGATCTCGACGATCGGCAGCACGGTGAACAGGAGGATCAGGTAGAGCAGCATCGCCGCCTCGATCGGGAGAAACGTTTGACTTTTGCCAGGCCGCCGATACTGTACATGCGTCACCCCATGCGGCGCCGCGTGGGCGCCCGGCGACGGAGGCCTCCCCATGCTACGGCAAACCCAGCTCCCGCCCACCGACCGGCCCGCCGCCGCGAGGCAATCGGCCCCTGCCGGACAGCGGCTGGCCGGACGCGGCGCGGCGTGTCGGCCGGCGAACCCTCACCTGCCGCTGGAGCGCGAGGACGACTACGAGCACCTCGCCAGCGACGCCGACTTCTTGGCCCGCCGCGGCGTGGGCGGCGCCGCGAGGCAAACCACCCGGTACGGGGAGGACGCTTCGCGGTCGATCGTCAACCGCAACGACAGCCCCGACCTGCCCTTCCGCTGGAGCGTGAACCCGTACCGCGGGTGCGAGCACGGCTGCAGCTACTGCTACGCCCGCCCGACCCACGAGTTCTTGGGGCTCGACGCGGGGCTCGGCTTCGAGACCCAGATCCTCGCTAAACCCGCCGCTCCGGAGCTGTTCCGCAAGTGGCTCGACCGGCCCGCTTGGATCCCCGAGCCGATCGTTTTCTCTGGCGTGACCGACTGCTATCAGCCGCTAGAGCGTAAGCTCGAGATCACGCGGCGGTGCCTCGCCGTTGCGGCCGAGTGCCGGCAGCCGGTCGGCGTGGTTACGAAGAACCGCCTCGTGACGCGCGACCTCGATCTGCTCAGCGAGCTCGCCGAGCACCGGGCGGCCGTGGTGGCGATCTCGCTGACGACCCTCGACACCGGCCTCGCAAGGCGGATGGAGCCGCGCACCAGCACGCCCGACGCGCGGCTCGAAGCGATCCGGGAGTTGGCTGGCGCCGGCGTGCCGGTCCACGCGATGCTCTCCCCGGTCATCCCCGGCCTGAACGACCACGAGATCCCGGCCCTGATCGCCGCCGCCGCCGGCGCGGGCGCGGGGTCGGCTAGCTACACGCTGCTGCGGCTGCCCGGTTCGGTGCGGGAGGTTTTTCTGGAGTGGCTCCGCCGCTGCGACCCGGACCGGGCGCCCCGCGTCGAGGCGCTCATCCGCGGCGCGCGGGGCGGCGGGCTCAACGACAGCCGCTTCGGCGAGCGTATGCGCGGGGCGGGCGCTTACGCGGGCCAGGTGTCGCGGACATTCCGCGTGTTCGCCGCCCGGCACGGGTTGCCGCTCGCGCCGCAACCGCTCAGCGCGCGGGACTTCCGTCGCCCGGCCGGCCAGCGACAGCAGCGGTTGTTCTCGTGAAACAGCGGCGGCAGCAGCAAGCCGTCGGCGCCGCCGGCTGCCCGCCGCTACGACGGCAGCGCGACAATCGGAACGGCATGACTCACCGGCGCCCACCCGCGGCCGTGTGGCGCGGTTGACGCGAGGACGCGGTCGCCGCGCCGTTGGCGGCGCGCTTGGTCTTCGAGCGTCTCGACCTGGGCCCTGAGCGCCGCTAACGGGACGGCGGAATCGACCCCCATTTTTGTGAACACCTGGCGGCGGCGTTGCTCGATCGTACGCACGCTGACGCCGACCTCGCGGGCGATCTGCTTGTTGAGCCGGCCGCTGCAGACCTGGTCAAACACAAGGCGCTCGTTCTCGTTGAGGCTAAGGACCCGCCGCCGGTAGTCCTCGATGGCCTGGCGGTCGGCGATCCGCCGAGCCGACTCGTCGAGCGCCAAGCGCAGGGTCTCAACGGCCGCGTACACGTCGGCGTTGGCGGGGGCCGTGTCCCAAGCCAAGCGGCGCCAGTACGCCTGCTCAGCATCGTCTCTGGTGACGACGACCAACGCGGCCATCGCGAACCGCGCGTCGCGGCGGTCACCGATTCTCGGGTCGAGCCAATCGCTGGCTTCGATGACGACCACGCTGGGCGAGTTCGGGTCGCTCAGCGTGACCCCCAATTCGCTGCACCGGGCGCCGCACCTCTGTGCGGCGGCGCGCCAGATCGTTTCGACGCTGGGTGTCGGCAGCGAGGAGTAGACCTGCGGAGTTCGCGGGTTACTTCCGTGTAGAGGAATATCCACCGCTGCACGCACCTTGACGCCGTCGCCGGCCGTCATGCGTTTGGAGCGCGGGCGGAGCTGGGAAGCCGCCTGTGTCGGTGTCTCTTGCTGTCAATCGATCGCAGCCACCCAACCCCCGCTTGCCCTGCCCGCAAACTGGAATCGGAGTCTCACTTCGCGTCGCTCGCTCGGGCGCCGACGCCCGGCCGCGACTCATTCACCTTCTTTCGGCGGCCGTCGGCCTGTGATTGGCGGAATCTGCGAAGTGGTCGGGTCAGGTAAAATGTAGCCCCTCGCGCGCGTGCGGATTCGGCTAGCCGAGGCCATTGCGCTGCGCGGTCTGGCGCGGCTACGCGGGTCACCGCCGCCGGAGACGGTTGCTTGGCTGGGGAAGTCGCCGCCACTTGCCGGCGCCGGTTTGACCGGCCCAGACCAGGGGGTACGCTTCCCCGCGACTTCTAGCGCCTCGTCCCGGCGGCCCCGCCGCGCGTCGACGGGCAACCCGCGTAAGCGACAAGTTAGGTGACGGCAGATGACCATCCGGACCGGTTTGCAACTTGGCCTGCTCATCGCGATCGCCGCCGCCGCCGCGCCGGCCGCGAGTTCCGCTGGGCCGTTGCAACAACAGGTCGAAGCGCTCGCCAAGCAACTCGACCTCCGTTACGGGCGCTCGCAGCGGGTGCTGGCGGAGCGTCGCGCCGAGTTGGCGGCCGTGCTAGCGGCGTGGAACGACCTGCCGGACGACGCGAAGGCATCGGCCGAAGCCCGAGCGCAGCTCGCCGGCTGGCTCGACGAAGCGCTGGCGGTGGCGATGCCGGGCGGGTCCGGCCGGCTCCCCGCGGCGCCGGAGTTCCGCCCGATCGAGGTCCTACCGGCCGAGCCGCCGCGGGTCGAGGCCGCGCCGAGCGAGGCCCCACCGGCCTCGGATTTCACCTCCGAGCCCCCCGCCGCTCAGGCTGCGCCGGCCGAATCCCGGATGCTCGATCCGGTGCGGCCGTCGCGGGAAGGGCCATTAGCGATCGGCGAGTCCGCCTCGCGCCCAGGGCCGACGCCACCGCTGCTGCCAGAGACCCAGCGCGATTCCTCTGCGCCGCAGGCGCGCGAAGTGGCGAAGCCGGTGTCGCGGGAGGAGAGGAGCGACGATCCGGTTGCGAGTGGCCCAAGCCAGAGCGCGAGTGGCCCGAGCGAGGGCAAGTGGTCACGGCATCCGGCCGCTGCGCCGCTCGAGTGGCGGGACCCGTTCGCCGACGACCCGGACGCTAGTCCGAATCCCCTGAGGTCGGGGACACGCCGCGAGTCGCTCAAGCCGCTGCGGGGGGAGTCGAGCGATGCGCGCGTCGACCTGGATCACCTCGCCGCACAGATCCGCGGCTACAACGCGGAGGTTCGCGCCTTGCACCGGCTGCTAACGGTCGCCGATCGCTCGCCCGAAACCCGCCAGAGCCAACCGGCGCTGCGGCGGCTTGAGGAGCGGCTGGCCGACCTGCAAGAGCGGCAGGCGTTCCTCGAGACCTACCGCGACCGGGTTTCGCGAGCCGAACGCTGGGGACTGCCCGAGCTGGCGTCCAGCGACGTGCTGCGTGAATTGGTCCGCCGCGAGAAAGACCGAACGGCCGACCCCCGCCGCCGTGGCGCCGACACGGGCGCCGGCAAGGGGGCGATGCGGCTTGGCGCGGCGTTGGCCTGAAGCCCCGCGGCGTGGGCGCCCAGCCGGCTGATTCGGCCGGGACCGGGGGGGCCGCGCAGTTGAGCCGCCTGGGCTCACTTGTCGTCGTCGTCCTTCTTGGTCTTCTTCTTCTTCTTCATCTGCAGCTTGCGGACGCGGACCTTCGGCAGGCCGAAGGGCGAGTCGTCCGAATCGAAGCGGTTCATTTCGCGGAGCCGCTCGATCCGCTCGACACGGGTCAGCACGCTGCGGTTGGCCGTCGCGCCGGCTTTGACTTTGAGTGACTTGTCGATCGCCATGGCTTTCGCGCGGTTTTGGGCCGGCGCCGCCCCGATTGTTCGGGTCGCGACGCCCCAGCTGGGTTGTGGTCTGCCGCCGGTGGCGCTCGCGGTGGCCGCGGCGGCGGGAGGTCAGCGCGTGTCAGGCTGCGCCGAGCCCCATACGCTAGGCGAATCGACGATCGTCCGCAAGCGGTCCCGTGCCGGTTGAATCCTAAGCGGCTATGGCGCCAGGACTTCGGCGGCGTCAAGACTGCGGCTCGGCGTGCTCGCTTTTAAGCCGTTTAAGCCGCTTCACGATGGCGGCCATCGAGGGCGGGCGTTGGGTCGGCTCGGCCGCGAGGCACTCGTTGATGATGGCCTCGATTTCCGGGTGGACGCCGGGGAAGAACCCCGAGAGCGGTGGGATGGCGATCACGCCGTGCGACATGGCGGCCAGCCCGTCGGCGCCGCGCGGCCAAGGGAGCTCGAAGGCGAACATCTCGTACATCGACGCCCCGTACGCGAACAGGTCGACCCGCTGGTCGGTCGACCGGCGGCGGGCGATCTCCGGGGCCATGTAGTTGGGCGTGCCGGTTCGGTTGCCCGGCTGCATGAATTCCTTGGTGGCCGGCACCGTGAGGCCGAAGTCGATCAGCTTCAGCGACGAGCCGTCCTTCGCGCACACGAAGTTCCGCGGGCACACGTCGCGGTGGATGAACCCGGCTTGGTGGACCACGTCGAGCGCCTCGGCGGCCTGGCGCATCAGCGTCAGCCGGTTGCCGTCGAGCCGCGCGTCGCGGCCGATGATCAGCGAGTTGAGGCCGGGTCCGTCGAGGAACTCCATGACCAAGAACTGCTCGTTCTTGGTCGTCATCCCGTGGCGGAATGTCTTGACGATCGTCGGGTGTTCGAACCGAACGGCGATCTCCCCTTCGGTCGGCTTTTCGAGTCCGCGGAACCGGGCTTCGAGTTGTTCCGTCTTCGTCTTGTCGAGGATCTTCAGCCCGACGATCTCGCCGGTCTCCCGGTCCCGCGCCTGGTGGAAGTTCGACATCGTCCCGGACACCGCGTCGCGCAGGATCTCGTAGCGGCGGGCGATATCGACCTTGCCCCCGTCGAGCATCGAGCGAAAGAAGGAACCGAGGCCTGCCATAGGGCGCGAAGTCCGGGTGGGGAGAGGGCGACGCCCCCCCTGTGCCCGGCTCGGGCGGCAAGCGCCCGGGGGGCGGGGCGACGCGGAACAATCCACTATAACTGCAAGCCGCGCCGGGGGCTGCTGGTCGGTCGGCGTGGTCCCGTGAGCCCCGAGGCTGCCGTATGCCCGCTCTGCTGAGAGCCGCCCCCGCCGCCCCGCGCCGAGCCGTGGCCGCCGCGCTGTTGCTGCTCGCCGCCCAGGCGGTCGCCCTGGCCGGCGGCGGCCCGCAGAACGTGCTGCTCGTGGTCAACGCCCGCAGCGCCGGCTCCAAAGCGGTCGCCAACCACTACGTGCGGCTCCGCGGCTTGCCGGCGGCCAACGTGCTGTACCTCGACTACGACGGCGACCTCGAATCGGTCCCGGTCGATGAGTTCCGCGAGAAGGTGCTCGAGCCGGTCCTCAAAACCATCGACTCCCGCAAGCTCTCCGCGCAGATCGACACGGTCGCCTACTCGACCGACTTCCCTTGGAAGATCGGCCTCCGCGGCGCGTTCGACGAGGGGCGGGAATTCTCCAAGAGCCAGTCGCCGACCGCGTCGTTGACCGGCGCGACCTACCTGTACGGCTTCACGCTGTTCGCGCCCGAAGGGCTGCTGTTGCTCGACTCGAACTGGTACGTGCCCAGCCCCGGCGGGGTGGCGACGCGGGGCGCGAACCTGCTGCGTTGCCGGTCGATCAACGCGGCCGGCGCTCGCGCGTTCCGTTCGGCCTACTCGTGGACGGCCGAGGGGAAGCCGACCATCGATCGGGAACAGGGGCGGCGCTACCTGATGTCGACTTCGCTCGGCGTGACCACCGGCCGCGGCCTGTCGGTCGGCGAGGTGATCGCGTCGCTGCGGCGGGCTGCCGAGGCCGACGCCGACCCGCCCGACGGCGCGTTCTACTTCCTCCGCAACGGCAACGTCCGCTCGGTCACCCGCCACGGCTGCTACGAGGCCGCGGCCACAGCGCTGCGCGCCGCCGGCGCGAAGGCCGAGGTCCAGCAGGGCGTGCTGCCGACCGGGGCGACCGACGTGGCGGGGCTGATGACCGGCGCGGCCGACCTGCCGCTCGGCGAGGCCGGCCTCCGCTTCCAGCCCGGCGCAATCGCCGAGCACCTGACCAGCTACGGCGGCATGCTCGCCGACAAGCCGTGGCAGACGCCGCTGACCGACCTGATCCGCGCCGGGGCAACCGGCTCTTGCGGCACGGTCGACGAGCCCACGGCCGTGCAAGCCAAGTTCCCCCTGCCAACCCTGCAGGTGCACTACCGCCGCGGGGCGTCGCTGGCGGAGGCTTTCTACCTGTCGGTCGCCGCGCCGTATCAGCTGCTCATCGTCGGCGACCCGCTCTGCCAGCCGTGGGCGAAGCGGCCCACCCTCCAGCTCACCGGCTGGCCCGGACCGGCCGAGGGGTCGCTCGAGCAGGCGCTCGACGAGCTCAACCTGTTCGGGCTGAACAAGGGGGCGCTGGGGCCGGCGGCGAAGCCGGCCGACACACCAGAAAGCGAACCGGGGACCGACGGCCTCGCGATCACGGCGACCGTGGCCCCGCCCGGCGGCGGATCGACCGGGTTTTACGAGCTGTACGTCGACGGCCGGCTGGCGCTCCGCAAGCGCGCCGGCGATACGGCCGAGCTGGGCGACGAGCAGCTGCGGCTTGGCTGGCAAGAGCTGCGGTGCGTGGGCGTCGCGGGCGACCCGTTCCAGGCGCAGCGTATCGAGGTCGGATCGATCGAGCGGCTCGACCCGGAGCGGGGCGTGTCGGAGCCGACCCGGCTGGTCGTCGAATCGACCGACGTGGCCCTCGGCGAGCCGCTGGAGGTGTCGGCCTCGGCCGCCGGCGCCACGCGGATCGCTATCCGGCAGAACGCACGCGAAGTCGGCTCGATCGATGGCGCGAGCGGGAGCGCGTCGCTTTCGACCGACGAGCTTGGCGCGGGGCCGGTGCGGCTGCAAGCGGTCGCCGAGCCGAGCGGGGCGGCCTCGCGGCCGGTGTGGGTCGAGGTCCAATAATCGCAGGCCGCACAACAGCCAGAATCGGCCCCCGGTCGACCCAAGTTGCTTGCTGTCAGGCACTTAGGGGCGTGGCAGTGGATTGACACGGGCGCCTCGCGACTTAGGATGACCGGCTCGAGAAAAGCCGGGGAACTCTCCTTCGGCTGGCTGCGTCGCAAAGGGCCAGGCACGCGGCGCCGCCCGCTACGGGTGCGTCCACTGCCGGCGGGCGGCGGTCCGTTTGGGTCGACGCCGCGCCGTCGCGAGTTTTTAGTCCGCCGTTCCGCCGCGATCCGCTAGGCGTCTTTCTGTTATGCAATACCGCGTCAACGTCCCGCTGTTGGTCGGCTTGGTTGTCGGCACGCTCGTGCTGATCGGCGGCGCCTACGGCCTGTACCACTTCCAGAAGTCGCGCAACGCCGACCGGTTGCTCACCGCGGCCGCCGAGGCCCGGGAGGAGGGCGACCTCGATAAGAGCGCGGGGCACCTCTACAACTACCTCCAGCTCCGCCCCGGCGACGAGTCGGCCATGGTGTCGATGTCGCAGACGCTGCTCGACATCGCCGAGGAGCCGCGCTCGGAGATGATCGACGTGCAACGCGCGATGGGCCACACCGAGGCCACCCTCCGCGAGCACCCCGAACAGAACGAACTCCGCCGCCGCCTGCTCGACTTCTACATGGAGCGGCGCGTGCTGAATCAGGCGCTCGACCACATCGACTTGCTGCTGAGCCGCACGCCCAACGACGCCGAGCTGGAGGTGATGCGGTCGGTCTGCTTGTTCGGTTCGGCGAGCCCCAAGGCGCAAGAGCACGCTTACAAGCTGATCGGGTTCGACCCGGACGCGGAGGAGTTCGACAGCGAAGCCGCCGTCGCCCCGAACGACCCGGGCGTGTACGTGCGGGCGGCGATGTCGCTGCGGAGCGACGACCTCGACGAGAAGCTGGCCGACCGGGTGGTCGAGCGGATGATCGAGGTCAACTCCGACAGCGGCGAGGCCTACCTCGCGCGTGGCCAGTACTTCGCCAGCACCGGCAGAGAGGACGAGGCGAAAGCGGATATCCGCCGCGCCTTGGAGCTCGACGGCGAGAAGCCGGAGATCGTGATCGCCAACGCGCGGCTGTTGGGTCTCGACGAGCAGTACGACGAAGCCCGCGACATGCTCAACAAGGCGATCGAGGATAACCCCCACCTGCCGGGCCTCTACCTCGCCTTGGCGGAGGTGGAGATCCGTGCCGACCAGGCCGAAGAGGCGCTCGCCGCGTACGACCGCGGCCTGAAGGCGACGCCCCCCAGCCAGACGCAACTGCTGATGTTCCAGAAGACGCGCCTGCAACTAGACATCGACACCCCCGAGGCGGCGCGCTCGACGATCCGGCAGATGCGCGAGTCGGCGGTGATCCAGGCCGCCTACCCGGACTACCTCGAAGCCCGCCTGATGATGAAGGAGGGCAAGTGGTTCAAGGCCGCGCAGGTGTTCGAGAAGTACCAGAGCTTCTTCGCGAACAACCCCTCGTTCGGCACGGAGCTGAACCTGCTCCTGGGCATGTGTTACGAGCGCTTGGGGCAGCTGGAGCTTGCCGCGAAGGCCTTCGACGAGGCGCTGCGTTTGGACCCGGACAACCGGATGGCGGACCTCAGCCGCATGCGGGTGATGGCCGCCCGCGGCGGCTCGGGCGGGGGCTCGGGGCTGTCGCGCGGGGCCACGTCGATCTACGACGCGATGGCCAAGGAGCTGGCCAAGCCGAAGGGCCAGCAAGACTGGGAGGCGTTCGACAAGCTCGCTCAGCAGTACGCCGAGCGCACCGGCATCGGCGACGCCATGTTCGAGGTGCTCCGCGCCGAGGTGCTGATGAGGCGCGAGAAGTACCCCGAGGCGCGCGAGACCCTGCTCGCCGCCTACGAGATGGACCCGGACAACTTGGGCGTGCGGCGCGCGGCGGTCAAGCTGTTCGCCGCCGACCCCGAGCAAGGGCCGGTCAAGGCGCTGCGGTTGCTCGACGAGGTGGTCAAGAAGTTCGGCGACATGCCGATCCTCCGTTTGGAACGCGCCGACCTGTTGAGCGTCATCAACGACGAGGACCTCACCAACCAGCTCTTCTCGCTCGCCGAGGGCATGGAGGACTGGCCGGCCGAGCAACGCGTGCAGGTGTGGCGCGGGTTGGCGGAGAAGTTCGGGCGGCTGGGCGACCGCGAGGCCCGGCAGGAGTGCCTCGAGCGGGTCGCCGAGTTGGCCCCGTCGGACCTGCCGGCGCTGCTCGAGCTGTTCTCGGCCGCGCAGTCGGCGGCCGATCAGCAAGCGATGCGCGACGTGCAGAAGCAGATCCTCGAGGTGGTCGGCAGCCAAGAGGACCCCACCTACCAGTTCACCGAGGCCTACCGCCTGATCACCGAGTGGCAGACCGGCGGCCGCGACGAAGCCCTGCTCAAAAAGGCCGAAGGCCTGGTCGACCGGGCGCTGGCCAACCGCGGCGAGTGGGCCGACCTGCACACGCTCAAGGGGCGCATCGCGCTGGTCCGCGGCGACGTCCAGGCCGCGCTGGCCAGCTACGACCGCGCGGCGGACTTGGGCCGACAAGACGCGCTCACGCTGCTGCAGTACGTGAAGCTCCTGATGAACCAAGAACGCTACGCGGACGCGCTGGAGCGGATGGAGGGGCTCGGCGAGGCGGCCCGCTCGCGGTTCCTCGGCAAGGAGTACGCCGAGAGCCTGCGGCAAGCCGGTCGCATCGACGAGGCGATCGTGGCCGCCCAGGCGTACGCCACCGCGGCCCCGAACGACGCGGCCGCCCAGCTCTGGCTCGGCCGGTTCCTGGCCCGCGCGTCGGTCGGCGAGTCGATCGACAAGCAGAGGCAGAGCGACCTCATCGAGCAGGCCGGCAAGGCCTTCGAGAAGGTCGTCCAACTCAACCCCGAAGCGGCCGAAGGCTGGATCGCCCTGGTCGAGTTCTACGCGGCGAGCGGCCAAGGGGTGAAAGCGGACGACACCATCCGGCAAGCACAGCTCGTGCTGGCCGAAGACCAGAACCCGCTGATGTTCGCCCACTGCTACCAGGTCGTGAACCGCCGCATGGACGCCGAAGCGTTGTTCGAGCAAGCGCTGGATAATTCCGAGGGCGCCGCACGCATCAACGCGGCCCGGATGGCGGCCACGTTCTACCTGAGCCCCTCTTACGGGCAGCGCGATGGCGTGCAGAAGGCCACGGCGCTGATCAACGAGATCCTCCGCGGCGCCGCCGAGGAGGTCGTGCCGCCGGACACGCCCGCCGTGCGCTGGGCGCGCACGCAAGCCGCCCGGCTGCTGGCCGGCAAGGGGACTTACCAAGAACTCCGCGACGCGGAGCGGCTGCTCTCGTCCAACGCCCAGGGCGGGACGCTGCCGCGGGCCGACCGACTGCTGCTGGCCGAGATCCTCGCTCCCCGGCCCGAGCCGGTGTCGCGCCAGAAAGCCGCGAAGCTCCTGGAAGAGCTCGGCGAGCAACAACGCTTGTCGAAGAGCTCGGAGCTGAACCTGGCCAAGCTGTACTTCGCCCTCGGGCGCTGGCGCGACTGCCGCGACCAGATGGTCAGCCTGATCGCACGCTACCCGGAGGACCCGGAGGTCCGCATCTCGTACGTGCAGATGCTGCTGCAGCGCGGCGGAACCCGCGACATCGACCGCGCGGTGCGGCAGGTGCAGCGCCTGCGCGAGATCGCCGGGTCGTCGGCCCAGACGAAGGAGCTGACAGCGCGGGTCGCCTTCAAGAAGGGGATGAAGGAGCAAGCCGCCAAGGCGCTGCTGACGATCCTGCCCCGCGACTCCAGCCAGATCACGCCCGAACAAGTCCCGCTGCTGCGGCTCGTGGCCGCCCGCCTGACGGAGTTCGAGGACTACCCGAAGGCCCGGAAGGTGTACGAGTTGGCGGCCAAGGTGGGCGGGGTCAACGAGAAGCTCGCGCTCGCGCAGTTCGTTGGCGAGCACGTCGACGCCGAGGAGGGTATCGAGCAGCTGGAGTCGCTCCGCGACGACGCCCCGGCCGCGGCGATCGCCCAGCGGGGTTTGGCGATCATCCGCGCGATCGACGAGTCCGACGACCGGCAGGCCGCGTTGTTCGACCGGGTGTCGGGCGTGATCGAGCGCGGGCTCCGCGACGACCCCGACATGATCGCTCTGCAGCTGCAGCAGGCCGAGATGCTCGACCTCCGCCGCCAATACGCCGAGGCGGTCGCCATCTACCAAAAGCTGCTCGATCGTCCCGACCTGACCGGCTTCAACCGAGCGGTCGTGCTCAACAACCTCGCCTACTTGCTGGCGCTGGCGAATGCCGATAGCGAATCGCTCAAGCAAGCCGAGCAGTACGTGAACGAAGCGGTCGACTTCCTCGGCCCCAGCACCGACATCCTCGACACCCGCGCGGTGGTCGCCATCGTCGACAAGCGTTTCCAAGACGCGATCTCCGACCTGCGGCTCGCCGTGATCGATCGGCCGACCCCCTCGAAGTACTTCCACCTTGCCACGGCCTACATGGGAGCCGGCAGCAACGAGGAAGCGCGGTTAGCTTGGAACGAGGCGATCGAGCTGGGGCTCGATCGTGAATCGCTCTCAAAGCTCGAGCGCGAGCAGTTCGACGAGATGAAAAAACAGCTCGGCAGCGGCGGATTGACCAACGTTTCGAGGTGATTCCCCCGGCCGGCGGACCCGGCCGGCCCGTTGGGCGGCCGCCCGCGCGGTGGTTTGTCACGGCCGTCACGGCGATTATGCTGGGAGGTCTGCCGACGCCTCGGTCGACCCCCCCCGCTTCGGACGAGAAGCCAGTCACGCTGGACGGATACGAGACCTATGGAGAGCTTTGGAGATAGTCCACTGCGTTGGCGGCTGGGGGTCGTCCGATGTGTGACGGCCGTGGGCCTGGCCTTGGCGACTGGCGCGGCGTACGCCCAAACGACTGCGACCGAGGGTCCACCCGCCGGAGCGTCGGCCGAGTCGTCCGCGACGGCGAGTTCCTCTTCGCCGGCCGACGGCTCTGACGCCGAGTCGCAGCAGGCGGACTCGGGCCGCCGGGCGCCGATCGACTGGTCGACGATCCCGGACGGCGTGGCCCCGCCGAAGCAGGGCTACGGCTACCGCGGCCTCAACCGGCAGCAGATCGCCGCGTTGCGACGCGAGGTGCACCTGCCGCTGGCGGCGCTGGCCTCGGCCCGCTCGCCACAGGACTTGCAGCGCTCTTTGCGTGTGGCGAAGCTGCCCGATCCGGACGAACCGCTGTTGCCCGTCGGGCCGGCGGTCCGCGACGCTCGCGACCCGTTCGGCGGGGAGCGCTTGGCGTCGTTCCGGCAGAACCCGATGCAAGCCCTAGGCGAGAGCCTCGGGGTGGACCTCAGCGCCGAAGCGGCCCCCCTCGACTCAGCGACGAACCCGTTCGGCGTGCAGCCGGCGGCCCCAACCGGCGACGCGCCGGCCGCCGCCGAGGACCCCTTCGCGGCGGGAGCCCCGGCCGCGGGCGACAGCGACGCGTCCGATGACCCCTTCGCGTTCTGACGGCTTCCCCTTCTCCTCGAAGAGACTGTGGGCCCCCCTCCCGCGCTTCCTCCCTGCAGGGCAGGCCGTCTGGCGCGGCTGGAGCGGTCGCACCACGCGCCGCCGCCCAGGGCGAATGACCCCGCGTCCAAGACCGGACGCAGCCTCTTGGTCCGATTCGTTGGCCGGTGCTATCCTCCCGTAGGGGGCGTCCTGAGCCTTTCCCCTGTGCCCACGCTATCGCGACCCGCGAGCCGTTCAATGGCCCTACTACGCGTCCGTAAAGCGCTCCGCTTCCGTCGGTTCCGACCCGGTGCGATGGCCCTGTTGGCCGGACTCGCCTTGGTGGCAGTAGCCGGGTGCGAGCCCGAGCCGACCCAGTCGACGGCGGTCGAGCCGCCGCCCCGAGAGAGGACGCCCGAGGATCGCTTCGAGGCGATCGTCGAAACCCTCAAGCACGGGCTCGAGAACCAATCGATTAGCAGCCAATCGCTGGCGGTCGACGGCGCGCCGGGGCCGGGTGACCCGGTCGCGGCCGCACGGATCCAGGTGGAGCACGAGCTGCTCCCCCCCGAAGAAGAGGGCGAGCCGTACCGCGCGCGAGTGACGTTCGTTTCCGACTCGAAGGTGACGGTCGTCCTGCCCAAGCCCCAGAAGGGCGACGACGAGGCGACAAAGAAGAAGAATCAAGAAGAACAGAGTGTCGCCGACCTGGACATCGAGGGGCTCGACCTCGACCAACTCAAGGTGCCGACGCAGGACGCCGTCGCCGAGAAGATGGGCACATCGCCGATCCACGAGCTCCAGTCGGAAGACGAAGAGCGAACTTTCGAGATGATCCTCCGCGATGGCCGTTGGGCTCTAGTCAACGAGCCCGACCCCGCGACCGAGCCGTACTACGACCTGGTGCTGAAGCGCGCCATCCGCAACCAGTGACCACCGGCGTCACGCGCGGCCGAGCGCGGCCAATGCGGCTTCGGCCGCGGCGTCGAGCCGGACCGTTTTGCTCTCGCCGGTAGCCAAGTCTTTGAGCTGGCACTCGCCCGCGGCGAGCTCGTCGGGCCCGGCGATCACGGCCAAGCGGAAGCCTTTCTTGTCCGCGTACTGCAGCTGCTTGCCCAGCTTCTTCGGCTCCGGGTAGACCTCCGTCGCTACGCCTGCCGCGCGCAGGCGGGCCGCAAGGGCCACGTAATCGGCGAGCCGATCGCCATCGAAGAACACGACCAGCGCGTCGGCCGGCGTGCGGACCTCGTCGACCAGGCCGAGCTCCTCCATGGCCGCCAGCAGCCGGTCCACGCCGAGCGACGCGCCAATGCCCGGCAGCGCCTGGTTGGTGTACACGCCGGCCAAGTCGTCGTACCGGCCGCCGCTGGCGACGCTGCCGATCCCCGGCAGGTCGTCGAGCGTGGTCTCGAGCACCAGGCCGGTGTAGTAGTCGAGGCCGCGGGCGATCGAGGGGTCGATCTGCACCCGCCCCGAAGCGACCCCGCCGGCCGCGACTCCGGCGAGGACCTCCGCCAGCCGGTCGAGGCTCGCCGCGCCGAGCGCGTTGCCGCCGACCAGGGGCCGCAGGGAGTCGAGCACGGTTTGGGCGTCGCCCCCGGTTTCGGCGAATCGGAACAGCGCGTCCGCCTGCTGGTCGGTCGCGCCAGCGGTCTCGGCCAGCTCGGCGCGGACCTTGTCGGGGCCGGCCTTGGTGAGCTTGTCGAGCGCGCGGAGCACCTCGACCGAGCGGTCGGCCAGGCCGAGCGTCTCGAGCAGCCCGTTGAGCACGCCGCGGTGGTTGATGCGGATCGTGAACCGCCCGACGCCCAGGGCGAGCATCAGGTCGTGCACGACGAGCACCACCTCGACGTCCGACGCGACGCCCGTCACGCCGACCGTGTCGAAATCGCACTGCACGAACTCGCGGTAGCGGCCTTTCTGCGTGTTCTCGCCCCGCCAGACCGGCCCGATGTGGTACCGCTTGAACGGCAGGCCGAGCTGCTGCGCGTGCTGCGCGGCGAACCGCGCGAGCGGCACCGTCAGGTCGAATCGCAGGCCCACGTCGCGCCCGCCGTGGTCCTGGAAGCGGTAGAGCTGCTTGTCGGTCTCGTCGGAGCCCTTGCCGGTGAGCACCTCCAGGTACTCCAGCGCAGGCGTGTCGATCGGAGCGTAGCCGTACGAGCGGTAAACGCGCCGCGCGGTCTCCATGAGCCGCTCGCGCGGGATCATCACCTCCGGCGGGTAGTCTCGGAAGCCCTTGAGCGTGCGGGGGGTGATGCGTTCTGGCATAGCGGGCAGCCGGCAGAGGGCAGCAGGCAGTCTTGCTAAACAGTCCGGCTCCGCCAGCAAGCCTGCCCGCTGCCTGCTGCCTGCTGCCGGCCCCTAGGCCAACACGGCCAGTGGGTTCGGCCGGCGAGAGCGGATGTCTTCGCCCTTCTCTTGGAACGCGGCCTCGGCGTACTCCCAGACCTGCTCGTGCGTCTCGAGGTAGAAGTCGTACGTCCAGTCCTCGTCGTACTCGCAGTTGTCGAACGTGTAGTCGCGGCAGATCTGCGGGCGGGTCTCGTACACGCCGCACCGGTAGTCGTCCTGCAGCTTCTCGCACACGGTGTGCACCAAGAGGTACCAGTCCTCGTCCTCGCGGAAGAACGTGCAATTGTTGTGCAGCACGATCCAGCGGATGTAATCCATGTCCGCCCGCTCGGTGGGCGTCTCGTACGGCACGGCGATGTAGTGGCAGCACTTCGCCGTGCAGTACTCGCAGAGATTGCCTCCCTTGGGGAGGTTCTCGCGCTTGATCTTCTTCGCGCCGAAGGCGGGCGGGTTGCTGCTCATCGGGGGTCCTCCGTGGGCTCTGTCCAGAGGTGGGCAATCTATCGCGCTGGGGCACGCAGGGGAAAGCCGCGACACGAGAGAAACCGCCAAGACGCCAAGAGCGCCGAGGTCGCAAAGAGAGCTCTCTCGAAGCGCCGCGGCTTAGAATCGCCACAGCGGTTTGTGTGGTGAACTCCGAGTCCCGTCCGCACAAAAGCCGTCCTTGGCGTACCTGGCGCCCTTGGCGTCATGGCGGTTCTGGCGGAATGTAAGGCCATGCTCAACGACTACCAACGGGTCCGCCGGTTCACCGAGCGGCTAACCGAAACGCTCACGCCGGAGGATAGCACCCTCCAGTCGATGCCCGCCGCGAGCCCCGCGAAGTGGCAGCTGGCGCACACCACCTGGTTCTTCGAGACGTTCCTCGTCGGCCGCTTCGACCGGGAGGTGAGCGGCTACGAGCCGATCGACCCCGCGTACGCGGTGCTCTTCAATTCCTACTACAACACCGTCGGCGAGCAGTTCCCGCGGCAGCAGCGGGGGCTGATCTCGCGGCCCGGGCTCTCGGAAGTGTGGGACTACCGCCGGCGGGTCGACGACGCCGTCGCCCGCCTAGCCGAGCGCGGCGCGCTGGCAGAAGACCCGCAGGCTGGCCACATCCTGGCGATCGGCCTGAACCACGAGCAGCAGCACCAGGAGCTGCTGCTGACCGACATCAAGCACGCGCTGGCGGTGAACCCGCTCGAGCCGGCCTTCCGCGACGACCCCCGCGCCCCGTCCGAAGCGAGCGAACAGGGCTGGGCCGATCTCGAGGGGGGAGTGCGGTCGATCGGCCACGACGGCGACGGCTTCGCGTACGACAACGAGGGGCCCCGCCACGAGGCACTGCTGCAACCACACCAACTGGCTCACCGCCCGGTCTCGTGCGGCGAGTACCTCCAGTTCATCGCCGACGGCGGCTACGAGGATCCAACGCTGTGGCTCGCCGAAGGATGGAACACCGTCAAGAGCGAGGGCTGGTCCGCCCCCCTGTACTGGCGCCGCGAGGCGGACGGCCGCTGGACCGAGTTTACGCTCGCCGGCCGATCCGACGTCGACCCGGCCGCGCCGGTCACGCACGTAAGCTACTTCGAGGCAGACGCGTTCGCACGCTGGGCCGGCGCACGGCTGCCGACCGAGTTCGAATGGGAAGCGGCGTGCCCGCAGGCAGCAGGCAGCAGGCAGACCGCAGGAGGGTTTGCTGACAAGCTCGTCGCGGCGGGGCAATCCGTTCAGCCGTCGGCGGAGACCGGCGGCAACGGCTTGCGGCAGATGCTCGGCGGCGTCTGGGAGTGGACCGCCAGTGCTTACACGCCCTACCCCGGCTACCGCGCGGCTGACGGCGCGCTGGGCGAGTACAACGGCAAGTTCATGGTGAACCAGCAGGTGCTCCGCGGCGGCAGCTGCGCGACAAGCAGCGACCACATCCGCCCGACGTATCGCAATTTCTTTGCAACCGCCGCGCGGTGGCAATTCAGCGGCATCCGCCTGGCGAAGTGACGCGCCGGCAAGCCATTAGCCTCAGCCGCGGGCGCTAGCCTCGGGCGAACGAAGCGCAGCGGCCGGTGCTCCGATCGCCCGAGGCTAGCGCCCTCGGCTCAATTGCGCCCGCACAATCTCCAGGCTTTTCTGCAACCGGCGGGCTGCTTGCTGGCTCTTCTAGGCGAACCGACGATCGCCAGCAGGAGCCCCGATGCCGTTTGACGCCGCTTTTCTCGCCGAGCTGAAACGGGGTGACGACAGCGCCGTCGAGCGGCTGGTGGCCGAGTTCGAAGGGCCACTCTACCGCTACTTCTTCGCGATCCACGGCGACCCGGCCCTCGCCGGCGAGCAGTCGGCCGACGCGTTCGCCGACCTGGTCGCCGCGGCGCCGAGGATGCGTGGCGGCCCGGCCCAACTGCGGGGCTTCGTTTACGCGGTAGCGCGGAACGTCGAGCGCCGCCGCTGGCGCGACCGCTGGCGACGCAGCCAGCCGCTGGCAGCAGCCGGCGAGCCGGAGAACGACTCAGCCGGCCCCGGCCACGAGGCCCAAGCGCGCGACGAGCTCCGCCAGACGCTCCGCGTGCTGGGCGGCATGGACGCGACCACGCGCGACATCTTTGTGCTCGCGTTCGTGGAGCAACTCCCCCTGGGCGAGGTCGCCCAGACGCTCGGCCTTCCGCTGGGCACGGTGAAGAGCCGCATCCACCGCGGCCGCCAAGAACTGACCGCGACGCTCGCGTCGATCGAGGACCGAACATGAACGATTCCACAGAACCAACGCCCAGCGAAGAGGACCGTCTCGGTGAGCTGCTCTCGCCGCTCCGCCGTGCCGAGCCGACCGCCCCGATGCGGAGGGCCAACCGCCGGGCTGCCCGTGCGGCGCTAGTACGCCCCACAACCTCCTCTTGGTGGCAACACAGCGTGTCGGTTCCTGCGCCGGTCGCCGCGCTCGCCGCCGGCGTGTTGCTGGCCGTTGGTTGGGGGCTCGGGGCCTGGCGTTCGATTTCAAGTGATCCGCCGGCGCCCGTCGTCGTCGAGGCGCCCGCTCCCGCACCGGTGACGCCGATCGCTGACACCGGTGCGCCCGCTTATACGACTAAGGCAAGTTATTTCCCGGGCGTTGGCTTCGTGTCCCGACAAACCACCTACCACCTGGAGAACCCTTTATGAAACGCGCCAAAGCTCTCTCCTTCATCGCGGTAGCGGCTCACGCTGCGACGGCTTCCGCCGCCGAGGTCGGATCAACTCCGCGGATTTTTTCGGTCGCCGCGAGGATTGTCTCCTACCTCCCCGACGCGGGAATCGAGACTTACGAAGAGCACGGAAGCGGCACGGCATCTGTCGGGGGCGATTTGGCGTTCGCGTACCGGATCGATGGAGAGATAGAGTCCGTACGAATCGAACCAACACGGAAGGCACCGCGGCTGCTCGTTGAAGTCGCGAAGAGCGGCAGCGAACCGGAGTCGATTGATTTCAGTCGCCTTGAGCCGCGGGCGATCAAGCTGGCGACATCCGCGGACGGTCGTCAGTACCAACTCAACCTTGTCCCTAGTGTTAAAGGCGAGGACCCGCCTCGGCCGGTGTCGCTCGAGAGCGTGCGGCTGGACCACATGTACTTTGCCAACGCCCCCGTGATCCTCAACGACGGCGTCTTCGTCGGCCGGCTCGGCGGCGGCGGCGGGGCGGTTGCGTCGCTGGATATCTGCGGAGTGGCGAGCGTCGAATTCTCGCTGCACAAGATCTCGGATTGGAAGCCGTGGGGCGTGCTTCAAGAAGGCGTTGTCGAATTGCGCCATCCTAGCGAGAGCACTACGATCGAAGTTTCCGGCCTGCAGAACGGAGCGAAGGGCGCCGCGAGCACGCTAGCGGGCGGGCCGTATCGGGTGTGGGTGAATTGGCAGCCCAGCGAACACACGTGCGATGAGGTCTGGGAACGGCTACGCGACGCCCAGAAGAAAATCGCCGCGGGGGAACTGGCGGTGAGTAGCCCCGAAGTCATGCCGTTGATTGAGATGCAACTTGCCCGCGAGCCAGGGCCGTGGATCTCGAGCGTCGGATTCCGAGGGCTGCGTTCCGACGAACGCGATTGACGCCGACGCAGGGTCGCGCTGCCTACCAAAAACCAAGAAGGCCGCCCGGGCACAGGGCCCGGGCGGCCTCCTCAGCAAAAGGGGGGACGCTCTTGATCGGTTCGTCAGCCGGGGGTCACCACGCGCTCCGCACGTGGTACACGCCGAACTGCGTGGTGCTCTGCGGCCACACCGGGGTCGGCTGGAAGGGGCCGCCGAAGGGGCCCGGGCCCGGGTAGTGGCGGCCGAACTGGTGGTCGATCCGGCTGATCGAGCTGGAGCCCACGCCCCAGCTGTAGGTCGTCTGCATCTGAGCCGTGGGCGGAACGACCAACGCCACGGGCCGGCCGTACTCGGTGTGGGCGTAGCTGTCGTGCCAGTTGTAGTGCTGGGCGCGCATCAGGGGCCACACGACGGGGTAGCTCGCCTCGGCCGCGCCGGCGACCAGCGTGGCGGCGGCCAGGCCGGCCGCGGCGATCAGGGGGGAACGCATGACGCGGTCTCGCTCGTCAGGGGGAAGGGGGCGGTCGCGGTCGGCGGCGCTGGGGGGCTCAGTACAGGTCCGGCTTCTGCAGGTGGTCGATGTGGCTCATGAAGTCGATGTTGCGGAAGAAGCCCAGCGGCACGTCGTCCCAGAGGCCGAAGCTGGCATGGTGCAGCAGGGTTCCGCCCGTGTGATAGCGGACTTTCGTACGGGTCCAACCGGCGCCGGGCCGGTAGGTGCAGTAGCTGCGATGATGCTTGTACATGTACTCGTGCGGCATCAGCGGCTGGTACGTGGTGTACGTGTGGCCCATCTGCGGGGGGACCGGCACGGGCGACACGTACTGCTGCGCCGTCGTGCCACTGGGACCGGGGCCCACGTAGTGGTTGTAGAACAAGTCGTTGGGCCGCTGGTGGCTCAGCCTCCGCTGGCCGTTCCAGCCCTCGAAGGCCGATGCGGTGGTCGCCGCGAGGCACACGAGCGCGGTCGCCGCGACGGCGTTGCGGGCGGGGGCGAGGCGGGTAGGACGCGGGCGCCACGACATCGGAAGCCTCCTTGCTCCGTTGTGTTTCATCGGGGTCCGTGGGCGGAGCGAGAGATCGCCCTGGCCGGACTAACCCCGAGGATCGACCCGGCACGCTCGGAACGCAGAGAGTTTTCCGGCGAGCCGTCACAGCCGTCACGACCCGCGCGACTCGGCCCGCCGGGCCGAGCGGCTTGCCTAATCGTCACGACCCCAACCGGCGGACGCCCGCGGGTGGTCGGTGTAGAACAGCGCTCCGGGGTCGACGCCCGCCTCGGCCAGCCGCTGGGCGGCGGGCTTCAGGCCTCGGGCTTCGGGCTTCGGGGGGGCGCTGGCGGAGGTCACCCCCTGAGGCCCGACGCCCGAAGCCCGAAGCCCAACACGCGCCGCGTCCGGGAACACGACGCCGAACATCAGCCACGCCATGGCCAGGGTGAGGCAGAGGTTGAGCGTCTGGCCGCACACGTAGAGCACCAGCGGCTTGCCGCTGCGGAGCGTGGCGGCGAGCGTGCGGAAGTCGGTCTCGAGGCCAATCGACACAAACGCCAACGCGAAGCACCAGGTGCGGAGCGTCTTGGTGGCGCCGCCGATCGTGGCGTCGACGACCGCGTCGCCGTCGGCGTGCAGCCAAGTGATCGCCGAGAAGACGACCGACGCGCCGAGGAAGCCGAGGATGAACTTGGGGA
This sequence comes from Botrimarina sp., assembly GCF_040219535.1. Lineage (NCBI taxonomy): Bacteria > Pseudomonadati > Planctomycetota > Planctomycetia > Pirellulales > Lacipirellulaceae > Botrimarina > Botrimarina sp. The sequence goes on from NZ_JAVJSH010000012.1 coordinate 600,449, forward strand.
AGCGGCGCCAGATCTCTGCGAATGCGGAAGTCGGAGTGCGGAGTTCGGAATCCTCTGAAGGCGCCTCGCCCGGCAAGGATTCCGCATCCCGCACTCCGGATTCCGGATTCCTCATGACCCAGTAGGTCGCCACGGCGAACGCCACGACGCCGATCAGCACGTTTTGGATCATCTTGATGGTGACCGCCACCTCGAGCGAAGCGTCGCCCAGCAGCGAGCCGGCGGCGCCCACCGCGCCCGTCGAGTCGATCGTGCCGCCGATCCACGCGCCGCGCACCTCGGGCGAGAGGCCCATCGCCCGGCTCGCCGGCGGCATGGCGAGCATCATCACCACGGTGAAGGCAATCGACAGGCCGATCGCGAGCGAGAGCTCTTCCTTCTTCGCGCGGCACGCGGCCGCGGTGGCGATCGCGGCCGAAACGCCGCAGACCGACATGTCGGCCGAGATCACCATGTTCAGCGAAGGCGACTCGATCCGCAGCACGCGCTGGCCAAACCAGAACGTCGTGCAGAGCACGATCGGCGTGACGACCCACGCCACCCCGATGCCCGGTAGGCCCAGCGCCAACAACTTCCCCAGCAACACCTCCGCCCCCAGCAGCACGAGGCCGACCTTCATATACAGCTCGGTCCGCACCGCGGGCCGGAGCCAAGCCGGCGTGCCGACGGTGTTGGCGATCGCCAGGCCGATGACGATCGCCCACAGCGCGTAGGCGAGGCCCCAGTAGTCGAGCGTCGCTTGCTCGGACAACGCGATCGACACCGCCGCGAGCAAGAACACTCCGACAAACCCCGCCGCGAAGCGTCCCACCTTCTGTCCCCCAAGCCACGCCGCGGCAGCAAAAGTCGCCAGCGTGGCCGTGCCGGCGCCGAGGGTTCCGGCCCACCGGCCCGACGCCAGGGCCTCGACCGGCGACTCCGACCAGCCGCCCGGCGTGGCGAGCAGCGGCGTGAGCGGGTTGCCGGCGTCACCCGAAGCGACGGCCGCCCCGAGGCATACCGCCAGCAGCACGACCCCGAGCAGCACGGCGAGCCAGTCTTCGGAGAGGCGGGGCATGGGGGCGAGGCGCTAGTTGCGAGGCGCTAGGCGCGAGTTCTTGCTGGGGGGCCCTGAAGTTAAGCAGCGACCCGTCCGCGCTCAACTAGCGCCTAGCGCCTTCGACCCAGCGCCTCGCTCGTGCTCCCTCAGGTGCAGCGTGAGGTCGAAGAGCGTCTTGCCGATGACCAGCAGCAACAGCAGCCAGACGGGCGAGCCGAGCGTCATCACGAAGAACCCGCTCAGCACGATCGCCACGTGCAGCACGACGACGCGGCCGTACGGCGCGATCATCAGCTCCGGCGGCGTCAGGCGGCGGTACTCGCCGCGCCCCAGGTAGTTGGTGAAGTACGACACCAGGTGGCTCGCCGCGAGGCCGATCGCGGCGACCAGCAGGGCGGGGCTCTGCAGGGCTTCGATCGCGGTCCCGAACGGGTTCATCGAGCCGCCCAGCGGCCCCCCCTCGCCCGCCAGCACGCCCACGAACACGCCGTGCACGAAGCAGAACAGGCCGTAATGGACCGTGAAGAACGGCGCGAAGAACAGCTTCGAGGCGTTCCAAGCCGCCCCGCCGGCGGTGAGCTTCTCGAGCTGCTCGCGCTGCTCGGGCGGGAGCGAGGCGAGCCGTTCCGCGTAGCGCTGGGCGACGAGCCCGGGGTCGGGCGAGCAGGTGAGGATCTTCAGCACGTTGATCGCGCCGATGACGACGTTCTCGAGCCAGTACACGAAGACCACGTCGAACACCCGCCAGCCCAGCAGCAACACGCCCGCCAGCGGGATGACGTTCGCCGCCACGAGCGACACGACGCTCCAGCGATGGTTTTCGAGCTGCGCGGCGGTGGGGAGCTGGAGCGGGTGCAAGGCGGTGGCTTGCTAGACAAGATTGTCGAACACAGAAACCGCGTACACCCTGACCAGTCGACGCGCTGGATCGACTGAGAATCGAACGATGAGAGGGTCGGCTATCACGACTCTGTCGGTCGACTCTCGACGCGACTCGCCTACCGACTCGGGTGAGATGCGGAGGGCTTCATGCAGCGAAACCAGCGCCGCCTCGATCCGATCGCAGGCCTCGGCCGAAGCGACGGCGAGTACGCCATCGATGACTCTGGTTGGCTCCGGATTCCAGGCTATCGCGTAGCTCACTTTCGCGACGCCCTTACGCGCTCGAGCAACTCTTCGGTGGAGATTGCCGGGCCGTCGTAGGCGGCCAATTGATCGAGCTCGTCGTCGCTGTAGTCGGGCGTCGCGGCGGAAAGGGGGGGGCCGGGCTGGAATGAGTCCGGCAGTACCCGCCCCACGATCCTCCCCGAACCGTCCACCAACTCGACGACCTCGCCGGCGGTCGAAGAAAGCAGCTTCTGCTTGAGATCGTCGTCGATCGTGATCCGGACCATCTATCTCACCCTCAGGTTCTGGAGACCCCGTGGCCACGCCAAGTATAACCGGGCAGCCCAGGTGGCAGGCGGCTAGTCTCCAACAAGCTCGCCGTTCTCCTCGGGCTCCTTGGCTTCCTCCGGCGCGGTCACCACGCGGTTGATCGCGGCCTCGTGGTGGGCGGCGTCGACGATCAGCACGTTGTCGCCGAGGTTCATCTGCGCGGGGTCGTGCTCGACCTTGCGGCCGCGGTCGTCCATCTTCACGTCGGCGTCGGCGGTGCGCTTCTTGGCCACACTCAAGAGCTGCTCGTACAGCTCCTTCTCCTCGGCCGCGTTGATCACGCTCACCGCGCCGGCCACCTCTTTGAGGTACCGCATGAACACCTCGCGGCGGTCGGACTGCTGCTTCGACTTCTGGCGCCGGCGGAGGAACATGCCGAGTTTGCGGCCAACCGATTGCAGCCCCAAGCGGATCTCCTTCTGGATCTCCGGGTAGCTGGCGATCGCTTCCTTGCTCTCGCTGGTGAACGGCACCCACACGCTGGCGATGTGCACCATCAGCGTGACCGGCCCCTTCGGCAACGCGCCGCGCGACTGGCTCAGGCCGTAGCCCCGCCAGTTGGTCGCGGTCACGGTCTGGGTCACCGCGCAGGCGGCCTGCTGGAACTGCAGCGGCACCCGGTTGGCGAACCGCAGCACGTCCATCTGCTGGCCCTCGGCCACGTTCACGTTCTTCATCGCGTGCAGCAGCTTCTCGCGGTCCTTCGGCTTCAGCTTGTTGGGGGTCTGCCGGGTCTTCAGGCCGCTCTGCTTGACGATCCGGTCGGCCGACTCGGCGCCGAGGCCGTTGAACGTGTTGATGAGGAACTGCCGCACGGTGCGCGTGTCGGTCTCCTCCAGCAGCTCCAGCAGCAGGTCCGCCGTGATATTCTGGGTGGGCGCGGCGCCGCCGTAGGCGAGGCCCACCTCGACCACGAACGGGTTGCCGCGGTACACGCTCGGCGGCCGCGTGGCGGCCGCGTAGAACTCGCCCGGCACCACGTGGTGCAGGCCGCGGAGGATCAGGTCCTCGCCGATCGGGCAGATGCAGTCGGTCTCTGGCGCGGAGATCTTGGTCGCTTGGATCGCCTCGTAGAGCTTCTCGATCTGCGGCCGCTCGACCTTGTGGACCTTGGTCCGCGCGCCGACCTTCGCGCCCTCGCAGATCCGCTTCGCGACCGCCGGCGTGACGCGGCTGAACTTGGTGCGGAAAAACTCGCTGACGCTCTGGTCCTCCGATTCTTCCAAGAGGGTCGCCAGCCGGCCGATCTCCACGCCGTACGGGTGCGGCTTGATCTCCTTCGGCTCGGGCGGGAGGGACTCGGTGCTGCGGGTGTAGTCGTACTGGTACTCGTCCGGGTCGACGTAGTGCAGCGAGATGTGCGGGTTGGCGATCGCGGTCTGTTCGAGGTACTCGTCGACCGAGCCGCGGCCGCGGATGTACTTGGCCTCCAGCTCGATCGTTACGCGCGTGCCGTGGTCGATCGGCACCCACTCGATGCCGTGGTCCTTGATGTACTTGACGCCCTTCTCCCCCGGCGGGATGTCGACCCCCTCGCCCTTGCCGTTGAGGATCTTGGGCACGTTGCGCTTCGTGTCGATCTGGATCTCGTAGTAGTGGGCCGGCTTGCGCACGGAGACCTTCGACACGATCTTCACCGGCTTGCCGGTGGTCTGCACGCCGTACATGCCAGCCGCCGAGATGCCGATGCCTTGCTGGCCGCGCGACTGCCGCAGGCGGTGGAACTTCGAGCCATACAGCAGCTTGCCGAAGATCAGCGGGATCTGCTTCTTGAGGATCCCCGGCCCGTTGTCCTGCACGCCGATCTTGTACTTGCCGGCGCTGGTGGCCTCGATGTGGACCCAGATCTCCGGCAGGATGCCGGCCTCCTCGCACGCGTCGAGCGAGTTGTCGACCGCTTCCTTGACGGTGGTCAGCAGCGCCTTGCGGGGGTTGTCGAACCCCAGCAGGTGGCGGTTCTTCGCGAAGAACTCGCTGACGGAGATCTCTTTCTGCGCGGCCGCCATCTTCTTGGCGTCGCTGCGGCGGGGCGTGCTAGCAGGCATCCGAGGGGCGGCGTGGCTGGTGACTCGTGGCTCGTGACTCGTGGGGAAACCACGATTCAAGCCGGAAACCGCGGCCGGCCAAAGGGGGCGCGGCGGGAGCGTTCCACTCAGGGCACACGCCGGGTGCGTGCCAGCCGATGGTCGTAGCTCAGCCCTTCGCCGGCGGCTGGGGCGTCGCGAAGAGGGCGCGGAGGTCGATCTCGAGGCCGGAGAGCACGTCGCCGCCGGTGAGCGTGTCTTGCTCGGTGAGCACGCTCGGAGAATCGGGCGCCGTGTACACGATGACGGTCTTAGTGGGCGGGTCGATGTACCACACCAGGCGCGTGCCGGCCTCGAAATACTCCCGGAGCTTTCGCTCCATCTCGCGCTTGGTGTTGCTGCGGCTGAGCACTTCGACAGCGAGGTCCGGTGCGAAGAGCGGTGCGGCCTCGTCAGGAAACCCGGAGCCCTCGAGCCGCGCCCACGACACAAACGACACGTCCGGGATACGGACCTGCCCGGGGAACAGCTGGAGCATCCCGTCGGCCCCTGCGGCTATCCCGACTCGATGCGCCCCGACAAAGGCTCCCAGGATCGTAACCAGCCGACTCGCTAGGTAGGCTTCCCAGAACCCCATCGTTTTCTCCAGAAGCACGCCGTCGATCAGCTCGCAGAGGCGATCCTCGTGGTCGTCCAAGCGTACGACATCCTCGACGGTCGCAGTGCCCGGGCGCGGGTCGCGGACGATCCGGACCAACGGCATGTCGGGCCCGAAACGCTCGGCCAGATCGGCGACGGTCCACTCGATCGTCGGGGGAAGCGACGCGCTAGCCATGGGAGTACGGCGGGCAAAGGCGGGGAACTGCCAAAGTATACTTGCCGCTCACTCCCCCGGCGACGCCAGCCGCCGGAAGAACGCCGGCTGGGGCTTCACGCCGCGCACGATCTGCGGCCCCGTGTAGAACCGCTCGGCCACCGGGCGGCCCAGGCGCCGGGTGGTCCAGGCGCCGACGGCCGAAGTCGCCGCGGCGCCGGACCAATGCGGGAACCAGCCCAAGCGCCACCACAGCCCGGCGACCATCGCCATCGACAGCGGGACCGCTAGCGCCTCGAGCAGCAGGCGGTCGTTGCGCCACACGACGGGCCGCCGCTTCGCGATCCGCTCGCCGAAGCATGCGATCTTGCCTCTCGTCGCCCGCCTTGTCACGCACCCGGGGCGACTCCCACTGCACGAGCCATCCCGGGCGGTGACACCCGCCCGCCGCGCTACGTGTCTTCCTCGTGGCCCATGCCCTCGTCGGTCTCGTCGTCGTCGGCGGCCAGGGTCAGCGGGTCGATCGGCGGCTCGTCGGTGACGATCATGTTCGTGGCCAGGTCGCCCAGCAGCCGGTTCTGCAGGTGGTCGTCCGGCAACTCGCCGCGGCGCCGATCGATGCCCCGCGCCCCTGGCCCCGGCTGGCTCTTCTCGAGCACCCCCAGGTGGCAGATCGGGTCGCCCGGCGCGATCGAGGGGAGGGTCACCGTGCCGAGCACGACCGCGTCGACCGGCGAACGGAACACCTCGATCACGCTCCCCGCCAGGCTCGTGTTGGTCGCCAGCGGCGCGCCGGCGCGGACCGTGTCGCCGGGGCCCACGTGCATGTGGAGGAACCCGCCGTGGTCGGCACGCACCCACGTGGTCTGGCGGACCTCGACCTGGTAGGGGGGCTCGACAGCCGGCTCCTCGATCATCCCCAAGTGCGAGAGCACGTTCTTCACGCCCCGCACCGCGTACTCGACGACCGACGGCTCGACCTTCCAGACCTCGCCCCCTTCGAGGATGATCGTCGGCTTGCCCGCGCGGCAGGCTTCGCGGCGGAGCGAGCCGTCGGGGCCCTCCCCGTCGACGATGATCGACGAGCCGAACGCCCGCGCCAGCTCGGCGACCCGCGGCTCGGACAGGTCCGCACGCACGTTGGGGAAGTTGGTCCGCCGCACCGCAGCCGTGTGGAGGTCGACGCCGAAGTCGCAGCGGCCCACGATCTCCTGGAAGATGATCGACGCCATCCGGCTCGCCAGGCTGCCCGACGCCGCGCCGGGGAAGCAGCGGTTGAGGTCCCGGCGGTCGGGCAAGTACCGGCTGTGGCGGTCGAACCCGAGCAGGTTGAGCACCGGCACCAGCAGCAGCGTGCCGCGCGCCAGGTGCAGCGTGGAGTCCGCGATCAACTGACGCACGGCGCCGGTGCCGTTCAGTTCGTCGCCGTGCAACGCGGCCGTGACGAACAGCGCCGGACCGGGCTCCGAGCCGCGTCGGACGAAGACCGGGATCGGCAGCGTCAGCCCCGAGTAGCTCTCGGAGACCGCCAGCGAGACCTCGGTCGCCCCCCCGGGGGGGACCATCACCTCGCCCCACACGTGGGGCAACAAAGTCGACATCCGGGACGGCTCACTCGGCGGGGGAACACGGCGCGCGCTGGGCGCTTTCTCTGCCGGAGACCATCCCGCGGCGGTCACGCCGCGTCTAGCCCAGCTTGCCCAATCGCGGCGGAAAGGAATCCGCAAGATTTCTACGGCGCCGCGGCCCCCGCCGCGCGGTTGAAGCTAACGGGCCCCCGCGCAGCGGCCGGGCGCCCGCACCGGATGCCTCTGCGACACCCCGCCCGCTTTTCTTCCGGACGATGGAAAGACTCCCGCCCCTGCGTCGTGCGGCCCGCCGAGGGTTCACCCTCGTTGAGTTGCTCGTGGTGATCGCCGTGATCGGCGTGCTGCTCGGCTTGCTGCTGCCAGCGGTGCAGGCGGCGCGGGCTTCGGCGCGGCGGACCGAGTGCCGCAACAACCTGCGGCAGGTGGGGCTCGCGCTGGAGCAGCACCTCCAATCGCAAGGCGCTCGGGCCAAGTTCCCCGATGCGCCGCGGCTGCCGAAGACCGCCAACGTGGACGGTCGGCCCGGCTTGCCGGAAGTGCTCGCCGGCTTCACCGAAGACAACGCGCTCGTCTGGCGGTGCCCTTCGGACACCCAGCGCGAGGACGACCCCGACCGCAGCTACTTCGACACCGAAGGCACCAGTTACGAGTACCAAGGCGACCGCGTCGGCGACAAGACACGCCCCCAAGTGCTCGCCGACCGCCGCACCGGCGCGCAGCGGAGCAGCACGCGCGTGTGGGTCGTCAACGACTTCGAGGCCGTCCACGGCCCGGTCGGTCAGGACGGCTCGCGCAACTTCCTTTATCTAGACGGGCACGTCGACGGCATCGTGCTCGCCGAGGATTAGCCGCCAGGAAAAACGAGCATGACAAAGAAGTCCCCGACGAAGAACAAACGCAGGTGGCCGTTGGCGATAGTGGCCCTGCTGCTGCTCTGCGGCGCCGCTTGGGCGCTGCGGGGCGAGCGGGTCGACCCCGCGGTCGCCGAGTTAGAGGCCCTGCGCAGCAAGGCCTTCGCCGACGACGCCACCGATTCCCAGCGGCAGGCTTTTCGCGACCAGGTGCGCCAGCTCACCGACGAGCAGCGCCAGCAGTTCTTCCAGCGGAGCCGCCCCGACATGCGCGCCCGCATCGCCGAGCGGATGGACACCCTGTTCGAACTCCCTCCCGATCAGCTGCAAGAGGAAGCCCGCGCCCGCGCAGCGGAGATCGTCGCCGCTCGGAAAGAACGCGCCGCGCGGCCCGAAGGGGAGCGCGGGGGGCCGCCGTGGGGCGGGGGCCAGATGAGCGAGGCGCAGCGCGACCAGTTCCGCAAGCAGCGGCTCGACTTCGTCGACGCCGGGACGCGCGGCCAGATGAGCGAGTTCCGCCGCATGGTCGACCAGCAGCTCGAGGCCATGGGCCAAGAGCCAAGCTCCGGCCGCGACATGCGAGCGATGATGGGCGGCCGGGGGCGCAATCGCGGCTAACGGGCCGCGCCGCGACGGGGTTAGCGATTCAGCGGGACAGCCACAGCAGCGGCTTGCCGTTCTCGTCGACGCGGAGCTCGACGCCGAGCCCGGCTTGGTTCGCTAGCGCGCCGAGCAGCCGCTTGTAGAACGTGCGTCGTTTGGGGAACGAGACCTCGACGGCCGCGGGGTCGACCCCGTCGCGGCGGAGCGCGAAGTGGTCGTACACAATCGCCAGCGGCTCGCCGTTGACCTCCAGCCGCGGTCGAATCGCGTCGATCGCTTCGGACAGCGTGTAGCCCTCGACCTCAACCGTCAGGAACTCCGACAACACCGGCGCGGCTTCCCCGATCGCGACCTCTGGTTCGTAGCCGACGGGCCAAGGGTCGTCGGCCTCCTTCGCCGGCGCAACCACGAGCCGCACCCCCTCGCCGACCGGCCGCCGCGGCTGGAGGGCGAGGCCCTCGGCGCGCAGCATCGCGGCGAGTCCGGCGCCGCTGGCGAGGCCCCGCACCTCGTCGGCGGCGTCGGCCGTCGTGCCCAGCGCGGCTTCGGCGGCGGGCGCAACGTCGATCTTGACCCGCGCCGCGCGGCTCACGTCGTCGATCGCGCGGCGGAGCGTCGGCGGCTGAGGCCATTCGGGCAGCGGGGTTTGGAGCCTGGTGAACAGGTCGACGAATTCGGCGCGGGTGAGGCCGAACTTGCCGCGGGGCTCGGTGAGCGCCGCCGGCCCGTCCCCCGCGATCCGCTGGAAGTACTCCTCGAGTGCGGCCCGGTCGCTGCGGCCGAACCGCTTCGGACCGGTTGGGCCCGGCAACAGGAGCTCGCCGTCGCGGGTCAGCACGCCGTAGAGCTTGACCATCGGCCGCCCCCCCAAGCCCTCGCCCAGCTCGACCAACCGGGGCCGCTCTTTGCCGCGCGCGGCGACCAACCGGGCCGGCCCCGCGCCGGCTTCGGCCAACCGTTGAAGCCACTCGCGCGGCGCGGTACCGTGCGGCCCCGCTTGGTTGGCGATCTCGACCGACGGCGCCGCGGCGCTCGCCGCCGCCGCCGCGCCGAGGCAAGCCGCGGCGGCGATGGATGCTCTTCGCAAGTTCATACTGACACTCTAGCACGGCGAGCGAGTAGGCAGACGGCAGCAGGCAGAAGGCAGGATAGCGAGCCTGCCTTCTGCCTGCTGCCGTCTGCCGGCTAGCTCCGCAGGAGCCCCCCAATGTCGCGTCTCGTCACGCTGTTCACCGGCCAGTGGGCCGACCTGCCGCTGGAGAAGCTCGCCCCGATGGCGGCCGACTTCGGCTACCAGGGGCTCGAGCTGGCCTGCTGGGGCGACCACTTCGAGGTCGACAAGGCGATCGACGACCCCAACTACGTGGTCGAGAAGCGTGCCCTGCTGGACCGCTACGACCTGGAGTGCCACGCCATCAGCAACCACCTGGCGGGGCAGGGCGTGTGCGACCGGATCGACGAACGCCACCAAGCGATCCTCCCCCCGCGCCTGTGGGGCGACGGCAAGCCCCAGGGGGTGAACGCCCGCTGCGTGGAGGAGATGAAGAACACGGCCCGCGCCGCGCAGAAGTTCGGCGTGTCGGTCGTGAACGGGTTCACCGGCTCTTCGATCTGGCCGCTGCTGTACTCGTTCCCGCCGGTCCCCGAGTCGATGGTCGAGGAGGGCTTCGGCTTCTTCGCCGAGCAGTGGAACCCGATCCTCGACGTGTTCGACGAGTGCGGCGTGCGGTTCGGCCTGGAGGTCCACCCGACCGAGATCGCCTTCGACATCTACACCGCCGAGCGCGCCCTCCAGGCGGTCGGCCGGCGCGAGGCGTTCGGCTTCAACTTCGACCCGAGCCACCTGATGTGGCAGGGGGTCGACCCGGTCGAGTTCATCCGCGCTTTCCCCGACCGGCAGTACCACGTGCACATCAAGGACGCGATCGTCACGCTCGGCGGTCGCCAGGGGATCCTCGCCAGCCACCTGAACTTCGGCGACCCGCGCCGCGGCTGGGACTTCCGCTCGCCGGGCCGGGGCGGGGTGAACTTCGAGGAGATCATCCGCGCGCTCAACGTGATCGGCTACCAGGGCCCGCTGTCGGTCGAGTGGGAAGACTCCGGCATGGACCGAGAGCACGGCGCGCGCGAGGCGGCCGAGTTCGTCAAGCGGCTCGACTTCGCCCCGAGCGACGTGGCCTTCGACGCCGCGATGGCCGAGCAGGGCGGCGCGTAAGCGAAGCCCCAGCGATCCGGGAAGCGTAAGCTCCCGGCGGGCGCGTCGTGGGGTGTCGCGCAGAGTCGCAGAGACAGCAGAGAGAACTCACGCAAAGCCGCGAAGGCGCTAAGTCCAATCGATGAGACGTCTCCTCAAACGCCGCTTGCTCGACGCTTGGACCGCGACGATCGATGAGGACTACGCGAACCGCCGAATCAATTCAGAACGAAGCCTGCAAGCCGCCTTCTGTGCGCGGCTCGCAAGCCCCTCGCAGGCGGCGTCGCAGTTCCTCGTAGTTGAACCCCGCGTTCGCTTGGTAGACGGCCGACGTGTTTATCCAGACGTGCTCATCTGTAGCGCACGACGGGTGGTCGCCGTTATCGAGCTCAAATATCTCCCGCGTGCCGCGCCGAACTATGCGCGGGACGTCGACAAGTTACAAACGATCAGCTCATCCAGAGCGTCGCTACAGCTCGACAACCCGCGTTATCTCGGCCCGATGCCGCAACCCGCCCCGTTCTCTTTTTCGAAGAGCTCGCTGTTCGTTTGGGCGGGCGTTTACCGTTCGTCGGACAGCACGCCGCGTCCCGAGGCGCTCGAAATCCCAGCAAGCCTCTCGGAATGCTTCTTCTCGCTCCACGCCCTCACCCATCCCGAGCGTGAGCCGGCAGTCCACGCTCTGTCGGCATGAATCCCAACTGGCGAAAGTCCTCGCGCCTTCGCGCCTTGGCGTGAGCCCCCTCTGCTCTGCTGTCTCCGCGTCTCTGCGCGATCCATCCATCGACAGCCGCTAAACAAAAAACGCCCGGCCCCGCTTGCGCGGCGCCGGGCGGCGATTGATGGCTTCCTGCTAGAACGCTCGGGTCGAACCCCGGCCGATGAGTCGCAATCGTTGGCCGCAGCAACCGGCCGATGAGTCGCAATCACTCGGCCGCAGCAACCGGCCGATGGGTCGCAACCACTCGGCCGCAGCAACCGGCCGATGGGTCGCAACCACTTGGCCGCAGCAACTACTCGACCGGCTTCACGTTCTCGGCGCGGGGGCCCTTCGGGCCCTGGCCCTCGGTGTACTCAACTTGCTGCCCCTCACGGAGGCTGTCGTAGCCGTTGTCGACGACTGCCGAGCAATGGAAGAAGATGTCTCCCCCTTGCCCCTCGATAAACCCAAAACCTTTCTCAGTCAGCTTCTTAACCGTACCAGTCAACGCTTCGTCTCTCAGTCTGCACGCAGAAACAGTCGCATGGCGGCCGCACCGTGCTGCATGCGGCGGCCCAACTCAAAAAAACCTCCCGAGGCTCGGCACGGCGGGCGCGGCGAAGTCGATCGGCTCGATCGCCGACGCCGGCCGGAGCAAGGAGTCTCGTGAGGGCGGACGCGGGGCAAATCGCCGGCCCGACGGGCCAGCTCCAGCGGCAATTTACGGCAGGCCGATATCCGGGTCAAACTTAGTCGCGAAAACTTCGCCTGTTTTTCGCACTTTGAGGCCCCGTTGCGGTTGACGAAACGGGTTCGCGCACTAGGCGGGCTGGTAGCCCCCCCGGCGCGCCGCCGTCAGAAGCCGCCAAAGCCGCACAACCGGCCCGCGCCGTGGGGCCAGCCCCCGCCCGCCGCACCACGGCCCGCCCCCGCAGCACGAGCGGCTGCCTAAACTTGGGGCATGCCGCCCGCCAAATCCGCCGGAAAGCACGTCGCGCTGCTGCGCCGCGGCGTGCTGCTGTTGATTGCTGGCGGGTTTGGCTGCTCGTCCGCCGCCGAGCCCTGGCTGGGCAGCACGCTGCCGATCGTGCCCGATGGGTACACGGCGGCTGATCCGGTCGATCGGCCGGCCGAATCGGCCGACGAGTTGTTTGCCTGGGCGCAGCAAGCCGCCCAGAGCGGCGCGGCGGCCGACGCGTTCCGCTTGGCGACCGAGGCCCTCCTGGCCGACCCCGACCACCCCGAAGCCCGCCGGGTGCTCTCCTACGAGCGCTCCGACGGCCAGTGGATGACCCCCTACCAGGCGCGCCAGCACCGGCGCGGCTACCGCTGGGACGGGCGGTTCGGGTGGGTCCGGGCGGACGAGCTGTCGCGCTACGAGGCAGGCGAGCGCCGCGTTGGCCGCCGGTGGGTCGACGCGGCGACGGCCGACCGGGCGCGGTCCGACATCCTCGACGGCTGGGCCGTCCGCACCGACCGCTTCGTCGTGCAGTCCAACCACTCGATCCAGGCGGCCACGCGCCTGGCCGCGGAGCTCGAAGCGCTCCACCAGGCGTGGCGAAACGCTTTCGCGGGCTACCTGTACTCGGAGAGCGATCTCCGCGACCTGTTCTTCGAAGGCCAGCGGCCGGCGCGGCCGGCGCGGCCGATGCGGGTGTTCCACCACCGCGACAAGGCGGGCTACACCGCGCACCTGCGGCGGCGGCAGCCGCGCATCGCCGAGACGCTCGGCATCTACTTCGACGACGCCCGCGAAGCCCACTTCTACCACTCGGGCGCCGAGGCCGACGCGTCGCTGCTGCGGGCCACGCTCTACCACGAGGCCGCGCACCAGATGTTCGCGGAGAACGGCCCGGGCCGTGTCGGCGCGGGCCGGGACACGAACTTCTGGCTCGTCGAGGGGGTCGCTTGCTACTTCGAGATGCTCTCGCCCGTCGACGGACGGGCCGGCTTTACGCTCTGCCACCCGGCCCAGGGGCGCCTGCCGTCGGCCGTGGCGAAGGGGCCGGTGATGCCGCTCGAGAGGCTCGCCGGGCTCGGCATGACCGACCTGCAACGCGTCGAGGACCTGCCCGGCGCGTACGCCCAAGCGGCCGGCGTGGTGACGATGCTCATGCACGGCGAGCAGGCGGACCGGGCCGCGCTGGTCGACACGCTGCGGGAAGTGTACAGCCGGAGTGACCGGCCCACCGAGCTAGCAGAGCAGACGGGGCGCAGCTGGCGAACGCTCGAGGAGCAGTACCTGGCGTTCCTTGCGAACTTGTCGCCTTGACCCGCGGTCAGTACGCTCGGAGGGTCAACCCACCCGATCTCCCCTCGCCCTCTGACGCACGAAATGCTCCAGCTCGCCCACGTGATGGCCGCCGACCCGATGACCCTCTTGGCAGTGTTCGCCGCCGGCGCCGCGTCCGGCGTAGCGATCGCTTGGGGCGTCGCGGTGAGCCGCGGCCGCTGACTCCCCGCCAGCCAAAACGAACCGCCGCGATGGGCGTCGCTGGCCCCGTCGAGTCCCCGGTGAGCGCCCCGGTGAGCCGAGTCGGGCGACGAACGCCCCAGCGTCCCGCTAGGCGGCGCTGGGCCGTTGATCGCGTCGCGGGGCCGTTGACCCTTGCCGGCCAGCGGCGGTAGCATCGCCGGGCTTGGCGGCCCCGCCGCCCAAAGCGTCGCGCTGCGGTGGCTGTAGCTCAGTTGGTTAGAGCGTCGGATTGTGATTCCGAAGGTCGGGGGTTCGAGACCCCTCAGCCACCCTCACCCTGCCCCGCGGGAACGCCTGTTTCCGCGGGGTTTCTTCACGCCCGGCCCGATCGGGCGACTCGGGCGACTTGTCAGCAGACGCCCCTAGTTTGCTCTGCTTGCCAGGATTTGGTGCAACCGTTGGTGCAACGAAACTCTGGCCCCCTCGGTCGACCGGCCAAGCGTCGGCCGTGCCGGTGGCGCGCTGGCGGTCGCGGTTGTCGGGCGTCGCGTCGAGGGGGAGCGTCGGCAGCGCGTTGAGCGCGCCGGCGACGTCGAGCACCCGCGGGTCGGTGTAGACGTTCATCGTCAGGTCGATCGACGAATGCCGCAGGGCCGCCTGCGCGGTCCGGGGCGCGACCCCGCCGGCCGACAGCAGTGAGCCGAACGAATGCCGCAGGGCGTGGACGTCGAGCGTGCGGCCGCGGTCGTCGCGTTTGGCGATGCCAGCCGCGGCGAGGTCGGCGTCGAGCACTTTCAGCAATTGGGGCGGGACATCGAACAGCGGCGAGTCGCTCGGAAGGCCTGATGGCTGCCCGGTGGCGATCGACAGCACGCCGGCGTCTAGAGCGGCGGCCCGCTTCTCGGCGTTCCACGCCCGGAGGTCGTCGGCCAGGTCGGCGCGGAGCGGTATCTCGGCCGCCTGCCTGTTCTTCGCCTTGGCGGCGCTCAGCAGCAGCATCGGCGTGGCGGCATCTAGGTCGACCGATGCGACGGTCAGGCTGGCTAGCTCGCTGCGGCGTAGGCCGGTTAGCACTAGCGCCTTGTAGATCAGCGCCCGGCTGCGGCCCAGCCTTTCGAGGTCAGCGATTAACTCGGGTTGATCGGCTAGGCGGCCTCGGGCGCGATCGACGGCGTCGGCCAGGCTCTCTGGCGTGAGCGGCTCTTTCCGCCAGGTGTCCCGCTTGCCGGTCCGCTCTCCCGGATCGCTCGCTACGGTCAGCCGCCCGCGTTCCGCCAGGGGCCGCCAGCGGGCGACGTATAGCAGCCGCCGCAGTTCGTCGGGGGTCATCGACCGGCGGTTGCGCCGGCGGTCGGCGGCTTCGTCGAGTTTGCCGATCCGCCGCGTCGGGTCATCGGGCAGGCGGCCCTCGGCGACGCACCATCGGCAGAAGCCGCGCACCGCCTGCAGGTAGCTGTTGCGGGTCCGGGGCGCCATCCCCTCGGCAGTGCGCGCCGACAGCCACCGCTCGACCGGCCCGGCCGCCAGGTCGCGGAGCGACCGCAGGTTGCACTCGGCGACCACCCGGCCGGCGAGCCGCTGGCAATCGGCGACGTGCTTCGTGCTGCGGCCGCGGCTGCGCAGGTGGTCGACGTACTCGGCGAGCGACTCGGCGGCGGGCGTCGTCAGCCAGTCGCGGACGGCGTCGTCGGTCGCGGTGACCACGCCCGCCCGGACCTTCTCGGCCCGTTCGATCAGCCCGCGGAGGACCGCCTGCGCGGCGTCCTTCGTGCGGCAGCCGGTCGAGACTTCGCGGACCACCCCGGCGCCGTCGCGGTACTTGGCGACGTAGGTCGCCGCCTCGACGCGGACGCGGAGCGACCCGTCGCGCCCTTCGACCACGGCGCCGGTCCGCCGCTCTCCTTTGCGGTCGCGCCAGCGGGCGAGCCGCTCGCCCTTGCGGGTGAACAACTCGGCGCCCGGCGGCAGGGGTCGGGTGACGGCTTTGCGGTAGACGGTGGCCATTATTCACTCGCTGGCTTTCTGGTGGGCTTCGGTATCCCTAGCGCCTCAGCGATTAGGTCGAAACCGGCTTCGTCCTTAAATCGCTCGATCTGGTTCGCGATCGGTCGCAATCTGACTTTCTCCCACGTTGAAGACGCGTCGTGGTGTTCTGCGACGAAGCTTGCCGGCAGCGTGTAGAACTCAGGCGGACGCATCCCCTCCGATCCGTCCTTGCCGCGGTAGAAGTTACCGATATTCAAGAACGCGACGACCAAGAAGTCGAATGCGTCAAGCGAAGCAGCCTTGACGGGAAAGCCGCGGTCGCAGTCCGACTGAATGCGACTTTTTACCTGCACCCGAATCTGACTTCTCTCCCGGCGTGATGGCTTGTAACGCGGGTCCGGGTGGATGCAAACCAGATCGTAGCCGGCATTGTTGAGTGGAGCTTTGTAGGTCTGGATGTTCCGGCGCATGAGGTAACCCATCACCAGAAACTCTGCTCCGGCAGATACGGTTGGAAACCTTGCCCACGGCTTCTTAGCCATCCTCTCTCCTACTGATTCGCAGCCCGTAGAACACCGCCAACTCATCCGCCAGGTCGAGCCGCAGCGACCGCTTGCCCTCGGCGAACGCCATCAGGCTGGTTCGGGTCAGGCCGGTCTGCCGGGCGACTTCGGCGAAGCTGCGCGGGTCGCTCAGCAGCGAGTCGCGCAGCGCCTCGGTCATCGTCGGGTAGCGTCGCTCGGCCATGTCACAATTAAGACAGCTAGAGGGGCGGGTGTCAACTTCGGCGGCGCTTCGGCCGGTCCGGCGGCGCGTACCCGTAGAACCGCCCGCAGAAGCCGCAGGCGACGCGTCGGTATCCCGGGCGCCGGGGGTCGGGCGTCGACTTCCAGCCGGACGGGTCGCGGTGGTCTAGCGGGCAGCCCGGCGGCCGCGTCCGGTCGGGGGCGTCCGCCGGCGGGCGGCGCCACAGCCGGTCTAGCTGGGCGATCAGCTCGGCGCCGGGGGGCGACTCTCTTCTGGGCGTGTCGCTTCGTTGCGCAGCAACGCCAGAAGCGCTCACGCCTTCTGGTTTCTGGTTCATGGGGCGCGGGTGGTACTAGGAACGGGCCTCGGGTGGTACTTGGCTAAGGCTCGCTGGTGGTACTAGGGGCCGAAGCCGCTTTCCCTTTTTTTGCGTCGGTTTTTGTCGGTGTCGGCGGGGGCCGCTTCGGCGTCGGGTGGACGCGGTAGGTCGATGGGCCGCGCCGCCAGCCGCCGTGCCGCACCACGGTCAGCAGCCGGGCCCGCTCTAGCCGCGCCAGCGCCCGGGTGACGGTCTTGCGGTCGACGCCCACGCAATCGGCGACCCGCTGGTGCGACACGGTCGCCAAGCCGTCGGGCTTCGTTTCGCGGTAGAGAATCCACCAGCACGCCTGCGCGGTCGTGTCGACCAACCGGGCGCCGTTGTCCGCGAACCGGTTCAGCACGCCGAACCGCCCCGCGGCGCGGCGCTTGGCGGTCGCGTCGGGCTTCGGCTCGGCGCGGTCGGCGTCGGGGCGCGGCGTGGGGGGCGTCATCGGCGGCAGCACGCCGCAGCCGGGGGGCGGGCCGTTCGTCGGGCCGTTCATGCGGCGCCCTCCCCGTCGGCGTTCCACAGCTCGGCGAGCGCTTCGACCGGGCCGCCGCCGGCGAACTCGGCGAAGTCGTCGAGCGACTCGAACCGCTGCAGCGCGCCGTCGAACGTCAGCCGCAGGTCGCGGGGCTCGCCGTGGCGGTTCTTTAGGCACCGGAGGTCGGCTTCGTCCGGCCGGCCGCCGCGGCTCAGCATGTAGGCGCTATCGCAGCCGAACTCTAGTTCCGACGACTCCCGGAAGCTGGCGAGCGACAGCCCCTCGGCCGCGTAGCTGCTGCGGCCCTTGGCGTCCTTCGTGCGCCCCACGGCGGCCAGGGCGAGCACGCCCACCCCGGCGCCGGCGAACCGCCGCAGGTAGTCCATCAGCACGTTCACCCCGGCCCGCTTGTCGCCCCGGTCGCCCGTGTCGATCCGCTGCGCGTAGTCGAGCACCAGCAGGTCGGCGCCGAAGCCGTCGGCCGCCGTGGCGATGCTCGGCAGGTCGAACGGCGGCGCCAAGAACGCCAGCCGGTCGGCCACCGCTTCGATCGCGTCGAACCCGAAGGCGAGCCGGTCGCCGTGCAGCTCGCCCAGCTCCCGGTCGCGCACGGTCGCTAGCGGGATGCCCGACAGCCGCGACAACTGCCGGTCGAGCAGCACCGCGGGCGAGGTCTCGACATTCACCACCAGCGCCCGCAGCGCGGGCGACAGCCGCAGCGCGTCGAGCGTCCATTGCATCGCCAGGGCCGTTTTGCCGGCGCCCGGCGCGCCGCCCAGCAGCATCACCAGCCCCGGCCCCAGCTCGACCGGGTCGAACACGGCGCCGCCGACGGCCCACCGCGGGGGCCGCTCGCCGGTCAGCAGGTCGTCGCGCCAGCCGGCCAGCAGGTCGCCGGCCGTGTCGTAGTTCGTGCTCATGCTCGGCCCCCCTCAACGCCGCACCTGACCTGCCTAGCGACTTCCGCCGGCGGCAGGCCGGAGTCGAGCGCCGCCTCGCTGAGCAGGGCGAACGCCAGGTCGTACCCGGCGCCAAACTCCGCCAGGTTCGCGGCGGCCGAGTAAAGCAGCCGGTGGCGGTCCCCCTCGGCGGCGCCGTCGCGGATAAAGTCGAGCGTGCGCCGGTTCAAGGTCGCGCCCGCGGCCGCGGCGCGACGCTCGGCGCGGGCCGCGTCGGCTGCGCGGACCGCCTCGGCGGCCGCGTTCCAATCGGCGACCGCCGTGAAGTTGAGCGCCGGCGCGGCCGGCAGGTCGAACGACTCGGGCGCGTCGGCCATGCGGGCGATCGCGTCGGGCCGCAGGGCGAGCAGCTCGTCGAACGCGATGCGGCGCTTGTAGCGGCCGGTCTTCGGGTGGCGGCTGTTGGGCGCCCGGAACAGCCGGACGCGGTCGTACACGCCCGTGTCGATCGCTAGCCCCCCATCCCGAATCAAACCAAGCCGCTCGGCGGCCCGCTCGGCGAACCGGCGGGCGACCCGGTGAAACACGGCCGACGGCGCCGGCGCGCCGCACAACGCCAGCGGCAGGCCGACGTGGTAGCCCTTCGCGCCGCTGTAGAACACCAGCAGGTCATCGGCGTCGATCGCGTAGCGGTCCACCAGCCCCGCTGTGAGCCGCCGTGCCGCGTCGAGGGCGCGGGCGTCGTCGTCGGGGTCGTCGAGGTCCAGCCACAGCCAAGCCGCGCCACACGGGCCGCTGTAGCCCTTCGTGCTGCCGTTGGCGGCCAGGTAGTCGCGGAAGTCGTCGGGGAACGTGAACGCGCTGAGGTAGCACTCCCGGTCGGTCTCGGCCCGCGGGTCGCAGGCGGCGTGCCCGGCCAGGGCGGCTTGCCAATCGACAAGCCGCCGCAGGCCGTGGCGCCCGCCGACAACGCGAAACCCCAGCGTCCCCTGAGAAGGGTGGGCCGTCGCGTCGTCATGCGGCATCGGTCTCGCCCTCCGCCTGCTGAGGGCCATCGGCGGGGGCGCCATCGGCGCCGTCGGTCGGCGCGTAGGGGTCCGCCTGCGGCGGCGCGACGTGGTCGACGTCGAACCGCACGACGCGGTTGCGCTGGGCGCCGTCGTCGTCGCGTCGCAAGGCGAGCCGCACCCGGCAGACGATGCCCGGCGGGAGAGGCCGCTCCAATTGCGACAGCTCCGTGACGCCCAGCTTCCCCAGGTCGCGCTTCGCCTGCGGCAGCGCGGCCGGCGTCAGCCAGACGTCGTGCCAGAACAGCCGGTCGACGTGGTCGGCCGACCCGCTCGGCCCCTTCACGACGCGGAACGTCAGCTTGTAGCTCGGCGTGCCCTTCGCGCCGACGGTCGTCAGCTCGCCCCGCTCGGCCGCCGCCAGGTACTCGCCCGGCGGCAGCGGGCCGAAGTCGTCGGCCGCTTCGGTCGCGTTCCATGCGGCCGAAAAGTCGTCGCCGCCGTAGCCGCCTGCCGATAAGATGCTGGTGAGTTTACCCACGGTTGGAATCCTCCTGATTAGGGTTCGATCCGTCCGAAGCGCCGTCGGTGCCAGCCGGCGGCGTTTCGCGTAATGCCAGGTTCACCGCCGCCGAGAACCGGCAGCGGGCGATAATCCCCTTCGTGCGGTCGACCAGCCGCCAAACGCCGCGGGTTCCGGCGTGCCGCGACGGCCGCTGGCTCGACCCGATCGCGACCTTATCGATCAGCCCCATCGCGGCGAGCGCCCGGGGAACCGTGCCGCGCCACTGACCGCCGTCGGTGAAGGCGGCGCGGAGGTCGTCGGGCGCGGTGGCGTCGTCGATCGTCGCCGTGCCGTCGGGCGAGCGGAGCAGCGCGTCGAGCAACGCGACTTGCCCGGCCCGGACCCGCAGGGCCTTGGGGCAAGCGGCCGCCGCCATGCCGTGGTCCCGCCGCCGCTCGCCCTCGCTGCGGAGGGCGGAGCGGTCGACGGGCCAGTTGTCGGGGTTGCGGCGGGCGTCGAGGTCTCGGTTGTGAGGGGTCATCACCGGCCCCCCTTCGTGCTGCGGACGGGCGGGTTGCCGGCGGCGTCCCATTCGTCCAGTTCGCTTTCGAGCCACCGCACCAGCCGCCCGAACCGCCGCGGCGCGGGCGCCTTGCCGGCGTCGACTTGCCGCCGCCAATGCGCGGTCGAGCACAGGTAGCGCGTCGCGCACCCGTTCGCGTCGAGGAACTTGGCCGGCGCGGTCATCGCGTCCGGCAAAGAAGCGTTTCGCATGGTTCAACTCCAGCGTGAAAGACACTGCAGAGCGGCGGGGTTGCCGTCTGCGTGCTGGAGTAAACGCTTGTCGCGTCGATAGAGCGAATCGTCGAATCCGCCGAATCGGCGGTTTTTTCTACGGTTTCGACTGCGATCGGAGGCTAGATCGGAGGTACCACGGGTGCGCGTTAGCAGTTCCTTGGCGGCGCCAAATCCGGCCGTCCTTATCTCGGCCGAACATTTTGTCTGCCGTCTTCTCACCAGGCAGCCGGTAGTCAGACAGGGTGCCGGTGGACAGCCCCTCCAGTTCAGCGGCTCTGGTGTTCTTCACCCACTGACCGGTCTCATGACTGAGCGGCGGTGTGGCCTTCTCTAATTCGTCGATTGTCGGCAAAGCGGCCGACTGGTTCGCTGGGGGTGTAGGCCCAGGTTTCGCGTCTGTGCCAGAACTCGCCGCCTCTAGCAGGAGCGCTAGTAAATCCACGGCAGCCACTGACGCCTGCCAGAGGTTGTCAATCTTTGAGTACCAATAGGGAGCAGGGCGTACAGTCGATCGCACTAAATCGATAACCCAATTCGAGGCGCCCTGACTGCCGTCCAGCTGTGCGGCAGTCGGAACCGGCGCGCCATACCCGCTCTCCTCATCCCAAACGAATCGCTCGGCTGAAAGACCACTGAGGGGATACTTTTTGAACGCCAGTTCGAACACGGCGGCTATCCAGCACCAAAACTCTGAGCCGCGCCAGTACTCCGCGGGCCAATCACTCCAGATGGATCGCAAGAGCGGCTGCGGCAGTTCCCCAAGCAATGCGTCCGCTTCGTCTGCGATTCTGCAGTAGTGGCCGAAACCGAGATTGGCTTCAGTAAGTCGCTCCTGAGTTGATTCCTCAGCGTAGACGCCGAGCTTTCGGAGTGGATCGTCGGTCGGGCCATAGGCGCTCACCGTGCCCCCGTGGACGAACAGGTTCTTCTTTCCGTCCAGCATCCGACTTGGCCAGTGGGGCTCTGGAAAGCTCAGCGGTGCCTCATGATGGACCATCACGCCGATCAGCGGCGGGTGGCGATCCAGGCCGGCGACGAAGTGTTCGCGGAGTCGGCTTAGGGATCGAGCCAGAGGTGAAACAGGAGCGGCTCGATTAAATTGGGTCTCGGTTCGTGGACCATCAGTCGCTGACGCGTTGTGCCAACTCGATTCCCTTATGCTCCCGCCGAACTGCCGCACCAACGCTTCGGCGGAGAAACTCCCAACCGGTTCGGGTGGCGCAGTGGCTCTCGACGATTCTCCCGCTTCGCCCCGAACCGCGATCAGGTCGGCTTCCGCCTCGTAGATCAGGTCGATCGCCTCGGACCACTCCGGACGTGGGTCGCCTTCGAAAACTAGCCGAGTAAACTCCCTCGCTCCATCAGGGATAAGTGCGGCCGCCATGCCGAAGCCGCGTTGTGCGGGCCACCTTCTAAGCGGATCGAGGAGGTCCCTCCGAATTCTTGGTCTCCAGCCAGGGCGCAGCCCATTTAATGCGGTGACGAACGGCTGCGGCAGTCGTTGGACTCCGGCGTCCGCTTTATTGCCCGCCGCCCACAGACTCTCAGTGAGTTCGGGCAGCCGCTCATAGTAAGTAGCGGCGTCGCGGGCGTGCCGGCCGAGGAAGTCATCGTCGGGAATGGCGGCCAGAAACTGCAGAGCGCCCGTCCGCTGTCCCTGTTCGATCAAATCGGCTAGCGGCATACCCCACGCCGCATCGTCGGTCTTGGCAAGCTGCGCCCGGCGCTGAGACTCCCAAACGTCGAGGTCTAGCACCTGCGGGTCGGCGGCAGCACTCCGCCGCTTCGAAAGACCCGCGAAGGAACCGTCAGGCGCGAACACGAAGTCGTAGGTCTTCGCGTACCGGCAAACAACTTCCGCGTTACCGATTAGGCATTGGAGCGCCGCACGAGCCGAATTGAGACCGTTCAGCGTGCGATTGATCGCGCCGAAACGCTCGTCGGCTTCGCCTGACTCAGATTCATCCGCCATCGAAACCGCTTCCTGTCGCGGCCCTCACGACCCCTGAAAGCAGAGGGGGAAGGCGGCCAGGAAACCGCCGTTCGGGAGCGACCCTATCCCCGCCCCGTAGTCTACCGGCAGGGCGCCAGCACGAACCAGTCAAACCGGTCAGGCGCCGCCGCGGGTGGTAGTAATACTAGCCAAAAAAAGGCGCCCGCCTCGATACACGGCCCTCGGTCCGCGGCGAAGCCACCCCCGGGGCGCCCCGCCGGAGGACCCGCCGCGTTCTTCTTACAACCGACAATCGCCCCGGCGTGCGCCAAAACCCGGGCCGATCGGGGCTCCGCCTACGGCGCCCCGGCGGGGTCGAAAAGTACCTTCGACGCCCCCCCGGTCGGGTCCTTCCACACCCCCGGCGCCCCCTTCCGGCGGTCGCGGCATCGAACGGCCTGCCCGCGCCAGCCGCCGCCAGGCTCTCTCTCTAATGGCGGGCTCTCTAATGGCGGGGGCCGGCCACCGTGGCCGGCGGGCGGCGATTAGGTTCTCGGCGCCGCCCCGGAGCGCCCGCCCCGCTGGGAACAGCCGCGGTAGGCATCATTGGTTACCGGGGCCGACGCATCGGCCGGCCCCCAGAAACTCCATTTTGCCGCCATCATAAATGGGCAAACGGCGCGGAGGCAGCCGCTCGGCAGGCCCCCGGCAACCGGCCCCAGAAACACCCTTTTACTGCCAAAAAACTTGCGAAGGGGCAGCTACGGTAGCGGGCTGGATCGCGCCAGAAACCGAATACCCCCCCCACCCCGTAGCCTTGGCGAAAGCCCGTGGGGGTCGGGCTACGGACTCGGCCGACACGGCGACAGAATCGGGTGCCCCCCCCGGGCGGCAGCGCATACCGTACCCTGAGCGACAGTCCTGCAGGCGGACTCTCCGCTACACGGTCCGCTACTCCGCCGTCCTAATGATTCCCCGATCCCTAAGAATCTGGTCGACCTTCTTTTGAATCGAAGGGCTTATTGGGACAGATTCTAGGTTGCCCAAAATCCGCCGCTGCTTGTTAAAGCGAGCAGCTTCGGGATTGCGGGGCTTCTGCTTGCTCTTTTTCTTAACTAGTGCCTTCTGCATTTCTTCTGCCCCCTTCGTGGAAGGAGAGTCTAGCACGCTACCTAACTCTACCTAGCTTGTACGAATCGAGCGACGCCCAAGGTCGCACTCTCAATGGTCTTTCGCTGCGGGCTATTAGCCTTGCCGAAAAAATCCCTCCGGTCGGAGTCCAGAAAAACCACCGCTAGCACCCTACCACCCCCCACCAGAGGGATCGCTGCCCATGCGCTCCTGTCTTGACGCATCCCAGCTGCTTCTTCCCTGGCGTAGCCGTAAGTCTTGACATAGTAGTCGGCAAGAGAACCGCTTCCGGGTGCCTTATCGTATTTCGCCTCGCCGGTTCGGAACGCTAGCCCGACCACGCCTTTGCTGCAGGGGAGGTCTCGCCCTGCACCGTGCGGTGGACCGTCCCCGACGTAATTCGTGATCTGGTGGATCGTATCGGCGACTCTGCCGGGAACGAACACGCAGATTCGCAACGACGCTTCGCGGGTTTTGTCGGTTCGCTCAATCAGTACCGCATGCAGCGTGTGCAGAACCGCGTCCAACTCATGTGAGTGGCTTTCTGCCTTCGAGGCTTTCTTATGGCGTACGAACGCTCGCCACAGGAGTACCACCCCCGCTAGTAAAGCTCCGAGGCCGCTACCAATCGCAAGATCCAGCTCTGGGGGCGACTTGCGGCAGTAGTTGATGGACGCAATCGCGCCTTGAACGACTACAGCGACCGCTAGCGGCACCTCAAAAAATAGCTCTCCAGCACCCAGTTTCTCCCAACTTCCTTTCGGTCTTAGCTTTTCCATCCGGCCCCCGCTTACGGAATTTCGCGCTTCCGTGCGATGCCGCATACGGTAAGGAGCCGCATTGACTCGGGCAATCCGCAACCTGTTCAGCACTGCCGATCACAGCGGCCGTCTAAACCTCCCCGATCGCCGGCTGCGAGCAGACTGCCGCTTTCGTCGCCTCATAAACGGTCAGCCGCCTCCCATAGCTGCGACGCCAGCCGCCGCAAGCAATCCGCGCACAGCCGGCCCGCCAGGTCGGCCGTGATTTGCTCCAAATCGGCGCCGCTGGTGCAACCGTTGGTGCAACGGCCGGGGTCGCAAGCCGCAAACCCCTTTCCCGCCAACGGTTTAGAATCCGTGCCGCTCGGATTGTGATTCCGAAGGTCGGGGGTTCGAGACCCCTCAGCCACCCTCACCCTGCCCCGCGGGAACGCCTGTTTCCGCGGGGTTTCTTCACGCCCGGCCCGATCGGGCGACTCGGGCGACTTGTCAGCAGGGGCCCCCCGTGCTCGCCGCCGCGACGACGACGATCGCCGGGGCGAGTTGACAGCGGCGGGGGCTTCCAGGCCGAACGATCGCCGCGCCTGCGTAAAAGCGAGAGCGTAGCTTGCAGTTCTTGCCTAGGATGAAGCTTAGGAACAGAACCCTCCCTCCGCTTTAGCTACGCGGCGCTCGCCGCGGTGTGTGATGTCGCTTCGCCCCCTGTTCGCCGCGTTGATCGCGGCGATGGCTGCGCCGGTGTGCGGGCAGTCGGAGTTCGCCGCTCGGCCGACGATCCTGGTCGACGTCGACAACAACCCGGCGCTACGCCGCGCCGTGCCGACAGAATCCGACTACGTGCCGAACGTCGTGGTGAGCGAGAACGGCCTGGCGAGCTTCGAGGCGCTCAAGGCCCAGGCGGTCGCGGCGCGGACGTTCGCTTACTACAAGCTGGATGGGTCGGGCGTCATCGGCGACGGGCAGAACGACCAGGTCTACAGCGGGTCGGGCTCGCCGCGGCAGATCCACTTCGACGCGGCCGCGGCGACCGAGGGCGAGATCCTCTGGGTCCGCGACAACATCGCCCCGGAGCGCGACGTGCTGATCGCCTCGTTCTACGTGGCCGGCGCGATCCCGACCGCGCCGTTCGACCCGCAGAGCCCCAGCGCCCGCCCCGCCTTCGGCGCGCCGAGCCTGGGCGACACCGAGCGGTTCGTCACCTACACGTACGAGGAAGGGCTTGTCGGCGGGTTCAACCGCGGCACCACGCTCGGTTTCCGCGGCAGCGTGACCAATCCCAACTGGCCCAACCGCGGCGCGATGTCGCAGAACGGCGCCGACTACCTGTCGGACAACTCGATCAACTACCTGGACATCCTCAAGTACTACTACGGCGCCGACATCCAGGTCCGCACGGCGACCACCGCGGGCGCGCCCGTCGGTTTCGGGCGGAAGGTGCTCACCTCGTTCGACGACTACGGCAGCGGCCGGGCGTCGGACGGCGTGATCGATGGCCACGAGGGCGTGTTCAACCGCTCGCTGACGTTCTCCGGCTCGACGACGGCGAACCTCGCCGGGTCGGACGCGGTGCGCGACGGCGCCGAGGCGCACGAGGGGAGCCACTCGCAGCGGCTCGACCTGGTGTACGACGAGTCTTCCGGCGAGGACTTCTTCGTCCGGCACGTGGCGGGGGCGCGGTTCAGCGACTTCGGCGGCAGCTCGAACGCCGCGTCGAGGGTGGCGAACCTCCAGTTCGAGTCGATCGGCTCGGTCGGCTTTTGGCTGAAGACCACCGACCCGGGCCTCGAGGTGTCGCTGGCGATCGACGACCCCGAGACCGGCGACCGCGGCGTGCGACGCTCCGTGGTCGCCGATGGCCAGTGGCGCCAGTACAAGTGGCGGCTAGACAACCCCGGCGATTGGGAGGCCTGGACCGCCGGCGGCGACGGCCAGATCACCGGCGTGAACGTGTCGCTCGACTCGATCCAGCTGTTCGGGTCGTCCGACGCGACGGTCTACCTCGACACCGTGTTCTGGGACCCCGGCGACACGTTCAACCCGACCGCCGTGGGCGACTTCAACGCCGATGGCCTGGTCGACGCGGCCGACTACTCGGTCTGGCGAGACAACTGGCTGCGGCTGGAGCCCGGCAACCCGGCCGACGCCAACGGCGACGGCTTCGTCGGCAACGCGGACTACGACATCTGGGCGATGAACTTCGGGACCGCAAGCGAAGCCGCCGCCGCCGTTCCCGAGGCGTCCGGCGCCGTCGCGGCCCTGCTAACCCTGGCCGGGGTCGCCAACCGCGGCCGACCTGGCGCCCGGCGACGGAATCAGTGAGCTCGCCGCTGCGGGCCGCTGAGACCCCGCGGCGTATCGGCTGTTGAACCAACCCGCATGGAAGGCTCAGTCGGGTAGCCCCTCGCTCTCGCCCCAGTCGCGGCTGCCCGCCGCGCCGTGCACGGCGGGGTCGACGTCGTAAGCGACGGTGTGGACCGAGCTGTCGGCGAACACCACGTTGAACCCGCCCGGGTGGGCGCTGCCCATGTGGAAAGGGGCGGACCAGCCGGGCTCGTCCGCTTGCGGCGCGAGCCACGACGACACGTGGTTGTCGCGGTCGAAGCCGTTGTAAACGCTCTGGTCGTCGATCCGCGATGACCCGTCGGTGTACGCGTCGGAGTTGGCGGTCTTCTCCGACACGGCGTACGTCTTGCTCGTGCCGTCGGTGATCTTCCGCATGGGCACGGGGTAGCGAGAGAGGATGACGCCGTTCTTGTCGCCCGACATCTCGAACCGCCACTTGTTGCGACCCGCCGACAGGCGTCCGGCTACCGGCTGCTCCCAGAGGATATCCGCCTCGGAGCGGGTCATCGGTCCGCCGCCGTCGCGGGGCGGCGTGCCGCGATCGTAGTCCGGGGTCGACGCGCCGAACGACGCGGCCGCGTAGGTCTCGTGCCCGCCGCTCGTCACGCCCGCGTAGTCGCCGCGGAAAGAGACCCCCGGGTCGGCGCGTGGGTCGAACTGGACGACCGTGTCGGGCGTTTCGCCGAGGACGCGGAACGCCGTGCCGCTGCCGGCGCCGAACGGGTAGGGCGTCGCCGCCCGCCGCGACGGGCAGTTCAGCACCGAGATCGGCGAGGTCAGCAGCGTGCGCAGCGCCTCGGGCTTCTGCGCCTGCGGCAGCCCCGACCCGATCGAGCGGAGCGAGCCTTCTTCGATGTACTCGAGCAAGCTGTAGAACCAGCTGCCGGGTTGATCGACGCCGTAGCCCGCGTCGGGGTCGGGCATCCACACGAAGCCCCACCCGCCGGCCGGGAAGAACCCCTGCGTGTCGTGATGGTTCTGCAGAGCGAGGCCGATGTTCTTGAGGTTGTTCTTGCACTGGGTGCGCCGTGCGGCCTCCCGCGCCGCTTGCACCGCGGGCAGCAGCAGCGCCACGAGGATGCCGATGATGGCGATCACGACCAACAGCTCCACCAGCGTGAAGCCACGCCCGGCCGTGTCGGATGCGCCCCGGTGGGTGCTGCGAGATAGCATGCCGTCGCCTGCAGGATGAGACCGTCGCCGCCGGGCGCCGCGGCGCGCCCAGCGCCGTCGGGGCCCTCGACCGAAGAGCGTGCAGCGAGAGCCGGTGGCCGACTCCCGCCCCCTAGTTACTCCCGCAGCGACGCCCGCCATTAACGGCAAAATCGAGTCAGTCGCACCGCCAACCCCGCACCGCCACGGCGTGTGGTTCGCATCGGGTGTGCCGCGCCAGGCGCAGCGCACGGCCTAGGGTGACCAGCGGCCTGCCGCGTCGGCGACCCGCCGTCGCGGCCGCGCAGCTGGCTGCGGCGATCGATGTCGCCGCCGCGCCTGACGGTTCGGGGATCGCCACCAAGCGGAGCGTGTCGCCGTGCCGCAGCGACGCATACACGAACGGCTCGTCGGCGAGCGCCGTGGCGATCGCCTCGCCGTTGAGCTCCACAAGCATCCAGGGGGTCGCCAGCAGCGAGGGGTCGACCGTCAGCCGCGCCGCCGGCGACTTGTCGCTCGATTCAATGAGCATCTGGAAAGCCATCGCTCGGTCATCGAGCTCGTATTCGAGGCGAGCCGCCGCGTCTTGGCCGTCGCCGATGAACAGCTCGAACGGCTTGGTGCGCACCCAGCCCGCGACGAACAGCTCGTCGGCGGGCGCCAGCACCGGCTCGGGGATCAGGCCGGCGCGGAGCCGGTCGAGGTACCAGGCCTCGCCCCGCGCTTGGGACTCCAAGCCGCCAGAGTGGGGGAAGTTCTGCAGCTCGTCGTCGTCCCGCACGCCGTCGCCGTTGTGGTCGACCCACAGCGAGCCGTCCGACTGGCCGACGTGCACGGTGATGTTGTCGAATTCGCCGGGCGACGACGCGGCCGCCACGGCGTTGTCTCGGTAGCTGGCGTGGTTCACCGGCGGCGAGATGGTCTCGTCGGAGTTCACAAACAGATGGATCTCGCTGTACGGGTTGTTCTTCGACGCCAGGTTCGAGGCCCGCGCCAGGTACCGATCGAGCACCCCCGGGTCGCCGGTGGTGGGGTCGCCCACGTCGGTGTCGAGCTGGTCGGTCCGCATCACGCCGACGTCGGCCCCGTTGACGTACCAGCCGGTCACCGGGTCGAACCCGTAGTCGGAGATCCCGTAGTACGACGAGCCCAAGCGGAAATAGTCCGGGAACTTCGTGAGCGCCGACATGACGTTCCCCCCGCCGCCGGAGAAGCCGGTGATATGGACGTTCGTCCGATCCACCCGAGGCGCGAAGTAGTCGTCCGCCTTGAGGTGCTCAACGGCGTCGTAGATGTCGTAGATCTCCAACCCGCCCGAATCGCGCTGGCCGTCGGAGCCATCCCGGCCACGCATCGCGACCAACACCGCCACAAACCCCTCGCCCGCCAGCCGCTCGGCGTGCTGGCGGGTGTCGCCGAAGGTCGACCGCGGCGAGTAGCCGTGCATCACCACCGCGATCGGCGCATCGGCGCCGGGCGCCAGGTCGCGGGGGTAGAACGCGAACGCCCGCAGATCGAGCGGCCCGCCCGCGTCGGCGCTGACCGACGAGGCGTAGCTGTACAGCTCGCAACCGGTCGAGCACCGCTGGCCCGCCGCCTCGATCGCAGGGAGGGTCGCAAGCGCGCCGATCGCCAGGCGCAGCGAGCGCCGAAGAAGGTCCGGTGGCATGATGGCCGTCAGAGGAGTCAGTTCGATGAGCCGTCGCCGGCGCCGCCGCTGCCCCGGCTCCGGAGCCGGCAGCCAGGGCGCGCCGCAGGGGCCCGGATCACGATCGGCGCGGCTTGCCGGTCGGGCCCGAGCCCCCTAAATACACGATGGTTCGGCCGCCCTAGCTTAACAAGAATCCGTAACCGCTTGGCGGCTCTTAATTTGCGCCGAGCGCGGCGGCGGCCGCACGGCGAATCGAACAACTTCTCATTTTTGCGTTAATGGCGTCAGCCGTGGGGTCGGTAAAACCATCGAGCGATCGCGACCCGGCTCGTCCGGCCGCTTCGTGAGCCCCCGGCCGCGGCACGACTCGGCCGGCAGCAGCTTCTCCTCCTTTGCTTTTCGTTGACTGATCCATAGCAACTCGCTTTCGCGTTCCTTTCTCTTCTACAGCTGGGCGCCGTTCGGCAGGCACGGCCTGCGTGGCCGGTTTCCCAAGGGAGCATGCATCTAATGAGAGTCTTCGCTTCAGCCGCTGCGTTGTTGTTGGCCGCCTCGATCGCCAGCGGGGCCGATCTGATTTCCCACTTCACGTTCGACAGCGACTACACGAACTCGGCCGACCCGGCGCTCGACTCGACGCTCCAGAACGGCACGTTCATCGACAGCGGCGCGATCGTCGGCGATGGCGCCGCTTACTTCGATGGCTTCGACGACTTCGCTAGCGCCGGCGTGGACGCCGTGCCCGGCGCGGGCGGAGCGTACTACCAGGGGACGGTCGCCCTGTGGGTCCGCGGCGACGGCGGCCCCAGCGGCAGCCGCGTCTTCATGGGCCAACAGAACGGCAACCCCGCCACCTTCGGCGGCGACGACCGCATGTCGTTTCAAATCGACACCAACGGCGCCGGCAGCGTCCAGATCTTTATCCGCACCCACGACGGCACGGAGACCAACAACCGCCTGAAGTTCCGCCACGAAGAGCCCGGTTCGACCAACGAGGAGCGGTTCCCCACCGGCTGGAACGACGGCGAGTGGCGCCACCTGGCGTACACTTGGCGCGTCGACGCGTCGGGCACGGTCGCCGACGACGTGCAGATCTACATCGACGGCGCGCCGGTCGGCACCGTGATCACCGAGGCCGCGCTCGAAGCCGACCCGGCCAAGAGCCCGATCCTCCCCTGGGAGGCCCCCGGCATGTTCATCGGCGCCCGCAACAATCGGATCGCCCAAGGGGGCACGGCCGACGCGCACTTCAAGGGCTGGCTCGACGACATCCGCGTCTACGACGACGTGCTCACCGCGGCCGAGGTCCAAGGGCTCTACCGGCTCGGCATCCCCGAGCCGTCCGGCGCCGCGCTGGCCGGCCTCGCCGTGGTCGCCGGCCTCCGCCGCGGCGCCCGCCGCCGGGGCTAGCAGGCCGCCGGCGCGGCAGGCCGCGTAACCCTGTCGGCGAATAGCTGAGGAACGAGACCCCGAGCCGTCGCTGGCGAGCCCCGCTCGCCGAGCGCGGCCGGGGTTCTTTGGCAGGCTCGCCCGGCGAACAGCTCGCTGAGGAAACAGCTCCGCAACCCGCCAGCAAACCGATGACGCAGCCGAGGGCCAACGCAGAAAAGCACCCGCCCGACGCCCCCGCGACGGCGGGCGTCACCGACGAGTTCGTGCGCCGCCTGACCGAGTGCCAGAACCGGTTGTACGTCTACATCCTGGCGCTGCTGCCGGACCCGGACAGGGCCCGCGACGTGTTGCAAGAGACCAACGTCGTGCTGTGGCGCAAAGCGGACCAGTTCGAGCCCGGCACGAGCTTCCAAGCCTGGGCGTGCAAGGTCGCTTACTACGAGGTGCTCACCGAGCGGCGCAGGCGGGGCCGCGACAAGCTGTTGTTCGACGACAGCACGATGGAGCTGGTCGCCGACGCCGCCACGAAACGGCTCGAGTCGCACGACGAGCGGGCGGTCGCCCTCGACGAGTGCCTCAAGCGGCTCGACCAGCAGCAGCGGTCGCGGCTGCACGACCGCTACGGTCCGGGCGGCTCCGTGCAGCTCGCCGCCCAGCGGGCGGGCCGCACGCCCGGCTCGATCGCCGTCACGCTGCACCGCATCCGGGCGGCGTTGCTCCGCTGCATCGAAGGGAAGCTCGCCAAGGAGTTGGCCACATGACCCCCCCTGACAACCGACAAGCGGTCGAGCGCCTCGTCGGCCAGCTCTTCGACGGCAGCGACCCGAAAGCCGCCGCGGCGAAGCTGTGCCGCCTGCTGCGCAAGGACCCGGCCCTCGCCGAGCGCTACGCGGAGTGCGTCGAGCTGCACGCCCTGCTCGAAGCGCGCCACGCTACCACGCTGTTGCCCCTGGAAGGGCACGCGGCGGAAGCGTCCCGCGGCGCGGAGCCCGCCCCCGATCCGCAACGCGGCGCCTGCGGCGCCGAGATGGCCGAGCTGTGGGGCCTGTTCGACGAGGCGGCCGCCGAGATCCAGCGGTCGGTCACGAAGTCTACGCTGTACGGCGGCGCCCGGCTGACGCGGGGCCTCCGCGCCTCGGCTTGGCTGGCCGTGGCCGGGTGTTTGCTCGCCGTGGCCTACTCGGCGGCGTTGTTCGGCGCCCGGGACGGCGGAGTGCTTGCGGGGGCTGGCGGTGGTCGTGAGGAGGCGATCGGCGTGCTCAGCAACGCCAGCGGCGCCGCTTGGGGCAACGAGGGGTGGGACGCGTCGCGCAGCGGCGCCGTGCCCCGGCGTTTGGTCGCCGGCCAAGAATTGAGTCTCCAGCGCGGGGTCGCAGAGCTGACGCTCACAAGCGGGGTGGTGGTCGTCATGCGGGGCCCGGCGGAACTGGACCTCCTCTCCCCCATGCGGGTCCGCGCCCGACGCGGAGCGGTCCGCGCCCGAGTTGGCGAGTCGGCGCGGGGCTTCGTCCTCGAAACGCCGACCACCGAGGTGACCGACCTGGGGACCGAGTTCGGCGTCGACGTCGACCAGCAAGCCGGCACGACCGACGTGGTCGTGTTCGAGGGGCGGGTCGACCTGCAGTACGTCGACCGCTCGGGCACGGCGGCCGACCGCCGCAACGCCACGCGCCGCTCGGCGCGGGAAGACATCCGTCTGCTGCGGTCGGGCGAGGGGCTGCGTGTCGACCCGGACGGCGCCACTTCGCGGATCGTGTCGATCCACGCCGACGCGTACCCGGCCAGCGCCGGCCCCGGCCCGCTCGACCCGCGGCCGCCGCTGATCCGACGCGTCTGGGACAACCTCCGCGCCCCGCAAGCGGCCCAGTATTACCAGATCTCTCGAGGCGGCCTGCGAGAAGAGGCCCGCGCTTACGTGGACCGCTTCCACCAATGGAACGGCCTCAAAGCGACCGGCATCCCCGCCTACCTGCTGGGGGCGGACTACGTGCAGACCTTCAACGCCGACAAGTGGGAGGCCGACGTGGAGATCCGTGTCGAGCTCGCCGCCCCGGCCCGCCTGTACGTGATGTTCGACCGGCGGCTCGATCCCCCCGCTTGGCTCACCGACAACTTCGCCGACACGGGCGACAAGATCGGCGTCGACGAAGACTACCGGCGTGTCGGCATGGCCCGCGGAGGTTTCGGGCCCGCGGTCAGCATCGACACGGTCCACGACATCTGGGTGCGGGACGTGCCGTCGCCCCGCGTCGTGACGCTCGGCGCGCTGCCGATGCAAGAGCTCGCCGTGAGCATGTACGGCATCGCGGCCACCCCGCTCGACACGGGCGTCGCCCGCGGGCGGCCGAGCACGCCGTCGGCGCCCGGCGCGCTCGCCCTCACGCCGAAACCGCTCAACGATCCACACCCCCTGCTGACAACTACCCCAGGTGCTTGAGATGACCTTCCGACTCAGGCGGACCCCCGCGGCGATCGCCCTCGTCGCGCTCGTGGCCGTGCTCCTCGACCCCCGCCCGGCCCGCGCCCAGGGCGCGTTCTCGGCGCCGGTTCAGAACTCGTTCACGATCTCGTTCGACGGTTCTTCCGACTCGTCGCCGGGCCCGGTCAGCATCCTGACCACCGGCTTCTCCGAAGACTTCGACGACGCGATCGCCGGCGAGCGCGCCTTCTGGGGCTCGTTCGGCGGCGCCCCCGACGAGATCGTCGCCGACATCGTCGAGGGCGTCGGCCCGAACGGCGCGGGCGACAACGCGGCTCGGCTGACGGTCACGGACACGACCCCGGGCGGGTACTTCTCGGGCCTGATCTTCGCCGCGAAGGGCCTGCGCCTCGGCAACAGCGGCGGCGGGACCGCCAGCGGCGACGAGCCGATCCCCGACTTCGACTTCGGCATCAACGTGACCGTGCCGGTCCGCGTCAGCCAAGAAGACGCCCGGTTCCGCATCAACTTCGACACCGGCTCCCGGACCCGCTCGGGGCGGTACGAGGACGGGGCCGGCGGGACGGTCTCGTTCGTCCAAGGGGCGTTCCCCGGCTTGGTCGACATCAACGGGGCCGGGTCGCGGGTCTTGCCGATCGGCCCCACGGCCAGCGAGATCGGCGCGCTGCCGGTCAACACGTGGGGCACGCAAGCCAACGTCGGCGGCTTGCCCGTCGCACTCGACGAGAACCCCAGCGCCGCCAACGGCTGGACCAACGCCAGCTTCGAGCCGTTCTTCTCACGCTCGCCGCGGTCGTTCGACCTGACCCGGGTCGGCGTCACGTTCCCGGGATCGGGCGGGGTGGGGGAGCTGCTCCTCAGCGAGTGGACGATGACCGGACCGGACGTGCTGAAGTACCACCCCGCCGACTTCAACACCGACGAGATGGTCGACGCGGCCGACATCGACCTGCTGACCGAGGCGATCAACGTGCTCACGCTCAACGAGTCGTTGCCCGACGTGCCGGACAACAACTTTAACGGCATCCTCGACTTCGAGCCGGTGTTCGGCGTCAACCGCATCCCCGGGCTCGACCTCTCGTTCCCCGAGAAGTTCAGCATCACACGAACCGACAACGTGCTCGACCAGTTGGACGTCGACGAGCTGGTGCTCAACATCCTCGGCACCAACTACGGGGACCTCGACCTGGACGGCTTGGTCGACGCCGCGGACCGGTCGGCGCTGCTCGTCAACCTCGACGCGGCCGGCGTGTTCGGCTGGGCCGACGGCGACCTCGACGGCGACGACGACGTCGACGCCGACGACCTCGCCCTGCTCGACGCCAGCCTGGGCGGGCTCTTCGGCGACTACAACGACGACGGCCGAGTCGACGCGGCCGACTACACCCTCTGGCGCGACGCCGAAGGGACCTCCGCCACGCTGCCGAACGACCCCTTGGGCGGCACGATCGGCGCCGGCCAGTACACGCAGTGGGCCGACAACTACGGCGCCGGCGCCGACGCGGCCGCCGTGCCCGAGCCGGCCGCCCTGCTCGGCGCCCTCACGGCGTGCCTGGCCCTCTCCCTCAGGAGGCGGTGATGCTCTCTCCCCGAACCACAGAACGGGCCCGGCGGCGCGAGCCGCCCGCCGGCTTCACGCTGGTCGAGCTGCTGGTGGTGATCGCGATCATCGGGTTGCTCGTCGCGTTGCTGCTGCCCGCCGTGCAAGCGGCCCGCGCCGCGGCCCGGCGGGCCGCCTGCCTGAACAACATCAGCCAGATCCCCAAGGCGGTGCTCAACTACGAGTCCGCCAACGGCGAGCTCCCCCCCGGCGGCAGCTCGCCCGGCGGGTGCTGCCAGACGCCGACCTACGCCAACTGGGCGATCGCGATCCTGCCCTTCATCGAAGAGCAGAACGTCTACGACAACTTCGACCCCGACGAGCCGGTCACCGCGCCCCGCGACCTGGACAACGACGGGTTGGACAACTCGCTGGTGCGGGTCGCTCAGATCGCCAGCTACAAGTGCCCCTCCGACCTCGGGACCGACGAGCTCGTGCGGCCGATCACCGGGCCCGGCCAGAACGTCGATTGGGCCCGCGGCTCGTACCGCGCCGTGGCCGGCGCTTGGAACGACAGCGACCAGAGCGTCACCTGCGACTGGACCAGCAGCCCGCCGTTCACCGGCGGCGGCGTCGCGCCCGGCGGCTGGCAGACGCAGCCGTTCGGCGAGTACGACGGCCGGCAGCTGATGGGACCCTTCCCGTCGTTGCTGGCGGTGGACCTGGCGACCGGTCGGCAAGGCTCGGCGGTCGCCCAACTCGAGCCGCGGTCGATCACCGAGCCCGTGCGGCTGCGACGCATCACCGACGGCCTGTCCAAGACGCTCATGATCGGCGAGCGGCACAGCGTGCTCTCCTCCGCCACGTCGGGGCTCTGCGAGGGGACCCTCACCGACACGCTCCGCCGCCAGACGCTCTGGGCGTACGGGTACACGTCGTACTCGATGTCGCAGGTGCAGCCGCTCTCGGGCACGCTGCTGCCCGACACGTGCCGCTGCGAGATCACCACCGGCGACCCGGAGGCCTGCAAGCGCGGCTGGGGCAGCGTGCACCCCGACGGGATGCACTTCGCCCTGTCCGACGGTAGTGCCCGGTTCGTCACCGACGACATCGACATGAGCCTGCTGACGTCGCTGGCGACCATCGCCGGCGAGGAGCCCACCGGCGCCCTGTGACCTCGCCCGCCCGCTTTGCTCCGCCGCGGCACGCCGGCTCGAAGGCCGCCGCCCGCCCCGCGACGCTCGCCGGCGCCGCGGGCCTGCTAGCGCTGGTCGCGGCCGGCTGCGGCGACTCCCGCTCGGTCGCCCCGGTTTCCGGCGTGGTGACGCTCGACGGCGCCCCGCTCGCCGGAGCCCGGGTCAACACGCAGCCGATCAGCCCGACCGACGCTCCCGACGCCGGGGTCGGTTCGTTCGCCGTCACCGACGACACCGGCCACTACGAGCTGGAGCTGGTCTCCCCGCCGCGGCCGGGCGCCGTGGTCGGGACCCACGTCGTGCGGATCAAGAAGCTCAACGACCGGTACGTGGCCGGCCGCGAAGACGCCCCCCTACGCGGCCCCAGCCAGCTCCCCGCCGAGGCATTCGACGGGTCGCTCCGGCTCACCGTGCCCGCCGAGGGGACCGACCAAGCCGATTTCGCCCTCGAGTCGGGGCGCCGGCCGTGATGGCGCCCGGCGCCACCGCGGGGCCGCTCGCCTTGGCGCCGGCCGCTCTTGCGCTGCTGCTCGTGGCCATCGCGGCGGTCGCTGTCGCCGAAGAGCCGAAGCCGTCCGCCGCGGCCCCGCCCTCGGCCCCCAACACCGCGGTCCTCCCCGCTCCGCTGGAGTGGGACCGCTTCGACCGCCGCTGCCGCGCCCTGGCCCAGCGCGCCGCGACCGAGCGGCCCCGGGTGCTGTTCCTCGGCGACTCGATCACCGAGCGGTGGTCGACCGTCGGGCAAGCGGTTTGGCGAGCACGGTTCGAGCCGCTCGGCGCGGCCAACTTCGGCGTGGTCGGCGATCGCACGCAGTCGCTCCTGTGGCGGTTCGACCACGGCGGCTACGCCCGAATGGCGCCGGAGGTCGTCGTGTTGCTGATCGGCACGAACAACGTGAAGAACGGCCGCAACTCGCCGTCGGAGACCGCCGAGGGCGTCGCTGAGGTGGTCCGGACTCTCCGGCTCGAGATGCCCACCTCGCGCGTGCTGCTGCTCTCGGTGCTCCCCTGCGGCGAGTCGAGCGGCGCCCCCCACCGCCGCGCGGCGGCCGAGGTGAACCGCCGCCTCGCTGCGGTGGCCGACTCGCCCTGCGTCGATCTGCTCGATTGCACGGCCCTGTTCGTCGACGCCGAGGGCCGCATCCCCGACCGCTGGATGGCCGACAAGCTCCACCCGACCGAAGAGGGCTACCGACGCCTGGCCGACGCGCTAGAACCGGCCGTGCGGCGGCTCGCCTGCTTTGGCCCGCGGCGGGAATAAGCCACATTCGGCGGCATGCCGCGAGCCCGTTTGAAACAAACGCAACACGTGAGAATGTGTTGTGTAACGCTTCAACGGGGCGATTGGGACGCTAACCCGTTGTCGCGCCGAGGGTTGCGCATGCGTTACACGTCAACGGGCTGCCCCCTCTCAGGTGGGGGGGTGTGTCTCCGTAAGCCATGCGAGTCGCTATTGTCGCCCACCGGCGCGGCCGAGCCGGCTTATTTGGTCGCCGCGGCGCCGCCGGCCTTCGTGGGGCCGCCACCCTCCCGTCGAGTTCCGCCAGCCGCTGCTGGACCGGGGCCGGGTCCTCGGCCGCGGCCAGCGCCTGACGAAGGTTCACCTCGGCCTCGTGCCACCGCGATTGCAGCAGGCGCACGTCGCCGATGTCGCAGAAGATTTCGGCGTGGCGCCTTCTACGCGTACGACGGCCAGCGTCCGCCTCGGCGAGTACGGCGCCGACTGGGGTTCGGCCGACGAGTGGCGGGGCGATGAGCGAGAGCGGAGGGAGTAGGCAACGGGCCCGCCGATCGGCGCCGGGAAGATGGGTGCGAGCACCCCATCCTACGGACTTGCATGACACTCACCACAGATACTATCGTCCATGGGAATGGTGAAACTATGAGAGAAGAGACGCCGACCGCGAAGAAGCTGCTGACGTCTTTCGACCCTTCGAATCCCAAAGGGCGGGGAGGCGGGTTCGTCGTGCCGATCGTCGAGAACGAACGCGTACGCTTCTTCGACCTTCAGTCGAATCGGTTTTCTGAGTTCGCGATGATGGTATTCGTCGGACGACCGATTACTGCCAACGACCTATTCGCCAAGCTCGTCGATACAGGCCGACACATTCCCAACGTGGAAGAAGCGATGAGAATGCTGTCGCGGTACGTCATCTGCCTCTCCAATCATAAAGTAGGCAACGTGGTATCGATCGAACCAGGCGATAGGAATAACGATGCTTTTCAGCTCGTGAAGCTTGCTGATACTCCGTCGGCAGCGAGTCGGAGTATTGTCAGCGGCGATCAAGACTGATCCATCGGCTCGGCAGCGTCGTCGCGTTTCCACACTTCCGGCAGGAACTGTTCGAGTTCTTCGGCTGGCGTCGAGCCGGCGCCATGCTCACACGCGAAGCGGATGAGCATGGGAACCCGCATCGTCACGAGGCGTGCCGATCATTTTCACCACCAGGCGGGCGCGACACGCAGCCGCGAAGCGGATAAGCACGCGAGGCCGCCCCGGTGGTTCGCATGCCCATCTCCTACGGAGGTGGGCATGGCATCTATGGAGGTTCAGCCGTCAACCCGTTTTGGGTCTTCGATTCGGTGGTTGGACGAGGTGCGCTCGGGCATCTATTCGGAGGTCGCCCTCGGTGGAACGCCTCCAGGAACGGTATTCGAAGGGACGCCGCCATTCACCCGGTCGGCGATCGTGTCGGTGAGGACGCGTCGCCATGCCATGCTTCGGGGTCGTCCCGTGTCGTCGCCTGCGTCCGGTAGCCGGTTGTGTGTTGTCCTTAGGCGAGGGCTCCCGGTTGGTAGGGCTCGCCGCTGCGGAGGATCGCCACCATCACCGTCAGCAGCCGACGCGCTGTGGCGACGATCGCCTTCTTCTTGCCGGTCCGCTTCGCGAGTTGCTCGAATTGGTTTCGCCATCGTGCGTCGTAACGCACGACCTGCCACGCCGACTCGACCAGCACCCAACGCAGCAGCTTCGAGCCCTTCTTCTCGATCGACAGCTCTTTCCGCTTGCCCGCCGACTCACGCCAGCCCGGCGCGAGCCCCGCGTACGCGACCGCCTGCTTGCTCGAGCGGAAGCGAGAAGGGTCGCCTAGCTCGGCCAGCACCACCTCGCTGGTCACCTCGCCGACGCCTGGGATGGTGCGGAGCAGCTCGCGATAGCGAACTTCCTGGTCGACCCCCTCCTTGGCGAACGAACGGAGCTGCTCGTTCGCCTCTTTCAGCCGCTCTTGCAGGAACGCCAGGTGCTTCCGCAATTGCTCGACGCGGAACCGATCGGCGGGCGACAGCTCGAGCCGATCCAGGAACTCGTGGCCGAGCCGCGTGAACAAGTCAGACCGGTCCGCGTTGTAGTCCCAGAGCACGCGGCGGATCTTCGACTTGGTCGCCGTGATCCGTTGCTGCACGTGCTGCCGGTGACGCACCAACGCCCGGTGGTCGCGTACGCGCGGCGTGGGGCGGTGCGCCTCGGGGATCATCCCTAGCGCGAGGAACTCGGCCAGCACGCGCGCGTCGAGCTTGTCGCTCTTGCGGGTGCTCTGGGCGATCACGCGGAGCTTGCCCGGGTGGGCGAGCACGGCGCGCTCGGTGTGAGGCTCGACCAGCCGCAGGAACCACTCGTAGCCGATGGTCGCCTCGACAACGACCCGGCACGGGCCCAGCTCGCGGAAGAACGCCTCGATCCGGTGCTCTTCGACGCACCAGAAACGCCTCGACTGCTGGACCTCGCGCGATTGACTCACGACGCAAACGCTGATCGACTTCTTGTGGAGGTCGACGCCGACGTACTTCATGACGGACTCCTTCTGATGGGAACGGGGTCGTTGAACAACCCTCGTTTACCACCGAATCGAAGGACCGCCTACGCGGCGCGGCCTCCTCTCATAGGTTCACCCGGCGAGGGCAATCGCACTCTTACCGTCGAAGTTGAGGATGGAATGAATGCTGGCAAACCGTGCTTGCTTGTGTCGCCAAGTTTTTGCAGGCGATGGGATGACATGACGGCAGAATCAATTCTTGATGATGAAGAGCAAGCTAGGATCGAGAGAAACTTTCGCGACGCGTTTAATTTTCAGGGCCTACCAGTCGTCGCCGAACGCCCTGACGGTAAACTCTAGCTTGGGGGCAGTTTCTCCGCTTGTGCCGACATCCGCTACATCCAAGCCGAGGTGCCATGCTCACATGCGAAGCGGATGAGCATGTGGACGCGCATCGCCACGAGGCATGCCGCTCATGATCACCCACGAAGCGGAAAAGCATGAGAGGCCGCCTCGGTGGTTCGCATGCCCATCTCCTTCGGAGGTGGGCATGGCACCCGGCAATCGGCATACTGGAGATGGCGTACTGGTGTATATAGCCCAGAACCGACGGATCGACTCCGTTTGCCTGGAGACCCATAATGCAAGACGTTCGCCTTTTTGTAGTTCGCCTCGGTCCGCCAGAAGTTTCCGAATTCGATGATCATATTGAAATACAACTGCTACGATCAGATGGACGTGCCGAGGCTGTTGCGATCGCGGGATTTGGTTGTAATTCGGTCAAGGTTGGAGGCATTGAAGTGGGCCGTGCGGTATTGGATAAAGCGGAGAGTTTGGAGGAAGGGCGGGGCATATACGTCAATCTTCAAGGAGATGAAGTTAACGCCTATTGAATAGGCCAGCCGGGTGAACCTATGAGAGGAGGCCGCGCCGCGTAGGCGGTCCTTCGATTCGGTGGTAAACGAGGATTGTTCAACGACCCCGTTCCCATCAGAAGGAGTCCGTCATGAAGTACGTCGGCGTCGACCTCCACAAGAAGTCGATCAGCGTTTGCGTCGTGAGTCAATCGCGCGAGGTTCCCCCGGCTGCCCGCTTCGCGACGGGGCGTCAGTCGGGCGTGCTGCGATGCGCGACGGGGCGCGGCGCGTGGCGGTTCAGCCACGGGGCGAACAGCTTCGTCAGCAGCGGCATGACGAGCCACGTCAGCGTCACGACCGAAAGCGCGATCGAGATCGCGGTCGCGACATAGCGGGGCGCCCCCGACATCGGCGCAGCGAGCACGGCCGACCACACGAGCACCGTGGGATACACCCCCAGCCAGGTAACGACCGCCATCTTCCAACGGGGCGGCGGCGCGCCGCGGCCGCGGAAGAAGGCCTCCATGCCGGTGAGCTCTTGGCGGACCCACTGCTCCTCGGCGAGGTGTTCGGTACCGCGCATCCAGTCGGCGAACAGGTCCGACGCGTAGAAGGACTCGCACGCCTGGGCGCTCTCGAAAGAACGGAGGATGCCGTAGTCCCGCTCGTCGCCGCCCACGGGGCCGACCAGGTGCACGCCGGTCGTGCCCGGGAAGCCGAGCGACTGGCTGGCGAACTCTTTCAAAG
The DNA here is from genome assembly GCF_040219535.1 of Botrimarina sp. Lineage (NCBI taxonomy): Bacteria > Pseudomonadati > Planctomycetota > Planctomycetia > Pirellulales > Lacipirellulaceae > Botrimarina > Botrimarina sp. Next base: position 641,801 of record NZ_JAVJSH010000012.1, read on the forward strand.
CGGCCTGGAACGCGGCCTCCTGGCCGGGCCGCACCCGGCGGGTGATAGCGATGTGGACTTGGGGCACGCTTGGTGGTGGCTCGGTGGGGTGGGGGGCTCGCCGGGCGGGCGCGCCGGCGGATCGGCCTGACGCGCCGGACTCAGCCCGGGCCGCGCAGCGCGCCGGCCTGGCGGAGGATGTCGAGCACGCCGGCGACCTCTTCCTCGGGCGACACGTAGTCGGCGTGCTGCTTGATCTCGTCGGCCGCGTTGGCGGGGCACCCGAACCAGCCGCAGGCCTCGGCGATCGGCAGGTCGCTCATCGTGTCGCCCAGGCCGAGGCAGCGCCCGGGGTCGAGCCCGGTCCGCTGGAACAGGCGCGCGAGGCCGGTCGACTTCGACACGTGCTTCAGGTCGCAGTTGATGTAGTCCCAGGTCATCGACACACGGAACGGCCAGTCGCGCTGGGCGAGCAGGTCGCGTACCTCCGGCTGGATGTCGATCAAGACCTGCCGGTCGGGGTGGAAGAGCGTGACCGACGAGGTCTTGCCCGGTTGCTGGGTCACGCCGCGGCCGGCGTAGCGCTCGTTGAGCAGCTTCGACGCGGCCACGACCGCGTCGGCGTGGTCGGGCGTGATGGCGGGGTCGCGCTCGTAGTGGTTCGTGCCGGGGTGGTAGAGCCAGACGCCGTTCTCGGCGATGCACGGCAGCGTGTTGTTCGCCAGCAGCCGGCACATGGCCTCGGCGAACGGCTGGGGCCGACCGGTGCAGACCGTGACGGTGGGCCCCTCGCCGGCCGCCTCGACGCGGCGGTTGTGCTCGGCGATCCGGCCGAGGCGCACGAGGTCCATCGCGCCCCCTTTCTCGTTGGCGAGGCAGCCGTCGAGGTCGCAGATCACGGCTTGCCAGTTGGGGGGATCGTTCATCAGAGAGGGGCTCGGCGGCGCGAGGCGGTTGGGGCGGGGCGGGGCGCGGGTCAGGGGCAGAGGGCCGCCAGGCGGCGGCGGAGGTCGGCCTCGGGGAACAGGCAGAACGAGTGCTCGCGCGAGTCGAGCACGCGCCGCGCGCGAACGCCGTGGCGGGCGGCGGCGATGGCTTCGTCGGTCTCTTCTCGCAGCGGCCGGAGCGCCGCGTGCATCCGGCTGTTTGCTTCGGTGATGCCGGCGTGGCGCTGGGCCGCGTTGGCGGGGGTCTTCGCCTGGGCGATCCAGTCGGCCTTCTGGCTGGCCGCGTCGGCCGCGGGCGAGCCCTCGGGCAAGAACCATTCGCCGTGGAAGCGCAGGTCGCGGCGTTTCTGCCGCAGCCCTCGGAGCTCGGTCGGGCCGGGCAGGCCGTGCTCGATCGGCAAGCGGAGCGTGGCCGACAGGGTCGCGTGCCAAGGGAGCCGCACGCCGAGCAGCAGCTCCGCGAAGCGGTCGGTCACCTCGTCGTACCGCGCCCCGCCGATGCCGTGCAGGAACAGGTCGGCGAGCAGCAACCGGGCGAAGAGGGTGGTCACCAGCGCGCGGCTGCGGAGCTTCACGCCGCGCTGGCGGAGTTCGGCGATCCACGCGGCGATCGAAGCGGCGTCGGCCGGCCCGTCGGCCGACCAGCCGTGGCGGTCGGTCAGTCGCAAGCGGCCGTCGCGGAGCGATGCGAAGAGCGCCCGCCGCGCCGGCGTGTCGTCCGACCAAACCCAGAGCGGCGTTTCTACCAGGCCGTCGGCCTCGGCCAGGTCGGGCAGCGGCTGGGCGGCGTTGCGGAGGCGGCGCCGCTGGCGGAACTCGGCGAGCGCGGCGTTGTAGGCCGCGCGGGTTTGGGCCGGCCGCGCGAGGAGCTCGGCAGCGAGGCAGCGGAACGCTTGGCCGTCGCACGCGGCGCTAAGCGGCAGCTCGAGGGTTTGCGAACCCCAGCCGAGCTCGATGCGGTGCCGGTACTCCGACAGCGCCTGCCCGAGCGTGGCGCCGCGTCGGCGCGCTTCGATCGCTAGGGGCCACCGGCTCAGCGCGAGCGGATCGCGGACGAGCGGCGCCACGAGCGACGCGACGCGTTCTCCGAACGAGTCGAACAGGTCGGCGTCGTGGATCGGCCGCTGCTCGTACGGCGCCGACGGGCCGCGTGCGTCGAGCGGCGCGGGCTCGACGCGTGGCTCTTGGAGCGAGCCGGTCGGCGTGCGCACGCCGGGCGCCTGGCACAGGTCGGTGTCGATCAGCAGGTGCACGCCGACGGCGCCGGCCTGCTTGGCGAGCGCGTCCAGCGCGATGTTCTTGAACCACACGCCGGGGTGGAACAGCTCCGGCTGGTGGCCAGAAAGGACCAGCGGCGTTTCGTCGGTGAAGGGCCGCGCGGGGGCCGATGCGTAGCGGCCGGTGTAGGCCGCGGCCAGCGCGACGAGCTCGCGCCGCGCGTCGGCCCGCAGCCGCGTGGCGGACTCGCCGGCCAGTTGCGAGTCGGCCGGCGCGGGCGGCGGCGCGGCGAGCCGCTGGAGCAACTCGGCCCAGCCGGGCGCGATGAGCGCGCGGTCGTTCTCGCTCGGTGCGCGGGGCTTCGGTGGTGGCGCCATAGAAGGCGGATCGTATCGGAACCCCGCCGCGAGGGTCAGGCGGCCGGCGTCAGCTCGAGGGCATCGCCACGCCCGACGCGAGCAGCCCCGCGCACGGGTCGTCCGACCGCAGCGGCGGCGCGACGGCGATCCGGGCCATCGCGCGGTCGATCACTTCGCGGTAGTGGCGTAGCCGGCGCCGCGCGTCGTCGAGTTCGCCGCCGAAGGAGCGCTTCTCGTCGAGGTAGATCAGCGGCACGGGGGTCTCGATCACGTTCAGCCCGTGGTGGGACGCCTGCACCCACAGCTCGAGCGGCATCGCGTAGCCGTCCTCGGCCAAGCGGAGGGGCCCGAGCGACCGCACGCGGTAAGCCTTGAAGCCGCAGAACGCGTCGGTGAGGGACAGGCCCAGCCGCTCGTTGATCTCGGCGGTGATCGCGCGGTTGATGCGGCGGCGTTGCTCGGGGGGGGAGAGCCCTCCGGCGAGCGACGGGTCGAGGTAGCGGCTGCCGGACACGATGTCGACGCCGTCGCGGCACAGGTCGGCCAGCTGGCGGATGCGTTGCGGCTCGTGCTGCCCGTCGCAGTCGATCGTGACGAGCACGTCGTAGCGGTGCTTCTTCGCGTAGCAGAACGCGGTCCGCAACGCGGCGCCGTAGCCGCGGTTGGGCTCGTGTGTGACGACACGCACGTCGGTCCGCCCGGCGAGCAGCTCGGCCGTGGCGTCGGTCGACCCGTCGTCGACGACCAGCACGTCGTCGGCGTGGGCGACCACCTCGTCGAGCACGGGCGACAAGTGCTGCGCCTCGTTAAAGACGGGCAGTGCGGTCAGCAGTCGGCGGGGTCGCAAGGGAAGACCTCGGCGGGAAGACAGCGGCGGGAGCAAAACGGCGGGAGACCCGTCCGACCACGCGCCGGACACGCCCGAGGGGCAGTCTAGGCAGCCGGGGCAAAAGGTCAAAACCGGCGGGCGTGGCGGGCCTACATGGCGGCCGGCGACAGGGGGTCGCGCTCGGCGGTGCTAGCGGACACCTCGACGCCCGGCAGCTCGGCGGCGAGTCGCACCGCGAGGCTTTCCACGGCGAAGCGTTCGCTCGCGTAGTGGCCCGTGAGGACCACGCCCACGCCGAGCGAGCGGCAGCGGAGGCACTCGTGGAAGCCCAGCTCGCCGGTCAGCAGCGTGTCGCAGCCGGCCGCGAGGGCCGCGTCGAGCAGCGAGCCGCCGCTGCCGCAAGCGATCGCCACCCGCCGAGCCGCGCCGTCGGGCGGGGGGACGACGCGGAGCACCGCCGCGGGGCTAACGGTTTGCCGCACCGCTTGGACGAGCGCTGCGAACCGGCCGCCGGGCAGGTCGCCGATCCGCCCGACGCCACAGACCTCTTCGCGGATCGGCGAGCGGACGAGCGGCACGACATCGATCAGCCCGACCCGCTGGGCCCATTGGTCGTTCACGCCGCCGGCGGCCGAGTCGTAGGCCGTGTGGGGGCTGTAAACGGCCACGCCGGCCCGCGCCAGCCGCCACAGCGAGCCGCCGTCGATCCCCTCGGTCGAGAGCGACCTCACGCCGCGGAAGGGGAGCGGGTGGTGGGTCACGACCAGGTCGGCGTGGGCGTGGGCCGCCTCGGCGACGACGTCCGGCGAGAGGGTCAGGCACGTGAGCGCCCTGTGGAGCGGCGCCGCCGGGTCGCCGGCCAGCAGACCCACGTTGTCCCACTCTTCGGCCAGGACGGGCGGGGCGATCTCTTCGAGCAACGAAACGGCGTCGGCGATGGTCGGCATGCGGGGGCTCGCCAGGGAGGACGCTCGGTGCGACTCACCTGATCCTTACCCGCCCGGCGCCGGCACGCCACCCCAGGGGGCCCGATCGTCGGGGCGCGCGTCGTCGGCGAGCGGCTGGCCGGGGCCCGGTTCCTCCGACTCCGTTCCGCCGGACTTCTCGGGATTGGCGGGCGGCCGCCGCTGGCGCTTCGCGCGGAAGCGGTGCAGGAACACCCGCTGGCCGTCGAGCTCTTCGATCTGCAGCTGGAACTCTTCGCCGATCAGCGACTCGGCGTTCAGGTAGCGGTACTCCTTCTTGTCGGTTTCCGGGCCGAGCTGGAACACCTGCGCACGCTTGGGCCGTCGCTGCGGCGCGTAGAGCAAGCACTTGAAGTCCGAGGGTCGGCCTTCGCGGTTGCGCATTTGTTGCTCAACGATCAGCCGGCCCGACTCGTCGAGGTAGCTGTCGATTTCGAGTTCGACGTCGTTCTCGCCGACGTGGAGCTGGCGCCACACGCTGAAGCGGTACTCCCGGTCGGCTTGCACCATGAAGTCGATGCGGACCGGCTGGGGCCCGTACCCGGCGCCCAGCAGCGTGATCGCTGTGTCCGAGCCGGCCTCTTCACCGGCCGCCAAGCGGATCCGGTCGTCGCGGAGCTGCACGCGCCAGTGCTTGGACGGTCGGTCGGACAGCGGCGGCTGGGCGCCGTCGAGCTCCGGCACGAAGACCCCGACGCGGCCCCCCACGCCTTGCCCGAAGGTGTTGGTGAACGACAGGCGGTTCTCGTGCGGCGTGCCGAACACGCTCGGCAGGTTGGTCCGCTCGAAGCGGGTCGCCATCCGCCAGCGGGCGACGGCGTCGTTCAGGCCGAACACGAACCGCGGCATCCGGCCGACCGGCACTACGTGGCGCCCGTCGCGGAGCTCGGCGGGCGTGGACTTGCCCCACACGTCGATCACCTGCGGGTCCTCGCCCAGGTAGAGCACCTCCTCGATCGACGCCGAGTCGTCTTCGGTGACCTCGACGCCGAGGTTCCACAGCACCATGACGACCTGGCCGTCGGGCCGGCGGAAGAGCCAGTTGTTGCTGCCGCCGGGCAGTTGCAGCGAGCCCAGGTGCTCCGCGCCCCCCAGCAGCCGCGCGCACGTGCGCCAGGGCAGCAGCAGCTCGCCGGGCGTGCCGTCGTCGTTCATCACGCCGGTGCGGCCCACGCGCGCGTCGGCCGAGCCGCTGAACGGGTCGGCGATGAAGATGCCGTCGGCGTTGTTCACCTTCGCGACCAGCACCTGCTCGACGAAGTCCCTCACCCGTTGCTGGTGCCGGCGGACCATCGCCGCGCGGACCAAGGGGCCCTCGGGGTCCGTGAGGTCCGCGCCCGGCGGCGTGTCGATGGCGACCTCCGGCGGCGCGACGAGCACCCAGCGCTGGACGGTGCTGCGGGGCGCCGAGGCGAACGCGGCGGCGAGCCCGGCGGCGTCGAGCTGCTCGCGCCCGGCCATCTGCTCGCCGTCCCAGGTCAGGCGCTCGCGCCAGTCTTGCGTGTGGTCCCAGCGCCAGCCGATCGCCAGGCGGACGTCTTGGCCGAAGCGGAAGAGCCGGTTGCGGATGTCGCCGATGCGTTGCGGCAGCGAGCCGTAGCCGACGAAGCTGGTGTCGCCGTCGGCGCCGAGTTGCCACCAGCGGATCCTCAGCGACAGGCGGGTGATGACCGGGTCGATCAGCGGGATCCAGTAAGAGGGGTCGGCCGACAAGAGGCCTTCGATCGGCGGGGCGGCTTCGTCCGGTGCGTGGCTTTTCAGGTGGTGGCTGGGGTCCTCGAGCACGCCGATCGTGTCGATGCCGCGTGCGGTGAGCTGCTCCGCGAAGCGCAGCAGGGTGTCGGCCCGCCTCTCGTCGCCGGCGGGGAACCAGACCGGCAGCTTCACCTTCCTCACGCCCACCCGGGGCAGCAGGTCTTGCAGCACGTCGAACGGGAGCGGGTCGTCCGCGTCGGGCAGGCTCCAGCCGAACTCGCCGCTCTGGCTGGTTTGCAGGTCCTTGCGTACGACCGCCACGGTGATGGAGCGCGCCTCGCCGATGGGCTGGCCGGTTTCTGCGCTGAACATCCCGACGCGGACCCGGTAGAAGCCGTAGTCGTCGATCGGGGGCCGCCACTCGACCGAGCCCTCGTAGCTCGGCTTGTCGCTCCCGAAACCGTCGACGATCTCCGACGCGCGGGTGCGCGACTCGTGGATCACCTCCCCCTCGAGTTCGATCTCCCCCTCGCCGCCGATGGCCTTGTCCGTGGCGTCGAGCAGCTGGAAGCGGATCTCTGGGTTCTGTTCGAGGATGCCCGACAGCCGGCAGGTCACCCTCACTTGCGACGGCTCGGTGTACACGTTGTAAGGGCTGTTGGTCGCGATCCGGATGCTCGGCAGGCGGTACAAGCGGAGGTCGGCGATGGCGATCTCGGCGTTGAGGTCGCCGCGCTCGCCGCGCTCGTAGACGGCCCGCAGGTAGAGGCGGTCGACGCTCTGCTGGGAGGGCTCGAAGTCGCCCAGCTCGATGTCGCGCCACTGGGAGTCCGACGGCAGGTCCGACACCTGCTCGAGCTGCTGCACCCTGTCGGCGCCGTCGCAGAACGCCATCTGCACCCGGGCCGCGCCGTGCTCGACGCCCGCCACCCGAACCCGGAGCCGCAGCTTGTAGCTGAACTTGGGGATGATCGGGATCGGCGGGCTGCTCGCTTGGGCCGCCGCGCCGTCGGGCCGGATCACCAAGGCCCTGCCGTGTTCGTCGGAGACCGGCTCGATGCCCATCCGCACGTACTGCGGGTGCTGGGCGTCGTACAGGCGCGTCCACTGGTCGGGCCAGTCGTCGTAGTTGACGTCCCAGCGGTCGTGCCCGAAGCGGCAGCGGAACACGCCGACGAGCTCGGCGTCGCCGTCGTCGGGGGAGTCCGGCGCGGCCGGCGCTTGCGCGACGGGCGGCGCGCCCCGGTCGGGCCCGCCCGCTGCGCCCAGCAGCGGCGCCGCCGACCACAACAGGCAACCCACACCGAGAGCGAGGGTCGCGGGGGGAGGATTCATCTCGGGGAGGGCGGCACGTAGAAAGGCGGCAGGCTCAAGGCCGACACGCCACGGGGGTCGCCCCGGCTGGTCGGCCGAGCAAACGTACAACGCCGCCCGCCCACCGGGCCGCCGCGCCAAGCCGCGCCGGCCCACCGCCCGACCGCCCCGTCGCTAAGACCGTGCAAACCCTCCCAATCGGCGTTCCGACCCGCTCGTTCCGCTCGCCGCTGAAGCGGGCCTTGGCGCGGGCCGCCGAGGCCGGGGCCGACGGCGTGGAGGTCGACCTGCGGAACGAGCTGCGGCCGACCGACTTCTCGCAGACCGCTCTGCGCGAGCTCCGCCGGATGCTGGAGGACCACCGGCTGAGGGTCCTCGCCGCGACCTTCCCGACCCGCCGGCCGCTGGGCGACCCGGACGACCTGGAGCGCCGGGTGCTCGCCATCGGCGAGGCGATGGCGTTCGCGTACAAGCTCGGCGCGCGGGTGCTCACCGTCCGGGCCGGCGCGCCGTCGGGCGAAACGGGCGCCGACTCGCTGGCCGAGGCCTTGAGGCTGCTGGGCGCTCGGGGCGAACGGGTCGGCGTGCGGCCCGCGCTCGTTTCTGGGGACCCGCCCGACACGCAGCTCGACCTTTGCCGGCGGGCGGGCGACGGCCCCGTCGGCTTGTCGCTCCACCCGCTGCTGTTAATCGGCCGCGGCGTCGCGTGCCCCGAGGCCGCCGCCAAGCTGGGAGCGCAGGTCGCTCACGTGTACGCGGTCGACGCGGTCGGCGACACGTCGGCCGCCAGCGGCGCGACCGAGGTCGAGCTGGGGCGGGGGGAAGCCGATTTCGACGAGGTGCTGGCGACCCTCGAAGAGCACGGCTACCGCGGCCCGCTGATCGTCGACCGAACGACCGGTCCCGACCCGGTCGCCGACATCGAGAACGCGATCGCGTACCTCAGGTCGCTGTAAGGGCGGTCGGATCGGAGCGGTTAGCGGTCAGCTTCTTGGACCATCAGCGGGAAGCCGACGGCGGATCGCTGAGAGCCCTACCGAGCTCGCAGACGCGGCTCGGCAGCGCGCCGCCGCTCAGTGCTTGTAGACCTTGTGCGACGGCCGGCCGGCGAGGATCTCGGCCTTGCCCCAATTGGTCACCGAGCGGAACGCGTCGCTCGTGATGAAGTCGCGGAACGCCTGCTCGTCGTTCCACTCGCTGGTGATCAGGTACGAGTTCTCGTCGGCCGTGTCCCGCCACAACTGGCTTTGGGTGTGGCCCTCGGCCGCGTTGAGCGCGCCGATGACCGCGGAGAACTTGTCCTCGAACTCCCCGTTCTTGCCCGGCAACACGACATAGTTCATTCCTACGGTGACCATCGGCGCGAGCCTCCATGAAGTGGGGGAGTTGGGACCAAGAGGGTAGCACAACGCGGCGCGGGGGGCGAAGGCCGGCAGGGTGGGGCAAATGACCGAACGGCCAAGCCTCGATGACCAATGGGCAGCGTTGGCCGTCACTCACTGGTCCTTGGTCATTGTGACTCACGACTCGGTGACGGGCGCCGAGTCATTCTCTCTCCGACGGCGCCATCGCCAGCACCTTGAGGGCCTCCAGCGCCCCCAGCAGGTCGTCGCGCGAGATCGCTTCCCAGCCGGTTAGCTTGTGGCTGAGGATCACGAGCTTGAACTGCTCGAACGCGTCGGCCACGTCGTCGGGCAACGCGGCCAGGTCCTTGAACGGCCGGACCCGCGGCGCGGCCTCGGTGGCCGGCGTGGGCCCGTCGTCTGGCCCGTCGTCTGGCTCGCCGACGGTGGAACGCTCGGCGGCTTCGGAGCGCGCGGGCGTGGGGCGCGTGTCGCCGCCTTCGCTGGACCGTTCGCTGGACTTTTCTTGCGCGGGGTCGTTGCGATCGACGAGCGCAGAATAGGAGTCCTCGTCGAGCGTGCCCTCGATCACCCGCGGGTCGCTCGCCTGGTCGGCGTCCGACGGGTCGCCGACCGCTTCCCAACGGGCGGCGCGCAGCTGCGACACGCTCCACTTGTTGGTGATGGCCCCTTCGAGCCACATCTCCGCGTCGGGCCAGTCGAGCGCGGCTTGGAAGTGGCTCCAGTAGAGGCCGGGGTACTGCTCGTACACTCGGCCGAAGCGATCGTGGGCGCGGCGGAGGCGGCCCACGTGCTGGCTGGTCACCCCCCCGACGAGCCGCGCCCAGGCCTCGTCGGAGTACTCGGTGACCGCCGCGCCGGAGCGTTCCAGCTCGGCCCGCCACTCGGCGATGATGCGGCCTTTCTCCCAGTTGGTCGTGCTGACCAACTCGTTCCAGCGGCCCACGAACGGGGTGGAGGTCTCGACGGTCGCAGCGGACAGCGGCGCCTCGTCGAAGGGCGCGCCGGGCGTCGGGGGGGTGGTCGAGCGGACCGGGGCGGAGGCCGCGGTCGGGGTATCGGCGGCGTCGCGGGGCGTGGTTTCTTCGGCGGGCATCGGATCTCGCAACGGGTCACGGAGGGGGCGGGGCCGCGGATTCTATCGCGCGCGCCGCGGCCCGCTACGCGCCGATTCCAGCCGCTGCGCGATTCCCTCCGGCCGCCCTTCCCTGCGACCCGCGAAACCCCTCCCGATCCCGGGACCGGCGCGAAAAACCCCGGCCGAAACATCAGCCGGGGCGGGGTGGATAAGGTGTCGCGGACATGTCAACAGCGTGTCGATGCGGCCGCGCGGCTCGCGCCGTTAGTCGGTCGCGCGTGGCTCGTGGCGAGGCGCGGCTACTGGCCACGGGCAACCGACTACTGTCAACGGGCCACGGACTAGCGGCCCTGGCTCACTCCTGCGGCGCGACGACGACCGATTCGAAGCCGCACGTTTTGTGCGACCCGTCGCAGAACGGCATGTTGCTGCTGTGGCCGCAGCGGCACAGCGCGATGGCGGGCTTCGACGGGTCGAGGGGGAACTTGCGGCCTTGCGCGTCGTAGACTTCGACGGGGCCTTCGACCTTGAGGGACCCGTTGTCGCGGACGGTGATCTTGACGTCGGCCATCGTGGCGAGGCTCCGGAGTTGGGGGGCGTGGGGTATCGGAGGGATTGTCGATAGCCGGGGCGGTTTGGCAAGCGACGGGCGAGGCCTCTCCACACGCCGCGCGTTTCGGGCGAGGTGCGGTATTCGCAAGAAACCCCTGTTAGAATGAGCGGCAGCGATGTTTCCTCGGCCCGCACCGGCCGGCGTGAGCCTGCCCAAACACAACAACCACCAAATGCCTCAGCTTGACCGGATCACGTTCGACCCAGCCGTCATGGGGGGCAAGCCGTGCGTGCGTGGGCAGAGGGTGACCGTGGGCATGATCCTAGGGCTGCTGGCGGCTGGCCGTTCGCACGAAGAGATCCTTGCCGCTTATCCCTACCTGGAAGCGGAGGACATCAAGCAGGCTTTGGCCTACGCCGCTTGGCGAACGGAGGAGCGTGAGGCGCCGTTGACGACGGCATGAGCATTGAACTCTTGATCGACATGAACTTGTCGCCCGGCTGGGTCGACAAATTGTCCGAACACGGATGGTCGTCGGTCCATTGGTCGTCGGTCGGCAACCCTGCGGCGACCGATCGAGAGATCATGGATTGGGCTCGCCGCAACGGCCGCGTCGTCTTCACACACGACCTGGACTTCGGAACGACGCTCGCGTTGACGCACGCCGCTGGCCCCAGCGTTCTTCAAGTGCGGGGCCAAGACGTCCTGCCCGACCACATGGGCGCCGTCGTAGCGGCGGCTCTGAGGCAGCACGAGGCCGATTTGGCCGCCGGCGCGCTCGTCGTGGTGGACGAGGCGAGGGCTCGTGTCCGCGTCTTGCCTCTCTAGGGGTTGGGCGCCGCTCGGGTCACTCCCCCTCCCCCGCCCGCTCCAGCAGCCACTCCCACACGACCCAGCCGACCTTCGCCAGCGACTCGCCCGAGCACTTGTCCGGCGTGTCCGCGCGGGTGTGCCAGTGGGGGTAGTCGAAGTCGATGATGTCGATCGCGCGGATGCCGCCGTACCGGCGTAGCGCGAGGTGGTCGTCGCTGACCTGGGGGCCGAGCTTCGGCACGAATTCGTCGACGCCCAGCCGCTCGGCCACGGCCCACACCTCCTGAGCGATGGGACGCGACTGGCGGTTGAGGTAGCTGTTCGCCTCGTACGGCAAGCGGAGGTCGGCGTCGCCGACCATGTCGAGCAGCACGGCGGCCTCGTACGACCACTCGTCCGGCCTTCGGTTCTTGTACCGGCTGGCGAAGTACTGGCTGCCGAGGAAGTACGGGTCGCGTTCGCGGTACACCAGTTCCTCGGCGTCGAAGAGCACGAAGTCGACGCCGAAGTCTTCGTCCGACGCCTGCTCCTCGAACCGCTCGGCCATCAGGTGGCCCAGCTCCATCAGCACCGCCACGCCCGACGCGCCGTCGTTCGCCCCGACGAACACGCCGGACTGCCGCGCGGCCCGGTCGGGGTCCTGGTCAGGCAGCGGGCGGGTGTCGTAGTGGGCGCAGAGCAGCACGCGGCGCTCCGCGTCGGGCCGCCACCGCACGATGAGATTCGCCAGGGAGACCCGCTTGCCGGTCAGCGGGTGCGGGTAGGTGAACGGCTGGAACTCGACCTCGGCGCCGAGTTCCTTGAAGTGCTCCGACACGAGCTGCTGCTGCCGCTGCATGCCGGGCGTGCCGCTGATGCGGGGGCCGATCGCGCAGAGGTCGCGGAGGTAGCCCATCGCTCGGTCGGCGTCGAGCGGGTTCTCAACCGGCGTGTTGGCGACCCGCCTGAGGGGTTCGCCCGCAGGCGTGCGGCCCTCGGCGAGTTCGTGCGCCGTTGGGCTTCCTCCGGGCGGGATCATGACCAAATGCAGCGCGGTTGCAACGGCGAGCGCGGCCGTCGCCCCGACGGCGAGGGCGCGGGGCTTCAGGCGGGGGGCGTCGGGCGGCGTGTCGGTCATGATCTCATCCTACCAGCGCGGGGCGGCGGCGGTTCAGGCCAGCCGGCCGCCGCCGTCCACCGGGAGGCAGACGCCGCTCAAGAACGGGTTCTCGACGAGCATCGCCACGGCGTGCGCCACGTGTTCGGCGCGGCCGTAGCCGCCCTCTTCGGGCGTGGCGACGAGGGCCACGTCGCGGGCGTGCTGCTTGCGCGACTCGGGCTCTTCGGGCTCGCCGGGCAGGTGCTGGCAGATCACGGGGCCGGGCAGCACCGCGTTGACACGCACGCGGCGGTTGCGTCGGGCGAGCTCGATCGCGAGCGCGCGGGTCATGCCCGGGATCGCCGCCTTGGACGGGTGGTAGGCCGGGTAGCCCGGGTACGGCGAGCCGTCGTGGGCGGTGGCCATGTCGCCCAGGTTGATGACGACGCCGCCGGTCGGCTGGTCGGCCATCCGCAGCCCGGCGGTCCGCGCGAGCAGCAGCGGGGCGAGCGTGTTGACCTCGTAACAGCGTCGCGCATCGTCGGCGGTGAACTCTTCGAGCGGCTTCTCGGGCCAGACGGCGGCCGAGTTGACCAGCACGTCGATGAGGCCGACGTGTTCGTCGTCGGCGTCGCCGAAGCGGGCGAAGTGCCGCGTGACGCGGTCGACGAGGTCCTCGGCCGCGCCGTCTTCGGTGATGTCGGCCTGGAACGGCTCGGCGTCGGTCCCGTAGCGCTCCTCGAGCAGCGCGCACAGGTCGCGGGCCGCCTCGACGGAAGAGTTGCAGTGGATCGCCAGCCGCGCGCCGCGGCGGGCCAGCTCGATCGCGATCGCCTTGCCGACCCGCCGGGCGCCCCCGGTGACCAGCACGACCCGCGATTCGAGCGACAGGGGCAGCGGAGGGTTTTCCATGCGGGTAGTGTAGGGGCGTCGCGCCGACCGGTAGAGGTGCGTCCCCCGCTTCCCCGCCGTTCCGATCCCCGCAGCGGAGTCCCGATGTCCGACACGCCCGAAGCCAACGCCACGCCGATCAGCTGGACCGGCGGCGGCGACGGCTTCCTCACGCTGCTGGACCAGACCCGGCTGCCGGAGTCGGTCATCTACGTGAACTGCCAATCGGTTCAGGACGTGTGGGACGCGATCCAGCGGCTCGCCGTACGCGGCGCGCCGGCGATCGGCATCGCGGCCGCGTACGGCGTGGTGCTGGGCGTGCGCGACGGGGCGATGCTCGGCGCCGAGCCGCCGGCCCGCGATCCGGCCGCCGCACGCGAGGCGGCGCTCGCCGCGTGCGACCACCTGGCGACCAGCCGCCCTACCGCGGTCAACCTCTTCTGGGCGCTGGATCGGATGCGGGGCGTCGTCGGAGAGCTCGACGACGAAGTGCCGCCGGCGCAGGTCGGCAAGCGGCTGCTGGCCGAGGCCAAAGCGATCCACGAAGCGGACCGCGCGCAGTGCGCGGCCATCGGCCGGTACGGGGCCGAGCTGCTCGGCGAATTCGGGTCCGGCGCGGGGATCCTGACCCACTGCAACACGGGGATGCTCGCCACCGGCGGCGACGGCACCGCGCTGGCCGTGATCTTCGCTCTGCAGAAGGCCGGCAAGAACCCCAAGGTCTACGCCGACGAGACCCGCCCGCTGCTGCAGGGCGCGCGGCTGACCGCTTGGGAGCTGATGCAGCGCGGCGTCGACGTGACGCTCGTCTGCGACTCGATGGCCGCGCCGCTGATGCGCGACCAGAAGGCGCAGGCCGTGATCGTCGGCGCCGACCGGATCACCGCCCGCGGCGACGTGGCGAACAAGATCGGCACGTACGGCCTGGCGGTTCTAGCGCAAGCGCACGGCGTGCCGTTCTACGTGGCCGCGCCGACGACGACGTTCGACCTGTCGATCGAGTCGGGCGCCGACATCCCGATCGAAGAACGGGCCGCCGAGGAGGTCGCCGAGCCGTTCGGCCGCCGCACCGCGCCGGAGGGGGTCGCCGTGTGGAACCCGGCGTTCGACGTCACGCCGGCCGAGCTGGTCGCAGGCATCGTCACCGAGCGGGGGGTGATCTCGCCGGTGTCCGAGGAGGCGATCCGGGCCAACGTTGGGGCGGTCCCCGCCTGAATTGGTCCAAGAGTGGCACGGCAAGAGATCATCCTGATCGCCACCGAGCCAGCCGAAGGGGCGTCGGGAAGTTGAAACGGGGCGTCGATCGGCGTCGGCGCCCAAAGTGCATCTGGTGGGGCCCCGAGTTCCATCCTCTAGGAGGCCCACGCCGTGCGCGCCATCGTCGCCCTGCTGGTCGTAATCCTCGTTCTCGCCCTGATCGGGTGGATCTCCTTCAGCGCCGACTCCGATCGCCCTTCGGCGACGATCGAGACCGAGAAGATAGAACAAGACATCGAAGAAATGGGAGCGGCCGCGCGGGCGGCAGGTGACGACCTGCGTCGGGCCGCAGGCGACGCGGCCGACGAACTCGAGCGGCAGCAAACCGACGACGACGACGCGGGTGGCGACCCCGATGGCGACCCCGATGACAGCCCCGACGACGACACAGCCGAATCGTCCGACCCGCCCGCGGAGGAAGGGCCGCTCAGGGAGCGTGAGGCCGTGGAAGTCGAGTGAGGCCGCTACGGTCGAAACATCTCGATGAGCGCGGCGAGAAGCTTCTGGCCTGTCGCCTTTCCCACGCGCCCAATCCGCTTCGTCAGCCGCCGCTTGTCGACCGTGCGAATTTGATCCACGGCCGCAACACCCTTGGCGCCGCCGATTCTCGTTGGTACTCGAAACGGGTAAGTCCTGCCGGTCGTCAGCGGCACGACGACGACCGTTCGTAGGTGATCGTTCAGCTCGTCCGGCGATACGATCACGGCGGGCCGGGTCTTCCTGATCTCGCTCCCAATGGTGGGGTCGAGGTTGACGAGCCAAACTTCGAACCGCTTCATTCCCACACGCCCTGGAAGTCGCCGAGCGTGGCGTCCCAGTCGCCCAGGTCGTCCTCGGCGGACACGCCGCACGAGGCAGCCGCGTCGGCCCACCCACCGCGGACCCGATGGGCAGGCCGGATCACGATCGCCCCAGGAGTCACCTCGAGTTCGAGTTCCTTGGACAAGCCCGCTTGGTCGATCACCGCTTTCGGGATGCGGATCCCCTGCGAGTTGCCGATGGCCACGAGGTCGACTCGCATCGTTCGGTTCCTGGTTAGATCTGGGTCATCGGTTGTAATTACATTGTAGATCCCTTTCGGCGCGGGAGCAACTCGTCACCCCACGTCGCCCAGTTCGAGCGACGCGCCGTAGCGGCGGAGCATTTGCCGGCGCAGCAGCGTGTTCTCGGGCGACTTCAGGCCCGGGTCCTTGGCGAACAGGTCGGCTGCCGCGTCGCGCGCTTCGGCGAGGACTTCGCGGTCGCGCACCAGGTCGGCGATCCGCAGCGGGGGGAGGCCGCTCTGGCGGTCGCCGAACAGGTCGCCCGGCCCGCGGAGGCCGAAGTCGATCTCCGCCAGTTCGAAGCCGTCGGTCGTGGCGACGAACGCCTGCAGCCGCGCGAGCGCCGCGTCGGAGAGCTCGGCCGGAGCGAGCAGCGCGCACGCGCCGGGGTGGCGGCCGCGACCCACGCGGCCGCGGAGCTGGTGCAGCTGGCTGAGGCCGAAGCGGCCGGGCGACGCGACCACCATCACCGTGGCGTTGGGCACGTCGACCCCGACCTCGATGACGGTCGTGCTCACCAGGACTTGCGTCGCGCCGCCGCGGAATCGCTCCATGGCCGCGTCCTTATCGGCGGGCGCCATCCGCCCGTGCAGCAGGCCCAGGCGGTAGCCGCGGAGCTCGCCGTGGGTCAGGCGCTCGAACGCCCGCTCGACACTCGCGGCGTCGATCGCTTCGGAGTCGTCGACCAGCGGCGCCACCACGTAGGCCTGCCGCCCCTCGTCGAGCTGCCGCCGCACGTGGTCCCACCAGCGGCTCTGCTGGTCGCGCTCGACGAGGTACGTCCGCACCGGCTGGCGGCCGGGCGGGAGGTCGGTGATGCTCGAGATGTCGAGGTCGCCGAACTGGGTCATCGACAGCGTGCGCGGGATCGGGGTGGCGGTCATGACGAGGTAGTGCGGCGAGCGGTCGCCGTCGCGCAGCGCGGCCCGCTGGCGTACGCCGAACTTGTGCTGCTCGTCGACGACGGCGAGGCCGAGTTTGGCGAACGCGACCTTCTCTTGCAGCAACGCGTGGGTGCCGATCGCCAGGTCGACGTCGCCGGACTTGAGGCCCGCGCGGACTTGTTGCTTCTCCGCGTCGGTCATGCCGCCGACCAACAGCCGGAAACGCACGCGGCTCGCGCGGAGCATCGCCGAGAGCGTGTCCGCGTGCTGGCGGGCGAGCACCTCGGTCGGCGCGAGGAGGACCGCTTGCCAGCCGCAAGCGACCGTGGCGAGCATCGCGTAGAGCGCGACGATCGTCTTGCCGGAGCCGACGTCGCCCTGCAGCAAACGGTTCATCGGGGTGGGGCTCGCCAGGTCGGCGGTGATGTCCTCGATCGCCGCGCGTTGGCCGTCGGTGAGCTCGAACGGCAGCAGCCGGCGGATCCGCGCGTCGAGCCGCGTGTCGACCTCGATGGCCGGCGCGCTGAACGCGAACTGGTGTTGCCGGCGCCGCGCGGCGAGGGCCAGCTGCAGCGTGAGCAGCTCTTGGAAAACGAACCGCCGCCGCCCCGCGTCGCGCGCGGCCTCGTCGGCCGGCCGGTGGATCGCGCGGAGCGCGTCGGCGATCGGCAGCAGCGCGTTGCGCCGGCGCACTTCGGCAGCGAGGACCTCGTCCGGCAGGTCGGCGTAGCCGTCGACCGCTTCGGTCACCAGGCGCCGCATCGCGTGCTGCGGCACGCCTTCGGTGAGGGGGTAGACCGGCAGCAGCCCCTCGTTGGACGGGTCGTCGTCGGGGTCGTCGCCGAGCCAGGTGATGCGCGGGTGGGTCATCTCCCAGCGCAGGCCCTTCTTCTTCGGCTTGCCGGAGAGCTGCACGCGCCGGCCCACGCGGAACTTGTCGCGCAAGAAGAGCTGGTTGAACCAGGTCGCGCGGAGCGCGCCGGACGCGTCCTCGACGATCACCCCCAGCCGGCTCTTGCCGAAGCCCGTGCCGCGGGACTCGACGTCGGTCACCTCGCCGACGACGGTCTGCGGCTCGTCGGCGACCAGGTCGGCGATCGCGCGGCGGTCGCGGAAGTCCTCGTAGTCGCGCGGGAACAAGAACAGCAGGTCCGCCACCGTGCGGAGGCCCTTCCGCGCGAGCGCGTCGGCGTGGTCCCGCCGCGCGCGGCTCAGCTGGGCGATCGGCGTGGCGAGGGCGCGGTCCACGGGGAGTAGGCAGAGGGCAGAGGGCGGTAGGCAGCTTCGCTAAATAGCATACTGCCTGCTGCCTGCTGCCTGCTGCCTGCTGCCTGCTACAAGTACTGCTGGTACGCGGCCACGGCGAGCTCGTCGACGCGGTCGTTCTCGGGGTGGCCGCTGTGGCCGGCCACGCGGGTGTATTTGATGGTGTGCCGGGCGGCGAGTTCGTCGAGCTGCTTCCAGAGGTCGACGTTCTTCACGTCCTTCAAGCGGCCTTTCTCCTTCCGCTTCCAGCCGTTTCGCTTCCAGCCGGGCATCCACTCGCTGAGGCCCTTGCCCACGTACACGCTGTCGGTGAACAGCTCGACCTCGGTCGGCCGTTTGAGCGTCGAGAGCCCCTCGACGACCGCTCGCAATTCCATCCGGTTGTTGGTGGTCTCCGGCTCACCGCCGGAGCCTTCCAGGCGCTTGTCGGTGGCGGGGTGCACGAGCAGGAACGCCCAGCCGCCGGGGCCGGGGTTACCGGAGCAACCGCCGTCGGTGTAGAGGTGAACCACAGGGAAGGCTGGAGGCTGTAGGCCGGAGGCGAGAGGCGAGGGCGGGGGCACGACGGGGCGTGCCCTTACAAAGAATCGGCTCAGCCGGCGGCGGAAGCGGCCGGGTGCGGGGCCGCCGGGGCGGGGAGCGCGCCGCTGGCCGGGCGCGTGAGTTCGGCGACTTCGCGGTTCAGCTCGGCGTCCAGATCGGTGCGGTCGGGCAGGCGCCAGGGGAGGCGGACCGTGAACGTGCTCCCCTTGCCGCTGACGCTGCGTACGGTGACCTCGCCGTCGAGCAGGCGGCAGAGCTCGCGGACGATCGACAGGCCGAGGCCCGTGCCGCCTTGCTCGCGCGTCATGGCGTCGCCGCCGGGGGCGGCCGACGCTCCTTGGCGGAACTTCTCGAAGATGATCCCCTGGTCGGCCTCGTTGATGCCGATGCCGGTGTCTTCGACCTCGACGACGAGCGTGGCCGAGTCGCCGCCGGCACGCGGCGCGCCGTCCGAGTCGGACGATTCCTCGCGGCGGGCGCGGACCATGATGCGTCCCCCCTCGGGGGTGAACTTGATCGCGTTGGAGAGCAGGTTGTTGAGGATCTGCTGGAGCTTGGCGTGGTCCTGCCGCAGGGGGGGCACGCCGGTCGGGCAGACCGCGTCGAGGTCGATGTGCTTGCGCTCGGCGAGGGGCCGCGCCATGTCGCACTGCGCGGTGATGATCGACGCCAGCGGCAGCTCGCTCGGCGTGGCGTCCATCCGGCCGGACTCGAGCTTCGCCAGGTCGAGGATGTCGTTGATCATCTCGAGCAGCATCTTGCCGCTGCGCTGGATGTTCGTCACGTAGCGTTGCTGCTTGGCGTCGAGAGAGTCGACCGCGCCGAGCACCTCGCTGAAGCCCAGGATGCTGTTGAGCGGCGTGCGCAGCTCGTGGCTCATGGTCGCCAGGAAGTCGCTCTTCAGGCGGTTCATCTCGAACAGCCGCAGGTTCATCTGCGCGAGCTCGTCGACCTTCGCGTCGAGCTCGTGGTTGACGCTCTCCAGCGCGTTCTGCTGGCTCAGCAGCTGGCGGAGCATCCGGTTGAACGCGGCCGCCAGGTCCTCGAACTCGTCGCCGGTCTGGATGTCGGCCCGCTGGGCCGTGTCCCCCTCGCGGATCGCGTTGGCCACGTCGCGCAGGTGCTGCACCGGTTTGACGATCAGCAGGCGGATGATGAAGTACAGCAGGAACATCGACAGCACGCCGATCATCACGGCGACCGCCCACATGATCCCCTCGTACATGGCGATCTGTTCGCCCGTGTCGCGCTCGATCTCGATCCGCATAACCGCCATCAGGTCGCCCTCTTTCAGCCCCGGCCGGGCGAGGCCGCCGTTCATCGAGATCGAGTGGCAGCTGACGCACGACTGCTTCGCGTAGATCGGCTGGTAGAAGCGGAAAAGCTTCCCGCCGCGGGCGTCGACGAGCGACGGCTCGGCCTCGGCCCGGTCCGCGGCGTCGTAGCGCGCCAGCAGCTCGCGCTCGCCCGGCTGGGTCGGGGGGTTCTTCTCGTCCGGGTTGAGGATCGGGTCTTGCGGGAGGATCGCGTAGGAGTCGAAGTCGACGTCCGCGTCGCGGCCGCCGCTGATCATGCTGTCGAGCATGTCCTCCCAGAACCGCACGTCGCCGGGGGTGAAGCTCTGCTTCTCGTCGGGCGAGGGCTCGACGAACGCCTCGAAGTGGCGCTCGACCAGCGCGGCGTTGACCCACTCCTTGCCGAGCTTCAGGTCGTTCTCGTAAACGATCTCGCGCAGCTTCAGGCCGGACCAATAAAAACTCAGCGACAGCAGCACGGCCAGCGCAATCCCGAACCACCACAAGCACTTCCGCTCGAGGGAGGTCTCGCCAAGGACACGTTTCAGGCCGCGGTTCGGCATGGAGGTGATTGTACGGCCCCGGAGGGAAGCGAACCAACAGCGCCGCGCTGGCGCCGGGCTTCGGGCTTCGGGTTTCGAGCTCCGGGAGGGCTGGCCAGCGATCCCCTGCAGCCCGAGGCCTGGCGCCCGAAGCCCGTCAGGGCTTCTCCGCGTCGTCGCACACGCAGGCGAGCTGGCCGCACCCCGGGCAGCCCCGGCCGTACTTTTCTTCGATCGCCTGGGTCAGGTCCACGCCGGCCACGTTGGCGATCGTCGTCAGCCAAGCCAGCACGTCGGCGAACTCGCCGCGCTGTTCCTCGGGCGTGCCGTCGCGGAGGGCGGCGGCCAGCTCGCCGACTTCTTCGATGAGCCACATGAAGGTCCCGTCGACGCCGCGGGCCACGTCCTTCTCGTGGTACATGTCGCGGATCAATTGTTGGAAGTCGGACAGCTGCATGGCGGTAGCGGGGATACCAGGACTCGAAAAGGCGGCGGGACGGGCCAATCGGCGGCGGTCTGGGCGCCGGTCGCTATCTTAACCGGCGCTCTGCCGGTCGGGGCGGGACGGGTCCCTCGAAGCGAGCAGGCCCCGGAGGGCTTCGACGTGCCGCTCGGCTCCAGCTCGGAACGCTTGGCGAGGATCTTCGGCAGGTAATTGTGGGAATCCGCTGGCAGGTGCTGGACCACGAAAACCGCAGCCGGCAGGTCGGCCGGCGGCCCGCTTACCAACTCCGACAGGGCCTCGATGCCGCCGCTCGAGCCACCGATGACGACGATGTCGTGATTTGGCAGGGCGGCCTTCGTCCAACAGACGCCTCACCGCAGGGGCTCTCGTTAGCAGAGCGACAACGCCAAGCCGAGTGCCTGCCCCGTCGTGGCGTGTACCGCGCGACGAGGGCGTGGGCTACGCGATAACCGCGCCGCCCTTCGAGGGGTGGCGGAAGGCGCCACGGCTGTTTGGTCGGGTGCAGAAGCGGCGTTGTCGGGCGGGATTTCGACTGGGGTTTGGCGCCCCCTAGCGGTAATTTGCCCGTGCTCCGAGGCCGGCGTGGGCTGCTACAATCGGCTGTCCAATGAGAAGACTCTCAGCCCGTGTAACGCTAGTACTCCCTTGTTAGGAGGCCCCTTCGGTCGAAGCGGAGGCGCGGCGCCCGGGCCCCTCATCGGCCACGCTGTGCGGACCCGCCCTCCGCGAACCGCGACAATGGTCGTCGCGGCCCCCACACCAAGTTGCTACGCCTGATCGCTAGACGACCGGGCCCAGTCGATGGCTAAGAAGAAGTCGAAGAGCAAAGCCCCGCGGAAAGATCCGGGGACCGCGGCCGGCGCCCGGACCGGAGCCGAGGCGGCGGAGGCCCCGTGTGTGGTGGTCGGGGTCGGTGCGTCGGCCGGCGGGCTGGAAGCCTACAGGCAGCTGCTCCGCGGGATGCCCAACGAACCGGGCGTGGCTTTCGTGCTGGTCCAGCACCTGGACCCGGCCCACGACAGCCTGATGGTCGAGCTGCTCTCGAAGCACACCGAGCTGCCGGTCCATCAGGTCACCGACACGACCCGGGTCGAGCCGAATCGTGTGTACGTGATCCCGCCGGATCGGTTCCTAAGCATCGAGGGGGGCGAGCTGCTGCTGGAAGAGCCCGTCGAGCGGCGCGGCGTGCGGTTGCCGATCGACCACTTCTTCCGCTCGCTGGCGCAGGCGCGAAAGGAACGGGCCGTGTGCGTCGTGCTGTCGGGAACCGGCGCCGACGGTGCGGAGGGCGCGCGCGAGGTCAAGGGCGCCGGCGGTTTGACGATCGCTCAGGAGCCAGAAACGGCCGAGCACGACGGAATGCCCCGCGCGGCGATCGCTACGGGCGCCGTGGACTTCGTCGTGCCGATCGCCGAGATGCCGGGGCTTCTCGTAGGGTACGCCAGGCACCCGTACGTCCTGCAGAAGGACAAGGCGGACCTCGCCGACGCCGTGCCCGACCAGTACCGGTCGATCCTCGGCCTGCTTCGGGCGTCTACGGACCACGATTTTTCGCGCTACAAGACGGGCACGCTCACGCGGCGTATCGAGCGGCGGATGGGCATCCGCCAGGTCGTCGACGCGGGCGATTACGTAAGGCTGCTGCGCGAAGAGAGGCAAGAGCTGCAAGCGCTCTTTAAGGACCTGTTGATCGGCGTCACTAGGTTCTTCCGCGACGAGCCGGCCTGGGAAGCGCTCGCCGCCGAGCTCGCGCCGGCCTTGCTCGAGAAGCCGGCGGACGAACCGTTCCGCGTGTGGACGCCGGGTTGCTCCACCGGCGAGGAGCCGTACTCGGTGGCCATGCTGCTGCGGGATCAGCTCAAGCGGCTCGACCGCCGCGTGGACATCCAGATCTTCGCGACCGACATCGACTCCGACGCGATCGAGACCGCCCGTGCCGGTTCCTACCCGGAGAACGTGGCGGGCGACCTGACCGAGAGCCAGATCGACTCGTATTTCACGCGGGTGGATGACCGGCTGGTCGTGCGGAGGGAGCTCCGCGAGTTGTGTGTGCTCGCGGTGCAAAACCTGCTGGCCGATCCGCCGCTCTCGAACCTCGACCTGATCTGCTGCCGCAACCTGCTGATCTACCTCGAGTCGGACGTGCAGCGGCGGGTGCTGGACATGTTCCATTACGCCCTCCGCCCCAACGGCCTGTTGCTGCTGGGCAGTTCCGAGTCGCCGGCCAAGAGAGAGCACCTTTACGAGACCGTCTCGCAAGCGGCGCGGCTCTACCGGAAGACCGGCGTGAGCAAGTCCGGAGCGTCGGGCTACCCGCTGGAGTCGCCTCGTTGGAGGCTCAGCCGCAACGGCGGCAGGGACGGCACGCAGGCCGCCGAGTACGCCGGCGCGATCGAGATATCGAAGAAGGCGTTGCTCGAGGCGTTCGCTCCGGCGTCGGTGATGGTCGATCGCCGCGGGCTGATCCAGTACATCCACGGACCGGTCCGCAATTACCTCGATTTCCCGCTGGGCGAACCGGACCTGGAAGTCAGCGCCATGGCGCTCGGCGGGCTCAAGGCGAAGCTGCGCACGGCGCTGCAGCACGCGCGCGTGACCGGGAAGATCGCGTCGGTCGTCGCGCCCCGGGTGCAACGGGGCAACGAGCGGGTCGCGGTCCGGGTCCGCGTGCAACCGCTGGTCCAGGCGAAGCAGGCCGAGCCGCTCTTGCTTGTCAGCTTCTCCGACGAGGCGGCGCCGCCCTCGGCGACCGCCGAGCACGAGCTTGCCGATGTCGGGGCCGACACCGAAGGCACGTCCATCGAGCGGCAGCTCGCGCTCGAGCTGCAGGCGACGCGGGAAGACTTGCAGAGCACGATCGAAGAGCTCGAGAGCGCCAACGAAGAGCTGAAGGCCTCCAACGAGGAGGTCATGTCGATGAACGAGGAGCTGCAATCGACGAATGAGGAATTGGAGACCTCGCGCGAGGAGCTGCAGTCGCTCAACGAAGAGCTGAACACCGTCAACAACCAGCTGCACGAAAAGGTCGACGAGCTCGAGTCGACAAACGACGACCTGAGCAACCTGCTGTCGAGCACCGACATGGCGACCCTCTTCCTCGACGAGGCCCTGAGGATCCGCCGCTACACGCCCGCCACCACGCGCCTGATGAGCCTGCTCGACACGGACGTCGGCCGGCCGATCAGCGACCTGTCGACGCGGGTGAACGACCCCGACCTGGTCGGCGACGCGCGGGCCGTCCTCGACCGGCTCGCGCCGGTCGAGAAGGAGGTGCAGGGCGTCGACGACCGGTGGTTCTTACGGCGGGTCATGCCCTTCCGAACCGGCGACAACAAGATCGACGGCGTCGTGGTGACGTTCTCCGACATCACCAACCTCAAGCAGGCCGCCCGCAACCTGGAGGCCCGTGAGCGGCAGCAGGCGGCGATCGCCCGGCTGGGGCGGCACGCGCTCGCCGGGGGGCCGCTCGACGAGCTGTTCGACCGCGCGGTCCGTGTCGCGGCCGACACGCTGGGCGTCGAGTTGACGAAGGTCCTGCGGCTCGACCCCGGCGGCGAGACCGTGCGGCTCGTCGCCGGTGTGGGGTGGAAGCCGGGGCTCGTGGGCCACGCGGCCGTGCCCACCGGCCGCGACTCGCAGGCGGGCTACACGCTGCGGTCCGCCTGGCCGGTGGTCGTGGAAGACCTGACCACCGAGGAGCGTTTCAGCGGGCCCCAGCTGCTGATCGACCACGGCGTGCGGAGCGGCTTGAGCGTGGTCATCGGCCCCGAGAGCAAGCCGTGGGGGGTGCTCGGCGTGCACTCACGCACGCCGGGCAGCTACACCGCCGACGACGCCCACTTCGTCACGGCCGTGGCGAACATCCTCTGGGAGTCGATCCAGAGGAAAGCCGACGAAGCGGCTCTGCAAACCAGCGAGGCACGCACGGCCGCGTTCCTCAACAACAGCGCCGTGGTTGCTTGGCTGAAGGACGCGGAGGGCCGCTACGTCTACCTCAGCCCGAACTACGAGGCGCGGTTCAACATCGAGCCCGGCGCCTGGATCGGCAAGACCGACCACCAGCTCTGGCCCCGGGAGATCGCCGACCGCTTCGTCGAGAACGACCGCCTCGTGCTAAACGACGAGAAGTCGATCGAGGCGATCGAGGAGGCCTTCTACCCGGACGACACCCGGGCCTACTTCCTCAGCATGAAGTTCCCTTTCACCGACGCTCACGGCAAGCGCTTCGTCGGCGGTCTCGGAGTCGACGTGACCGGCCGCGTCGAGGCCGAACGCGCGCTGGCCGAAAGCGAGCGCCGCACGCAGCTGGCGACCCGGGCGGCGGAGCTCGGCTTCTGGGAATGGAACGTGGAGAGCGATCGGCTGATATGGTTCGGCGGGGCCCACTTGTATGGACTGACGCGCGCGGAACTAGAGCGAGTCGACTCGTACCAGGGCTTCCTCGAGCGGGTCCACCCCGACGACCGCCAGTCGGTGCGCGACACGGTCCGCACCGCTCTGGAGGGGGGCGTGAGTTACCAGACAGACTTCCGCGTGGTGTGGCCCGACGGAACCGTCCGCTGGCTCATCGGCCGCGGCAGCGTGCAGCAGTTGGACGGCGACCGTCCTGTCACCCTGATGGGCGTGAACTTCGACATCACCGCCCGCAAGGAGGCCGAGAAGGCGGTCGTCGAGAGCGAGGAGCGGTTGCGTTTGGCGGCGAAGCTCGCGCAGTTCGGGTCCTATTACGGGGAGGTCCCGAGCGGGCAGGTGGTGTGGTCGCCCGAGCTCAAGGCCATTTTCGGCCTCGCCGACGACGCGCCGTCGACGGTCGCGTTCAAGGAGATCCCCGACTTCGTGCACCACGAGGACCGCGCGGCGGTGCGGCGCGGCATCGAGGCGAGCCTCGACCCGGCCGGTGATGGCGAGTTCCACAGCGAGCACCGCGTCGTCCGCCCCGACGGCGAGGTCCGCTGGGTGCTGATGCAGGGCCGCACCGTGTTCGCGGGCAACGGCGGCGAGCGTCGGCCGGTGCGCATCGCGGGCATCGGGGTGGACATCACCCAGCGCCGGCAGACCGAGATCGAGCTGGAGAACGCGCGCCGAGCGGCCGAGGCCGCTAACGCGGCGAAGAGCATTTTCCTCGCCAACATGAGCCACGAGATCCGCACGCCGATGACCGCGATCCTCGGCTACGCCGACGTGCTCGCCGCGCGGACCGACGACGCCGACGCGCGGTCCTGCATCCGCACGATCAAGCAGAACGGCGAGTTCTTGTGCGAGATCATCAACGACATCCTCGACCTGTCGAAGATCGAGTCGGGAAAGATGACGGTTCGCCGAGAGCGGACTTCGCTGCTCGAGGTGCTCGCCGACATCCGCTCGCTGATGGCGGTCCGCGCTTCGGAGAAGGGCCTCACGCTGTCGATCGCGTTCGACGGCGAGATGCCCCAGCACGTGATGACCGACCCCAAGATGGTCCGGCAGGTGCTCGTCAACCTCGTCGGCAACGCGATCAAGTTCACCCGCGAGGGGGGCGTCACCGTCACGTGCCGCTGCCTACGAGAGGAACAGAAAGCCGAGATGACCGTCACCGACACCGGCGTGGGGATCGCCGAGTCGGACCGCCAGATCTTGTTCCGCCCGTTCGAGCAAATCGACAACTCCTTCACCCGGGCGACCGGCGGCAGCGGGCTGGGGCTGGCGATCTGCCGCAAGCTGGTCGACATGCTCGGCGGGGAGCTCGAGGTCGAGAGCGAGCTCGGCGAGGGGGCGACCTTCCGTTTCACCTTCGACACCGGACCGCTCGACGGCGTCGAATGGACGGAGCCCGACACGGCGTCGCTGCGGGCCGAACCGACGCCCGACAAGCCTTCGGACCCTCTGAGGCTCAGCGGCACGGTGCTCGCCGTGGACGACCGCCACGAGATGCGGTTCCTGGTGTCGCTGCTGCTCAGAGAGGCCGGCCTCTCGGTCGAAACCGCCAACGACGGCCAACAAGCCGTCGAGACCTGTCTCGCCAGGAGCGAGGACGGCGCGCCCTTCGACGCGGTCCTGATGGACATGCAGATGCCGGTCCTGGACGGCATCGCCGCGACACAGCAGCTGCGCGCCGACGGCTACGAGGGGCCCATCATCGCGCTCACCGCCAACGCGATGAGCACGGACCGGCAACGCTGCCTCGACGCCGGCTGCAACGACGTGGCGACCAAACCCATTGATCGGGACCAGCTTATCGGCGCCCTCGCCCGCTGGCTCCGCGCCCACGAAGACGGCGACCAGGACGCAACCGCCCCCGCCCTCGTGTTCATCGGCGACGGCGCCGTGCCGGGCGAGGGGGCGGCCGGCGAGCTCGAGCGGAGGGGCTACCGGGTCACCGCGTTGAACAGCCAGCAGGCGCTGGAAGCTTGCCACACGGCGCCGCCCGAGGTTGTCTTCGTTCCGGCGCGGCTCGAAGAGCCCAGCTGCGACGACCTGCTGCATCAGTTCAAGGCGATCCCCGCCTTGGCGAATTGCCGCTTCGCTCTGCTCAGCCACGGCCCCGACGAACCGTCCGATTGGCGGGAGCGGGGGTTCGACGGGGTGGTCTCCAACCCGGTCGACGCCGAAGAGGTCGAGCGCTTCTTCCGCGACGCCCGCTAGACCCGACAGCCGGACCGGGCGGGCGGCGCTGCTCGCCGGGGGCGGTTGGGCTAGGCTAGGCCCGGCGGCCCCGTCGGCTGGGGCGCCGCGGCCCCCGCCCCCACCGAACGAGACCGCGCGCACGTGTTCACCGAAACCGAAGGCAGCCGCAAAGCGATCGGCGACGTCGACGTGCTCTACCACGACGGCCTCTACCACCTGTTCCACCTGGTGCTGCCGAACCACGACTTCATCGCGCACGCGGTCAGCACCGACGCGATCAACTGGCGGAGAGTGAACAACGCGTTGTTCATCGGCGACCCCGGCTCGTGGGACGACCTGATGCTGTGGACGATGGCCGTGTCGCCCGACCCGCACCGGCCCGGCCGCTGGCGGATGTTCTACACGGGCTTGTCGCGCCGCGAACAAGGCGCCGTGCAGCGGATCGGGCTGGCCGAGTCCGACGACCTGTTCCACTGGCGCAAGGCGCCGGTCGCTTGGCAAGACCTCCGCGGCCCGCACGACCCGCCGGCCGTGCAACGCGCCAGGGAGATCGCCCGGCGGCAGCCCGAGGGCTCGCGGCACGCGCCGCCCGACCCCACGAGCAGCTTCCCCCTCGAAGCCGACCCCACCTGGTACGAGGCGTCCGAGAAAGAGGGCCGCGAGTGGGTCAGCTTCCGCGACCCGTACTACTACCGGGAAGGGGACCGCGGGTGGCTGATCATGGCCGCGCGGACGAACTCGGGACCCCTTGTCCGGCGGGGGTGCGTCGGCGTGATGGAAGAGACCACGCCCGGCTGCTTCCAGCCCGCGCCGCCGCTGCACCACCCGGGTTTGTACGACGACATCGAGGTCCCCAACCTGATGCGGTTCGCCGACGAGTACTACCTCATCGGCAGCCTGCGCGAGGACGCCAAGGTCCGCTACTGGCACACCGACCGCATCGGCGCCCCGTGGCGCAGCTACCACGACAACGTGCTGCTCGCGCAGGGCAACTACGCGGCCCGCGTGTGCCGCGACGACCACGGATGGCTCGTGTGGAACTTCTTCTCGCTCAACGGGCCCGACCGCACATCGCAAAACCTGATGCCGCCGCCCAAGCGGCTGCACCGCACCGACGGAGGCCTGCTCCGCGCGGGCACGTTCGAGGGCTTCGACGCCTGGCTCGGCGACCGCGTCGACACCCGCTGCGTGCGTCCCCTGTGCGAGGGCCACGGCGAGCAGCTCTGCTCCGTGCACGACGACGTGCTCGACCTCGCCTGCGAGGCCGGCTTCCAAGCCTTCGCGTTCGACGGCGTGCTCCGGTCGGCTCGGTTGCGGGCGCGGATCGTGCTGGATGGGCTCGGCAAGTGCGGCTTGGTTTTCCGTGTGCACCCCGACTCGCGCGACGGTTACTACCTGTCGCTCGACCTGCTCAAGGGGATCGCACAGCTACGCGCTTGGCAGACCGGCCCGCCCGGCAGCGGCGAGCACATGATGCAGTTCCGCACGCTGCAAGGCGGCAACTGGCACGTCACAACGCCCGGCGCCGCGCGGCTGCAGCTGCTGGTGTTCGGCCAGTACATCGAGCTGTCGGTCGACGAGCGTGTCGTGCTGACGCTCGCCGACGCGACGTTCACCGAGGGCCTTTTCGGCGTGTACCTCGAATCCGCAAAGATGCGCCTTCACGACGTCGAGCTCCGGCGGATGAAGAGCCCGGCCCAGTCGACAGACCACCTCGCGCGCGGCTGACGAGGCCGGCCTCGCGGGTCACTCGGCGGCAGCCGGCACTGCCGGCGAGCGCCGCCGCAACCTGGGGAGGAACATCGGGACGCGGCGCCGGTAGTCGGCGTAGTCGGCGCCGAAGTGCGCGATGAGGTCTCGTTCTTCCACCAGCGCAGCTAAGGCCATGTACGCCGTCAGCGCGCCGGCGAACAGCGCGTGGCCGGCGGTCATGGTGGGCGTGGCCCAGAAGAGGACCGCCCAACCCAGGTAGAGGGGGTGCCGCACGTGCTTGTACAGCGACGGCTCGCGGAACGGCAGCGGCGTGTAGTCTTGTCGCTTCAGGTGCAGCCAGACTTGCCGCGCGCCGAACAGGTCGAAGTGGTTGATCAACAGGCTCACGGCCGGCACCGCCAGCCAGCCCACGGCGAAGACCGTCCAGACCACCGCCCGCAGGGCCGGCGAGGCCAGGTCCCAGACGACCGGATCGATCGTCCGCCACTGCCACATGAGGAGGATCGTCACCACGCACGACGCCAGCACGTAGGTGCTGCGTTCGATCGGCGTGGGGACGACCCGGCGCCAGACGCGTTTGAACGCCGGCCGCGCCATCACCGAGTGCTGCACCGCGAAGAGCGTCACGAGCGACAGGTTCACGAGCACCGCCAAGCCGATCGGCCCGGCCGGCGCCGAGTCGATGCTCTTGGGCACGCCCACGTTGCTGAGGAAGCCGGCCAGGTAGGCGTAGACCCCCAAGAACAAGGCGTAGCAGGCCACGCCGTACACAAAATACAAGAACCGCCTCATAGCGAACCCCTTCCGTCACGGTACGAGCGAATTGCCAACCGACCCGCCGACTCGCCTCGGCGACCATCGTCAGCGGCGATTGTCGCTGCCGCGGCGGCGGAGGAAAGTTGACTTCCGGTACACCGGGAGGTTTACTCCAGGGGCGCCGACACTCTCTTCTGCGCCGCGTGCCATGCGAGTCCCCACCCGTCAGCGGTTGGTCGAGGCTGCGATCCAGCGGTTCTACCGCGACGGATTCCGCTCGGTTGGGGTCAGCCAGGTGATCGCCGACGTGGGCATCAGCAAGACCGCTTTTTACAAGCACTTCCAGAGCAAAGAAGACTTGATGCTCGCCGGTCTGCGGATGCAGAACGAATGGCTGATCGACAAATTCCGAACGGTGATACGCGAACGCGCAGGCCCCTCAGCGATCGGGCAGCTGCACGCGGTCCTCGACGTGGTCGACCAGATCCTAGCGTCGGACGGGTTCCACGGCTGCATCTTTGTTAACGCCGCCATCGAGTTCCCCCTCCAGCACGAACCCGCGCACCAAGCCGCCTCCGAGAACAAGCGGGCGATCGAGCAGATCCTCGAGAGCATCGCCCGCGAGGCCGGCGCCGGCGACCCCCGCGCCCTCGCGCAAGAGCTCTGCCTGATCATCGAGGGCGCTTACGTGACGCGGCACGTGACCGGCAACGAGCGGACGATCGACATCGCGCGGCGCGTGGCCGACCTGGTGATCGCGTCGCACTGCCCGCCGGCCGTCGCCTCGCCGACCGATTGGAACTTATCGCAGCCAGCCCCATCGGGCGCGTCGCTCCGCGACGGAACTCTCGCCGATCGGGGCGCCGCGTCAGAGTGGGCGGCGGATCAGTCTTGACGGCTCTTCGTGTCGAGCACGCGGTGCTCGAAGTGGCCGAGTCCCACCAGGACGATCAGGCAGAGAAAGCTCAACAGGCCGGCGAGCATTACTTGCCCGAGGCCGCAGCAGACGCCCACCGCGCCCGAGACCCAGATCGTGGCGGCTGTGGTGAGGCCGCGCACCTCGTCGGTGGCGCGGAAGATGGCGCCGCCCCCCAAGAACCCGATCCCGCCCGCTACCGCTTGGATCAACCGGCCCGGGTCGAGCCGGGCAACCTCTTCGTCGAGTTTTAGCAGCACGTGGCCTTGGGCCAGCGCCATCACGAAGCCGGCCGCGCCGAGCGCGACGAGCACGTTGGTCCGCAGGCCCGCCGGCTTCTGGCGCACCTCCCGCTCGAGCCCGATCACGATGCTGAAGACGCTCGTGCAGAACAACCGCAGCAGGATCTCGCCAAACGAAACCAGCGGGAATTGGTCGGTGAACCAAGGCATCGGGGATCCCGTCGCGTGTCTAGGACTGGGGGCGTTTTTTCCCTGCGAGGACGCTTCGGGCTCGCGCTCTAATCCTAATGCTGCGACCGCGTGTCTTGGCCCGTTTTCCCGCTGTCACCAACGATGTTGGCGGCGCGTGGGTTCGTGGCGGCGTGCCCACGCGTCCGCCCGCGCGCAACAGCCGCAAGAGGGCACATCTGTTTCTGGGCCGCCGCGTCGGCCGGGCCAGAAACAACCTTCTGCGGCCGTTGCAGGTTGGCGCCAGGCCGCCGGCCCGGGCGCCGACCGAGGCCGAGGCCATTCGGTTTCGCTCCGTGTCGCGATGGGCAGACTGTCGGTGCCGGTTTTTTTGCCGAAGCGGAGCGACACAGTCGCTCCGCTTCCCACCCGGCTCCTTGCACTCGCGGATCGGTACGGCGGTCAGCTCCGCGTCGCCGATGTCTGCCTAAGTTTCTCTAGCTCTCGACCGGAGAGGGCGTCGGAGGGGAGTGCCGTGGCGGCGCCGGTTGATGGTCCGTCTGGGGGGCAGACTCCTGCGGGGCGGGGTTCTCCTGCGGGGCGGGCGGAGCGGGCGCTTGGAGGACCTGCCCTTCGGCGAGCAGCCGCTGGCGGAGCTCGCCGTAGGGGACGTCTTGCACGGCGAGGCCCCGCTCGATGGCGATGTCTGCCGCCGTCGCGGCGGAGTGCCCGAGGATCATGAAGACCGGCTCCATGCGGATCGAGCCGAACGCGATGTGCGAAGAGCTGACGCAAACCGGCACGAGCAGGTTGGTCGCTTGGTCGCGCATTGGGGTCAGGCTGCCGTAGGCGATCGCGTAGGGGCCGGGCGGCTTCACGCCGACATCGCCCTCGTTCTGCACGTGCCCCTCGGGCGTGACGTACCGCTGAACGTTGTGCGAGTCCATCGTGTAGGAGCCCATGCCGACCGGCTCGGGCGTGGTCCGCTGGAGGAGGCAGTCGGCCTCGGTCATCACGTACTGGCCGATCAGGCGCCGCGCCTCGCGAACGTAGATCTGGTGCGGCCAGTTGTCGTTGTCCTCGAACTCGTCGGCCGCGAGGCCCCACTGGGCCATCTTCTGCCGCACCTCTTCGGGCACGCGCGGGTCGTTCGCGAGGAAATACATCAGCCCCTGTTGGTAGCGGCGGTGCTCCTCGACGATTTCGCGGCGGCGCTCGTAAGAGCCCTCCGGGTAGTCGTAGTTGTAGCCGATGTTGTCGGTGCTGAAGGGGCCGTGGTTGTTGGTGTCGGTCTTGAGGTTGGGGATCGGGTCGAACTTCCAGAACACCTCGCGCCAGCCGGTGTCGAACACCCGCACGAGCAACTCGTAGTCGGCGGGGTCGTAGCCTTCGGGCTTCGGGAACGGAACGCGGTTGTCTGGGTGTCGCGACAGGCACATCCGGAAGCAGTAGGCCTGCACCTTATCGTCGCCGGCGCGGTACTCGCCCGGCGGCTGGTCGCTGATGCGTGGCAGCAGTCCGCTCGACGGGTCGCCCGGCGTCGTGTAGGGGTCGACCGGCGCCTGGAAGTAGTGGTTGTGGTGGTACACGCCGGTCTGCACGCCGTTGTACTGCTCGTTGTAGCGGTCGCCGGGCTCGCGTCCGACGTGGAAATCGGCGCCGGCGGCGGCGAGCAGGTCGCCCTCGTAGGTGGCGTCGATGAACTGCTTGCCTCGGTAGGACTGGCCCGACAGCGTGGTGATCGCGACGAGCCGCGCGCCTTGCTTTTCGACGCCCCCCTGGCGGTCGAGCCACTCGTCGCGGAACACGCGCACGTCGGTCTCGGCGAGCATGTCCTCGAAGACTCGCTCGGCCACGTGCGGCTCGAAGATCCACTGCGTGCGGCGGTCGGCGTCGACCGCCGGCGTTCCCTGGCCGCGGCCGCCGTAAGAGTCCTTCGTCTGCCAGCGCCACGCGTCGGGCTCTTGGTAGTGCTTCCACACGCGGTGGTAGAACTCCCGCGACAGGCCGCCGATGACCGCCTTGTTCCCCGTGTCGGTGAAGCCGAGCCCCGAGCTCGACAAGCCGCCGAGGTGCGCTTCGGGACAGACCAGCACGACGCTCCGGCCGAGCCGCGCCGCCTGCACCGCGGCCACCACGCCCGCCGACGTGCCGCCGTAAACGACCAGGTCCGCGTGGAGAGGCTCGGCGCTGTGGGCGGTGAGCGACGCGAGCAGCGCCGCGGCGAGCGCGAGAGGGCGGCAGAGGTTCATCGACGGAGGATTGGGTTGGCGAGGGAGTTAGTAAGAATCGCCGACGAGGCGGACCTCGGGCGGTTCGTCTTCTTGGATCTCACAGAAGCGATCGACCGGCTCGGCGAAAACGTTGTCGGCCGCATCGTCGTTGGCGGTGGAGACCTCGCCGATCACGGTGTCGTCCGCGGAGGGCCAGAACTCGTGGTACACGCCGGGCGTGAGGGTCACGCGGCTGCCCGCTGGCAGGTCGATGGCGCCGCCGCCGGGGACCGTGATCGGCCGCCCATCGATCGGCACGGCGACCGGCCTTGTGCTGCGGTCCGCGTCGGCCCACAGCCGCAGCGACAGCCGCCCGTGGCGACAGATGATGTCTTCCTTCTTACGCCGGTGGGTGTGCGCGGGAGTTACTTGGTCGCGGTAAGCGTACATGAGCTTCTCGCAGTACTCTGGCTCCTCGGCCAGGTTCACGAGCACCAAGCCCCATCGGCGGAAGTCGCCCCGGCCGAAGTCGGTCACGTCCCACCGCGGGCGGGGGGGCAGGGCCCAGCCGCAACGCGCGAAGCACGCGATCGCGTCGCGCACCGCTTGGTTCACCTCGGATCGCTTCATGCCGGTTCGCTCCGATCGGTCGGCCGCTCAAGCGACGATCTCGTACCCGGCCCGTTGCTCGCGGGCGACCATCGACTGGGCCTGCTCGTCGCCGACGACGCGCTGCTCGGTCGGGTCCCACTCGACGCCGCGGCCCAGCCGCAGCGCGATGTTCGACAGGTGGCAGGTCGTGAGGATGCGGTGGTGCGAGAACACGTCGGAGACCGGCTCGGCGCGGTCGCGGACGCACTCCAGGAAGTTCTTCATGTGGCTGGTGGGTGTGCGGCCCTTGTAGAGGTCGCTGAGCGCGTTGTCTGGCAGCGGGTTCTCGGCCATCCGCTCGTAGGCCGTGCCCGACACTCGGTCGCGGTTGACGAACAACCGGCCCTCGGAGCCTTCGAAGAGGACCCCGCGTGGGAACTTCGCGATCCCCGGCTCGTTGACCTCGTCCTGGATACGCAGCTCGACGCCGTTCTTGAAGCGGCACTCGAGAGTGAAGGAGGTCGCCGTGTTGTACGAGCTGTCGTCCTGCGGATGGCCGTTCTGCATCGGCACGGGGTGCTCGACCCGGAGCGGGTTCACCCACACGGGCGAGTCCCCTTCAAGCCCGGCGCCCCACTGCGCGATATCGACGTGGTGCGCGCCCCAGTCGGTGAGCTTGCCGCCGGAGTACTCGTACCACCAACGGAAGTCGTAATGGCACCGCTGGCGGATGTAGGGGACGGCGGGCGTCTGGCCTTGCCACACGTCCCAGTCGAGGCTCTGCGGGGGGTCGGACGTGGGGAACGGGCCGCCCGACTTCGCCTTGTTGATGGCCACCCACACACGGCGGAGGTCGCCGATCCGGCCGTCGCGCACCAGCGCGACCGCCTCGAGGAAGCCGCGGCTGCTGCGTTGCTGGGTGCCCACCTGCACCACCCGGCCGGTCTCTTCCGCGACGCGGCAGAGCGTGCGGCCCTCGTCGATCGTGAGCGTCAGCGGCTTCTCGCAGTAGACGTCCTTGCCAGCCTGCATCGCCTCGACGGCGATCTTCGTGTGCCAGTGATCGGGCGTGGCGATGGTGACCACGTCGATGTCCTTGCGGTCGAGGACGCGGCGGTAGTCGCCGTAGAGCTCCGGCCTGTCGCCCCCTTCCGACACGAGGCGGTCGGCCGCCTTGGCGAAGCGCGCCTCGTCGACGTCGACCAGCGCGGCCACTCGGCCCGACTTGCCCAACTCGCTGGCGATCCACCTGCCCTGCCCCCCCAGGCCGATGCTCGCGCCGACGACCGTGTCAGAAGGGGCGGCCGCCCCCCGCGCACGAGAGGCGGTCAGCAAGTAAGGGGCCGCCAACGTCGCGCCGGCGCGCTGCAAGAACCGTCGGCGATCGGTGCTGTCTTCGCGGTTGGTGAAAAGCATTCTTTCGTTGGTCGAGAGCTAGCGTGAGTGTAACAAAAAGCCCGGCGAACGCGGGGCAGTGGTCGCCGTCGCGGTCGCCGGGCGAGACAAATTGAGAGCTATCGCGATGCGTCCTCGAGGCTTATCGGCTAGCCGACGCGGCGGTCACCCGCGAGCGCCACCAGCGCCAAGCACGCGAGCGCTCCGGCGGTTGGCTCGGGCACAACGTTCGATCCGAAACCGTAGATCGTGTACCCGTCGAACCGCGCCCGCACACCGTGGTCGGGCGTGGTGATGTAGAGACCGAATGCGTCGACGGTTCCCAGCGGCAACGCGGCGGTGCTGAGCGACGACAAGTCGCCAGCCAGCATCTGGCCCTCAATATACGCGCCGGTCACCCAGTGGCGTTGCCGGTCTGGGATCAAGGGGCTGTGGATTGGGATCAGCACGTTCAGCCAGTCGGACGTGCGGGCGACGCTGGTGGTCTGGGTGTTGATGTACCACTCGCCGTCGACACGCACCGCGGGGTTGTAGGTGACCTGCGTGCTGCTGGGGTTGATCCAGAACTCGATCGCCGTGGGGCCCAGGCCCTGGCCTTCGCCCGATTCGGGCACGCCGCTGAACTCGAACGCGGCCTCGTCGGTCCAGATCATGCCGAAGGCCGGGCTCGGCTCGGTGACCAGGTCGTCCGGATCGGTCTGGTTCCGGAAGAACGCGAAGCCGTTGCGGGTGCCGTCCGGCCGTTCGTCGGTGGGCATGCCCGCGTTGACTTGGGTGTGCAGCGTGGCGGCGAACTCCAGCGTGCTGGAGTTGCCCTCGTCGGCCGCCCGGATGCCGGTTCCCGAGGAGACGGCCTCCGCCAGCGTGCCGGCCCCGGCGCCGCCGACATCGACGCCCGACGCCGCCGCGCCCGGCCCCCACTCGGCGGTCCACCCGTACGTCGAGATCGACACGTCCGAGTCCGGCGTGCCGGTCACAAAACGGCCATGCGTGAACGGCTCGCGGTAAATGACTTCGCCGGGAATCGTTAGAGCGGCCGCGTTGTCAGCGGCCAACAGCGCCACCGCGCCCGCGGCAAGAAGAGATGAGCGAAAGAGTCGGAGCTTCATTAGACGTGACCTCGTAGAAGAGTGCTGAACAGCAACGCCAATAAATCAGTCAGTCAGCCACACGCCCCGCGACACGCGCGTTTGGCCCAAGGGGGCCTCGGGCCGGGATCGACAGCCGGGGAGAGCCCCGTCGATCGATCGAACGAAGCGAACCACGTCGTAGCAGAGGGAGGAGTCGAGACAGAATGAGGATGAGGAAGGGACGAGCCGACTGGCGAGCACAACCGACCTACCAGTCGTTCCTTAATGCCGCGTGTGGCGCCCGTCTGGGCGCGGAAAATCGCCTGTCATTCGAAAAAAGCCGCCCATCAAATATTGCCTGGTGCGATAAACGGATCAGCGGGGGCGCCGAGGATGCGGTTTCGCGCCGGGGGCCTTCAGAACTCGCCGGGCCCGGGCCGCGAGGTGTTCTCGGTCCGTTTGGCCCATGCGTTGTAAGCCCTCGCCAGCTGTTCGACCCGGTCGGGCTCGTCGGCAGCCAGGTTGTTCATTTCGGTCGGGTCTTGCCCGAGGTCGTAGAGCTCCCACTGGCCGACGAGCTTGTCCCAAACGAGCTTCCAATCGCCCTGCCGGATCGCGGCGTTGCCGAAGAAGTCCCAGGCCAGTTCTTCGGGCGGCTGCCGGTCGCCCCCGGCGAGAACCGGCGCGAGGGTGCGGCCTTCTAGCGGCAGCACGCGGGCGCCATCGCGGTGTCGGGGCGGGTCGGCTTCGGCCAGGTCGACCAGCGTCGGCGCTAGGTCGATGATGTGGCCCACCTGATCGGTGATCGAGCCGGCGGGCACTTGGCCGGGCCAGCGGGCGATGAGCGGCGTACGCACCCCGCCCTCGTGCATCCACGACTTGTAACGGCGGAACGGCGTGTTCTGCGCCCAACCCCACGCTGGCCCGACGGCCACGTAGTCGTCGGCCGCACCCGGGTTACGCTCGGCCGGGTCGCGGCCTCCGGGCTCTTCGGCGCAGCCGCCGTTGTCCGATAGGAAGAGCACGAGCGTGTCGTCGGCCACGCCGAGCCGGTCGAGCTCCGAAAGCAAACGGCCCACCTCGCGGTCCATGCGGTCGATCATCGCCGCGTAGACCGCCATGCGGTGGTCCTCGAAGTCGTGATCGGCGGTCCGCCAGTCGTACGCGCGCGAGTCCGCCGGCGACAGCCGCCAATCGTCGCCGACCACGCCGAGCTCCTTCTGCCGGGCGAAGCGCCGCTCGCGCAGCGCGGGCCAGCCGTCGATGTACCGGCCGCGGTACTTGGCGATGTCCTCGGGCCACGCGTGCAGCGGGTAGTGCGGCGCCGTGTAGCACACGTGCAGGAAGAACGGCCCGTCGGACTCCACGCCGCGCCGGACCTCGTCGATAGCCCGGTCGGTGAACGCCGTGGTCGTGTAGAAGTCCTCGGGGAACTCGGTCACATGCCGGCGGCCGTCGGCGAAGTACCGGACGCGGCCCCCCTTGTACGGCGGGTCGGGCCGCGCGGGGTCGAAGAAGTTGCACGCGCCGTCGAGCAGGCCGTAGTACGAGTGGAAGCCCCTGTCGAGCGGGTGGACGCCCTCGCCGCGCCCCAAGTGCCACTTGCCCACGAGCGAGCAGCGGTAGCCCGCGGGGGCGAGCATCTCGGCGACCGTGAGCATGTCGTCGCGGAGCAGTTCTTCGTAGCGGTGGGTGCTGCCGCCGCGTGGGTAGAGGCCCGTGATGATCGACGCCCGCGTCGTGGTGCACTTGGCGTTGTTGTAGAACTGCGTGAAGCGCATGCCCTCGTCGGCGAGGCGGTCGACGTTGGGCGTTTCGACTTCGCCGCCGTAGCACCCGAGGTCGGACCAGCCCATATCGTCGCACATCACCAGCAGCACGTTGGGGCGATCGGCGCCCCACCCAGCCGACGCGGCCGCGATCAACAGACAGAGTGTCAGGTTCCTCACGGGTGCTCCTTTGCTAGGGACGTCGCGGCGGGCGGCGCGGGGTCGCCGGCCGGGTGAGTGCGACGCCAACCCGGCCCCGCGATGCTGCGGTAGCCCATCTCGAACGGCTGGCCGCCCAGACGGGCATCGATGAATTCGTAGCATAAGCGGTTGGCCTCGCCGCCGAGACCGCCGTGGCCAGCCCCCTGCACCGCCAGCAGCGCGATGGGCGCGCCGGCAGACTGTAGCGCGTGCAGCAGCTCGGCGGACTGTTCAAAGGGCACGAGCGGGTCGCGGGTGCCGTGCACGATCAGCATCGGCGCGTCGTCGGCCGAAGCGTAGTGAATCGGCGAAGCCGTCCGCGCCAGCGCCGCGTTCTCTTCAACAGCGCCGCCGACGAGCAGCGACTGCGGCGCGTCGGGCCCGGAGAGTTCGGTCCCTTGTGGCCCCATCGCGGTCAGGTCGCTGGGGCCGAACCAGTTGACGACGCACGCCACCTCGGACGACGCGTCGGTGTGCGGGCCGAGGTCGCCCTCGACGAACTCCGAGCCGCGGCTCACGCCGAGCATCGCCACCAGGTGCCCCCCGGCCGAGATGCCCCACACGCCGATCCGCTGCGGGTCGTAGCCGTGGCGCTTCGCGTTGGCGCGGAGCCATCGGATCGCGGCTTTGCAGTCGTGGATCTGGGCGGGCCAAACGGCCTCGTCGGTCAGGCGGTAACCGATCGAAGCGGCCGCGTAGCGCCCCGACTCGGCGAGCCGCTTTACCAGGTTCGCCTTGTCCTTGCTGCCGTGCCGCCAGCCGCCGCCGTGGATGTACGCGACCAGGGGCAACGGGCGGGTGCGGTCGCGGTTCTTCGGCAGGTAGAGGTCGAGCGTCTGCCGCGCTACGCCGGCCCCCACGTAGTCGATGTCTTTGTGCGTCTCTAACTCGGCGGGGTTGGCCTCGCCGATAGGCTCGTCCGCGGCCCAGCTGCGGCCGTTGGCGTGGTTGTGATAGCGGGCGGGTCGCTCCGAGCCGGTGGGGGGGCGCAGCTCGCGGACCCAGACGTTGCGGTAGCGGACCGGGCTGCCGTGGTGCTGCAACGCGATCGGCCCGCGCGGGCCGTAGTTGCGGTAGTCGGGCGGGCGGTCCCAGCCGGTGGCGCCGAGCACCTCGTGGCGATCGACGACGAGCACGCCGTTGTGCACGACCGACACGACCGCCGGGTCAACCGTCCCGTCGTCCAAGAATCGCGGCGCGCGCCAGAAGATGTCGTACGTGTTCCACTCCCCCGGAGGGCGGGTGGCGTTCGCCATCGGCGGCGTCTGTTTGTAGATCGCGGCCGCCTGGCCGTCGGGGTAGGTGCGGTTCTCGTGCGAGTCGAGGACCTGGACCTCGTACTGCCCCATCAAGAAGACGCCGCTGTTGCCGCGGTGCTGACCGGTCTTCTCGGGCTCCTCCGGCGCGGACCACTCGAGGTGGACCTGGCAGTCGCCGAAATAACGCTTGCTGGTGAGCCACCCGGGCCCGCAGATCATCACGCCCTCTTCGACTCGCCAATTGTCGCTGTTGTGCCAGGCCGAGAGGTCGGCGCCGTCGAAGAGCACGATCGCGTCGCTCGGCGGGGAGTCGTCGGTCGCGCCGGGCTCGACGACGGGCGGCTCGTCCCACTCGGTTGGAGGCAGGTACTCGATCGGGTCGCCCGCAAGCGCTGACGCGGCTAGCAGCGTCGCGGCAAGGGCGAGCGGTCGGCGGGGTTGCGGGGAGCGTGGCATAGAAGGTTTCGGACGTCGGGGCGGGTCAATCTTCGGTGGTTGGCTGATTAGCGCTGGCGTCGGTGAGCAGAGGCCGCGGGTCGTCGACACGCGCCGCGCGGCGGACTGTCGGGCCGTAGGTCAGTCGCTCGCCCAGTTGTCGACGGTGCTCATCGGCCAGCGCCGTCAACTCGGCGACGATCTGCGGCTGCTGGGCGGCCAAGTCGTGCTGCTCGCCGAGGTCGGTAACCAGGTTGTATAGCTCCGGGAGCTCCTGCTCGCGGCGGCGGAACTCGCCGGGCAGCATCAGCTTCCAGTCGCCGTAGCGCACGGCCTCGAGGCGCCCGTCGTACCAGACGAAGAACGGACGCGGTGGCAGAGACTTGCCGGGGTCCTCGAGCAAGTCGCCGATGTCGTGGCCGTCGCGCGTCGGGCCGGCGGGCAGCGTGGCGCCGGCCAGGTTGCAGAGGGTCGGCGCGAGGTCCAGGACCGACGCCATCGCGTCGGTCTCTCGGCCGGCCGGCACAGTCCCGGGGCGCCAAGCGACGCACGGCACGCGCACCCCCCCCTCGTAAGCCTGGGCCTTGTGCCCGCGGAGCGGCCCGTTGTCGGCGCCCCAGCGGGGCTGTCCGCCGTTGTCGGACGTAAAGATCACGAGCGTGTCGCTGGCGAGGTCGTTGTCGCGCAGCCACTCGAGGAGCCGGCCGGTCGACCAATCGATCTCGGCGACCGCCGCGCCGAAGCCGGCTTCCGGGTTGGTCGTCCGCTCGTAAAACGCCTCCCGCGCCGCGACCGGGTTGTGCGGCATGGTGTGAGCGAGATAAAGGAAAAACGGCTCGCTCTTGTT
This sequence comes from Botrimarina sp., assembly GCF_040219535.1. Classification (NCBI taxonomy): domain Bacteria; kingdom Pseudomonadati; phylum Planctomycetota; class Planctomycetia; order Pirellulales; family Lacipirellulaceae; genus Botrimarina; species Botrimarina sp. The sequence continues at coordinate 682,358 of NZ_JAVJSH010000012.1, forward strand.
CGCCTCGAGCCAATCGAGGGCGGCCTCGGTGTATCGCTGGGTGAGTGTCGACTGGTCGAACTCGCGGTGGGCGTCGTGCTGCTCGATGACGCGGTCGTTCTCCATTAGCGGCAGCGGCGGGTCGCCGCGCTTGGCCCATTCCATGTCGTTGGAGTAGGGCACACCGAACCAGTAGCCGAACCCGTGGCGAGTAGGTAGGTGCGGTGGTTGGTCGCCGAGGTGCCACTTGCCCACGCACGCGGTCTGGTAGCCGGCGTCGGCAAGCGCCTCGGCAAGGGTCACCTCCGAGGGGGCGATCCCTTTGGGCTCGCGCGGGAAGAAGACCGGCTGGCCTTCGTTGTCGAGGTCTAGATCGACCCGCCGCGCATAAGAGCCGAGCAACAGCGCCGCCCGCGACGGCGTGCAGACCGGCGCGCCGGCGTAGAAGCTGGTGAACCGGACGCCTTGGGACGCCATCCGATCGATCTCGGGCGTCTGGTTCCAGCGCGAGCCGTAGCAGCCGAGGTCGCCGTAGCCGAGGTCGTCGCAGAAGATGACGACAAAATTTGGCCGCCGCGCTGCATCGACGCGACCGTTTGCGTCGGAAGCGGGCGCCGGCCCGGCTGCGAGGACGGCGGCGAGGAGCGTGGCCGCCGGCCAACGAGCGACGGCGTGCCCGCCCGGTCGGTTTCGACGAGTCACGGCAGGCGCCTCGCTTCGGGTGAGTCGGCTCGGTCGAACGCCAGGCGGACGCCGATCGTGGTGTAGCGGCCCTCCGGCTCGTGGCGGTGGCGGTTCGCCGATCGTAGCGCAGCGGGCGGGTCGTACCAGCTGCCGCCGCGGATGACGCGGTCTTCGCCCTCGGGGGGGCCGGCGGGGTCGGTGACCGGCGCGGCGCTCGGGTAGGGGCCGTAGCGGTCCGCGCACCACTCCCACACACCGCCGTGCATGTCGTACAGGCCCCAAGCGTTGGGCGGCTTCTCGCCGACCGGGTGTGTTATCGCTTGCGAGCCGCTGTTGGCCCACGCGCGGCGATTGACTCGCCAGGGCTCGGTGACCGGCCCCCACGAATAGGCGGCGCCGCTGCCAGCGCGGCACGCATACTCCCACTCTGCTTCGGTCGGCAGGCGGAACTGGCCCTCCGTCTGGCGGTCGTTCAATCGAGCGATCAACGTCTGGCAGTCGTCCCACGAAACGCACTCGACCGGCCTCTGCGGCGCGTGCGGTCCGCGGTCGAACTCGGCAGGGTTGCTCCCCATGACGGCCGTCCACAGCGCTTGGGTCACCTCGTGCTTGCCAAGGTAAAAGCTCTTACTCAAGCGGACGGGGTGACGCGGGCCCTCGTCGGGATCCCGTGAGGGTTCCGCCGGCGAGCTGCCCATCCGGAACTCGCCGGCGGGAATCAGCACGAGATTGATCACACAGTCCGGCGCCACACGGTCCGGCGCCACACGCACGGCAAGCTCGGCGGGGCCGCCGGCCGTCGCCTCGTTGCCGCTAGCCGGCGCGATCGCAACGGCTACTATCACGCCGACGGCCGCGGCGGCGAGCGACTCGATGTTCAGGGCGTGGTGGCTTCGCACACCGAGGGACCTGCGGAAGAGATTGGCGAAAAGTGGGTGTAGGCCAAAGTCTATGGCGCTAGGCCGGCGTTTGGGCGCTCGGCCCCGCGGAAGCTGGCCGCCGGCGCGGCGCGGGACTACGTTGGTGGGCGATGCGTCACGCGTCGCTGCTCCTCCCCCACGCGCTCTCGGCTTCTCGCATGCAAATCGCCGCACGTTTCGCGCTGCTTTTAGCTGGATTCGCAGTCGTTCAGCCCGGCTCCGCGATGGCTCAGGGGGCCTCCGAGCGACGGCCGAACGTGCTCTACATCTTCACCGACGACCAATCACGACGCACCGTGAGCTGCTACGGTCAGGCGCACGATTGGGTCCGAACGCCGCACATCGACGCGCTGGCGGCCGAGGGCGTGCGCTTCGAATCGGCCTACATTGGCACGTGGTGCATGCCCTCCCGCGCGACGCAACTCACCGGGCTCCGGCAGTACAACGTACAGACAATGCGGGCAACCGAGCCCTACCCCAATGCGGAGTACGATCCGGCGCGATGCCCCTTCTGGTTCCGCTGCCTCCGCGACGGGGGCTACGTGACCGCCCAGATCGGAAAGTGGCACACCGGCGCCGACGCGGGGTGGGGGCGCGATTGGGATCTGCAAGCCGTCTGGAACCGGCCGAACTTGCGCGGCGACGATGTGTGGGCCTACTACGACAACCCGAAGCTAGAGGTCAACGGCGCCGAGGCCGAGGTGTTCGAGGGCTACTCAACGGACATCTACACGGGCCTCGCGGAACGCTTCATCCGCGAGCGGCGTATCGGCCAGGGCTCGGCGGATTTCGAGCAGCCGTGGCTGCTCTGGCTCTGCTACTCGGGCGTGCACGGGCCTTACACGCCGGCAGAGCGGCACGCGGGGCGCTACGCCGGGACGCACACGCCGCCGCCGGTCGACATTTTCCCCCCGCGGCCCGACAAGCCGCCCCACATGCGCCTGCTGACGCGTTGGACCCGCTCCGAGGCGGGCGATCCGGTCAGCTTCCAAGAGGCGGTCCGCCAGTACCACGAGGCGGTTCTCTCGATCGACGAGGGCGTCGGGCGGTTGGTCGAATCGCTCCGCCAGACGGGGCAGCTCGACAACACGTTGATCGTGTTCACTTCGGACCAGGGCTTCGCATGGGGCCAGCACGGCCTCGAAGAAAAGTGGGCCCCGTACGACGCCGCGTTGTGCGCGCCGCTCATCTTTCGGTTGCCCGGCCGGGTGGCCCAAGGGCGTGTGTGCGATGCGCCCGTCGGCGGCGATGACCTGGCTGCGACGCTCATCGCGCAGACCGGCGCTAAGGTCCCCTGGCGGCTCGACGGGCACGACTTCTCTCGGCTGCTCAGCGATCCCGAATCCGAATGGCCGCACCCCGTGCTCCTCGCGCAGACGCACGACATCTACGGCGACGACCTCGACCCGTTGCCACCCACGGAGCGACGCGTTCGCAAGCAGCTCCCCTGGTACGTGCTCTGCCGGGAGGGGCGCTACAAGCACATCCGCTACCTCGTGCCCGGCGAGGGCGAGGAGCTGTACGACCTGGCCGCCGACCCGGCGGAGCTGGAGAACCTCGTCGGGCACGCCAGCCACGCGGAGGTGCTCGAGCGGATGCGCGACGTGGCGCGCACTGAGCTGAGCCGCACCGGACCGGAGTTCCTCGAGGCGGTCGGCTGGTGAGCCGCCGCGCCTAAAACCCGCCCCGCAAGCCATTACCACCAGCGCCCGACCGCTTCCGCTCATCGGCCCACGCCTCCTCCGCGCTCCGTATCTCCTCCACGCTCAGCCCTGCGCCCGATGCCCCGTTCTGTCCGATTGCTGCCGGCGCTGCTCGCGTTGTCGACGCTGATGGCGCCCTCCGGCCGAGCAATCGAGCCGTGGAGCGAGAATCCCTGGTACTGGAGCCACAACGGCGAGCCGGTGCTGCTGGTCGGTGGCAGCGACGACGACAACCTCTTCCAATGGCCGGACGAGCGGCTCGGTCGGCAGCTCGACCGGCTGGTCGCCGCGGGCGGAAACGTGGTCCGCAACACGATGAGCGACCGCCGCGACGGCCGCGACTGGGAGGTCTACGCTTTCGCGCGACGCGACGACGGCCGCTACGACCTCACGCGGTTCAACCCCGAGTACTGGCGCCGCTTCGAGAGGTTCCTCGGTGAGACCGCCCGCCGGGGGGTGTTCGTTCAGATCGAGGTCTGGGACCGATTCGACTTTACCGATCTGCGGCAGCCCAACTGGCAGTCGCACCCGTTCAACCCGAAGAACAACGTCAATTACGGCTACGAGGAGTCGGGCTTCGCCGAGCGGTACGACAAGCACCCCGGCAGGAACGAGCAGCCGTTCTTCTTCACCACGCCAGAACAACGCGACAACTCGCTTGTGCTCGGCTTCCAGCAGCGGTTCGTCGACCGACTGCTCGAAGCCTCACTCGCTTACGACCACGTGCTTTACTGCATCGACAACGAGACCAGCGGCGACCCCGCCTGGGGCCGCTACTGGGCGCGCTACCTGCGCGAGCAGGCACGTGGGCGTGGTGAATCGGTCGCCGTCACGGAGATGTGGGACTCGCACGACCTGCGTTCCGATGAGCACCGCCAGACGTTCGATCACCCCGACTTGTACACGTTCGTCGACGTGTCGCAGAACAACCACAAATCGGGTCAGCAGCACTGGGACAACTTCCTGTTCGTGCGCGGCTACTTGGCGGCGCGGCCGCGTCCGATGAACACGACCAAAACCTACGGCGCCGACGGCAACAAGTTCGGGCACAGCGACCGAGACGGCGTGGAGCGCTTCTGGCGGCACCTGCTCGCCGGAGCGGCGTCGGTGCGATTCCATCGACCCCCGTCGGGCCTGGGGCTGAGCGACAAAGCGCTGGCCAGCATCCGCGCCGCGCGGCTGCTGGAAGAGCGGGTCCCACTCTGGACCGTCGAGCCCGACAACTCACTCCTGGCCGACCGCGAACCGAACGAGGCTTACCTGGCAGCCGCGGCGGGAGAGCGATACGCGTTGTTTGCGACCGACGGCGGCCAGTTTGCGCTCGATCTGAGCCCCGCGCCGGGCGCGTGGAAGTTCGAATGGATTGACATCGATCGCGGCGTGCTCGGCCCGGCCGAGCACGTCGAGGGGGGGCGCTCTGTCTCACTCAGCCCGCCGGGCGATGGCCCCTGGGCCGCAGCGGTCACCCAGGCGAGAGCCGATCCTTAGGCCGGCGGCGGCCGCCGTATCCGCTCTCCTGTCCTCTCAACCAGACCACTCTCGCACCGTGACGAACCCTATTCGCAATGTTCGGCTCGCCGGCTCCCGCACCCTGAAAGGCGCGCTGTTGTTGCTTGCCGTTGCCGCTACAACGGCGGGCCACGCGGAAGAGCCGGATGACCCTTTCTTGCACTCGGTATACGACCGCCTGCACGACTCGCCAGAGCAGCGCTACTACCGCGAGCTGGCGCCGATGCCGCTGGGTTCGGTGTACGTGCAGCGCCCCGGCGATGGCGAGGAGCAGATGCGCTGGCACTTCCGCACGATGCGTGAGCTGGGTTACACGGCCCTTAAGCAGACGCTCTTGTGCGATGGGACCGACGAGAACCGCGTCGCGCAGATCGCGCTGGACGAGGGCATCTGGCCTTGGTGGTACGGCGAGGCGGGCTGGGAGCGGCTGACGCCTGACCTGCTGGAGCGGCTCGGTTTGGACCCGGCCACGTCGGTTCAGCAGGCGCGGAGCGATCCGCGGGTCGTCGAGCACATGACGACGCTCTACCGGAAACGCGCTGAGCGTATCGGGCTGGAGAGTGGCGCCGGCGATGACCCCGAGCTGACCCCGCTGGAACGTTACTACTACAGCAAGTCGATCGTGCGCAACCTGCCCGACATCGCCAGGCAGGCGTACGCCGACTGGGCCAAGCAAGAGTACCGGACGCTCGAGGCCGTCAGCCGCGCGCACAACCGCAACCACGCTGGGCTGGGGCAGGTGTACGGTTCGTGGGAGGAGGTCGCCGAGGCGGGGCTGCGGCCCAAGAACCGCGGCTTCGCCCGCGTACGCGACGAGTTCCGCTTCCGCGCCGACGGGCGGCTGGCCTTGCTACGCAGCCAGATTGATCGCGCCCGCGCGGAGGACCCGCTGATCCCGTTCCGCCGCGGCGGGGAGATCGCGTTGTTCTTGTCGATGCCGCTGCGCGGCGTGGACATGGAGGGGATTGCCGACCTGATGAAGCCGGGCGGGTGCTTCTACCCGTCGGTCCACCTAGAGTGGCACTTCAACGAGGTCGACCACGAGATCACCCGCCCCGTGTACATGCACGCGAGCTGGGCGACGGACATGTTCAAAGGGGGGTGGGCGTTCGGCGTAGAGACCACCGGCGGCCCGCAGCAGCACAGCGGCGCCGGTCAGGCGTTCACCGTCGACGACGGCACGATGACCCAGCTGATGCTCAGCTACCTGGCCGGCGGCTTCCGCGGCTTCGGCATCTGGTGCTGGAACGCACGAACCGCCGGCTTGGAAGCGGGGGAGTACGCGTTGCTGGGCCGCAACAACGAGATCACCCCCCGCGCCCGGCAGGTCGGCCGCATCGGCCAAGCGGCGCGCAAGTGGCGCGACGAGCTATGGGCCGCTCACAAGGAGCCGATCGTCGGCGTCTTCTACGACTGGGACAACGAGGCTATCTGGGCCGCGATGAGCAACCGCGGACGCGACGACTTCGCGTACTTCGCAACTCAGGCGCGCGTCGGGCTGAGCCGCGCCTTGATGAATGCCGACGTGCCATTCGAGTATGTCACCGCCGACGACCTTCGCAATGGCCTCGCGGGGCGCTACCGGGTGATCGCGTTGCCCGCGGTGGTGGCGCTGAACGAGGACTTGTGGCCGGTCTTCGAGGAATACGTAGCCGACGGCGGTCGGTTGGTGCTCGACATGCCGGGCGGGCACATGAACCACCGCGCAGAGTTGCTGGACACGGGGCGCGGCTCGCCGTTCGAGAGGCTCTTCGGTGTCGTGCTCGCCAGCCACCAGGGCGCCGGCGTGAACAGGCCGTGGTCGATCGACGGTCGCCAGGTCGAGGGCTGGATCGCCGACCTGACGCCGACCACCGCCCAGTCCGTGACGGAGTTCGACCACGGCGCCCCCGCGGCCACCGAGGCCCGACACGGCGACGGGCGTGCGGTGCTGCTCGCTTGGGAAGCGGCACGCAACTGCTTCCGGCCCGGCGACGACCAGGCCGAGCGGTCGCTGCTGCGGCACGTGCTGGGTGGCCACCGGTCGCCGCACCGCTGCGATGGAGCCCTGCTCTACCGCTTGGCGAGCCAAGCGGCCGACCACTACTTCTTGATCAACGACGGCGAAGCCGCCGAAGTCGCCCTCCACGCTCCCGACGCGTACGCGGGCTGGACCGACGCGGTCACGGGGGACACCATTGACGACCTTGGCCGGGTCGCGATCCCGAGGTACAGCGGGCGGTGGCTGCGGGCCGAGAAGCGGCCGGCGGGCGCCGCGTCTACTCAGCAGGCCCGTCGCTAGGCTGCGAACCGAATTCTTTTCTCAACGGAACCCGGCAATGATCCGCACCTGGACTGTCGCGCTCGTTTGTCTTGTCGTCTTCCTCTTGGCGCCGCGTGTGGGACACGCCGAATCAGAGGGGTCCCTGCCCCCCTTGCCGGAAGAGTCGGCCGAGCAACGGGACGAGCGGATGCAGTGGTGGCGCGACGCGCGCTTCGGCATGTTCGTCCATTGGGGCTTGTACGCGATCCCGGCCGGTGAATGGAAGGGGGAGCCGGTGCGCGGCATCGGTGAGTGGATCATGAACCGAGCGGACATCCCCCTCGAGGAGTACCGCCCGCTCGCCGACGAGTTCAATCCGACGGAGTACGACCCGGAGCGGTGGGCGAGGATCGCGGCCGACGCGGGGATGAAGTACCTCGTGATCACGTCGAAGCACCACGACGGATTCTGCCTGTTCGACACCGACGCGACGGAGTGGGACGTGGTCGACGCCACCCCCTACGGCAAGGACCTGCTGGCGCCGCTCGCGGAGGCCTGCCGCCGGCAAGGGGTGAAGTTCTGCACTTACTACTCGATCATCGACTGGGCCCACCCGAGCCAGAAGATCGACCCCGACCAAAAGCACAACACGATCATCGACGAGTCGCAGAAGGACCAGTACATCGCCTACATGAAGCAGCAGCTCCGCGAGCTGATCGAGTCGTGCGACCCCGACGTGCTCTGGTTCGACGGCGAGTGGACGCCGTGGTGGACGGAGGCCGACGGCCGCGAACTGTACTCGTTCCTGCTAGACCTCAAGCCGACGCTGATCATCAACAACCGGGTCGGCAAGGGCCGCAAGGGCATGTCGGGGATGAACCGCGGCGATCAACAGTACGCGGGCGACTTCGGCACGCCCGAGCAAGAGATCCCCCCCACCGGCCTGCCCGGCGTGGATTGGGAGTCGTGCATGACGATGAACGACACTTGGGGATACAAGAAGAACGACGACAACTGGAAGTCAACCGAGAAGCTCGTCCGCAACCTGATCGATATCGTGTCGAAGGGGGGCAATTTCTTGCTGAACGTCGGTCCCACGGCGCAGGGCGAGATCCCCCAGCCGAGCGTGGAGCGGCTGGACGAGATGGGCGACTGGATGAACCGGTACTCCGAGGCCATCTACGGCTGCACGGCGAGCCCCGTCGACACGCCGGAGTGGGGCCGCTGCACCGTTCGGCAGGGGGCCGACGGCGACACGCTTTACCTGCACGTGTTCGACTGGCCGACCGGCGGCGGGCTCACGCTGCGCGGCGTTGTCTCTGAGCCGGCGAGCTGCCGGCTGCTTGGCGGCGAGTCGCTCGGCGTTCGGTCGACGAGCGACGGCCTGCGGGTGAGCGTTCCGCAGCAAGCGCCGAACCGCCTCGCGTCGGTGATCGCCGTTGAGTTCGACGGCAGGATTCAAACCGCAGCAGACGAGTGAGCACGGCCACCCACCGGGAGTTGAGCCTTGGAGCGACAAGCGCAGATCGATCGGCGACGGTTCGGATGGATCGCCGGCGCGGCGGCCCTGGCGGCCGCGGCGCGAACGCGTGGCGAAGCGCCCGCCGGTGATCCGGCTGCGTGGCGGTGGCTCGACACCACGCAGACCGAGCCCGAGGGGGCGTTCCGCTTGGCCCGCCGCGGCGACCGGACGTGGCTCGTCACACCCGACGGCGCCCCGTTCTTCTCCGTCGGGATGAACCACATCGACCCGGCCACCCTGCGGTACCCGGAGCACGGCGACCTGCTGGGTGAGCGTTACGGTGGCGACGTCCAGCGGTGGCTGCGGGAGCGGGTCGGCCCCGACCTGCGTGAATGGGGGTTCAACTCGATCGGCAACACCGTCGAGATGGCCTCCAACGGCGCCACCAATCACAAACAGTCGCGCTACTTCACCCGCGCCGAGTACAACGCGATCGGGCTGCCCTACTGCCACCAGTTGCCTTTCGCGGAGTTCCACCACTGGGACGCGCAGAACCGCAAGCCGGACTTCTTCGCGCCGGAATTCGCGGATTGGTGCGACTACGTGGCGCGCGAGTACTGCTCTTCTATGGCGGACGACCCCGACCTGATCGGCTACTTCTACGTGGACTGTCCCTCCTGGGTGCACACCCACCCCCACAGCCGCTGGCGGGGGCCGTTGTTCGACCCCGCGCGGCTCGCGAGCGACGAGGGCCGGCGCGAGCTGTTCGACCTAGCGACCCAGTACTACCGGGTTACGCACGACGCCGTGCGGCGGTACGACCCGCACCACCTGATCTTGGGCGATCGGTACGAGGGGCGCGGGCGGATGGCCGAGGAGGTGCTGCAGGCGGCCAAGCCGTATGTCGACGTGCTCAGCTTCCAGAACTTCGGCGAGCCCGACCAGATCCGCGACGACCTGGACGAGTGGGCCGGCCGCATCGGAATGCCGGTGCTGCTCGCCGATTCGGGCGGCAAGCACGTGCTCGAGGACGGGTCGCACCGGCACGACACGGAGGCCTACCGCCGCATCATGGACCTGACGCTTGCCAACCCGGAATGCGTCGGCTTCCACCTGTGCGGCGCGTACATGAAGAACCGGATCCGCCGCAAGGGGCTGCTTTACGAAGACGAAACACCCGACCAACCGGTTATCGACGCGATCACCCGCGTCAACCGCGAGGCGGCGGAGCGTGTCGACCGGATGGCGTCGGAATCCACCTGAGATTACCGCCCGACCAAGAACCCCTGAAGACGAATGATCTACCGACGCGAGTTCCTTACCGGCCTCGGCGCTGCGACGCTCGCGGCCGCCGCCCCCGCCCAGGCGCCGCTCTCGCCGCGGGTCAACCCGCGGCTGAAGGGGGTTGGGCTGTCGAGTTACTCGCTCCGCGATGCGATGCGGTGGCGGTACGGCGAGCGGACCGACGGCGAGCTCACGATGGAGGGCTTCTTCGACTACGCGGCCCGCGAGGGCCTCGACGCGGTCGAACCGACCAGCTACTTCTTCCCCGCACCGCCGCCCGCCGGTTTCGTTGCGCAGCTGCGGCGGCGCGCGCATCTGCTCGGCCTCGATATCTCATCGGCGGCGATGGGCAACGACTTCTCTTGGCCGCCCGGCAGCGACCGCGGCCAAGCCAACCTGGCGTACGCGCGGGAGTGGATCGAGCGCTTCGCGGACCTCGGCGCGCCGGCGCTGCGTGTGTTCGCGTCGCGGCGCCCGCCGGAAGGGCTCGACGACGACACGCTCGTCGACAACGTGACCGCGAACGTGGCAGAGGTCCTTCCGTTGGCCGAGCGGTGCGGCGTGATGCTCGGGTTGGAGAACCACGACCGGGTGCGTGACCCCGATCTGTTGTTGCGGATCATCGAGCAAGTCGGCTCGCCCTGGCTGGGCGTGTGCTGGGACTCCGGCAATTTGGTCGACACGCCGGCGCCGTATGACCACCTGCGGCGGCTGGCGCCGGTAGCAGCGATCGCTCAACTCAAGACCGAGACCCCCGTCAACGGAGAGCCCATGCCGGCCGACTACCCGCGGCTGGCGCGGCTGCTGGTCGAGAGTGGCTATGCGGGCTACCTAGTGCTTGAGTACGAGGGCGAGCAACCGCCGCGCGAGGCCATCCCGCGCCACGTCGCGGAGCTGCGCCGGGCGATCGCGGCGATCGGCTAGCCGCCGGACGGCTGCAAGTCGGTGTGCACCACGCGGCCGTCGACGTCGTGCAACCGGAACGCGATGGTCGGCTCGTCGCCGGGCGTGACCTCCACGCTCAAGAAGCCGCCCGCGACCCGCAGGAACTCGTGCTGGGGCCGCTTGTCGTCCTTGCCCCAGCCACCAGAGTGCTCGTCGGTGCTCGAGCCGCAGGAGTATTCGCGGAGGCCCGTTTGGTCGTCGACCGACACGTATTGCCAGTGCCGGTCGCCGCAGACCACGTAACACCGCTCGAGGCCCGACAAGAATTCCCGCACGTCGGCGCCCTCGTAGGCGAAAGCGTCGTTGGAATGGTTGTCGAACTTGTTCTCCCGGTCGGGCCCGACCACAGGGGTCGGCGTCACGAGCAGCCGGAACGTGGCGTCGGACGCCCGCATGCTGTGTTTGAGCCACCGCATCTGCTCGTCGCCCCAGATGGTCTTGCCGGGCCCGTCCGGCTGGTCGTTGGGACTGCGGAACTCGCGCCCTTCGACGAGCCAGATCTGGAGGTCTTTGCCCCATCGGAAAGTGCGGTAGGGCTTGTCGCTGGAGGGTGTCTGCTCGTCGAAGATCCGCACGCCTTGGTTGAACGTGAGGTCGCCGTAGGTCTGGCCGGGCCAGCAGTCGTTCTTGAGCAGGTCGTGGTCGTCCTTGATGAAGTAGCTCGCTACGCGGCGGTGGAAAGCGACTCGGCGTTCAAGGCTGTACATGCGATGCCAGTGGAGCCGCGCGAGTTGGGGGGACTCTGCGAGCGGGTCGGTGTCCAAGTCGTAGTAGACGACGTCGCCCGTGTGGATGAAGAAGTGGGGCTGCAGCCACGCCATCGCCGGGTAGATCCGCGGGCCGAGCTCGATTTCCTCGGCCGTCTGGTGCTTGTGGCCGGTCGTCACAACAAACCGGACCGGGGCGGGCTGGTCGGCGGAGGGGGCCGTGTCGAACTCGCCGCCGAGCTCGGCCGTGCCCGAGCCGTTGCGCGCCTCGACGACATAGGCGTAACGCGTCTGGGGCGAGAGCCCCTCGAGGCGGACCTGCGCAGTGAAGTCCCGGTTGGGGTCGGCCGGCGTCCACGCCGTTTGCCTCTCATCGCCGCCGGGGGGCCGGTAACGGACACGGACTTCCCCCTCGGCCCCGGGGAGCTGGAATCGCTCGTTTACGGACTCGACGGTGCACAAGCGGGTCCAGACAATGGCGGTGTCCGACGAGACCTCGCCGACCTTCACGCCCTCGGCCAGGTAGGGCTGGGCCGCCGCGACCCCCACCACGAGCAGCTGCGCCCAAGCCAGCACGGAGGGGAGTTTCAGCGGGTTCCTGAACAGCGACATGGCAGACATGGCTCCTGGTCGAAAATCCGAGTCGATTCGAGCGATGATTAGACGAGCGGCGGGCACTCGAGGCGTTCCCGGAGAGGCTAATCCGGCGGGCCCTATGGCTGCAACTTAACGGGGCGACACCCGCCGGACGCGGCATCCAGGCTTTTTCCGACGCCGCGCCTAAACTGCGGGGGGCTGACATCTTGTTGCTGGGCAGGTCCGACGTGTGGGTGGGGGGCCGGCCCCGCCACACCTTCCCGGTGAGACTTACCGTGGCACTGCGATTGGAAACGAGCGGGCAACCGCCGTCAGACGCGAATCCCCGCCGGTTCGGGACTGCGGACCGGCTGCGTGAGCTCGGCGAACAGACGCAGCCCGGCGGAGAGGGGTTGGAGGTTGGCCGCGGGTCGGCTGTGGCGCCTCGCGACTCGTCGTCGGAGGGACGCAGCTCGGCGAAGCCACAGGCGTCGTCGCCACCGGACGAGCGAGGCCCCGCGCGGGAGGAGCAGGCCGGCGAGCCCCGCAGTGCTGAGGCGGATGTGAGCAGCAATACCGAGATAACCCGCCTGATTATTAAGCACCGGGGCAAGCTGTACGGCTACATCCTCGCCTGCGTCAGGAACCACCACGATGCCGAAGAAGTCTTCCAGGAGGTTTCGGTCGGCATCGTCGGGTCGTTCCACAAGTTGAGATGCCCGGACGAGTTCCTGCCTTGGGCAATGGAGATAGCACGCCGCCAGGTGTTCTCGTTCTTCAGGAAGTCGAAGCGGCCCATGGTGTACGACTCGGAGCTTGTGGGCGTGTTGGCGGAAGCGGCTGGCCGCAACCTTGATTCGACCGAGGTCAATCAGCAGCGGGACGCGGCTCTACGCCGGTGTGTCGAGCAGCTGCCCCCCCGCAGCCGCGAAGTGCTGCAGCTGCGATACGGCGAGTCGTTCGCGGGAGTGGATCAAATTGCCGAGCATCTGGGGCGGAGCATGGCCGCCACCTACGGCGTGCTCAAGCGGATCCGGATCAATCTGCGTGAATGTGTTGAGCGGCACTTCCCCATGGAGGCGACCGAATGAGTCCGGAGGACCGGTCGTTGTTGTTGGATTACCTTTCCGACGACCTCACCGAAGAGGAATTCGGCCGGCTCGTCGTGCGCCTTAAGCAAGACGAACGGCTCGCAGCAAACCTGCTCGACCTCGCCGGCGACGAGGCGCGGCTGGTCGAGTGGGCGCGGTCGATCGCCGCCGGCGACGGGGCGCCGACCTTCGGTTCGAGCTCAAGCCGTAACGGCAGCGGCTCTGGCATCGCGGGGGCGACCGCTGGGCTTGGTGGCGCACGCTCCGCGTCGGTCGCCGCGCCGGTGTCCACAGAGTTGTCCACAGAGGGACGTTCGCAACCCGGTCCTCAAACAACTCGAACGAGCAGGGCGGGTGCGTGGCTGCTGGCGGCGACGCCTTGGATAGCGGCGGCGATCGCGGCCGTGTGGACCGGCGTGGCGGCGATGCGGGAGGACACGCCCGCTCCGGTGGCTGCGACGGTTCCGCCTTCGACCCTTGCGGACCCACAGCAGTCGCTCGTGGCTCGGGTCGTGAATGAGTCGAGCGATTCGGACTGGTACACGGAACGCTTATCGCATCAGGATCCGTGGAGCCTGCACCGTGGCGACGTGCTCCGGCTGAACGCGGGCTCGCTGCGTATCCGTTACGACCATGGCACGTCGATGACGCTTCAAGCGCCGGCCGTGCTCGAATTGCAGGACGACATGCACGCGCGGATCCACCGCGGCGCGTTGCGGGTGGTGGTCGCGCAGGGCGCCGAAGGGTTCTCGGTCGCCACGCCGATCGCGCGGGTGGTCGACCTGGGCACCGAGTTCGGCGTGAGCGTCGATGACCGCGGAGGCACCGACGTGGTAGTCTACGAAGGCGCCGTCGACATCGAAGGACGTGCGAACGAGGTCGGCCCGCCGAGGCTAGCCAGGCGGCTGGAAGCGGGCCAAGCGGTCCGGATGGACGAACTCGGCACCGCCAGCCGGATCGTGGCCGTCAACGCCGACCGCTTCCCCGTCGGAGCGGGGGAGAGCCTCGAAACGGTTCGCGGCATGAGGCCGCCGATCATCGCGAAGGTAACGGACAATATCGATCGCGAAGACTCGTTCAGCTTCTACGAAATCGTCCACGCCGGAATGTTCGAAGACGCGTTGGCCTTCGTCGATCGACCGGAGCACGAGTGGAACGGCGTGGACGCCAAGGGTATGCCCGAGTACCTCATCGGCGGGGACCTCGTACGGACCTTCAACGACGACAAGCTCAACAAGCAGCTGCGGATCGAGCTGGAACTGACGCAGCCCGCGGACATCTACGTGTTGCTCGACGATCGGGCGCAGGCGCCGGAGTGGCTAAAGCGTGGCTTCGAGCGGCTTGACGACCGACTGGGGATCGACGAGGGGTCTGGCAAGTATCGGGATCTTGCGCCGGATGGCTCGGTGCGGTGGGAGCAACGCCCCACCGGCAGCGGTCCGGGCGCAAGCATCGACTTCACCTGCTCCATCTGGCGTCGCGTGGCGGAGGCTGGCCCCGTTGGGCTGGGCCCGCTCGGGGGGGACAACTGGGATATCAACATGTATGGCATCGTCGCCGTGCCCCAAGAGGCGAAGGCGGACGAAATTCCGGAGAATCCACTAGCGGAGAGCGGCCCGTGAGTTGCTAATTTAGGGGACGCCCGCCCTCGGCATGGCGTCGGGCGCGCGGTCGGTTGCCCAAAATCCCGCTCCCTTGCCAGCGACCGCCCCGGGCACTTCGGCCACATGCGACACAAACGATAGAAATTGCGCCCAATTGGGCGTGCGGCGGCTATTCAAATGACAACGAAGAGTCGAGTCCGGAGGTTCGCATTTTGCCGGCTCCCGGCAGCGGCTGCTCGTTGAAGCTTTTCAATCGCTTTTTCACCTCTCGTCCCCAGCCCCCGTTTTGCCAACGTCACCGCGTCTGCGGTAACACTGTCGATGGTCGGTTTTGCGGCTAGCCGCAATCCTTGCCGGAAAAGGCCTCAACCGATCGACCCCTAGCGCTGCGATTTCTTGTCTAGCGATCCGCTTGGCCGACCGCCCTGCGCCCGCAGGGGGATGGCCGGACCGGTTCGCGCACACCTTGGAGAAGCCTTGTGATGAGACTCAAACTGTTCTGTGTCGCGGCGATCGGCGCGACAATGTCCCTGCCGGTCGGAGCGAACGGCCAGGGGCCCGACTTCACGCCGCTGCCGGACTTGTCCGACGCAAACGTCCTGTACCGCGAGACATTTCCCGCTTCGCCGTCCGCGTCCCGCGGTGAGAATATCGTCGAGCAGGGGTGGGACGTGATCCGCTCCCGGAACGACCAGGTCGGCAACGTTGTCGACTTCGATGGCGATGGACCGGTGGTCCAAAACAGCTCGGCGATCTTCGGCAACGGCGACACCGTGCCGAAGGGCGACATCGGCGGCGGGATCAACAACAACCCGCAGACCCCGCCCGACACGACCGACGGCATCCTCTTCGCCTCTTCGGGCTTCTATCCGTTCCTGTTCTTTACCGAAGAGGTTCCGGGCGGCACGATGGCCTCGGACGTTAATTCCGTCGTGTGGCGCGGCCGCAACAACGCGGGGCGGACCGACGACCCCCTCGACCAGTCGATCCACGCGGTGCTGCAAGTCGACGGTCAGTGGTACGTGACCGAGACCGGGCTCGTCGACACTTCCACCACTTCGAACAAGTTCGACTACTTCGGCATCGACCTGTCCGGCGGCAATTGGGCCAGCATGGACGTGTCGAACCTCGAGTCGGCCGCGGACCTCGTTCCCGGCGGCCCGCTCGACATCGCCGAGATCACCTCGGACTTCAACCTGGCCAAGCCCAGCGGCACGGTGCAGGCGTGGGGTCTGTACAACGCGTACCTGACCAGCAACACGCGGTTCGACTACGTCGAGTTCCGCAGCGACGCGGTCGCCACCTTCCGCACGCCCGAGCCGACCTCGGCTTGCCTTGTTGCGCTGGGCGGCTTGGCCGGATTGATGCGGCGCCGGGCCGGCTGATCGATCCGACGCGCCTCGCTCGGCGGGGCATTGGATAGCCAGTCCCCGCCGCCCCAGCGTTATGGGGCGGCGGGGATTTATCCAACGCGGCGCATGGCGGCGGCTCAGGCGGGCTGTCGCTCTTTTCACCTCCTCCTGCTCGGCCTCCTCCCCCGACAAGGAAAATGGCGCCACTCTTCTCGCTACCTGCCGGCCGGATATTCCTGCACGGCGCAGTCATCTGGGCCGCGGTCGTTGCGGCGTCGGCCCACGCGCAGACGCTGTTCAACGAAGACTACGCGTCGGGCGCCACGACGACGACTGCGCTCGTGCCAAGCGCGATCATCAACGGCTCCGCCCAAGCGACGCCGGTCTTCGAGATCGAGCCGTTCATCGTCAACCCGGACACCAACGGCGGGTCGCCCGTCGGCGCGCCGCTGCTCACCTACGACCCCCAAGCGCCGAACCCGCAGGGCGTGCCCGAAGGGTTCCAGTCGATCGACTTCGACCAACCTCGCCATCCCGACGACCCGAGCAACTACGAAGAGATCCTCGCACAGGGCGCGTGGTGGTCGGACAACCCGACGACCTTCTTCCATCAGAACGCGTCGATCGATCTCAACCCGCAGCTCGACACACGGCAGAAGGTCTACGTGCTCGAGTACTCTGTGGCGTCGAACATCGCGGTCAGCTCGACCGAGAGCATGCAGGCGCGCATCGGCTTGTTCGATTCGCAGGACCAGGGCGTTTACTTCGGCCACACGTACAACACGCGGAACGCCGGCGACCGCTTCCGACGCACGAACCAGATCAACGTGCACCGAGTGAACGAGAACGGCGAAAACGTGCACATCGAGGTCGGTGGCGCGTTCACCACCGAGGCGCGGAACCTCGCGTGGGGGCAGAGCCAGACGGTAACGCCCCCGGCGCTCGACTTCACCGACTTCAAGTTCCGCGCCGAAGACCAGAGCGGCATCCTCAGCCACTTCTTCCAGTACGAAACGGTCGTGCGGGTGCACGACCTCGACAACGGCCGCATGAACGTCGAGTGGTTCAGCGAGGAGTCGATCCCGGCCAACCCGGCCGACGACGCCTCGACGCCCTTCGGCGGCTCGCCGGGCATGCGCCCGGAGAAGGACGGCTGGCACAGCATGAACGTCGTCGAGAATATCTACGACCTGTCGGGCCCCGAGAAGCAGCCGCTGGGCGACTTGGGCAAGCTGCGGATCAGCTTGTGGAACCCCCGCTTCGGCAACCCCGACACGGGGGAGGATTCGGCGGTCACGGTGTCGAACCTCGACGAGATCAACACCGACGGCAGCGACCGCTCGACCAACAACCATCAGACCGGCTTCGGCCGGATCGTCGTCAATGAGTACCACGTCGGCGACATCGACCGCGACGGCCAAGTCACCTCGGCGGACGTGACCGGGTCCCCGTTGCTCTCCAAGCTCGGCGTGATGGGCGAGCGGGTTTGGCGCGACGGCGACACCAACGGCGACAAGAACGTCACCGTCGGCGACGCGCTGGCCGGCGTCCTCACCGCGGTCGCCGGCGCCGCGCCCAGCGGGCCTGAGTTGCAGTACAACCCGGCGAACGGCCGGGTCCAGATCGCGGCGGGCGGGCAGGCGATCTCTGGCTTCGCCTTGATGGCGGACGACCCCGTTCTGTTTAGCGGCGCGTTCGACAACCCGGCGGCCGGCGGAGCGATCAGCACCGCGCTGCCGACCGAGCTGTCGTGGATGAACCTCACGGCCAGCGGCCAGGCCGCCGGCGCGAACCTGACCGGCACGATCGACCTGGGCCTCGTCGCGCCCAGCGGCCTGA
The DNA here is from genome assembly GCF_040219535.1 of Botrimarina sp. Taxonomy (NCBI): domain Bacteria; kingdom Pseudomonadati; phylum Planctomycetota; class Planctomycetia; order Pirellulales; family Lacipirellulaceae; genus Botrimarina; species Botrimarina sp. The sequence continues at coordinate 700,255 of NZ_JAVJSH010000012.1, forward strand.
CCGAAGAGCAGTTCCAGGGCCTCTTCGCGGCGGCGGTGTTCAACACCGGCGACGCGCTCTCTCGGGCGGTGTCGTTCTTCGCACCGGAGGGTTTGCCCGGCGACTTCAACGGCGACGGCACGGTCGACGCGGCCGACTACACGGTCTGGCGCGACGGCCTCGGCACGACCTACCAGCAGAGCGACTACGACACCTGGGCCGCCAACTACGGCGCGTCGGCCAGCGGCGCCGCGGGCGTCCCCGAGCCAGCTGCGGGGTGGATGCTGCTGTTGGGCTCGGCGGCGGCCGGCCGCCGTCGATGGCGGCGACCCAGCTGAAGACCGACGCTTTTCTTCTTAACCGGGCGGGCAACATGTTGGACCTAGATAGACGTCTTCGGTGGGGGGGAGTAACGACCGCCCTCTTGTCGGCGTTCGCGGCGTCGGCGTCCGCACAGATCAGCGAGGACTACCTGGCCGGCGACCCGAGCGGCTGGACCAACCGCCCGGGCGACGTCAACTCGTGGCAGATCGGCCGGCAGATCGACGGGACCGAGGGCCCCACGCCGCACCCGATCACCGGCGGCGCGGGTCCATCGGTCTTGACCTACAACATCCGCGAGCCGGTCCCAGCGGGCGACGAATGGAGCTTCTTCCAACACGCCACGCGGGACTTCTCGTTCAGCCGCTCGCAATACGACACGCACGTCGTTTGGCTCGAGTTCTCGACCTTCGCCAACATGGCGGTCAGCGGCCAAGAAACCGTCAAGTGGGGGATCACCTTCGAGGACGAGATCGGGGTCGGCGTTCAGCTCCAGAACCTGTGGAACACGAAGTCGGGATCGGGTTACGGAGGTTCCCGTACCAATCAAGCGAAGCCCCGGCTGGTGGTCCTGCAGAGCGATGGTGAGGGCGGGGTCCTCACCGATCCGCAAACCGGTTTGCCCCTGGTCGACCGCGACGTCGACGGCAACGACCCCGGCGTGCAGCACGTGTGGAGCGTGCTCAACTTCGACGCGATCCAGGGCTCGCAGCTGTTCGGCACCGGCGTGGAGCCGGACGACGACGACCCCAACGACGCCGACGGCGACCAGCGCGTGCTGAACACGCTGTTCGAGCAGAACGCCGTGGTGCGGCTGAACGACTACGAGAATTACAACTTCGAGGTCGAATGGCGGTCGCTCAACCCGGACGCGAGCGGCGACAGCAACTGGCGCTCGCTGCGCGGGACCGACCTCGGTGCGGGGACAGAGTTCGAGACGCCGGACGAAGACTTCAGCCTGATCCCGACGCAACCAATCCGCGACATCACCGCAATCAACCTGTTCGCCACCCGCCGCGACATCTCCGGTGAGGAGGGGGGCATCCTGCCGTCGATCGTCCGCGCCGAGGCGAACATCAACACGAACCAGTCGAGCACCGACGGCGTTCCCGACGAGGCCGCCACTGCCAACCAACAGATCGGCATGGGCAAGTTCGTGGCCCACGTGCTGCATACGGGCGACCTCAACCGCGACGGTCAGGTGACCTCCGCCGACGTGACGGGCAGCCCGCTGCTGGGCAACCTGGGGGCGACGACGGTGGAGGACCCGTCGATCCAGATCGGCGACCCGATGCGTGAGGTGAGCTGGGTCGACGG
>NZ_JAVJSH010000013.1:0-161917 GCF_040219535.1 Botrimarina sp.
ACTTCCTCACGAAGCTCCGCGACCTCTCGCTCGAGCCGCTTGCAGTTCGGGCAGTCCGTCTCGGGTCCGCGGGCGTCCATGCACCCAAGCTAGACCCACTCAAACAAGGGCGCAATAGCGCGAGGGCGGTAAACAAGTACTTCTTTCGATCGACTTCAATAATATCGGCAATCGAAGATTTGAGAGATTCTTCATATTCTTCTAAGCCGCGGACTCCCTCATTGCTGGACACGCACGACGGTTCAATTCTCATCAGCGCGGCTGCTGCAATACCAGCGTGTGTAAAACCCAGGTCGCTAATTCTTCTACTTGTAATACGCAACAGATTGCGAAGTTGCGGTACTGCGAAGGCCGCACTGGATCCCAGCCGACCAAGCCAGAACACTGTCGCTCGTAAAGCAGCCGGATTCTCACCCTTAAGCACGAGGCGCATGGCTGACTCGAATCGAAGCCGCAGATCGCTTTCCATTTGTGGATGCAATGCGCCGAGAATGTACACACTGAGGCCAACAATCGTTGGCGCCTGGCGGCTGTCTGTGCCACGGCAGTCCGAGATATACTTTTCCAGAACGGTTATTACGGCTTCGCAGCATGCCATCGAGTCGATTGAGTTTTCCATTAACGACATCAAGGCGTAAAGTACCTGTACGTCATTATCGGACTGCAGCTGTTGTTCGTGGGACATGATGACTGCTGAAAATTCGTGGTTCGATTACTGTATCTTGAATACGTGGTGTTAGCGTTGCCCAGGAGCTCAGGGGGCGGACAGTGCACCCCCTCAGTCCAGTCGGCGTATTGACGGATGCGCAAGCAAAGTAGGTTACCGGAGATCGAGTCCTGCCCAGCGGAAGTGGCCGCTGAGGATTTGTTGGGTGGTAGCTTGTCGCGTGAGCTCTTCGTTGAGTCGGGTGTTGAGGCGGCCCAGGTCCTCCGGCAGGGCGCCCGCCAGCGGGCCCCACTTGCTCGTCGACCAAACGTGCTCCACCGGGTTGAGCTCGGGCGCGTAGGGGGGCAGGCGGTGGAAGCGGGCCCACGGCCAGTCGATCGCGTGGAAGAAGTTCTCCGCCTTGCGGTGGGCGCCCAGGTTGTCCCACACCACGTGCAGCTTGCGTCCCAGTTCGCGCCGCAGATCGTAGGATGGGTGGTTCCGCCGCGATGGGGTCGACCAGGCAATGTCGTGCGATCGGCGGGTTCACCCATCACGGCGGAGCGGAAAGATGGGTGCGAGCACCCATCCTACGGACTTATCAATCAATGACTCAAAGGGAGTTGCTTAGTGACTTAAACACCTTCACGACCTGGTCTCTTTCGCGAGGGAGTAGTTGGAATTGAATCGAGACCGGTAGGCTCATTTCGCTAGTCTCGACCAGCAACAGGGTGCTCTTAGAATCGCCCTCGAGGGTAATCCGCAAATCCTTGGTTGGTACAAACTTGCCCAAACCTATGACGATCCCTCGTTCGCCGAGTACGTAACGAGGGCGATTCATTAGCACATAGGCGACGAAACCGAGCACGATTCCAAACGCCGTCGATACGCCGTAGATCAATTCTAGCTGAAGATACTGAACCACAAAGGCAATTACGGCGCCCGTTAAGGCAATGCAAGTCAATCGCCCTAACCCAATCGCATCGTGACACGTAACGACGGCAGGGCCTGCTTCCGCTAACTTACGACGATGCAGCCAAGCCAGCATTGCATAGCACGTGACCACCTGAAACAGAATCATCAACAACAGATGGGAAGGAAAGGGAGCGTATCCATTCCAACTGTTTGGCGTAAGTATCCAAGCCCACGTTAGAAGAATTGCAATCAATGAAGTAGCGAGCAGAAGTCGGCTCAATTTCATAGATCCCCCCTGCCTCTAATAGCCGGGCGTCATGCCCACCTCCGAAGGAGATAGGCAGGCGAACTACCGAGGGACATCACATGCTCATCCGCGTCGCGTATGAGTATCGCACCCCGGCTCTTTGATTCGCTCAATTCGTGGGCCTTCTATCTCCGCGGCCTCCGCGATCTCCGCGGTGAACTCCTCTCACCCCTTCAACAACTTCCGCAGCACGAACGCCAAGATCCCGCCGTGCCGGTAGTAGTCCATCTCGACCGGCGTATCGATGCGGACTTTGACGTCGAAGGTCAGGCTGGAGGCTGCAGACTGGAGGCCGGAGGACGAGGAGGCTGCTTCTTCCTCCCGCCTCCCGCCTGCGGCCTTCGGCCTTGCGACCACCTTCAGCTTCTGGCCCGGCTTGAGGTCTTCGGTCAGGCCGGGGATGTCGAAGGTTTCTTCGCCGGTGAGGCCGTGGGATTCGCGGGACTCGCCGGGGAGGAACTCTAGCGGCAGCACGCCCATCATCACGAGGTTCGAGCGGTGGATGCGCTCGTAGCTGGCGGCGATCACCGCCCGCACGCCGAGGAGATACGTGCCCTTGGCGGCCCAGTCGCGGGAGCTGCCGGTGCCGTACTCGGCGCCGGCTAGCACGACCAGCGGCGTGTCGGACTCCTTGTACTTCATGGCCGCGTCGTAGATCGGCATCACGTCGCCCGAGCCGTCGCCCCCCTTCCCATCAGCGGGGCCTAAATACTTCGTGACCCCACCCTCGGTGCCCGGCGCGAGCTGGTTGCGGATGCGGATGTTGGCGAACGTGCCGCGGGTCATCACCCGGTCGTTGCCGCGCCGCGAGCCGTAGCTGTTGAAGTCGCGCGGCTCCACGCCCGAGTCGATCAGGAACCGCCCGGCGGGCGAGTCCTTGGCGATCGCGCCGGCGGGGCTGATGTGGTCGGTCGTGGTCGAGTCGCCGAGCACGGCCAGGCACCGTGCGCCGGCGATCGGCTCGATCGGGTCGGGCTCTTCGGTCAGCGTGGAGAGGAACGGCGGCTCTTGGATGTAGGTGCTCGACTCGTCCCACTCGTAGAGCTCGCCCTCGGTGGTCTCGATCGCGTTCCACTTCGGGTTCTTGTTCCAGACCCCCTCGTACTGCTCGCGGAACATCTCCGGCAGCACGTTCTCGGCGACCACGGTCTGGACCTCCTCGGGCGTGGGCCAGAGGTCTTTGAGGAAGACCTCGCCGCCGTCCGCGCCCTCTCCGATGGGCTCGGAGTCGAAGTCGACGTCGACCGTGCCGGCCAGCGCGTAGGCGACGACCAGCGGGGGGCTGGCCAGGTAGTTGGCCTTCACGTCGGGGTTGATGCGGCCCTCGAAGTTGCGATTGCCCGAGAGCACGCCGGCGACCACCAGGTCGTTCTCGCGCACGGCCGCGCTGATCGGCGCGGGGAGGGGGCCGGAGTTGCCGATGCACGTGGTGCAGCCGTAGCCGACCGTGTAGAAGCCGACCTTCGCCAGGTCTTCGTCGAGCCCCGACTTCTCGTAGTAGTCGGTCACCACGCGCGAGCCGGGGGCGATCGAGGTCTTCACCCAGGGCTGGGCCTGCAGGCCGTGCTCGGCCGCCTTGCGCGCGACCAGGCCGGCGGCGACCATCACGCTCGGGTTCGACGTGTTCGTGCAGCTGGTGATCGCGGCGATCACGACCGAGCCGTGCTTGAGGTCGAACGTGCGGCCGCTGTCGGTGACCGACACGCCGTCGAAGCCGGGCTCGGCGATGGCCGGCTCGGCGATCGCCGCGCCGGACGGGTCGGGCACGCCGCCCCCCTCCCCTTCCCAGCGCGCGCCCGGCGCGCCGTTGGGGGACTTCTCGTACACGTCGGCCAGGTCGGTGTTCCACTGGCTCTGCATCGCGGAGAGCGCGATGCGGTCTTGCGGGCGCTTGGGGCCGGCGAGCGAGGGCTCGACGTCGCCGAGGTCGAGCTCGACGACCTTGGTGAACACGGGCTCCGGCGTGTCGTCGGTGCGGAAGAGCTGGTTCTCTTTGCAGTAGGCTTCGACGAGGGCGACCTCGTCGTCGGTGCGGCCGGTCATCCGCAGGTAGCCGAGGGTGACGTCGTCGACCGGGAAGAAGCCCATCGTGGCGCCGTACTCGGGGCTCATGTTGGCGATCGTCGCGCGGTCGGCGAGCGACATCGTCGACACGCCCGACCCGAAGAACTCGACGAACTTGCCGACGACCTTCTCCTTGCGGAGGATCTCGGTGACGGTCAGCACCAGGTCGGTCGCGGTCGCGCCGGCGGGGAGCTTGCCGGTCAGGCGCATGCCGACGACCTCGGGCGTGAGCATGTAGATCGGCTGGCCGAGCATCACGCCCTCGGCCTCGATGCCCCCGACGCCCCAACCGACGACTCCCAGGCCGTCGATCATCGTGGTGTGGCTGTCGGTCCCCACGAGCGAGTCGGGGAACGCGACGGCGCCCTTCTCGTCCTCGCCGGTGAACACGCACTTCGCCAGGTACTCGAGGTTCACCTGGTGGACGATCCCCGTGCCCGGCGGGACGACGCGGAAGTTGTCGAACGCCTTCTGGCCCCAGCGGAGGAACTCGTAGCGTTCCTTGTTGCGCTCGAACTCTAGCTCGATGTTCAGGTCGAGCGCGGTGTCGCCGAGGAAGTGGTCGACCTGCACCGAGTGGTCGATCACGAGGTCGACCGGCGCGAGCGGGTTGATCTTGGCCGGGTCGCCGCCCAGGCGCTGCATGGCGGAGCGCATCGCAGCCAGGTCGACCACGCACGGCACGCCGGTGAAGTCTTGCAGCACGACGCGGGCCGGCTTGAAGGGGACCTCGGTCGGCTCGGTCCCCTTGGTCTTCGCCCACGCGGCGAGGGATTTGACGTCTGCCTCCGACACGACGTAGCCGTCGCAGTGCCGCAGCACGGCCTCCAGCAGCACGCGGATCGAGTAGGGCAGCTCGGCCACCTTGGTGAGGCCGGCCTCTTCGAGCTTCGACAGCCGGTAGATGCCGAGCTTGCCCGCGTCGCCGAAGGAGCTGGGGCCTTGGAAGGTGTCGCGGGCGCCGAAGGGGTCGAAGGAAGCCATTTGGGATCGCGGATTGCGGATTGCGGAATGCGGAATTGCCGTAAGGGCTGCGATGGTAGCAGATTACGCGCCGCGCCGGCAGGCGGCGGGTGGGTTCAACGCGGAGTCGCGGAGGACGCGGAGTAAGGTACTTCGCGCTGATCCGCGTCAATTGCGGGCCTTTGAACCGAGCGCAACGAAAACGCCCCGCGGCGCGCTGGGCGCCGCGGGGCGGTTGTTGCTTGGGGTTGTCGGGGCCGCGTTCAGCCCAGCAGCGCGCCGCGGCGGGTCGTCAGGCCGGCCACGCCAACCAGCACGCCCCACAGGCCGGCGGCGGTCGGCTCGGGCACGACGTTCACGGCCATCGCGACCGAGTCGATCAGCTCGCCGCCGATGAACGGGTGGTGCACGCTCAGCAAGAACGTGTACTCGCCCACGTCGAACGGGTCGAACGACGCGCTGGGCGGCATGATCACGCCGACGGCCGGCGTGTCGAGGAAGCCGAAGCCGAGGTTCTGGCTGGTCTCGATCGTGCGGAGCGTCGACAGGTCGGCGCCGAGCATCGCCGCCCCCATCGTCAGATCCCACTGGCCGTGCATGTCGAACGGCGTGCCCGCGGCGTTGTCCATGTCGTAGTCGAGCACCAAGCGGTAGTCCTCGAACGAGCCGGGCCCGTCGATCGTCGCGTAGAACGAGAAGTTCCACCGCGCGAGGCCCGGGTCGCTCTCGCCGTTGAGCGCTTGGTAGCCGCCCATGCCGTCGGCGAGCGGTTGCGGCGCCGAGTCGAAGCGTTGGGTCGCCGCGATGCCGAGCGTGATCGTGTTGCCGTTGTGCACGGCCGTCGAGATGGCCATCTGGTTGTTCGGGATGCCCGACCCGCCGAACGTGGCCGCGGGGATCGCGCCGAACGTGTCGGCGACCGGGTCGAGCGGCGCGCCGGGGATCTGGATCGATGCCTCGGCCGCGACGGGCGCCAGGGCGGCGAGGGTGAGCAGCAGGGATTTCATGATTAGGTCTTCTCGATTCGGCCGGGGAGGAGCGTACGTAGCTGTCGCGCGACCCCGCGGCTCGGCGCCGATAGCGGCCGAACACGAGAGGGGTCTCTTCTCCGGATTAGTCGCTGCGGGCCCGATCGCCAGCAGATCGCGTGGCGCGGCCCGCTTCGGCCGAGCGCAGCCCGCATAATCCGCACAACCGCTACAACCGGACCCTCCTGCGGCTGGCCCGGGCTGCTGTTGTGGCGCCGAGCGCGAGCGGCCTTGATGGGCCCACCGGCTGTGCCCGATAGCGCGCCGCGGGCTGCCCAGTCCCTACGCTACGAGTGCATGCGATCGCGGCGCCCCCCCGAGCGCGGTGGGCGTTGTGGGGGGTGGGGCGTCGATTTTTTGTCAACGTAAGTGGCTTCTCTGTAGCCACTTGGGGCGCTGGTCGTTCAGCCGGTGGTCGCTTTGGCGCCAATCCTGCTGAGCGGCGACCCCGTGGCCGCATGTGTCGGCCTCCCGCCGCCCCCCGGCGTAGGTGGAACGACAGAGGCGATCGGGGGACGCAGCGGCAAGAATGTCCTTCTGTGATGCAAAGAGGAACCGATCGTCATGACGCTTGCTTTGGAAAGGCGGGGCTGGGCGGTGATGCTGCTCGCGCTACTCGCCGCACTGGCCGGTCCAACGCCCGCCGCTTGGGCGCAAGAAGAGGAAGCCGACGCCGCCGTGGCGGAAGAGGCGGCTGAAGAGTCCTCCGAAGAGGCGCCCGCCGAAGACGCCGAGGCGAGCGAGGCCGACGCCGCGGCCGACTGGGACGGCGGCGTGGGCTACGCGCTCGACAACGCGATGCTGTTCCTCTGTGCGGTTCTCGTGTTCTTCATGCAAGCCGGCTTCGCGATGGTCGAGTCGGGCTTCAACAGCTCGAAGAACGCCGTGAACATCATGTTCAAGAACGCCATGGACATCTGTGTCGGCGTTCTGCTGTTCTTCATCGTGGGCTTCGGGTTGATGTACCCGGACCTGTACGCCGGCGGCGAGGGCAACGGGTACTTCGGATTCGGCGGCTTCGGCCTCAACAACTACGCGGCGGAGGCCGGCCGGACGTTCGCTCCCGAGGTGGACTGGCTGTTCCAAGCGGTGTTCGCCGCGACCGCCGCGACGATTGTGTCGGGCGCCGTGGCGGGGCGTATGAAGGTCGCCGGCTACTTGGTCTACAGCGCCATTCTCACCGGCTTGATCTACCCGATCAGCGGCTACTGGAAGTGGGGCGGCGGCTGGCTCACCCAGTTCGGTGAGGAGGGCGCCGACGGCTGGTCGATGGCGTTCCAAGACTTCGCCGGTTCGGCGGTTGTGCACGGCCTCGGCGGCTTCGCCGGCCTGGCCGGCGCGATTGTGCTCGGGCCGCGTCTGGGCCGCTACGTGGACGGCAAGAGCGTGCCGATGCCGGGTCACAGCATCCCGCTGGCCGGCCTGGGCGTGTTCATCCTGTGGTTCGGCTGGTACGGCTTTAACCCGGGCAGCCAGCTCGCGTTCCAGTCCACGGGCGACATCGACGCGACGATGCACTGTGCGATCACGACGACCCTGGCCGCCGGCGCCGGCGGCATCATCGCGACGCTGATGAGCTGGATCATGTTCGGCAAGCCCGACCTGTCGATGGGCCTCAACGGCATCCTCGGCGGCCTGGTCGGCATCACCGCCTGCTGCGACTGCATGAGCACCTGGGCGGCGATGGCCGTGGGCGCGATCGCGGGCATCCTCGTGATCGCCGGCATCCTGATGCTCGACAAGCTGAAGATCGACGACCCGGTCGGCGCGTGGCCCGTGCACGGCTTGTGCGGCCTGTGGGGCTGCCTGGCGATCGGCATCATCCCGAACTCGCACCTCGAAAGCGGGGCGACGAACCTCGGCATCCAAGCGATCGGAGCGTTCTCGATCTGTGCTTGGGCGTTCGTGACGATGTTCGTGCTGTTCACGCTGCTGAAGGGGACCGGCCTGCTGCGGGTCTCGCCTGAAGAGGAGCAGCAAGGCCTGGACATCAGCGAGCACGGCATGGCCGCTTACACGAACTGAGGTCCTTGCAGTACGGGCCGGCCGATGGACTGCCCGGCCTTAACTTCAGCCGCAAGGACCGCGGCGAAACGATGGTTGCAACTCGTTGCAATTCGAGATGGTTCCAGCCCGGGGCGGTTACCGCCTGGCTGCCCCGGGCTGGGGCGTCTCTTGAGAGGGAGGGAAGCGGGAAGAGGGGGGCGGGGGACGAGGGAAGTCAGGTTTCAGCTTTCTGCGGTTGGTCGAGCGACTGGGCTGACCGCTGAGAGCTGAGGGCTGACCGCTCCCTGAGCCAACCGAATGCTCTCGGCCCGGCGGCGTTACCGCCTGGCGCCGCCGGGTCCGAGGGCGTTTTTTGTGGAGGGACGGGGGGGTTAGGGACGGGGGACGAGGGAACGAGACTCTTGAGCTTTCATAACGGCTTGCTCCAGACAGCGTCACGGCGGGCCTATCGCAATCGACCAACCAGCGCCCCACAGGGCGAGAGCGAGTTCCCGCCTGGCTCGCTCTTGCCCGGGGCGTTTTTTGTTTCCGGCGACTCCGGTTCGTACGTAGCACGAAGGCCGTGCCTGCCGTCGCGCCGGTTCGACTGAGCCGGCCTCTCGGGCCGGCCACGATCCAGAAGGACGCCCCACATGGCTTGGGCGGGCTTTCCGCCTAGTCCGCTCAAGCCGGGGTGTCCTTTCGGGAGGGGTCGTTGAGGGACGAGGGACGAGGGACGAGGGGAAACGCGAGCAGCAGCGGGTAGGAGAGCCCCAGGGCGTCAGCCCGGGGAGGCAGCCCCGTCGGGGGCTTGGATCGGCGGGGGTTGGAACGGCGGGGTTCTTGCCTAGGCTTGGTCCAGTCGCCCGTTTCCCCGCCGCCCGCTTTCGCCCGCCGCCTGCTTTTGTCGCTGGATGCCGAGCGGGGCTTCTGCTTGCCCAAGGCTCAGCCATGGATTCCGCCGATGGCGCCGGGAGTTCCTCGCCGCCTGTCGCCCGGTTCGAGCCGGGGTTGCCGATGCTGCTGAGCCTGATTGTTCCCGGCCTGGGCCAGTTCTACGACGGCAAGCGGGTCGCGGGCCTGCTCTGGTTCTTCACCACGCTGATCGGCTACGTGCCGTTCGTGATCCCGGGCCTGGTGCTGCACCTGCTGGCGATCGTGACGGCCGGCTTCCGCAAGCCGCAGACGAACGGCTGAAAGCGGATCCAGCGATCGGGGGCGTATGACCGGGTTCTAGCCGCCGGACCGCTCGGCTAAGCTGTTCGACTCGGCCGGCGAGACTGCCTGCTGCCCTCTGCCTGCTGCCCTCTGCCTACTGCCGACTCCCCTTATGAAACTCATCATCGCGATCATCCAGCCGAGCAAGCTGGAGGACGTCAAGGCGGCGCTCGCGGAGGTCGAGGTCGTGCGGCTCACGATCCTCGACGTGCAAGGTTTCGGGCGGCAGAAGGGCCAGACGGAGCAGTACCGGGGGACGGACATCTCGGTGAACCTGCTCCGCAAGGTGCAGTTGCAGATCGCGGTGAACGAGGAGTTCGTCGAGCCGACCGTCAGCGCGATCATCAAGGGGGGCCGCACCGGCGAGACCGGCGAGATCGGCGACGGCAAGGTCTTCGTGTTGCCGATGGACGACTGTATCCGCATCCGCACCGGCGAACGCGGGCCGGAAGCGATCTAGGTGCGGGGCTATCGGCCGTCGGCTATCGGCCGTCGGCTGGTCCTGGCGACGCCCTCCGCAAAGTCTGAATTCGCGTCGGCCGATAGCCGACAGCCGATAGCCGATAGCCCGCCATCGATGGCTGCGCCCCGCCAAACGAAGTCCTTCCTGATGCACAAGCTGCGTGAGATCGGCGTGGAGCCGAACTCGCGGCATGGGCAGAACTTCTTGATCGACCTGAACCTGGTGCGGCTGATAGCCGACTCGGCGGAGCTCGGCCCGCGCGACGTGGTGCTGGAGGTCGGCACGGGGACCGGCTCGCTCACGGAACTCGTCGCGAAGCGGGCGAGCCACGTGGTCACGGTCGAGATCGACAAGCACCTGTTCGAGCTCGCGTCGGAGCACCTGCTGCCGCACGACAACGTCACCCAGCTGCGGTGCGACGCGTTGCGGAACAAGAACAACTTCGCCGACGAGGTGATGGAGGCCGTCGGCGCGGCGCTCCGGGGCACGCCCGACGCGCAGCTGAAGCTGGTGGCGAACCTGCCGTACAACGTGGCCACGCCGGTGCTGTCGAACCTGCTGATGTGCCCGCACACGCCGGCGATGATGGTGGCCACGATCCAGAAGGAGCTGGCCGAGCGGATCGTCGCCGAGCCGTGGAGCAAGGACTACGGCGCGTTGAGCGTGTGGATGCAGAGCCAGGCGCGGACCGAGATCGTGCGCGTGATGTCGCCCAAGGTCTTCTGGCCGCAGCCGAAGGTCGAGTCCGCGATCGTGAGGATCACGGTCGACCCGGAGCGCCGCGCGGCGATCCCCGACCCGCTTTACTTCCACCAGCTGGTCCGCGCGTTGTTCCTGCACCGGCGGAAGTATCTCAGGGCGAACGTGGCGTCGGCGATGAAGCGCCACCTGACGAAGGAGCAGGTCGACGCGGTGCTCGACGAGATGGGCTTCGCCCCCGACACACGCACCGAGCAGCTAGACATCCCCACGCTGATGACCTTCACGGAGAAGCTCCGGGCGCTGGCGCCGGAGTGGTCGCTTTGAGAGGAGTTTTGAGTTGCGAGGCGCGAGGCGCGAGTTTTTGCCGGGACGCCAAGCAACTCGCGCCTCCCAACTCCCAACTCCCAACTCCCAACTCGCAACTCCCAACTCGCAACTCAATGTCTCCTGACTTTCTGCAAGCCGCCATCGACGAAGCGAAGCTCGGCCTGGCCGAGGGGGGGATCCCGATTGGCGCGGTGCTGGTGATCGACGACCGGATCGTCGGCCGCGGCCACAACCGCCGCGTGCAACGCGGCAGCGTGATCCTCCACGCCGAGATGGACGCCTACGAGAACGCGGGCCGATTGAAGGCGGCCGACTACCAGCGGGCCACGCTCTACACGACGCTCAGCCCGTGCGACATGTGCAGCGGCGCGACGCTGTTGTACAAGGTGCCGCGTGTGGTGATCGGCGAGAACAAGACCCTGCAGGGCCCCGAGGGCTACCTGCGGAGCCGCGGCGTCGAGCTCTCGATCGTCGACGACCCGGAGTGCCTCCGGCTGATGACCGAGTTCGCGGCTGCTCAACCGGAGCTGTGGGGCGAGGACATCGGGGAATGATCGATTACTAATTCTCCCCTTAACGCACTAGCTGCTCGTCGCCCGAATCCCCCTTCTGAGAGCTTCCGAGAGTCTCCACAACCCACCGGCGAAGTCGGCGATGCTCTCTTGGCTGTTCCCCCGTCGCGGTAGCGTGGGCCCGCTGTCGGCGGAGCACGCGGGCGTGTTGGCGCGGGGGGTTTGGCAGTTCCGGTGGCTGCCGCCGGAGCACAAGGAGCGGGTGCGCGAGGTGGTCGCGCGGATGCTCGCCGAGCGCCGCTGGGAGGGGGGCGGCGGCATGGCGGTCACCGACGAGATGCGGGTGACGATCGCCGGCGTGGCCGCGCTGCTCACCCTCGGGACCGACGAGCCCTACGCGTTCGAGCGGCTGCCGTCGATCATCGTCTACCCCACCGCGTTCGAAACGGACCAAGGCGGGCACCTAGGCGAGGCCTGGGAGGGGGGCCCGGTGATCGTCTCGTGGGCCGACGCGGCGCGCGACGCGCGGCGCGCCGCGCGGGGCGACAACCTGGTGCTCCACGAGTTCGCCCACCACGTGGACGGCCTGTGGGGCGAGATGGACGGCCACCCGGCGCTGTCCCGCGCCGACGCCCGCCGCTGGCGCGCGGTCGTCGACGAGGAGCACGCTCGCTTGGTCGGCCAGGCGCGCCGCGGCGAGGCGACGCTGCTCAACCATTACGGGGCGACCAGCCGCGCGGAGTTTTTCGCGGTCACCACCGAGTGCTTCTTCGAGCGGTCGCGCGAGATGCGGGCGAAGCACGGCGACCTCTACGATCTGCTCACCAAGTTCTACCAGCACGATCCGGGCGGGTGGGCGCCGCCGCCGGGGCGGCTGGCGGGCCGGCTCGACCGGGTCCGCGCGGGGCGCGCGGCGCCGCGGATCGGCGCCGGCGGGCTCGGGCTGTCGCCGGCCGACCGCGCTTTCACCGAGGGGCTGCAGCTCGCCGAGGCGGGGCGGCACGGAGCGGCGGTCCGCGCGTTCGACGCGGTGCTGAACGACGACCCGGACGACGCCGAAGCCCGCGCGCACCGCGCGGCTTCCCTGTTGGAACTCGACGAGTTGCAGGCCGCCCGCGACGACGCGATCGCCGCGGCGCAGGCCGACCCGGACGACGCGTTCGCGGCCGTCGTGGCGGCCGAGGCGCTGCTCGCCGAGGAGGACGACCGGGCGGCCGCCGACTACGCCCGCCGCGCGGTGCGGCTCGAGCCGGACAACGCCGACGCGCTGGTCGTCGAGGGGATCGCCGCTCTGCGGCTGGGGCAGCCCCGGCGCGCGCGGCGGCGGCTGAAGCGCGCCGTTGGGCTCGACCCGTACGACGACGAGGCCCACTACTGGCTGGCCTGCGCGTACGAGGCGCTCGGCGACACGCGCCGCGCGGCCTGGAGCCACCGCCGCGCCGAGGTGTTGTCTGGCGAGGACGGCCGGCGGGACGCGCCCGCGGACGACGAACCCGCTTAGGCCGCGAATGCGGCGCTCGGCGGCGCGCTCGCCGGGGTTCCCCCGCCAGCGCGGACGCGGGGGAGCGCGTCGATCGCCTGAGACGCAAGGTCGATCGCCGGGGCGCAAGGGAGCGTCCCACCGGGGCGCCCCGCCGAGCGCGGGGCCGGCCGGGCGTGGGCGTTGGGCCCGACTCTCGACCTCCGGTGTGCCGCGCAGTTAGAACGTTTCGGGTCCGAGCGTACGCCCCTCCCCCTAGATGAGTTGAGACGCCGCCGTGCAGACCGACAGCGACGTCATCTTTTACGATCGCCGCCCCGAATGGGGGAAGGATTATGGGCTGGGTTGGATCGGCTTCAACCACGCCGCGAGCACGATGTCGGCGGCGATCGCCCACGTCGAGCAATGGGAGCGAGAGAAGAAGATCGTCGTGTCGCACGTGATGATCGTGACCGGCCCGAACGAGTGCATCGAGGCCGCGTTCCCCAAGGGCATCGTGCGGTCGCCGCTGGACAAGCTGTACTTCGACAACGACGAGCGATACGTGGTGTTCCGCAGACCGCGCGGCCTGGACGACCGGATGGCCGGCTCCATCGTCGGGCTAGCCGAGGCCCACGTGGGAGATCGGTTCGACCACACCAAGTTGGCGAACCTCGCGGTGCAGAACAACTTCGTGGGCTGGTTAGTCAACCAGTGTTGCGGCGGGCAAGTGCGGGACGCGGTCGACCGCATCATCGACGCCGACGACCAGTGGATCTGCAGCGAGCTAGCCGCTTACTGCTTGCACCAGCAGCCGGAGCTGGCCGGCCGGGGCGTGCTGTCGCGATCGCTCGGGGCATTGACCCCTCAGCAGCTATTCGACGACGACTCGATCTTCGAGCCGCTTCGATAACTCAGGGCGGTACTGAGCGACGCAGGGAGGCTGCGTGGGGCTCGTCTGTGCGGCGTACCGCAGCTCAATTGCTGAATAAGAATTGCTCGTCTTCGCAAGAAGAACATTGAGCGGTCAGCCGCATGCGAGTAACATGAGGCAGACGGCAAGACTGGCCAAGGCGGCACAGAACACCTGAGTCAACCGCACGGACCGTGCTGCGGGATCCAGAGAATCTAGGCAATTAGTAAAGAGCAACTTTCATGTCCTTCACGCACCGTAGCCGAGCGCTGACCGCAGCAATCGCCGTGATCGCCCTCAGCGCGGCTTCGGCTCATGCGTCGATCTCGACTCAACCATCCGTGATCCTTGACGGCGATGGCACGGTGAGCGCCTCGTCGTCGGGATCCGTGACGTTCAACTGGATCGAGACGCCGTTTGCCGCGTACCTTGAGTTCACGGTCACCAATCCGTTCGACCTGTTCCTCGATTCGTTCATGGTCGGCTCGACAGCGTCCACAGGACCGAACGACATCTCGGCCGTTATCCTGGACCAGCTGGACGGCATGGGAGGCTCCACTCGGCTTACCACCGACACGAACGTGGCAAACAGCGCCCCGGGCGTGCTCGCCGGCCAAGCGAACATGTTCGGTGAGCCTGGCACGGTGCGATCGGAAGGAGTCGTCTACAACGCTGATTCCGCGACGCCGCTCCTGGCCGGTCTGGCGCCTGGGACGTACCGTCTCGGCGTGTATGACAACGGCACGCCGAGCATGGCGACCGCTGGCTTCCGTATCGATGAGAGCCTCGCCGCTGTTCCCGAGGCGGCCAGCAGCCTTGTGTGGATTGCCGGCCTCGTGCTCGCAGGCGGAGCGACCCGCCGCGGCTGCTGAGAGACCGGGCTCGCAGTAGCGAGATAGCAAAAACTCCGAAGCCGTCGGCCACAAGGCCGGCGGCTTTTTTTCTTGCCTCGCTCGGCTGTCTCCCGAACCGGTAGCGGGCAAACGATGGTCGCCCGCGATCAGGCGTAGCCGCGTGGGGGCGGCTTAGCGGCGCAAGCTTGGGGCCGCCCGACGGGCGAGGGCTCTTGCCGTGCAGCGTCGCCGATCACTCGGCCGTGCGCGCGTCGCCGGTCGGCTTCTCAGCCTCGGCGTCGGCGGCTTGGTCCGTCGGGGGAGACTTCACACAGCGGAAGCCCGTGTGCGCGAGGCCCGTGTCGGGGCTGCAACCCATCCGGGCGGACGGGCGGTAGCTGCTGCAGTAGACGTCGTTGCAGAGAAAGCTGCCCCCGCGGGTCACCCGCTGGGGCGTGTAGGGCTGGTTCGGGTCGAAGCTGTCGGCTGGCCCGGTCGGGTTCACGGCGGCTTCGTCGGCCCCGAGCTTCTTCAGCCGGCGGGCGTAAGCGTCGCGGCGGAACCAGTCGGTCGTCCACTCCCAGACGTTGCCCGCCATGTCGTAGAGGCCGTAGCCGTTGGCCGGGAAGCTGCCGACCGGGGCGGTCCGTGCGTAGCCGTCCTTCATCGTGTTGCGGACCGGGAATTCGCCCTGCCAGATGTTGCACTGCGGCTGCTCCTCGGAGAGCGGCTCGTCGCCCCACGTGAACGGCTTGCCCTCGAGGCCCCCGCGGGCCGCGTACTCCCACTCGGCCTCGGTCGGGAGCCGTTTGCCCGCCCACTCGGCGTAGGCGAGCGCGTCGTAGTAGGCCACGTGCACGACCGGGTGGTCGTCCTTGCCGGCGATCGAGCTCTCCGGGCCGGCCGGGTGGCGCCAGTTCGCACCGTGGACCCAACGCCACCACGCGCCGACGTTGTTCAGCGGCACCCGGTGGTTCGGCGGCACGAACACCAGCGACGCGGCGACCAGGTCCTCCTCCTTCGGCGGCGGCGTGCCCGGCGGCAGCTGCGCCATGATTTCTTCGAGCTCGGGGGGCTTCTCGGCGACGGTCACGTAACCGGTCGCGTCGACGAATTCGCGGAATTCGGCGTTGGTGACTTCGGTCTCGTCGATCCAGAAGCCATCGACCCGCACGCGGTGGATCGGCCGCTCGTCGGGGCGGGCGAGCCGGAAGTCGCTGCCCATCGAGAACTCGCCCCCGGGGACCCACGCCATCCCCTCGGGGGCGGGGCCGGGCGGCTCACCCGCGCCGGCTGCGGTGGCGGCCCAGAGGAACATCAACAGCGCTCGAAGCTTCATCCAGCTACCAACAGATTCCGGGGACGAGTGGGTTTCGCAGCCGTCATTCTACGTGGCGCCGCCGGAGTCGGCGCGACGGGGGCGGCGCGTGGGCGGCGTGGCGGTCAATCGCCGGCCGGGGCGGCCTTGCCCGGGAAGGGCCGGTAGAGCGGGTCGCCGACGAGGGTCATGGCCCAGCTGTTGAACGGCTTGGTGAGGTAGTAGGCCTCGACGAGCGTGACGTCGCCCTGCACGAGCACGCCGAACAACTCGTTCGGCCGCGGGAAAGCGACCAGGTACGGGTCGAACAACGGGACGACCGTCGCCGCCGCCCCGGAGGCGAGCACCGACTGCGCCCAGGGGACGCCGGACGCGTCGACCCGGTCCTCGCCGGCGTCGCTGTCGACGAGCTGGTAGCCGATCGCGCCGCGGCGCCACGCGAGCCCCTCGGGCGGCCCGTCGTCCGAGCGCCACCCGCAGTAGAGGGCGGCCTCCGTCGCGGGCTGCGAGAGCGGGCCCTCCTCGTCATCGAGCACGACCTCCAGCTGCGGCGGGTCGGTCTGCTCGAGCAGCTTTCGGAGGCCGTCGGCCGTCGCCCGGAGGGACTCCTCGTACTGCTGCTCGGCCTCGAGCGAGGGGGTGGCGTCGTCCGATGCGCCGCCGCGGGCGTCGAGGTAGACCTTGCCCGACAAGCCGCCGGCTTGTTCGGCGGCTAGCGCGTCGTCGACCAAGCGGCGGGCCGACGCGGCGTCGGGCCCGTCGAGCCGGGCGACCATCAGCGTCGGCAGGGCTTCTTCGATGCGGCTATCTCGGTAGCCGGCGGCCAAGTAGTTCGGCTGCCAACGGCGGAGTTGGTACCCGTCCGGCCATCGCACGAGGCTCAGCTCGCTGTCGAGCGACGCGGCGGTCTCGTCGCGCTCGGCCGCCCGCTGCTGCTCCTGCAGCCAGACAACCGCGCCGAGCAACCCGTTGGATTGCTCGATCAGCCGCAAGATGATCGAGTCGCGTTGCGGGTCGGGGCCCTGTCGCTCCAGAAGTTGGCGGGCTTCGACCAGTCCGCTCACACGGCCGGCCAGGGCCGCGTATTGCTGCACGACCGCCGAGGGGCTCTCTTGCCCGGCGCTGGCGCGCTGTTGGATCTGGCCTTGGAGGCTTTGCACCAGCACGTTCGCACCGCCGACGGCGCCGGCGAGCTGCTGCAAGCGGGCCTGTTGGGTCCCCCGATCGGCGGCATCGAGTTCCGCCAAGCGCGTCTGTGCGCCGCGCACGGCCGCTTCGAGGCGGTCGCGGAGCGCGGTGAGGCCTTGGCCGTCGCCGCCGCTGTCGGGCAACGCGTCGAGCACGCTCGACAGCGGCGCGCCGCCGCCGACCTGGTCCATCGCGGCCGCGACCTGCTTGAGCCGCTCGACGCGGGCGGCCCGCTCGGCTTCGAGGTAACGCGCGTAGGCGCGGGACTCGGCGTCCGGCTCGGCGGGGCCGATCCGCAGCGGCGTGCCGTGCGTGGTCACGAGGCAGCGGATCGCCCCCTTCGGGTCGTTCTCCTCGAGCCACGCGCGGATCGCCGGGCGGACCGTATCGGCCCACGCGGCGCGGGAGAGGGTCTCGCCGGCGCCGGCCGGGAACTCGACTTCGATGATCCGGCCGTCGGGCAGACCCCGCTTCTGTGCGTAGTAGCGGGCCAAGTCGACCGACTCGTCGACCGACTTGGCGGCGACCACCGCGACCTCGTCCGGCGAGAGCGGCGCGGCGAGGGCGGCCGGGCCGAGCGTCGCCGACGCGGTGAGGAGAAAGGCAAGGCGCATGGGGGACCCTGGGCGCTGTGGAGGAGTGATCGGGCTTGGGGCGGACGCCGGGGCGGCGTCGGGGGGCGTCCCCTACTCTACCCCGCGGCGGGCCCCCGCGCCGCGGGGTGGCCGGCGGGAGGGGGAGCGCTGGTGCGACGAAAAAAGCCCCGCCGACCGGTTGGGGTCGGCGGGGCTCTTCGGGTTGTAGCGGACACGCGTTGCGTCGATCAGACGCGGCGGCGGGCGGCGAAGCCCGCGAGCGCAACCGCGGCGAGCAGCGCCGAGGTGGGCTCGGGGACGCGGTCGAACAACACGCCGGAGGCACGCATCGACACGAAGCCGTTGACGAACGTCGTGCCGCCGAGGCCGACCTGCTCGTCGGGGGTGTTGGTCTGCGTGAGCGTGTAGGTGGTGTTCGCGTCGAGCACCGCCTGACCGATCGAGATCCACTGGTTGCCGGTGAATCCGCCCGAGTCGTTGTCCTGGCTGATCGAGACCGAGAGCAGCTCGTTCACGCCGTCGCTCAGCACGTAGTTGGTCGGCGCCTCGAAGCTGATGTTCCCGGTGTCGGGCCAGGTCACGTAAACCTCGTAGAGCCCGCTGCTGGCGGGCAGGTTGACCAGCGTGTCGCCGAACTCGTTGAGGACCGTCCCCGGGGCGAGGCCGACGTTATCGCCGTCGACCGCGGGGGTGTAGGTGTAGATGTAGGTGTCCGGGTTGGGGGCGCCATCGCCATTGGCCGCCGCGCCGCCGAACACGCTGTCGCCGCCGGTGAGGCCCACGGCCGTGCCGGCGATGCTCTGCGACGGGACGCCCGTGTCGCCGCCGGTCGAGAAGTTCGGGTTCAGCGTCAGAACGCCGTCGTCGAGGCCGTCGGTGTCGATCTCTAGCAAGAAGGCGCCGCTGGCCGGCGCGACCAGGGCGAGCGCTGCCAGGAGCGCGGTAGCACGAGTTGCTTTCATTAGACTGCCGTACCGTTGATGGGAAACGAAGGAGAGACTCTTGAATCGTTCAAAGAACTATTCGCCCAATTGCACACCGTAATCCTGGGCGATTGCTATGCAAGGGGAGTTTGCGAGGGGCAGGAGTTATCATCTAGAACGTGACCTGGACTGCCAGCTGCTCTTCGCCCGACATCCCGGAGTTGCGGGATCCCTGGGCGATATAAGCGGCGGCCTCGATGTCGTCGTTCACGAAGTGGACGCTGCCGTCGCCGTAGGCAAAATGGGCCCCGCCCGGGTGGAAACTGCCGAAGGGCAGGTTGCTGTGGCTGATCCGCCCAGGGTTGCCGACGTCCTCGGGGACCGGCCGCACCTGCGTTCCCAAGTGGTACACCGCGTAGCCGACTTGCTCGAGGTTGGCGTTGATGGGCACACGCGGCGTGATGTTCTTGCAGACGTAGGAGAAGGTCTCGTGGTACGGCCGGTCGGCGTCGGGTCCCGCTTCGGGCCGCGGGCTGCGGACGCCTTGCGACCAGATGCGTTGGATATACCACCGCTCGCCGATCATGTAGACCTTGCTGAGGCCGTCGGACGCCTGACCGGTCCGAACGCGGCTTTGTGGGTAAAGGAGACCGTCGGTGTTCAGCCCCTCGGCGCCGAGCGAGCCCACCGGCCCGATGCAATCTTCTGTCCCGTTCGGCTGGCAAGCGAACGAGAGCTGGAACCCCTGTAAGCCTTCCACGTACTGGAGCCTTGCCGCCGTCGACCCAGCAACGCCGGCGTAGTCGGCGCCCGGGGCGGAAGGGTCAGAGTTGAACGCGCCGTCGTTGCCAACGCGGTCGTCCGAGGGACATATCAACACGGACACCTCGATATTCGCGAGCAGCGTGCTCCCGAAGTCGGGATCGCGGCCGTTATTGTTCTGCCGGAAGGCCTCGATCTGTTGCTGGACCGAGTCGTAGAGCGCGGTGTCTTCCAGGTACGGCAGGATGAAGTAGTGAAAGCCGGGCCCGTTTGCGGCGGAAGTCGACCCTTCTGGCCGCGCGGCGTACTGCGCGCCGGGCGGGAAGACCTTGTTGGCCGACTCGTAGTTCAGGCACGCGAGCGCCTGGTTCTTCAGGTTGTTCTGGCAGCTCATCCGCCGTGCCGCTTCCCGTGCCGCTTGGACGGCCGGGAGCAGCAACGCGACGAGGATGCCGATGATCGCGATCACCACGAGCAGCTCGACGAGCGTGAAGCCGCGGCGGACGCGAGGCGCTTGGGGTTGCATGGGGCGACGCCTGCCTTGGGTCGTGAACATGGGTTCTTCTCAAATGGATCGATCCGTCGGTGCGGCCGCGGCCGCTCAGCCGCGTCGGCGACCGAGGGCGGCCAGGCCGGCCAGCGACACGAGCAGCGCGGCGGTCGGTTCGGGCGTGGCCACGGCCGACGAGCCAGCCTCGCCGAAGTTGTTGGCCCACACGTCGTAGTCACCCGGATCGATCACGCCGTTGTTGTTGCCGTCGGCGCCCTCGCCGGCCGCGACACTGTCACCGAGGGTGTCGCGGTACACGGTGTAGTCGGCCGCGTCGACAACCCCGTTGCCGTTGTAGTCGCCGAGCAGTTCGGCGGCGGCTTCCTCAAGGGCGAGGTACAGGTTGTCGAAGTGCGCCACGCCCGTGTCGCTGGTCACGCCCGACGGCGAGCCGAAGCGGAAGCTGTTCATCGGTGCGGGATCGAAGTCGAACGGCGGCGCGTCGAAGTTGGCGGCCATAGCGACTTCGACCAGGACGCTGGCGTCGACGCCGGCGGCGCCGGTCACGTTGTTGATGCCGTCGCGGAACAGGTCGAGGGTCAGCTCCACGAAGTCGTCGCCGATAACGGCCTCGAACGTGTGCCATCCCGTGCCGATGTCGGCGAGGTTAGCGAGGCCGTCCTCGTTGCCGCTGCTTCCGTTGGGGAGGACGGTGGTCGCCAGGTCGAGAGCCGGATCGAGCGGGAAGTACTGCCAGTTCGGCGAGACCTGCATCTGGCCCAGATCGACGCCGTTCTCGAAGTAGTTGCCGAGCGTGCTGCTGTCGAACAAGACGACGCGGAACGCGAAGTCATTCTCGATCCGCGCGTTTGCGTCCGGCTCGACCGGGGGCTCCGCGGTGGGGTCGCCGATCACGCAGTCGGGCGCCGTGGGCAGGCATACGCTGCCGTTCCACGTGCCCATTTCGACGAAGTTCGTGCCGAAGGCGGTTTCGCCCGACGGGTCACGGTCGAAGATGTCGCCGCGGAGACCGATCCCTTGACGCATCGTGGCGCCGAACTCGGCGTCGATGAAGATGTCGCCCCGCATGACGATGTTCTCGGTCGCCGAGGGGGTGATCAGGAACCCATTCTGGTTGCTGAGTGAGAAGCCATCGACCAGCTCGTTGACAACCCCCGCTCCGCCCGTCGCGGCGTTGCCGGCTTGCCCCACGACCCCATCGACTTCGGCCGTCAGCGAACCGGCGGATCCGGCCGGCGCCAGACCGTCGCCCGTGGTGGGCGCCCAGCGGGAGTTCATGGCGCTTGTGCTGCCGTACGACTCGAAGTCCTCGTTGATGAAGACCGTTTGCGCGAGCGAAGTGGAGGTCGCGATGGCGAGGCCGCAAAACGTCAGGCGGGCGAACCAGGTGGGCATCGGTGCGTTCCTTTGAAGGCGACTTAGTACCGACCGACGCGGTCGCCGGGACCGGTTGTCGGACGGCTGATTCTTGGAGAAAAGTGGGGGCGGCGGTTGCCGCTCCGCGGTCGGCCGACCACGCGAGCGATACTCGTTGCGGGGTCGCGTAGCAACTCTCAGCATAACCATTACCGGCGCATCGGCGCCGCGCGGGAGCGTAGCTGTATCTCGCTGTTGCGCAGTGGTCGGCCGCCCGCCCAGCGGGGCGCTAGCCCCAACGCGGCGAGCAGCGCGACAGCGGCGGGCTCGGGGATCGTGGCGGCGTTGGCCGCGCTTGCGCCGTAGTTGGCGGCCCACAGGTCGTAGTCGGCGTTGCCGATGAACCCGTCGCCGTTGCCGTCGGCGGGCAGGTCGCCGAACTGCAGGAACGTGTCGCGCCAGAGGGTGTAGTCGGCCGCGTCGACGAGGCCGTCGTCGTTGTAATCGCCTTCGAGCACAAACGTGTCTTCGTACCACTGCACGAGTGCGGCTGCCCGCTGGCTGCTGAGCGAGGAGCCATCCAGCAGCGATCGCCAGCTGAAGAAGGTAAGGCTGTCGGCGCGGCCGTCGTCGTAGACCTCTTGGACCTGGCGGAGCGTCTCGTCGACGCCCCCTTCGGCGGGGGTGTGCAGGTAGGTTCCTAGGCCGATCGACACTTGGCTGTTGGTCGGCGTCGAGAAGATGTCGTCGAGGAAGTTGTCGAGCAGGTGGCTGTTGGACTGGCGCAGGTAGACCATCGGGATCGCGATGTCGAGCAGGTCGCGGCTGAGCCAGTCGCGGTAGTCCTGCATGTAGTCCCGTTCGGCCGTGGTCGGGTTGTTCCAGACGGCCGCCGACAGGTCGATCTGCCGCCCCGTGGCGAGCTCCGCGTTGTCGACGGTGTCGCCGACGAGCTCGACCAGGTCGGTGATCCGCCCTTGGACCCAGTCGCGGTAGGCCTCGCGTTTGGCGAAGGTCGAGCCGTCGGACGCGTCCTGGCCGGTGTCGTTGAAGTAGAGCTGGTGGGAGTACGGGTCGTGGGGCAGGTAGTCCCAGTCGGGGCGGAAACCATCGCCGGCGTCGCCCGGGCCGAGCCAGCGGATGTAGTCGAGGTGGATCCCGTCGACCGCGTAGTTGGTGGCGATGTCTTGGACGACGTTGCTGATGTGCTGCTGGGCCTCGGGCAGCACGTGGTTGATCCGCGAGTAGCCGCCGCTGAACGAGCTGCTCCCCCCGACCGTCTGCTCGACCGCGCCGCCGCTGTCCGTGACGCGGAAGCTCGGGTCGGAGTTGTAGTAGATGTGCGACGGGTCGGACGGCTGCGTGGTGTCCCGCCACAGCGGCATCGTGTTGAGCCAAGCGTGCAGCTTCACTCCCCGGGCGTGGGCGGTGTCGATCGCGACCTGGAGGGGGTCGATCGCTTGGTTCCAACCCTCGGCGGGCGACTCGTGCGCGCTCTGGTAGTAGGCGTCGGCCTTACCGCGGACCTGCCAGATGACGTCGGTGATGCCGAGGTCAGCCGCCGCGTTGATCTTGTTGCGGATGTCCGCTGAGCTGTTGTCGTTGTACTCGAAACGGCTGATCCAGAGGCCGCGGAAGTCGTCGAACTCGGCTCGCGCGCACGAGGGGGCGACGGCCATGGCCGCGAGCCAAGCCGCAACAATCCGCCCACAGCGGCCGCCCGTACCAGATTTCGCCAAGCTCTGTGCTCCTCGCTGCGCGGCCAATGCGTTGGCGCCCAGAGGCCAAGCCGTGGTCGCGCCCTGTCGTGTTGAGACGCTTTGTCTTACCGAGACTAATCGGCGAGGCCGGCATCGGAAGCCATCTCACCGAACGCCGCACGCCGGAGGCCGTTTTCGAACTGCTCCCGACCGGATGTACACGTTAGACGGGATTCGCGGGCGGCTCGATGCGACCTAGCGCAACCCTATCGCCAAACTGCGCATCCGCCAATCGATTGGCGCGGCGCCCGGCCGCGGGACCGGCCCAGCGGCGGCGTCGACTGTCGGGTGGCTGCATTTGGCCTGGCGGCGAATCGGGAGGGGCCCGATCGCCGCCGCTCGGACTCTAGCCCGGCTGGGCGTCCCCCAAGGGCGCGCCGCTGCCGCTCGCCAAGAGCAGGCCTTCCCAGGGGCCGATGACGCCGTTTAGCGCCAGGAGCTCCACGGCGATCGACAGCACGATCGTCAGCGGCACGTCGAAGCGCGCCCGTTGCTGCACCACCGTGAGCGGGACGATCAACGCCGATACGCCGAGGATAAACAGCACGTTAAAGATGTTGCTGCCCACGGCGTTGCCGATCGGCACCGCGCCGGCGGCCGACGCGGCGCCCTCACCGGTTCTCTTGCGCCCACAGCACCGCGCGGCGGTTCAGGTCGGACAGCCGCTCCACGCCGAGTTTGCGTTTGATGTTCTCTCGGTGGGTCTCTACGGTGTGCACGCTCAGGTGCAGCCGCTGGGCGATCGAGCGGGTGTCGCCCCCCTCGCCGATCAAGCGGAAGATCTCGAGTTGGCGGTCGGTGAGGGTCTCGACCGGGTCGGTCGGCTGGGTGGTCGACGCGAAGCGGCGGCCGAGCAGCCGGCTGGTCATCTTCGCGCTGAGGTAGATGTCGCCGGCCAGGACCGTGCGGATCGCTTCGATGACGTCGTCGGGGTCCGCCTCCTTGTTCACGTAGCCGTGCGCGCCGGCCCGCAGGCAGCGGTCGGCGTAGATGGCCTCGTCGTACATCGAGTGGACGACCGTGCGCACCGCCGGGTGGCGGTTGACGATCGCCTTGACCAGGTCGAGCCCGTCGCTGGTCTTGAGCGAGATGTCGACGATCACCAGGTGGGGCTGGTGCTCCTCGATCTCTCGGAGCGCCTCGCCGACGTCGGCGGCGGCGCCGCACACCGTCATGTCGGGCTGGGCGGCGATGCAGTGGGCCAACCCCTCGCGGACGGTCGGGTGGTCGTCCACGACGAGTATCCGCATCGTCTGGCCCCTGAGCAGCGTGGCTGAACGAGTCATCTAGCTTTCCTCCCTTTTGCTGGGTGACTGTGGCGCCACACAGCAAACGACGGTCCCGCCTGCGTCGCGTGGCTCGATTGTTAGTTTTCCCCCGAGCAATTCTGCGCGGTAGGTCATGCTGCCGATCCCGAAGGTCGCGTCGTTGGGGCGAGAGGTCGGCATCCCGACGCCGTCGTCGCTGACGCACAGGTGGAGCCTGTCCCCCTCGACTTCCAACTTGATCTCGATCAGCGACGGCCCGGCGTGCTTCGCGGCGTTGCTGACCGCTTCCTGGGCGATGCGGTAAACGTGGGTCGACATCAGGTTGCTCGCGAGGCGGACCGCCTCGTCGCCTTCGAAGCGGCACTCAACGCCGTAGTCCGCGGCCGTGCGCTCGGCGAGCGACTGCAGCGCGGCCGCCAGCCCCTGCGCGTCGACCTCGACCGGCACCAGGTCGCGGATGATCCGCCGCAGTTGGCCCTGGATCGTTTCGAACCCCGACGCGAGCCGCCGGGCCATCTCGCCGTCTTCGGCGCGTTGCGACTCGAGCGACGCGGCGTGGCCCTTGGCGAGGAACTTCAGCCCGGTGATCTCTTGGCCGACGCCGTCGTGGATGTCTTGCCCGATACGCCGCTGCTCGCGTTCGGCCGCGTCGGCGATGCGTCGCTCGAGCCGCTTCCGCTGGATCACGTGCCCCAGTTGCAGGCCCAGGTCGGGCATGATCTCCAGGAACCGCTCGTCCCGCTCCGTGGGCGACGGGGAGAAGAACTCCATCACGGCCGCCACCTCGCCGTCCAGGAAGATCGGGAACGCGATCACCGCGTGGAGACCGAAGTCACTCGGGTCACCCCGCAGCCAGGCCTCGTACTCCGCGGCGTTGTCGATCCACAGCACCTGGCCCGTGTCGCACACGCGGCCGATAAAGCCCTCGCCGCGGGGGATCCGCGTCTGCTCGGTGAGCCGGCGGAACTCGTCGAGCTTAGCGACCGCGTGGTGGTAGTCGTCGGCCACGTGCCACACGCCGCTGGTGACCAGCTCCCGCTTGTCGTCTTCGGCCACGCGCCACACGTGCCCCACGCTCCACCCATTGTGCCCGGCGATGCTCGCCATCGCCGCGTTCAGCGCCTGCTCAACGGTGCGGGCCTCGTTGGCCGCGCGGGTGACCTCTTGCAGCAGCTTGAGCATCGCGGTCCGGTGGGCGACCTGTTGCTCGAGCGACTCGTTGAGCCGCTGCAGCTCGAGCTCCGACTGCTTCTGCCGGGTGATGTCTTGCACCGTGCCCACGACACGCGCCGCACGGCGGTCGGCGCCCTTGCCGGCGAAGAACGTCTGGCCCGTGTCGCGGACCCAGCGCGTGGCGCCGTCGGGGCGGACGATGCGGAACTCCATCTGGTGGCGCCCCGGGCCGTCGGCGCCGACGGCCTTTTCCATTTCGGTTTGGAAGCGGTCGCGGTCTTCCGGGTGGACGAGCCCGAGCATCAGCCGGTCGTCTGGCTCCGCGCCGGCGGGCACGCCGGTCAACGCGTACAGCTCGGGCGCCCAGATCGCCCGCCCCCCGGCGACGTCGTAGTCGTAGGTGCCGAAGCCGGTCGCCTCGGCCGCCCGCCGCAAGCGTTCTTCGCTCTCACGCAGCGCGTGCTCCCGGTCGTGGTGCGCGGTGATGTCGCCGGCCGCGCCGAACCATTCCTTGATCTCGCCCCGTTCGTCGAGGATCGGTACGGCGCGGGAATAGACCCACCCGGTGGTCCCGTCGAGCCGGATGACGCGGTGATCGCGTTCGAACATCTCCCGAGAGTCGATCGCCCGCTGGATCGCCGCGGACACGGCTTGCCGGTCGTCCTCGGGGATGTAGCGCTCGAGCCAATCCCCGGTCGGCGACGGGCTGTCGGCGATGAAATCCTGCCCAGACAGCTGCTGCATCTCGCTCCAGTCGGGGTTCATCCGGTAGATGATCACGCTCGACGCGGCCGTCAGCGCGCGGAACCGCTGCTCGCTCTCGCGGACCGCCTGCTCCGCCAGGGTGCGCTCGGTGATGTCGCGGATCCCTAGCAGGATGAGCTGCTCGTGCTCCAGCCGCCGCGCGTTGAGCAGCAGCACGCGTCGGCCGATCGACTCGAAGCGGTGGTCGACCTCGTAGTCGACGAACGAGTTGTTGTCGGGCAGCACGTCTTCCAGCAGGCGCCGCAACTCGGGGAGGTTCCACTGGCCGTTGCCCAGGTCGTAGATCTTCTTCCCTTGGGTCTCGTCCGGCCGCACGTGGAAGTGGTGGTAGAACGCGGGGTTGCAGGACCTGATGGTCAGGTTGCGGTTGAGCACCACGAGCGGCTCGTGCAGCGTTTCGATGATGTTCTCGGCGGCCGTCTTCGCGGCGCGCAGCTCCTCGTCGCTGAGCAGCTGCTCCAGGAGCGTGCTCGTGAGGCCGCCCACGACCTCGAACGTGTCCAGCTGTTGCCGCGTGGGCCGGTGGGGCTCCCGCCAGAACGTCGAGATCATCCCTAGCAGCTTGTCGTCCCGTGAGAACAGCGGCGTCGACAAGACCGCGCGGATGCCGCTGAGCCGGTACGGCTCGAGCTCCTCGCCGGCGATTCGTTCTTCTTGCTGAAGGTCTTCGAGAATCACCTGCTTGCCCGACTTCAGCGCCCGGCCGCACGCGGTGTCCGAATCGGCGGCGATCACGCGCCAAGCGTGGGCGCTCTCTCGGCTCAAGCCGATGTCGGCGATCAGGCGCAGCTGCGCGGCGCGCCCGTCGGCCGCCGATTCGCCCTCGAGCAATTGCACGCACGCGATGCGGCTGTCCAGCACCGAGGCGGCGACCTCTAGCATCTCCTCGAACACGGCCCGTTTGTCCTCGCCCCGCAGCAGCCGCGTGCTGAACTCGTGGAACCGCTGCGACGCGTTCAGTTGCACGGCCAGCAGCCGCTCGCTCCGGCGCACCCGCTCCTCCGCGCGGCGCCGCGCGGTGATGTCGACGAACGTGAGCACCACGCCATCGATGCGGTCGTCGGCGGTGCGGTACGGCAGCACACGCGCGAGGTACCAGCCGTCGTCGTGGTCGCGCACCTCCCGCTCGACCGGCACGAGCTTGTCGAGCACGCGCTGCGCGTCGTCGGTCATCTGCTGGTAGGCCAGGCGGTGGGTGAGGTCGGACACCGGGCGGCCGCGGTCGGTGATGCGGATGCTGAACAGGTCCGCCACCCGGGGCGTGAAACGGAGGATCCGCAACTGGCGATCGAGGAACAGCGTGGCGATGTCGGTAGCCGCGAGCAGGTTCTGCAGGTCGCCCGAGAGCTGGCCCAGCTCCTCGACCTTGTGCCGGTTCTCCTGGTTAACGGTCTGCAGCTCCTCGTTCATGCTCTGGAGCTCTTCCTTGGAGGTCTCCAGTTCTTCCATCGTGGAGCGCAGCTCCTCGTTCGCGCTCTGCAGCTCCTCGTTCGAGGCCTTCATCTCCTCTTGGCCGGTCTCGTACTCCTCGATGACGGCCTGCAGCCGTTGCCGCGACACCTCCAACTCGGACTCGAGCTTGGCCACCTGCCCGCCCGCTGCGCCCACCTCGCCCGACGCGCCGGGCGGCGGCTCGGACGGCGTGTCGTCGGCGGAGCGCTCGTCGAAGATCACCAGCGCGAAACCCTCTTGCTGGCTCTCGTAGGCCGGCCACACGTGCAGCACGACCGGCGCGGCGCCGCCGTCGAACCGCACGGTCACCGCCTTGGTGCTCGTCGCGCGCCCGCGTTCCAGGGCCGCCCGCAACGCGGAGCGCAGCTCCATGCGTAGCTCGTCGCGGACGAGCTTGAACACGCTGGTCGTGGGCCCGCCGCCGGGGTGCACCAGGTAGCGGCCGGCGTGTTCGGAGTAGTGGACGATCTTCTCGTCCGGGCCGACCAGCACGCTGGGCGGGGCGTACCGCTCGAGCATCTGCTGGTGGACGCGGCCGTACGCGATCGGCTCGGCCGCGTCGCGACGGGCCGGCGCCGCCATCGCCCGGTGCGACGACGCCATCGGGAACACGGGCAGCCGTGGGTCGCACGCGGGCACGTTCCGCTTCTGGTACAGGCAGCGCTTCTTGTCGACCACCCTGAACAGGTCGACCGCGTCGATGGTCTCCGACGAGCCGACCAGCAGGTAGCCCTCCGGCCGCAGCGCGTAGTGGAACAGCTCGGCCACGTCCCGCTGGACCTCGCGCCGCAGGTAGATCAGCAGGTTGCGGCAAAAGATGATGTCCATCCGCGAGAACGGCGGGTCGCCCAGCAGGTTGTGCGGCGCGAAGACCACCATCTCGCGCAGCTCTTTCCGGACTCGGTACCCCCCGTTCTCTCTGACGAAGAACCGCTTCAGCCGCTCGGGGCTGACGTCGACCCCGATGTCGCCGGGGTACGCGCCCTCGCGCGCGTGGCGGAGCGAGCGCTCGTGGAGGTCGCTAGCGAACACCTGGATCCGCGGCGCCGTTTCGCGGTCCCCCAGGGTCTCCACCAGCAGCATGGCCAGCGAGTAGGCCTCCTCTCCCGTGGCGCAACCGACACTCCACACCCGCAACTCGTCCTCTGCCCCCTTGCCCGCCATCAACTGGGGCAGGACCTCCCCGGCGAAGTACTCGAAGGTCTCCGTGTCGCGGAAGAAGTTGGTGACCGTGATGAGCATGTCGTCCGCCAGCGCACGCACCTCGTCCGCCGACTTGCGGAGCATCTCGAGGTACCCCTCCAACAACTCGACCTGGTGCAGCTGCATGCGGCGCCGGATGCGCCGCAGCACGGTCGACTGCTTGTAGGAGCTGAAGTCGCGCCCGGTCCGCGCGCGGATCTGCGCGAACACCTTGTGGAGCAGTTGCTTCTGCTCCGGGTCGGGCTCGGCGCCGTCGGCGGGCAGCTCGACCCGGGGCCGCGTGCCGAGGAATCGCAGCAGGGCCGGCGCGATCTCGTGGAGCGGCAACACCGCGTCGGCCGCGCCCGACGCCAGCGCGCTCTGGGGCATGCCGTCGTACTCGGCCTCGCCGGGGTCCTGCACCAGCACGAGCCCGTGCCGCCCCCGGATCTCTTTCACGCCGAGCGTGCCGTCGCTGCCGGTGCCGGTGAGGATCACGCCGATCGCGTGCCCGTCTTGGGTCTCGGCGAGCGTGCGGAAGAAGTGGTCGATCGGCGCGCGCTCCCGGCGGTCCTCCTCCAGCTTCGAGAGCCGCAGGTGCGTGTCGATCGTGTTGAGGTTCGCGCCCGGCGGGATCACGTACACGCGGTCCTTCTCGAGCCGCACCGTGCGGCTCACCTGCTGCACCGGCATCCGCACGTGCGGCTGCAAGAGCTCGGCCAGGTGGCTCTTGTGGTCGGGCGACAGGTGCACCACGACGACGAACGCCGCGCCGGAGTCTCCCGGCACGTGGGCGAAGAACTGCTTCAACGCGGCGAGCCCACCCGCCGACGCGCCGATGCCGACGATCGGCACGTGTTCCTTTTCGGGCGCGCCGTTGCCCGAGTCGCCCTTGGCCGACGCGGGCGTGGCCTTCGGCGGCGTGGCCTTCGGCGGCGAGGCCTTCGGCGGCGTGGCCTTCGGGCGTGGCTTCGGGGCGGGCTTTTCGGCCGATACGTCCGGGGACTTCTTTGCCGCTTTCTTTCTAGCCATCGCGGCCCGTCAACGCGGGTTAGTTCGTAAATGCTTGACCGGCCGGATCTTAGCACTATGTGGCCGGCGCCACAGCCAGAAGCGGAGTGGTGGATTCCGCCATTCTCGGATGGTCGACGCGGCGATACCCGGCGCTCGCGACAGCCGCAAAGATGGCGTCACGAGAGCGGTGGGCCGCACATCGGCTCGCCGGTTAGCTCGCCCGCCGCAACGGATCCTCGGCGGACTCTTCTCAGACGGATCGACCGCCCGCAGGACGGACCACGACCCACGGCCACGCGGCGCGTCCTAGAGGCGAACGCACGCGACTCGCTCCGGCCGACGATAGCAGATAGCGCTACGCGGATTTGGCTGACCGGCTGATCGCCCCGGGTGCGTCGCCAGCGATAGATTGGACTCTCCGGCGACAGACGCCGTCGGGGTGGATTGATTGGATCAATTTCAAAGAGCAAAGAGGAGGAAGGAGACCCATGGCTTTAGCTTCGGAAAAGCAACTCGAGCACTTGGGAGAGACCCAAGGCTGCGCCAACCACGACCACGACCTCGTCCACGAACTGAGCCGCCGCCTGGACAACCTCTGGCGGTACGACCAGTACATCGAGAACGCGGACTGGCGAGAGAGCCTCGGCAACTTCTGGCGCCAACAGAAAGAGCAAGAGCTTGAGAACGTGCGGCAGCTCAAGCAACTGCTCGCCGAGGAAATCCGGAACGGCTGCTTCTAAAGCGGCGCCCCACCCGCGGCGACTCCGCCGTCGTGTGCCCCTTCTCGGCGTCGAGCCGCGTCGCGCGGCGATCGAAGAACCCCAAACGTGAGGGCAACCAGGATGCTCCACCACGCAGCCGCCCCGACGAGCGCGCCGATGCTCCGCACCCCGATCGCCGGGGTAGGGCGACAGGGGACCGGCACGGCGGTGGTCGTGCCGACCTACATGCCGTGCGAGTGCTCTACCTGCGGCCGGAAACTGAGGGTGCGGCTCCGCAACCTGGGCCGCGCCGTCGAGTGCCCGAGCTGCCATCGGGAGTTCGTCGTCCGCCAGATGGACGGCCGCAACAGCCTTTCGGCGATGGACCGCGCGGAGCGACTGCTCGCCCGCCTGGACGCGGCAAGGATCGGCTAACGCTGTGGGCAACCCAACAGGAAAACTCATGGAGTCGTTACTCGAAATGCGCAACGCGGAACGCTTCGCGATGGAAAACCCGCGGCCCCCGACCATCGGCGGCCCGCCGGTGAACACCGTCTGCCGGCAGCTTGCGCACGATCTCGCCAACGAGCTGGGAGCGATCTGCTCGATGGCCCAGCTCTTGGAAGAGACCGCCGAGGACAACACGCCGGTGCGCGACGACGCGCGCGGGCTGCGCGAAGCGGCCAGGCACGCGGTCGAGCTGTGCCAACAGCTGCAAAGCGAGCTCGGCGGCGCACGCGCGGCGGCGATTCCTTTTGGCGTGTCGGACGTGAACGGCGTGGTCAACCGCGCGCTGCCGGTGCTCCGATCGGTCGTGGCGAAGCAGGTGCGGCTCGTCGTCGACCTGGCCCACGACCTGCCGCTCGTGATGGCGAACGAGAGCCAGCTCCGCGAGGTGATCCTCGAGCTGGTCAAGAACGCGAACCACGCCGCCACGGCGCACCAGCGCGACGGCGGGGGGGCGATCACGCTCCGCACCGGCGTGCTGCGGCGCAAGGGGCACGAGGAAGACGGCGCCGGCCTGCCCGGCGCGGAGTTCGACGGCGACGCCGTCTACTTCGAGGTCTGCGACTCGGGCTGCGGAATGACGGCGGAAACCCGGCAGAACCTCTTCGACGTCGGCTTCACGACGAAGGCCGACGGCCGCGGCCTCGGCATGCCCTCGGTTCTCCGCATCATCCGCGGCCACTCCGGTACGGTCACCGTGCAGAGCAACGCGGCCACGGGGACGAGGATCCGCTGTTCGTTGCCCTGTTACCGCAGCAGCGCGGCGCCCTCCGGTTGAGCGGCTGCCTCGGTTGGCCTCAGCGGGAATCGCCTCCGGCCACTACGACGAAGCCCCTTTCTGCCGAACCCCTTCTTCGGCCAGAACTCCGAAGCGCTGCCGTTTGAATCCAACGCTTGGATGTTAGCCATGCTGCTGAGCTGCTTCGCGGTCTCGGCCGCAATGCTGCGGTTCTTCCTGCGGAGCACGTGGTTCTGAAGCGGCCCAGCGCGTGCGAACTCGGAGCGGAACCCTGGTGATGGGGAGAGCCCGCTCGAGGTACTTCGCCGCCAACCGCTTGGTCGTCACGCCGGGCGCCGCGCCGGTGGCCGTCCTGCTCTTGACCGCGGCGTTCGTCACTGGAGCGCCGGCGACGACGCGGGCGTAGGCCTCTTGGCTTTCCGGCCAAGCGTACTCGCCAAGGCAGACCCGTTGGCCATCGATCGACCTTGCAACAGGCGAGGCCACCGGCTTGATGAACAGAG
The DNA here is from genome assembly GCF_040219535.1 of Botrimarina sp. NCBI lineage: Bacteria > Pseudomonadati > Planctomycetota > Planctomycetia > Pirellulales > Lacipirellulaceae > Botrimarina > Botrimarina sp. The sequence goes on from NZ_JAVJSH010000013.1 coordinate 32,055, forward strand.
CAGGAGGAGACACGCCGCTCGTTAGCGCGAGTCGCTGCCGTGCTGGAACCCCATTTCGGGGGTACGGTGTGCCCCTCATCGAGCTCGCCGGCAGCTCCCCTGACCGTCAGGGGGTTGGGCCGTAAGGTCCCACGCCGAAGCGACTTACAACAAGTGGAGCTGACAGGATTCGAACCTGCGACATCCGCCTTGCAAAGGCACTGAAGCGTGCGAACAGACACTACGCGTGTAAACGAATGGGACGGCGTAGATAGTAGTATTTCGGCGGGCCGCCTTGCAACGCTTCTCGCGTTTTCGCAGACCTTTGCCGCCGACTTCGCCCAAAAAGTGTGTAGGACTACACACTATGGCAAACGGCCCTCATGCGATCGCGGGACCGCTCCTCTTCTGTCAGGTTGAGCCTGTCGGCCAAGACGTCGCGGCATCCGGAGATCGTGTGCTCGTCTCCATCCGCAGCGTGAGCGAGCAGCGGAAGCATCAAAGTCTGGAAGTCGGGAACAGCCACGGCGGTGCACCTTGCCTCGATTAAAGCCCAGATTTCGCGAAGGACCTGCCGATTTGCAAGCGGCGTTCTCCAGCCGCCGGGCTGGTGGCCGATCAGTCTCGCCCGTGCGGGCATGCGAGCCAAGGCGCCGCGGTAGCACGATGCCACCGTGTTCACCCGACTCTCTACCAACGCGCCCCCCCGTCGACAGCGTGGTGTCAGCTAAGCGAGGCCAACCAGGACAAGGCCGTCGCCATGCTCACCGCCGAGTTCCTGAGCACCCACTCCGAGAGCTCGCGCCCGTGCACGACGGTCCGGTGGCTCACCCGCATCGTCTTCAAGCCCTTGCGGGTGAAGTTGTCGCGAAACCAGCGGGTGCAGGCTTGGCCCTCATCGGGGCCTCCCCACAGCTTCGCGATCTCCTCGCGGAAGTAGAGACGGTCGAGTTGAATGCCGAGGTCGGACATCGGGGGCTCCTTGTCGCAAGGTGGACTCGGTACGCCGAGCGCGGCGGCCGGTCGGCGAGACGGTCGCCGGATGAGTGCTGCCCCGCCCGCTCAAGCCGCCACGAACCGCCCGTCGTCGAGCACGCGGGCCTTGCCGATCGCGGCGAGGGTCGCCAGCAGCTCGGCGATGCGGTCTTTCTTGGCGCGGGTGAACGCCTTGGCGATGTCGGCCTCGTCGGCCGGCTCGCCGAGGGTCGCCAGCACGGCGCCGACGGCGGCTGCCTGCTCGGCGAGCGTCTTGGGCCAGGGGCGCTTCTTGACCTTGGCGGTCGCCTTCGTCTTGGCGGGCGCGTCGTCCGCCAGCTCGGCCGCCTTCTGGGTAACCCCGTCCGGGTTCTGGTACTCGGGGCGGAGCCAGCGCACCAGGCCGCGCTTCTCTTCCTCGGCCCGCTCGTGGTTCAGCGCGACGAGGCGCTCGAGGATCTCCTCGTCGGACAGGTCGACCGGCCAGCCGTATGCCTCGGCGACGGCCGCGTCGAGGTCGTCGTGGATCTGCCGGAGCACGCTGACGAGACCCTGCTCGTGGATCGTCCGTTCCTTGTCGGTCAGGTCCTCGCCGCTGCGGAGCTTCTCCAGCACGTTGTACATGCCGGTCATCGTGAGTTTCGGGTGCTCGGCTTGGCGGGCCTTGCGGTGCGCGTCGAGTTGCTCTGCGAGGTCGCCAATCCGATCGCGTAGCGGCACACTGGCCTTGGGAAACGGGAAGGGCTCAAAGCACACGGTTTTGTTGTAGCGAGGGCGGCTTTCAAGCGTGCCACCTGCTGCCAATGACCAGATCGAATGAACCCGGCTAGAAAGAACGCCCAAGTACCAATGATCTTCAAGCGCTATGACCGCTACGGTTCCCTCGGCAAGGATGCTGCTATCGAAATTTTGGAAGACCCGATGCTTGGCCGTCTCAGTCGTTGCCACGAAGCGTGTGATGCCATCGACGGCCGAGCGCATCCCCGGCTGATTCTCACCGAAAATCCACCAACGCTCGCGCTTGAACGCACGGCGGTTGTGCTGCCGCACAGGTTTGACGGTGTCGAGTAGGTGCTGATACGAAGCCGGGTAGTTAGTCCTCAAGGTCGACTCATCCAGCCCATCGCAATCTAGGCACATCAGGCGTCGCGGTACGCCCGTCAGATCGCGGCCACTCACAAATGAGCGAGCAATGGTGCGGCCCGATTGCTTCTCCCTCAGTTCTTCTGCAAAGGGTGCGGATACGATGAATCCGTCGCCATAGAATTTCGTGCCCCAGAATGCGACGCCCTGGTTACTTCGTAGTGGGACGGCAGAGGCAGGCGAAACTCCGATGCGCAAGTCAGAAGTTATCTTGCCTAACCGAAACTCTAACTCTGTAGTCGCCCCTTCTTGTGTTTTGAGTTCGCTGCATTGCTCGGCGAGAAGTCCGTTATGTTCGCCCGCCTCTGCAACCGTCATCGCGACTCGCACGCCTGCCCCGTCGGCAGAGTCAATCCAGGGATGGTCCCGGATGGCGAAGACGATGCTTACGCGATTATCGGCTTCGAGGAACGGACGCACCGCTGCCCTGTTGAATGACTGGGAAAAGCTGTTCGTCGTAATGAAGCCGAACCTTGCTAGCTCGCTATGCTGGAGAAGCGTTGCCGCATGGTGCCACCAGAACATGACGTAATCGGCATTCTCTGGCATTTTCGGCCACGCTCCCACTAATGCGTCGACGTATCCATCCCCAAGCGTCAGCCGCATCCTGCGAGTACCGATAAACGGTGGATTTCCCACGACGAACTCTGCCGCCGGCCACATCGCTTTTCGCGGGTTGATGTACCTATACTGCGGCACGCGTGCGGATTCGTCAGGCACTTCGCGGCCCGTCACCGGACTGGGCTTCGTCGTCCGCCCATCCCAGATCGTCAGCCGCTCGCCGGTCTTTTCGTCGAACAACACCTCTTGGTGGTCGTACGCGAGGACCGCGTCGCGGCACTCGATGTTGTGCAGGTCGCGGATGATCGGCTCGGGCGGATCGACTTTGCCGCGCGTGCGGTAGTGCCACTGCAGGTAGCCGATCCATAGCACCAGTTCAGCGATCGCCGCGGCGCGGGGGTTGATCTCGATGCCGAGGAGCTGCTCGGGGTTGACCGTGTGGCTGAGGTCGAACGCGATCTGGCGGTCGCCGACGAGCTCGTCGTACGCGTCGAACACCTCCCCCTCGATCCGCTTTAAGTGCTCTAGCACCACGTACAGGAAGTTGCCCGAGCCGCAGGCCGGGTCGAGCACGCGGACCTCGCACAGCCGATCGTGGAAACGGGTCAGCTCCGCGGCGGCGCCCTTCGTGTCGCCCTCCTCGGCGAGCGTGATCGCGGCGACCCGCGCGGCGTCCCACTCTTCGCGGAGCGGCTCGACGACGGTCGGCACGACCAGCCGCTCGACGTACGCCCGGGGCGTGTAGTGGGCGCCCAGCTTGTGCCGCTCGACCGGGTCGAGGGCCCGCTCTAGCAGCGTGCCGAAGATGGCGGGCTCGACGTCGTTCCATTTGGCGGAGGCCGCCTCGATCATCAGGTCGAGCTGGTCGCGGTTGAGCGGCAGCGCGGTCTGCTCGGCAAACAGCCCGCCGTTGAACCGCTTGAGCGTCTGCCGCAGGTCGGTCGAGAAGCCGCCCTCGTCCATCGTGCGCCAGAGCGACTGCATCACCGGCTGGAAGTGGGCCGGGTCGTCGATCGACTTCAGGAGGTCCAGGAAGCTGTTCTCGCTCAGCAGCCCGATGTCCTCGGCGAACATCGTGAACAGGCACCGCATCAGGAACTGCGCGACTTGGTCGGGCTGGTGGCCCGCTTGCTCGAGCGCCTTGGCGAGTTTGGCTAGCGCCCCGGCGATGTCGCGGGTGACCTTCGCGCTGCGACGCGACGGGTCGAGCGACAGCGGGTCGGTCCACACGCGGCGGAGCGTGTCGCGGACCTCCTCCTGGGCCAGGTCGGTCAGCTTGATCCGGTGCGACCGCGCGTCGGGGAACGGGGTGTAGGCGCCGCCGGTCTGGCTGAACTCGCTGTACAGCTCGATCCGGTCCCCCACGTCGACGACCATCAGGAACGGCGGCCGTCCCTCGTCGGCCGGCAGGTGGCGGGCGTACTGCTCCGCTTGGCCGACCGCGCGGCGCATCGTCAGCTCGTACCCCTTCGTGCCGCGGCGGCCGTGCCCCGTGCGGCGGCGCTGAGCAGCGGCTTGGGCCCGCTCGCTGAACAGCTCTTCTTGGTCGCGGCGCTCGACCCCCTGCTTGGTCTCGCAGATGAACGAGCCCCGCTTGTAGAGGTCGGCGAACTTCGTGCTCTGCGTGCCGTCGCGGTTGTCGAACGTGATCGCCCGCTCGAACACGTACGCGTTGTGGCGGTTGTCGTCGCCGGCCGGGTCGGGGTGCTCAACGTCGAGCAGCTCGCACAGCTCGGCGAGGAAGAGCTGGTAATTGCTCCGCTCGGAGCCGCCCGAGGCGCTCCAGCGGGCGATGAAGGCGTCGGCGTCCATGGTCGCGGCGGGCGTCGGCGTTGGCGTGAGGGCGGGGAGTAGGCCGCCAGGGTAACTACGGGGGCGATCGGCCGCACGGGCGCCCTTAGGCTGGTTCGCGATCGTCGTTAGGCGACGCGCTCAATCCCTCGGGCAGCTCCCAGGTCGGCGCGGCAACCACGCGCCGGCGCTCCCGCTCGAACGGCGTCCATCTCGCCTGAATCCGCTGGCACGCTGCGGCGATCTCCTCGGGCGACGGATCGGGTTGTTGCCGAGGGTCAATCGAGCTCGCCCACGAACAGGTCGTCGAAGCCGTCAAACGCTGCCGGCGGCGGCGCGAGCCGGTCCCGCAGGTAGCACTCGACCGCCGTCCGCCCGTGCAGCCGCATCGGCCGCCCTCGCCGGATCGCCGACTCCGGCACACGCCGCGGCAGCTCCCGCCGGGCAAGCTGCTGGCTGATGTCGAGAACGTTCGCGAGCTCGGCGAGAGTCAGCCAAGCGGCCTCACGCTGAACGGTGGTTTGGCTTGGCATGAAACAACGGCCTTGGATCTTTCTGCCGGAAATCGGTCTGCCGTGCGGGAATAAATGCCTTGCGATCGCCGGCTACGCCTGCCCCGCGCCCTCCCCGGCCGGAAGGACCCGCACCCCCGGGGGGGGCGCCCCTCCTGCCGCCCCTGACGCCGCCTCACGCGGCACCACGTCGCGTGCCGCTAGGCTTCGGCCTTGAGTCAAGCCAGCGATCAGGTGCTAACGGTTAGCACCTGGCCCCGCTCATCACCTGCCGCTCGTCCCTTCGAATTGAGCGCCGTCGCCGCCCGCGGCGGTCATGGCAATGCCGTAGTCCTCGTTGCCACCGGCTCCGCTGGCGACCTTGCCGCCCGTGGTCGAAGTGAAGCCGGCGCCCCTGGCGATGGGCCCCGCCGCCGTGAACGGCAGCGAGCCGCACGACTTGATGTCGTACACGACGATCCTCTCACCCGTCGCATAAGAGCGGGTCTTCGTCACGCCGATACAGGCCTCGTCGTCAGCGAGCTCGACCCGGCCGGGTGTGCTGCTCCACTTCACGCGGAGGCCGGGCGCGTAGGCGCCAGAGGCGCGGACCGTGAGGAGGTTCGTGGGGTCGTGACTGATGAGCATGGGCGGCTTCCTTGTTCAAACGACCCCGAACCGCCCCGGCGGCGTGCTGGTTCACTTCAGCACAGCGACGCCGGGGCGGGGGGGCAGGGGCTCACTCTTCCGCCGGTGGGAGGCCGAAGATCTTGGCGACCGGGGCGTAGCCGAACTTGGCCACGGCCCACTTCTTGGCCTTCAGCCAGGCCTCATTGTGGCGAAGCGTAGGCTGCTCGTCCTTGACCTGTTTGACCTTCTTCTCGATGGCCGCGCGGATGGTCGCGTCGGCGGTTTGCCTTGAGCTCAGCATGATGACCTCTTTGCTTGCGCGGTCGGCCGGGCGATCAGCCGGCCGCGGGGAATTCGATACGGCCGGCTGCCGCCCAGACGTCGAGCGGCTTCTCGGCCTCGATGATCGCAGCGGCGAGGGCGGCCTTCGCGTCGGCCATGGCCCGCCGCAACTCGGGTAGTTTGGCCCGCTGCTTCTCCATGTGGTCGGCGAGGGCGGCCTCATCCACCCGGCGTGTCGTCGTGTGACGGCTTGCCGGCAGGATCGACTCGGGCAGATGCTTGGCCGCGTACCGGCGCCAGTACGCGTGGTCGATGCCTCGGGTCCTGGCCGCGCCGGCGTCGTAAGCGCGGACCGCGTGCTCCACGGCCCGCAAAGCCGCTCTCGCCTCGCGGAAGGCATCGCCGGCTGGTCCGGCCTTGATTTCCCCGCGGCGGTCGCCCACGGCCCGCTGAAGCGGCTGTGGCGCCTTCCCCCGGAGCGACTCGTAGTCGCGGCGCGCTCGCCCGAGCTCGGCCTCGCAAGATCGAACATCGCCGACGAGCTCGGCGTACTTCGAGGTCAACCTCGCAATCTGCCGTTCGAGCGCCGGCGCCGTGTCGTCGCCGACGTCGAGGTCCTCAAGCGTAGCCGCCGTATCACTAGCGGCCGCGCGGGCCTTTTCGAGTGCGGCCTCGGCAGCGGCGATCGCCTGGCGTGACACGCCCCGCTCGCGGGCCTCGCGGATCGCGCGGGCCTTCGCGAGAGTCCGCCGGAGCTCGCCGTCGCTGGCGACGGCTTCCGGCGCCTCGCGCCTGAGCAACGAACGCTCCTGGAGGGTCAGCGATACATGGCCACGGTCGAGGCGATCAACGCGCCGCTCGATGCGCGTGATCACGTCCTGCACCAGCGCCGCGGCCTTCAGTTCGTCGGCGAGCGCTTGGGCGGTGGTCGACGGGGGCGCTTTGGTAGCGGCGGCCTTCTTCGTTGCTGTGGCGGACATGTGGCTCCCCTGATCAGTAGTTGCCCGACCCGCGCGCGTGCTGCAGCAGGCGTCGGTGGTTCCAATAGTCGTCGGCAGCCCGAGCAAGTTCAGGATGCTTCTTCCGGACGCGCTGCTCGGTAGCGGCGGGCGCCTCGCAGGCAAACTCCACCTTCGCGGCGTCGCAAACCAGCTCATCGAACGCCTGGGCCGCCTCCGCGCCGGTGAGTCGCCGGTGCTGCTCACCCTCCGGCTGCGCGGCGCGAGTCCCTTCGACCGCGGCGAGCCGGAAGGCGAGTTTGTCGATGGTTTGCTCGAGGTCGATGACGCGCTTCTCAAGCCAGTAGATGTTGTGCATGCGATTCAACAGAGGCCGCCGGCCCCGCCGCCCGAGCGATCAAACTAAGCGGCAGGGGCCAGCGGCCGCCCCCAAGGGTTGGTCAGCGACCGGCCGCGCGGCGTTGGGCGGCGGCGTAGGTCGCAATTCGTTCCAAATCAGCCTCGTTGAAGTGCGGCACTCCGTTGACGTACCAAGCCGGCGCGATGTCCAGCAGCTCGGCGATCTCGCTGATCCGTTGCGGCATCAACTGCAAGAGCGACGCGGCATTCCCAACCGATCGGAGGCGCGGCGTCGGGGGGAGGGGCACGTTCATGGCGAGAGTCTACGACAGCCACACAGTCGAATCGCCCGGTTCGGGCAACTCGACGCAAATCTTGTAGGGTTGGCGGCACGCGCGGCAGCGCACGCGTTTGGTGGTCGAGCCGTCGCCGCCGGCCACGGTGCGGACACGGTCGTAGGCCGCGCTTCCGCAGTGCGGGCACGTTGGCTTCTCAACGAAGATAGTGGGCGCTGTAGACCAGTCAGTCCTGCTCATCGTGGCGGCCTCGTCTCGTTGGGCTCCCGCCGAGAACCGAGAACCATGGTTCTCGCCCTGGATCGACTCGCCAGAGGACAACTCCACTCGGACAGACTCCCCGTCCGGGTGACCCCCACAGAGGCACTCACACTCACTCGGACTCGGACCCCCTATAGGGGTCCATCCGAGTGTGTGTGTCCCCCCACTCGGACACTCGGACAGTCCGACTGAGTCCGACTGACAGTTAGGCTGCTTCGGAGGCATTGCCTCGGCCCTCCTCGGTGAGTTCGAAGCCCGGATAACTCTGGTTGTTTGCCCTGACGACTTTGGCCTCTCGGACGAGCTTGTTGGTCATGAGCAGCCCGATCGCCGCCTTGGTGCGGGCGTTATTGAGTTGCGCGGCGCCGGCGATGATGCTGGTGGTCTCCGGGCGGCCCAGTTCGCACATGGCGGCCCAGACCTTCGTGCGGTCGGCGTCCCGCTTCTCCTCGGCCTTCTCTTCACGCTCGCGGGACTTCTCGTCGCGCTTGGCTTGTCGCTGCTCGGCGAGCAACGCGTTGCCGCTTTGGATCGACACGTCCCAGTAGCGGGGCTCTGTGGGGTTCCAGACGCCTTCGGAGACGTCGACCGCGTAGAGGCCGCTGTGGCCCGCGGAGCCGCCCACGGAGAGCCACAGGCGATGCTCGCCGGTGCCTTCCTCGTATCGCTCGCGGCGATTGATGAGCCACCACTGCCGGGCGAACTCCGGGAAGCCGGCCCACGCGATATCGCTCAGCTCGAGCGGCTCCCCGGAAGGGGTGAGCGTGTTCCGCTTTGTGTGGTGCACGATGAGCAGTGTGACGCCGATCTCGTCGCAAAGCCGGCTCATGGCCCGCAGCATCTCGCCTTGGATCATGAGGTTGCCCGCGTCGGCGCCGGGGAGGCACAGATAGGCGGGGTCGACGATCAGCACTTCGATGGCGTCCTCCTCGAGGAAGGCCCGCAACGCGTCGGCGTGTTCGACGTTGCCGAACCGGGGCAGGTCGGGTGACCAGATCAGGTTGCTGTTGTCTGCCAGGTTGAGGCCGCGGGCGGCGCTGATCCGCCGGGCGGTTTCCTGCAGGACCGACAGCCCCGACTCGCCCGACATAAAGGCGGTCCGCACCACGCGGGGCACGTCGAACCGGCCGAAGAAACGGGTGGCCGTGGTGAGGCTGATCGACATGTCGGCGGCGGCGCCGGTCTTTAGCCCCTTCGGAGGCCCGGCGAGGATTCCCGGCTGCCCCTTCACGAGCATGTTGTCGATCAGGAACTCGAGTTCGTAGTCGCCGCGGTCCAGTTCGGCGCAGCTGATCCGTTGGAACTTGACCCCGTCGCCACGCTCCGCGCCACGGAGTTCGTCCTCGGCGAACAAGAAGAGGTCCGCCAGGACTTCCTCGCCGCTATGGCCGTTGGCGGCTGCCTGGAGGGCCGTGCTGGCCGCGTCATGGATTCGACGCTTAAGGGCCGCGTCCCGGACCGCCGCGGCCAACGTGGCCACGTCAGCCGCCGTGGCGACCAGGTTCAGGTCGTCCAACAGCATCCGGCCGCCATCGGCCGTGGGGTGGTCCCGAAGGTCGCCGAGAACCAGGGTGGCGAGTGCCTGACCGTCGCCACCGGCTTCGTGGCGCCGCTTCACGATCGACTCGTAAGCGGCGCGGAGGGCGGAGTCGCCGAAGTCGGTCGGGCGGACCAGCTTCGCGATGTCGTCGATGTGCCGCGGCTCGCGGACCATCGTCGATACGAGCCGCAGTTCTTCAGGCGATGTGAAGCGCGGCGGCGTGACTATGTCGGGGCACTCTTGCCGGTTGGCAGCCATCAGGCGCCCCCTCCCCGGCCGCGCGACTCGGCGAGCCAGCGATCGATGGCCGAGCCGAGCGTCGGGGCGGCGAGGTACTCGGCCAGAGCGTGCTGCTGATCGGCGGCGTCTCTCGGCTCGGCCGGGTCGTCGCGACAGCTTCCTCGCAAAAGAACACGTTTGGCGTTTGGCGATGCCGCAGGTAGATTATTTCTCACCACCACAAGCTCCTTCGTGTGGGAGGTCGCTCGGCGCCGCGTTGGTCCCGCTTTGCCGAGCACGAACAGAACGAACCCCGCCGGAATCAATCCCGGCGGGGCTTTGTCGTTAGGCGCCGTCGCGGGCCGCGGTGGTCGCCTCGACGAATTCGCGGGCCCAGCGCTCGCACGACACGGGCCGGCCGCCCAGATCGACAGTCTTTAATCGAATGCCGCGGACCCCTTTTTTGGTCCACCGCCAGGCGGTCGACGGGGTCGGGCGGTAGCCGGTCGCCGCCTCGACAGCGTCGGGCACGCGGACCAGCTTCTCGGCTTCGGGCAGCTCAGAATCGCTTCGCAGGACCATAAAAAAACCTCGCTACACGGGGGCGGGAAAGCCAACGCTTAGCAAGGTAAAGATGGGGGCGAGCTTGTCGCCTTCAGCTTTGGCAACACTGATCAGTGCTGCCAAAAGTAGTCGTATTTCCTGCCGCTCAGCCGCTCTTCAGGTGCTTGTCGAGCGTCGTGCGACCGATGCCGAGCGACTTCGCAGCCTTCTCCTTCTGCACGGTGAGACCCCTATCCGGGTACTCGCGCTGCGCCTCGGCGAGTGCGGCCACCGCCCGTTGGTGCTTCTGCTTCTTCTTCTTCGTGTCAGACCGCGCACGCCGCGCCTGCGCTAGGCCGTTCGTGCTGGCCTTCCGACTCGCCACCATCGGCTCGAACGGCAGCACGCCCACGCGCTCGCACAGCTTGCCGAGCTCCCACGCGTCCAGTGCCAGCGTGTCGAGCCACCGCTCGGCCTCGCCGGGGGAGAACGCCTCGCCGGGCAGCAGGCTGTCTGAAACGAGCCGGTGAAGGATCGACCGCCCCGAGGCCACCCGTTCGACGCACCGTAGCGCGACCAACGCGGTGTAGACGATCTCATCCATCGGCGCGTCGTCGAACCGTTGCCAGTCGGGGCCGTCCCCGAAGTCGACCCGGAGCAATTCCCCGGCGCCCATCTGCCCCTTGTCGAGCCGGAAGGGGGCCACGTACTCCGAGAGCTTCTGCCGAACGAACTCGAGGTCGAGCGACAGCGATGGCTTAGGCGGAACAAGCTTGCCGCCCGGGGCGACCGTCATGCCCGGCGCCGTGAACGATGGCCCGTTCCATCGCTTGTAGATGCCGGTGTCTTCCAAGCCGTACTGGTCAAACTCCGGTGGCCGCACAGGCTCGCCGTTCTCGCTCTCGCCCATCGTCGCATCCTCGGTAGGGCCGGGCCGACCGGCCGGAGCCGCGCGAGGATGCGTGCGCGACGCCGGCCGGTCTGTGCGGGGAGCTACCCCACGCCCGGCAAGTAACGGTAGTTCTAGCCGATCAGCCGCGCCACGACGGCGCCCTTCGCCATATCCCGCTCGGCGTAAATCTCGGTGACCTTGGCGCCGGAATGGCCAAGCATCACCTGGGCCGCCTCGAGGCCGTGATCGCGGCGAACGGCCGTCGCGTACGTGTGCCGCAACTGGTTCGGCGTCCACTTCTCGACCTTCGCCCGCTTGGCGGCGCGGGCGATGGCGCGGGCGTACGAGTCTTTCGTGTAGCGGTCCCCAGCGGTCCGCAGCGGCGAGGACTTGGTGTTCGTGCCCGGCCGGTTGCCGCACGACAACGGTGTCGTCCTCGCGGCGTGCTGCGCCGCTCGGCGCTTGGCTTCGCTGTCGCACGGGCGGAAGCAGTACGTGTCGGCGGCGCGGGCCAAGTACTTCAGCAGCACGGCCTGCCCCTGCGGACCGATGAACACCGTCCGGCGCTTCCCGTGGTGGGCCGTCTTGTGGTCGGCCAGCGTGTAGAGCCAAACGTCGCCGGATCGGTCGATGTCACACGGTCTGAGCTTGCAGACCTCGCCGGGGCGGGCGCCGGTGTACCGCTGCAGCCGGACCATGTCGGCGACGACCTCGGGAAGCTCCACGATGGTGGCGTCGACGATGGCGTCGTCCACGGGGCGAACGGGCTTGGATTCGCGGGCCTCGCTGCGCCCCGCGCGCAAACCAGCGACCATTCCCAACGCCTGCGGCACGCCCGCCGAGACCAACTGCTTGGCCGCGCCCCACTTGAAGATGGCCACGATGCGGCGGGTCTGGCCGTTGATCGTGGTGCGAGCGAGCCCCGCGCCGATCATCCCGTCGCGTAGGTCTTCGAGGCAGAGCGGTCCGAAGTCCTCGGCCGGCAGCTCGCCGTATCGCTTTTTCGCGAGGACGCCGGCCGTGTCAAACTTCGCAAACTCGGCGGTGGGCTTGCCGCCCTTCGCGTAGTAGGACCGGGCGTAAGCCAGGTAGCGGTCGACCAGACCGCGGACGGTCAGGACAGTGGCGGGCGGCACCTCAGATTGGCGCCGCGGGAGCGCGGCAACCGGCTGGCCCAGCAGGTGCTGCCGGACCACGTCGGCGTACTTCGCGTGGCTTTCTTGCGACCCGTACTTGCCGAGGTAGACGAACCGCTTGCCAAGCCGAACGAACGCTTGTCCGGTCGCCTTGTGCAGCTTGTAGCCGGGAACTCTGGGGGGACTCTTCACGCCACCGACCTCCAAAACGTGTAGTGACTACACGCGTTTGAGTGTCTGGCAGCTCCCCTGAGCGTCAGGGGGTTGGGCCGTAAGGTCCCACGCCAAAGCGACTTACATCAAGTGGAGCTGACAGGATTCGAACCTGCGACATCCGCCTTGCAAAGGCGGCGCTCTCCCAACTGAGCTACAGCCCCGGGGACGGCGGCGGCTTCGGGCCGGCCACCGTCCCTTAGTCTACGACCGCCGGCGCGGGAGTCCAGTGCGGGGTGGTTGTAGGGGTTGCGAGGGTTTTGGAGCGTCGGTTGCGGCGTTGGGCCGGCCGCGTGGGGATCGGGATGGGCTACCGTTGCGGTAGTTCCTTGATTCCCGAAGACACCGTGCAAGACCGCGCCGCCACGCTGCGTAATCCGGCGAGCCCAGTGGACTGGGGCCGCTCGCTCGCGCGACTACGGCGTGCTGGCTTTACGCTTATCGAATTGACAATCGTCGTGCTAATGCTCGGGATCCTGGCCGGCGTTGCGGCGCCGCGCTACCGGGCGGCGCTCGACGCTACTCAGCTCGACACGGCCGCGCGGCGGCTCGCCGCCAGCCTCCGGCACACGCGGTCGCTGTCGATATCACGGGGCGCTAGCCATGGCTTGGCGTTCGATCCCGTGGCCGATACCTACCAGTCGCAGACCCTCGACGGGCGTTCCGTTGAGGGGGCAGACCGGCCGGGCGCGCCGCTGTGGGAGGACCTTGGCGGGGTGGATCTGGTCTCGGCCGACTTCGGCGGCGCGGCGGAGATAGCGTTCGACTTCCGCGGCGACCCTAACTCCGGCGGGCAGGTGGTGCTCTCCCTGGGCGGCGCGACGGTCGGTGTGTTGGTCAACCAAATCGGAACCGTGTCGGTCACGCCATGACCCACAGGGCCGGGTACACACTGGTCGAGCTGCTGCTCGCCACGGCGACGGCGAGCGTGCTGATGGTGGGCTTGGCGAGCGCGCTGTACGTATCGGCCCGCGCGTTGGACCTCGACGCGAGCTCCGTCGTTCATGTCGACGAGGCTCTGGCCAGGATCACGGCCGACGCGCGGACGGCCTCCCGCTTTCGCGAGCTGACCCCGACAGCGATCGAGTTTGACGTCCCCGACCGCGATGGCGACGGCTCGTCGGAGACGCTCCGATACGAGTGGTCCGGCGTCGCCGGTGAGCCGCTCTTGCACCGGATCAACGGCGGGGCTGGCGTGCCGCTGCTCGGGAACGTCGACTCGGTCGACTTTCGCTCGCTGACCCGAGCGGTCACTGCGCTCGACGTGACGGTCGTGCCGGAACCCGCTTGGCCGATCTTCCTAGGCGTCTCGGCGGTCGCGAAGGCGACCGATCCGACCAACCTGCTAACCGTGCAAACGCCGCCCGACACGGCGGCCGGTGACCTGTTGGTCGCCGCCGTGGCGCTCGACCGCGAGCACACGAACGACATCTACGCGATGGGGGATTGGGTCCCGATCGCTGTGCAACCGAACGGCAGCGACGTCGCGCTGGCGGCGTACTGGCGAATCGCCAGCGACGCCGAACCGGCGACACACACGTGGGGCTGGGGTCCAGAGTCCAACGCGATGGGGTGGATCATCCGCGTGTCGAATCACGACCCCGCCGAGCCAATCGCCGCACACTCGGCGGCGCCAGGAAAGTCTCGATGGCCCGCCGCCCCGCAAGCGATGAGCCCGCTCGACAACTGCCTGGCGATCCGGCTCGGCGCGTTCAAAGATGGCGACGTCACGGCCGGCTCGCCGGGGCTGGCCGGGCATGACCCGGTGCTAATGGACGACGCGGACGGGAAGGTCTCCGGGGGATGCGGCTACCGCGTATGGAAACCGGCGGGGGTCGTGGGCGAATCGTTCTTTGCCCTGACAGGCGAGAAGGAATTCGCCGCCATGACGGTGATGATCGCGCCGGCCTCGGACTGACCGCCCTATGAAAACACGCAACGCCCGCTGCTCTCGGCGCCCCCATCGGGGCGTTACGCTGGTGGAGGTGGTCGCGTCGACGGCGATCGTCGGCGTCGTGCTCAGCGCGGCGCTGACCACGCTCGGCATGGCGGTCAGCACCCAACGCGCCGCGGCGAGCCGAGTGGAGGCCCACGCGCTCGCCGAGTCGCTGCTGAACGAGATCCTCGCTCAGCCGTATGAGGACCCCGACGGCGCGCCGCTGCCGATCGGCGTCGAGTCGGGCGAGGACGGCTCGCCGGCCGACCGCTTGTCGCTGGACGACGTCGACGACTTCGACGGCTGGTCGCGCTCGCCGCCGGAGGACGCCAGCGGCGCCGCTCTGGCGGGGTTCGCCGGCTGGACACGCTCGGTTTCTGTTGAGCTGGTGGGGGTCGAGCCCGACGGGGCCGGCCGGCTCCGGGCGAGCGGGAGCGACAATGGCCTGAAGCGGGTGATCGTCTCGGTCAGTGGCCCGTCGGGCGAGAGCACCTTGGCGACCGCGATCTGCTCGCCGCACGGCGCGCACGAGGCTGCGCCGGCGTTCGACTGCGTTTGGGTGACCGGGTTGGCCGCGTCGATCCGGGCCGCGGGCCAGCCCCTTGAGCGGACCGCCTCGACCGTGAACGAGCCGAGCGAATGACGAGCAACGCCAAGGCTGCCCATCGATCACGGCGCCCCGCGCGGACGGGCTCGGTCTACATAGCGGTGCTCGGAGCGAGCATGGTGATCGCGTTGATCGCGATCACCGCTTCGAGCACCGGGCGGCTGACGCTGCGCTCGGCGAGCATGGCCGAGGGCTCGCGCCGCGCTGCGCGGCACGCCGAGTCGGGCGTCGACTACGCGTTGGGCTGGCTCAACTCCCATCCCGATTGGCGCACGGCCCTCGCTAGCGGCGTGCTCAGCGCGGCGGTGCTGCCCGACCCGACCGGCGGAGGGAGCTTCCGGTGGTCGGTTACCGACGCCGATGGCGACCTGGCCGACGACCCCCGCGACCACGCCGTGCTAAGGTCGATCGGCTACAGCGGCGACTCGGTCTGGGCCGTCGAGGTGGGTATCGAACCGGCGGGTCGCAGCCTGACGTGCCTCGAGGCGACGATGCACGCCGCGACGACGGCGACCCTCGCGAACTCGTCGCAAGTCAATGGCAACGGTGTCCTCTCGGCCGGCGGCGAGGTCACCGCCAACTCGGCTTCGGTCGGCCTCGACGCCGAGTCGGCTTCGACCATAAACGGGGGGACGTTCCACGGCGCTTCGACCGAAGGGCTCCCGGCCAGGGAGTCGCCTGGCGGGCACGTGTTCGATTGGTACGTGAGCCGCGGAACGGAGATCGAGCTGACCAGCCTGCCGGATGCGTCGGGCGTGTACCAACTGCACAACGCTCGATTGGGTCGGTCGATCAACGACTACGGCGAGGCGAATCCCCGCGGCATCTACTGGATCGACTGTGGCGGGGCCGATCTCTCGATCGCCCGCTCGCGGCTGCTCGGCACGCTGGTTTTGCTGAACGCGGGGCCTGGGACCGCGGTGTCGAACGCGTCGTTGCTGCAGACCGAAGCGCTCAACTACCCGACGCTGCTCGTCGATGGCAACCTGAGCGTCGACCTCCGCAACGCGCTGGTCGGCCAGCAGCTCGTCGAGAACTTCCCTTACAACTTCAATCCGTTCGGATTCCCTTACGAAGGGGGCGAGGACATCGACTCGCTCGATACCTATCCCTCGCGGATCGACGGCCTTATCTATGTTTCCGGCGCGCTGCGATTTACCGACGACAGCGTGATCGATGGCGTGGTGGTCGCAGGTTCGGTCGAGGTGGCGTCGAGCAAGATTGTGCAGGCGCTGTACCGCCCCTACGCGAGCTATTACCCGCCGCCGGGGTTCAGCGCTGGACAAGGTGTTCGGCTCTTGCCGGGCACTTGGCGTCGGATCGGCCTCTGACCCCGGAGGGGGCCGCCGCGGTTACTCGGGCGCTGCTGCAAGGGCGCCACTCGCAAGAGATCGGCGGGCCACACGCTCTGGCAGCTTGTACTCGCGTTTGATCTGCAGGATGTCGTCGAAGCACGCCATAAACGCGGCGACGCAGCGCTCGTCCCACTGGCTTCCTGCCCCTTCGCGGATGATCGCCGCGGCTTTCTCTACCGGCATGCCGCTGCGGTAGGGTCGGTCGGAGGTCATCGCGTCGAACGCGTCGACCACGGCCAACACGCGGCCATCGCGGGGGATGGCTTCGCCTTGCAAGCCGTCCGGGTACCCGCCGCCGTCCCACCGCTCGTGGTGGTGCAGCACGCCAGGCAGCACGTACGCCAAGTCGCGGAGGCCCGAGAGGATCGCCCAGCCCTCGTCTGGGTGGCGAGCGATCTCGGCGAATTCCTCGTCGGTCAGCCGGCCGGGCTTCTGGAGCACGGCGTCGCGGACGCCGATCTTGCCGACGTCGTGGAGCAACGCGGTGAGGTAGAGCTCGTCCGCCTCCGCGTCGTTGTAGCCGAGCTCCAAAGCCAAGCGACGCGCGTAGCGCGCGACCCGGTCCGAGTGGCCCCGGGTGTATTGGTCTTTCGATTCGATCGCTGAGACGATCGTCTTGACCACGCTGACGATCAGCAACTCTTTCTCGCGGAGCAGCTCCAGGTTCGCCGCGTGGGTCGCTATGACCGACGCGGTGGTCGCCAGCAGCGAGGCCTCGCCCGTGCCGAACTCGTCGCCCGAGAGCTGCCACGGGCTCGCCCACGTGGCGTCGCCGGCGGGCAACCGGTTGACCGCAGCCAGCCAACCGAAGAAGCGGGGGCCGCACTCCAGAGGGGTCAGCACAACCGAGTCGACTCCTCCGATCCGGTCGGCTTCGGCGCCGTAATGAATCGCCGAGCCAGGCCTGTTTGGCCAATTACGCACGAGCGTTCGCTCCTTCGCAGCCGGCCCCAACCGCTCGACGATCGTCAAGAGCACCGGGTCCGGCAACGGCGAAGGCCCCCCCACCCACTCCGGCGTGACCCGGAACGGCGAGGCCGGGTCCGGCGCTTTGAGGTACGCCAGGCACTCGGTGCGGATCGACGCGTTCAGCACCGGCAGCGTGGCGTCGATGAGCTCGCCGAGCTGCGTGTCGGGGCGGCTCGCCGAGAGCTTCGCCACCATCGACCGCAAGAACGTCAGCTCTTCGAGGTCCGACGTCAGCTGGGCGGCGAACGAGTCGTTCTCGTCCTGCAGCATGGCGGCCTTGGCCGCCGCGTTCTTCCGTGCGACCTCGGCCGCCAAATAACGCGCGAGCCATTCGGGCGACGCCCCGCCGTGCGTCGCGAAGACGGCGTTCTCTGCAAGCCGAGCAGCGACGAACGGGCCGCGCTGCTCGGCAGCATCGACGGCCCATCCGTCCTCGTAGGCCGCGTCTAATAGGCCGCTGGGTACTTCCGGTGCGGTCGGGTGGTCGGTTGACAGGGCGACCGCCGCCCAAGGCCGCTCGCCCTCGCCGCTCCGGCGAAACAGCCACGCGGGCTGATCGAGCTCGGCTGCGAGGTGTTCGGCGAGCGCCACGTGCGGGGCGGGCGGTCGGTCGGCGGCGGTCGAGAGGGTTGTAGCGGTTGGCACGGTCGCGCTCGGGCTGCTGCTGGCGGGGCCTCTGTCGGAAACAGTAGCTCACCTCCCCCGTGCGAGACCGTCGCGCCCGCGCCCCCTTTGGGAAGAACCGCCCCATAGCGCCGCTGGCGTGACCTAGAGTTGGTTCGAGCGACTTCTAAAAGACCGCCCAACACCCCAGAACCGTCATGCGAAGCGTCAATCGAAAGCCGAAGTCGGGCTTCACCCTTGTGGAGCTGGTCGTCGTGATCCTGATCCTCGGCATCCTGGCAGGCGTGGCCGCGCCGCGTCTGTTGGACACGGCCGGGCAAGCCACCGACAACGGCCTGCGTCAGACGCTCGCCGTCGTGCGCGACGCGATCGAGTTGCACAACGCGCAACTGGGGCGGCTGCCCGCGTGCACCGGCACGGGGGCCGACTTCCGGGCCGAACTGGCCACTTACATCCGCGGCGAATTCCCCAACGCCCCCGTCGGGACCAACCAAGACAACCTGGTCACGCCCGCCACGACCGGCACGCCCCCCGATGGGGCGACCGGCTGGATGTACTTCACCGACACCGGCGAGTTCATCGTCAATACGACTCAGACCGACAACGACGGCGCCGCTTACTCGACGTACTGATAGCCGCCACTCGCCGTCGGGATGTTTTCCATGGAAGATCGCTCACCTCGCGTATTGATCGCCGACGACAACGCCGCGTTGCGGCGGGTCATCGGGTTCACGTTCACCGGCGCGGGTTACGAGGCGGTCAGCGTGAACGACGGCGCCGCGGCCCTCGAAGCCGCGGGGCTCGAGTCGTTCGACCTGATTGTCACCGACCAACAGATGCCGCGGATGAGTGGCCTAGAGTTGATCGAACGCCTGCGCGAAACACCCCTCAACGCCGACACGCCCGTGGTGCTGCTCACCGCGAAAGGGCTGGAGCTGGAGTTTGGGCCCCTGCGGAAGCGGCTGGGGGTCGCGGCGATGGTCGCCAAGCCGTTCAGCCCGACCGAGCTGACGGCCGTTGCGGACAGGTTGATCGCGCAGCCCCAGTAACGGCCCGCGAACCACCCGCCCAGCATGCCCGCCGCTGACAAACAGCTCGGCCTTTCACGCCGCGTGCTCGCGCTGCACCTGCTGTCGAGCGTCGCCGCGTTGGCGGCCTTCGCGACCGGGGCGGCGGCCACGCTGCGGTCCGGGCTCGTCGCGGATCCGACGGCTGCGCAGGCCGACCACGAGCCCCAATCCCTCGCCAGGCTTGCGGCCGCCGCCGCCCCCGCTCTGGCCGCCGGCTTAATCCCAATCGGTCTCGGCGCGTGGTTCCTCCGCCGACTGACGCTTCCGCTGTCGGGCGTGGCGTCGCAGTTGGAGGGAATCGCGTGCGCACCGTACGGCGAGCCCCCGAAGCCCGATCGGCTCCCCGGCACGAGCCGCGCCGCGGTCGGTTGGAACCGGATCGCCGATCGGCTGCGAGAGGCCGAGAGATGGTCGCAGGCCGGGGGGCCGCGGGCCCAACTCGCTTTGCTCGCCCAACAGGGCGGCGGCCGCGTTAAGGCGGCTCTCGACAGCCTCCCCGAGGGGGTCGCCGTGACCGATGCCGAAGGCCGGATCGACTTCGCCAACCGGGCGATCCAGGCCCTGCTGGGGACCGACGCCGAAGTCGAAGGCGCGTCGATCGAAGAGCTGCTCCGCCGGGCGTGCCCCGCGGCCGCCGACGCGTTCGCGGCGGTGGGCGTCGCCGAGTTGCCGCTCGGGGCGGTCGGCCGCACGCTGCGCGTCGAACGCGCGCCAATCCAAGGCGAGCCGGCCGGCGCCGTCTGGAGCGTGCGCGACGTGACCCAGCAGAAAATGGCCGAGGCGTCGCGCGACCAGTTCATCGACACGGCCACCCACGAGCTGCGCACGCCGCTGGCCAACATCAGGGCCTACGCGGAAACCCTCGCCATGGGCGCCATGACGGACGTGGAGCAACAGAAAGAGTTCTGCAACACGATCAACGCCGAGGCCACGCGCCTGTCGCGCTTCGTCGACGACCTGCTGTCGATCAGCAGCCTCGAAGTGGGATCGCTAGGCGCTGAGCGGCAGAACGTCGATGTCCGGCGCCTGATCGAAGAGGCCGCGGCGAAGGTCAAGCCGCTCGCCACGCAGAAGTCGTTGTCCTTCCAGGTCACGCTCGCCGAGAAGCTCGGCGAGGCGCTGCTCGACAAGGACAAGGTCTCCGGCATGCTGGTCAACCTGCTCGGCAACGCCGTAAAGTACACCCCGGACGGCGGCGCCGTGACGCTCTCCGCCGTTCGCGAAGCGGACGCAATCGCCATCGACGTCACCGACACCGGCGTCGGAATCGCGCCCGAGGAACACCCGAAGGTCTTCGAGAAGTTCTTCCGCAGCGAGAACCCGCAGGTGCAGGACCAGATCGGCACCGGGCTGGGTCTGGCCCTCGCGCGCGAGATCGCGCGGCTCCACGGCGGCGACCTCACGCTCCAGAGCACCCTCGGCGAGGGCGCCACGTTCACCGCAACCCTGCCGGTTCGTTAGGAGGACCGCGTCATGAAGCGAACCAGGCAAGGCGCGGTCGACGTGGTCGGCGTCGACGCCCCGTTGACCGCCGAGAGTGGCGGCGAGTTGCTCGCCGCGTACGACGACGCGCGAGAGCCCGGTCGCCCGCAGTGGGTGCTCGACCTCGCCGAGACCCCACTGATCGACAGCGCCGGCTGCGAAGCCCTGCTCGACCTGCGCGACCGGGCCCTCGGCGCCGGCGGGGTGGTCTGTCTGGCGGGCGTGTCGCCGCTGTGCCACGACGTATTGCTCGCCACAGGCCTCGATGCGCAGTTCCCGGTATTCCAGTCGACCAAGTCGGCCGTCGCTTACTTCGCCAAATGACCCCGACCGCCGCGCCACCGACGACCGATGGGGACGCCGTCGAGCAGCGCCTCGACGCGGCGCTCGACGCGTTGTCCGAAGCGATCGGCAGCGCGACCGACGGCGACTCGGCGGCGCCACCCGCGCCGAAGCAGCCGATGCGCCTCGGCCAGCGGCTCGTCGGCGCCGACCTGGTCACACCCGAGGACCTGGCGGCGGCCCTCGAGCTGCAAGCCAAGCGGGGGCTGAAGCTGGGCGAGACGCTGCTCGAGATGGGCGTCGCCACGGAGGAGGAGCTCCTGCCGCACATCGCGCAGCAGCTGGGCGTGCCCGCGCTCCGCCTGCGCGAGGGGCTCATCGACCCGGTCGCCGTGCACACGCTCGACCGCGACTTCTGCGAGCGGCACGGCGTGCTGGCGATGTTCAAGGTCCGCGGCGTGCTCACCGTCGCTATCGACGACCCGGGCGACCTCGACCGGCTGGACCTCGTCGAACGCCGCACCGGCCTGAACGTCTCGCCCGTGTTCGCCTTCGGGGCGTCGATCGATCGGATGATCCGGCGCGCGTTCGAGGAGGACTTCCAGGTCGACTCGGTCACCGCCGACATGGACGAGTCGGCCGTCGAGCTGCAGTCGGACATCACCGACATCGACCTCACCGCCGTGCAAGACATGGTCGGCGGCAGCCCGGTCGTCAACCTCGTGAACTACCTGATCCTGCAGGCGATCCGGCGCGGGGCGAGCGATATCCACATCGAGCCGAGCCGCAAGCACGGCGTGGTGCGGTTCCGGATCGACGGGCAACTCGTCGAGATGATCCGCCCCCGCCGGGACATCTACCCGGCCGTGGTTTCGCGCATCAAGGTCATGGCCAAGCTCGACATCGCCGAGCAACGCAAGCCGCAGGACGGCCGCTGCCAGGTCATCGTCGACGGCAAGGAAGTCGACCTCCGTGTGTCAACCCTGCCCACGGTCATCGGCGAGAAGGTCGTGCTCCGCGTGCTCGACAAGCGGCGGCTGACCTTCAACCTCGACGAGCTCGGCATCCCCGCCCGCCAACTCGGCGAGATCCGCCAGATGCTCAAGCGCCCGTACGGGCTGGTGCTGGTCACCGGGCCGACGGGCTGCGGCAAGACCACGACGCTCTACTCCGCGCTGGAGCTGATCAAGTCCGTCCACACGAACGTGGTGACGGTCGAGGACCCGGTCGAGTATCAGATCGAGCTGGTCAACCAGGTCCAGGTCGACAACGTGCGCGAGCTGACCTTCGCTTCGGCGCTGCGATCAATCCTCCGGCAAGACCCCGACGTGGTGATGATCGGCGAGATCCGCGACGCCGAGACCGCCAAGGTGGCCGTGCAGGCCGCGCTGACCGGCCACCTCGTGCTGACCACGCTGCACACCAACGACTCGGCCGGCGCCGTCACGCGCCTGGTGGACATGGGGGTCGAGCCTTACAAGCTGGCCGCCGCGCTGGTGGGCGTCGTGGCGCAGCGGCTGGTGCGGACGATCTGCCCCACCTGCCGCACGCAGCACTACGCGACGGCCGAGTTGCTCCGCGCGATGCACTACACCGGCGACCCGAACCGAAAGTTCTCCCGCGGCGAAGGGTGCCGCGAGTGCTACGACACCGGCTACCGAGGCCGCACCGGCGTGTACGAGGTGCTGCCGGCCGAGGCCGACCTCAGGCGGCTCGTCGCCCGCGACTCGACGAGCGAAGCGGTGCGTGACTGGATCCGCGAAGCGGGCTTCCCCACGCTGCTCGACGGCGGCCTCGACCTCGCCTGCCGCGAACTGACCAGCCTCGAAGAGGTGGCGCGCGTCACCCTGTTTGAATGACCCCGACCGCCGCCGGATGAACCCCGCCCCGCTCGCCGCCGCCCCTCCCGCCCCGACCCCGCGCCGCTGGTCGCTGGGGGGGCGCGTCACTGCGCAAGAGCGGGTGCAGCTCACGTCGCAGCTGGCGATGATGACCAACGCCGGGGTCGCGGTGTCCTCGGCGTTGAAGTCGATCACGCGGCAGTGCCACAAGCCGGCCTTGCGCGCGGCGCTCGATCAGGTACAGAACGACGTGCTCGGCGGCGTGAGCCTCTCGGTTGCGCTCGCGAAGCACCCGTCGCTGTTCGCCGACGCTTACGTGGCGACGATCGCGGCGGGCGAGTCCTCGGGCCGGATGTCCGAGGTCCTCAAGCAGCTCGCCGAGCTGCAGTCGGCCGACCTGCGGCTGCGTCGCACGCTGCGCGGCATGCTCATCTACCCCGTGTTGCTCACGGCCGTGTCGGCGGCCGTGATCGCCATCCTCATCGTTTTCGTGCTGCCGCGGTTCGCGTCGATCTTCGAGCAATACGAGATCACCCTCCCGCTCGTGACCCGCGTGCTGATCGGGTTTGCCGAGGAGATCCGCCAACGCTGGTGGGTGTGGGCGCCGCTGGCCGCGGCCGCTATCGGCGGGTTGATCTGGCTCCGGACGACCCCGGCGGGCCGCCGGCTGTCGGACACCGCGGTGCTCCGCTGCCCCGGCCTCCGCGCGCTGGCCCGCACGCTGATCGGCGCGCGGGCGTGTCGTTTGATGGGGCTGTTGATAACGAGCGGCGTGCCGCTGCTGGAATGCCTCGGCCTGCTGCGCAAGGCGATCTCGAACAGCGTGTTCCAGAGCCTCGTCGACCGGCTCGAAGAGGCGGTCACCAACGGCCGCGCGCTCAGCGAGGCCCTTCAGGACGCCGAAGCACTGCCCCCTTCGGCAGCGGAGCTCATCGCCACCGCCGAGCGGACGGGCCGCCTCGGCGATGTCACGCAGATGATGGGACTCCACTACGAAGAAGAGGGCGAGGCGCTCGCCCGACAGGCGATCTCGGCGGTCGAACCGATCGTCACCGTCGTGATGGGCGCGGTGGTGGCGACCGTTGTGCTGGCGGTGATGCTGCCGGTCTTCGACATCGCGAGCATCGCCCAGCGGTAACCAATCGAGGAGGTCCAACCCATGTACAACGCGTCCCGTGCGGGATGGATCGGCGTCGATCTTGGATCCCGCGTTGCAAAGCTCGCACAGTTAGAGCGGGCCAACGGGAGCCTCCGCTTGGCCGCGGCGGCGGCCGTCGTACGCGACACGAACGCGTCGCTGCGCGACGACCTCCGCGCCCTCCGCGCGGTCGCGTCGCGGCTGCGCGGCCACGAAGCCGCGGCCACGCTGTCGATGTCTTGCTGCACGCTCGACGCCCTCACTCCGGAAGAGAGTCCCTCGCGAACCGACTGCCGCGACGCGTGGAGCCCCGTCGATAGCGCCGTCTACCAGCTGGGCGCCGACGCGGCCCGCGTCGAGGCGACCGCCGAGGCTTTCACCCGCGCCGGCGTCCGCTGCACGACGATCGACGGCGCCCCGCTCGCGCTCGCGCGGGCGACGGAGTTCGACTCCGAAACGCCCGGCGATGAACTGGTCGCGGTCTTCGACTGGGGCGAGACCGCCGCGCTGCTCGTCGGGGCGGTCAACGGCTCGGCCGTCTACGCGCGGCGATTGGGCTCGGGCGGCTTCGGCGAGTTCCGCCGCGCCGTGGCGGAGCGCGTCGGCCTGTCGCCCTCAGACGCCGAGCCGCTGCTGATCGAGCCGCCGGCCGAGCCGCGTGAGCTACGCTTGCTGCGCGACGCCGTACGCGACGCGTCCCGGGAGACCATCGAGCAGGCACGCCGGTCGCTCGAGCACCTCGGCGCGAAGCTCCGCCGCCCGACGCCCCCGCGGCTGCTCGTGACGGGGGCCGCCTCGGTCGCGCCGCTGTGTGTGCAGCACCTCGGCGAGGCGTTGGGCGTCGACGCGGCGCCCTTCCGCGCCGGCAAGCTCGATCGCACGCAGCAGCCGGGCGCGCCGCCCGACAGCCTGCTAGCGCAGGCGATCGCTTTATCGGCTCTGGCCTGGGAGAGCCACTCGTGAAACGCAGCCTCAACCTGATACCCAACCCCGTGCTCCGGCGCCAGGCGATCGGCCGGCTCCTGCGGCTGTGGACCGTCGCGCTGCTGTCGGCTGGCTCGCTCGCCGGCCTCTTGGTGCTGGTCGAATGGGCCCGCGGGCTCGCCGCGCTCGACGACCTGAAGCGGCTCGACGAGCGCTACGCGCCGCTTGTTACGCTCGTCAAGCAGCGCGAAGAGTTCAAGGAAGAGATCGAGCTGCTGCGCGCGCGCGAGCAAACAACCCTCCGCTTGGCCACCGACCAGCACAGCCTCTCGGCTTTGGCCGCTATCACGCTCGCCGCCGCCGCGGCGCCCAACGAGGTGTACCTCGAAGAGATCGACTACCAGGCGTCGGCGCCGCAGCAGGGCGGCCGGCCCGAGGGACGCCCCGTCGTGCGGCTGACCGGCGCCAGCGTCGACAGCTTGGCCGTCGCGAGATTCGCCGAGCGGCTCCGCACCGGCGGGGGCCTCGCTTCCGTTTCGGTCGAGTCCACCGCACCGCTGCCGGGGAGCGACCCGAGCCACCGCCGATTCCAGATCGTTTGCCAAATGTGAACCCGGCGCCGGCCGACCGCTCCGGCCGGCAGGATTTATGCAACCCAAGCAATCCGGATTACCGACACTACCCTCAGGCGCTGTGCACGCCCTCGTGCTGGCGTGCGCCGGCGCGGCGGCTGCGGGGGGGTATGCCCTGGTGGAGCGGCCGTTGGCTTCTTGGCGTGCGGATCTGACGCGGCGATCGGAGCTGATCCGGATGAAGCTCGACGAGGCTCCCGAGCTGCGGCTTCAGCACGACGCGATGCGACGAGAACTAAGCGACCTGCGGGGCCGAGTCGAAGCGGTCAGCCGGCGGGTTCCGGACAGCCCCAGAGAAGGAGAATTCTTGTCGGACCTGAGCCGGATCGGCGCCAGCCACGGCGTGTCAATCGACGACTTCCGCCGCGGGGGCGCGACCGATACACCCACCCACTCGGTGGTGACGGTCGCCGCCACGGCCAGGGGGACCTACGCCGGGCTGTGCTCGCTGGTGGAAGAGGTCGCCGGCCTGCCGCGGCTCACGGAGGTCGTGTCACTAAAGGCGACACCCGGCCGCGCGCGTGACGACCACCGCTTCCGACTGACCTACGCCTTGTACTACGCGCTCGACGCGCCGGCCCCGCCGGACAGCGAGCTGCCATGATGACTTCGCTTCAAAAGATCAGACTCACGCCCGCCAAGGCGGCCCTGATGGGCCTGCTGCTGGTCGTGCTCGGCGTGATCTGGGCGCCGCAACTCGGCGGCCAGAAGGGGCCGAAGCGGTCTGCCGTTGCGGCCGTCGAGCGAGCCGCGAAGCCCCGTGCGACGGCCGGCAGCCAAGCCACGAGAACGCGCGAGGCTGTCTACAAGAATCCGCTCGCCGACCCGCCCGCACCGCCGGCGGAGCGCGCTAGCGTGGCGGCCGGTCGCCACGACCCGCTCAGCCGCCCCGCGTGGGCGCCCGCGCCGCCGCGTGGCGCCGGCGAGTCGCCGGCGGAGTGGCCCGATCCGCTGGCCGAACGCGTCGACACGCTCCGCCGCCGCGGGGTGGCGATGGTGCTGACCTCGAGCGAGGGGCACGCGGCCCAGATCGGCGGCGCCACCCTACGCGTGGGTGACTCGGTGGACGGCTTCCAGATCGTTGCGATCGACGACACCGGCGTTGTCGTCCGCCCTGCCCCGGCTAGCTCCGGAGACCCACCGCGTGCCGAGTAGCCGCCGCAACTCGACGCTCGCCGCTAGCCTGGCGATTCTCGCCTGGCTGGCCGCAGGGCCGGCGTGTGCGCAGGCGCCGCCGCCGACGCTGGAGGCCTTGTTGGACGGGGCCAAGCGGTTGCTCGAGAGCCAGGCTGAGCCAGAGCCCTTGCCCGCGCCGGCCAACCCGACGCCCGCGGAGGAGCGGTTCCACCTGCCGATCCGAGCCGTCGACGGCGACGTCGACGTGACGTCCGACCGCGGGCTTGTTTCGCTCTCGGTCCGCGACGCGTCGTTGCGGCAGGTGCTGACCGCGATCGCGGAAACCCAGGGGCGCGACCTGATCGTCGCCGCGCCGGCCGACGTGCCGGTCACGGCCGAATTCAACCGCAAGCCGGTGGAGGAGGTCCTCGCGGCGTTGCTGCATTCGACGGGCCACTCCTGGACGATGCGCGACGGGGTCATCGTCGTGACGAGCCTCGCCGAGGGGGGCGCCCTGTCGTTCGACGCGCAGGGCCGCCGCGTGGCGGTGATCGAGCTCGACTTCGCGTCGTCGGCCGATCTCCAGCCGGCTGTCGAGGGGCTGCTCTCACCGGTCGGGCAGTCGTACTACGTGGAGTCGGACCCGACCGACAACCGCCGCACGAAAGAGCTGCTGATCGTCGAGGACTTGGCCCCCTACGTGCAGCGCGTCGAGCGGTACGTGGCGGAAGCGGACCAGCCGCCGCGCCAGGTGCTGATCGAGGCTCACCTGCTGCAGGTCAACCTCGACGACGAGCAGCGCTGCGGCGTCAACCTCGACGCGCTCTCCCGCGTGTCAGGCGCCGAGTTGCGGCTGCAGTCGGTCGGCCTGGCAAACGCGGCCGCGTCGCCCGGGTTCTTCGTCGAGTCCACCGGGGGCGACCTCGAAGGCCTCATCGAGGCGCTCATCGCGACGACCGACGCCAAGGCGATCGCGTCGCCGCGGCTGCTCGCGGTGAACGGCCAAGAGGCCCACCTGCAGATCGGCGAGAAGCTCGGCTACCGCCTCACCACGACCACGCAGACGGCGTCCACCGAGAGCGTCAACTTCCTCGAAGTCGGCGTCGTGCTCAGGCTTACCCCACGCATCACCCGCGACGGCCGCGTGCTGCTGCGGGTGGCGCCGAAGGTTTCGAGCGGCGCGATCAACGCCGACACGGGCGTGCCCGACGAGGAGACCACCGAGTTGCAGACCGACGCGCTGCTCAACAGCGGGCAAGGGATGGTGATCGGCGGGCTGATCCAAGAGCGCGACGACACGCGGATCAGCCGGATCCCGTTCTTGGGCTCGCTGCCGTACGTCAACCCGCTCTTTCAGCGGCGCGAGGTCGTCAAGAGTCGCTCGGAGTTGATCGTGGCGCTGGTGCCGCACGTGCTGCCGTACGATCCCGCGATGCAGTGCCGCAACGAGGAAGAGTTCGCACGTGTGACCGACCCGCTCGTCTACGGCCCGCTCTGCCGATACCCGCGCCCTTACGAGCCTCGGCTGGCGGACCCGTACGTCGATGAGCCTCGGTTGCACCTGTTCGACCGCCGCGACCCGGAGTGTCCCGTCCCGGGCTCCGCTGCTGACTGCACGGACGGTCCGGCGGACGATTATCCCCTTCGGTTGCCCCCGGTCGCCGACGGGGCGACCGCCGCCCGCCAGACCAGGGTCGCCCAAGAAGCGAACCCGACGATCCGTTAGCACGACCCCGTGAGCCCCCTTCTCACAGCGAGCCCCACCATGTCGGACCGCCTTGAATTGCCCGCCGAGCTTTTGTCCTTGGTTGAGAAACGCGAAGCGGACGAACGACGCCAGGCCCAGGCGCCGGTCGCCGAGGACCGCCGGTCGGGCAGCGATCGCCGCAGCGCCGAGCCAGACGCGGCGGACCGGGGCGAGTAGGCGCCCCCTATGCCGCGCTCCCGAGAATGGCTGTGCCTCGCCGCGATCGTCGCGGCGAGCCTCGCGCTGCACGCCGCCACGCTGACACGGCAGAGCCTCTTCGTCGACGAGGCTTCGCAATTGCTTCAGGCGCGGGGGACGCTGCACGAAGTCGCGCTGCGGCGTGACTCGATGCCGCCGACCTACTTGCTCATGCTGCGCGGCTGGGTCACCGCCGCCGGCGAGGGCGCCCACGCCCGTTGGCTGTCGGTGCTGGCCAGCCTGGCCACGATCCCGGTTGTGTGGCGGATCGGCCGTCGCGCTGGGGGGGCGGCAGCCATCGGAGTCGCCGCCGCTGCGGCCTTCGCGGCATTGCCGATGCAACTGTTCTACGCGCAGCTCGTCCGCGGCTACGCGCTCACGACGCTCGCCGCCGCGATGGTGATCGCCGCTTATCTGCGCGCCGTGGACTCAGGCGGGCGACGCGACTGGGCTCTCGTATCCCTGTGCGGCATAGCCGGCATGTGGGTGCACTACTACTTCGCGATCGTGCTGCTCTTGCTGTTCGTCGACCTCTTGCTGCGAGCCCCGGCACGGAGGACCGCTAGTCCGTACGTAGCGGCCGTTGCGATCGTCGTGGGGTGCCTGCCCCTCGCGCCGTTCCTGCAAGCCGACTTCCAGTACCAACGCGACCTGCGCGACCCCCGCCCGTTCGACGCCGGGGCCGCCGCGTACACGGCGCTCAGTTGGTTCAGCGGTTACACGCTCGGGCCGTCTAAGCCGGAGCTGCACCAGATCGGCGGCGCCGCGGCGGCCGCGGCGGCCGCGCCGTGGCTCGCGGCCGTAGCGATCGCTGCGACGCCGCTGCTCGTCTTCGGCGCGCGGCGGTTGGCGGCGACACGCTCGGCTCGGGTAATCGCCTTGCTAGTCCTCGCGCCGGCGCCGCTGCTCGGGCTCCTCGGCGCCGCATCGGGGATCACCTACAACCCGCGGTTCGTCGCGTGGTGCGTGACGCCGCTGTCGGTTTGGCTCGGCGCGGGAGTCGTGGCTGGGGTTGCCGCGGGGCGGTGGAAGCGGCCGGTCACTCTTGCGTCGACGGCGGTGCTTGTCGCGGTTGCGTTGTTCGCGCTTTACAACCGTCACGCGGTTTCGCGGTACCAGAACGAAGACCTCGGCGGCGCGGCCGCTTGGCTGGCCGAGCACGCCGAGCAGGGCCAGACCGTCTTCATCTTGTCGGATTACCTTGCCCCAACGCTCCGCCTGCACGCCCAGATCGCTGGGCTCCGCTTGCCGAAGGTCGTCGAACTCCCTGCGCCCGGCGCGGTCGATACGGTCGCCGATGATCGGGCGGACGCCGAGCAGGCCGCCGCCGTGGTCGCCAACGCGCCGAGGCCGTTTTGGCTGATTGAGTGCCGCACCTTCCACGGCGATCCCAGGCGGCTCGTCCACGACGCCCTCGCGTCGACCAATCGCCTCACGCGGGCCACGTCGTTCGCGGGAGTGGTTATCTGGCGCGGCGAGTAGAGCGTTGCCGCCGTTCCAGCCCTTGGGCTCGCTCAATCGGCGGCGGCAGCCGCGCGGCGCGCGTTCTCGCCGCGGCAATCGGGCGAGGGGTCGCTGCACGCGTCGCAGATCGAGTTGCCCCCGGAGTCCTTGAACCCCGCCAAGCCGCCGCACGAGCCCTTGATGCGGCGGTTGGAGACAATCACGCCGACGGCCATACCCGCTAGCGCAACGAGGAACACGCCCAGCGCGATCAGGAAGGTCATCATGGCTCGTCTGCTCCCGTTGGACCGGTCGGTTGCGTTGGAGCGACGGCGACTCGCTCGTCCCAACCGGGTGTGGTCTGTTCGAGGTGCTCGTCCGACTCGCTCCGCGAAACCAGCAGCGCGGCGACTCCGCGCTCGACTGCCCAATCGTACCCGGCTCGCGGCCCGAGGACCAACAACGCCGTCGCGAGGCCGTCCGCCTCGCGGCACGTTTCGGCTTGCACCGTGACCGTGGCCAGGTCGTGCTCGACCGGCTCGCCTGACTTCGGGTCGATCGTGTGGGAGTACCGCCGGCCGCCGAGCTCGAAGAAGTTCCGGTAGTCGCCCGACGTGGCGAGCGACTCCCCCCGCAGTTCGACGATAAGCTGAAGCGGCCGGTCGGCGCTGTCGGTTGTGGCGTCGCCAGCGACCTTCTCCACGCCAATCCGCCACGGCCGGCCACCCGGCTTCTCGCCGCGGGTGCGGACCTCTCCGCCGATCTCCACCATGAACGCGGCGACGCCCTCTCGCTCGAGTAGTTCGGCCACCACGTCGACGCCGTGGCCTTTGGCGATGCTCGAGAGATCGACGTACACGCCGGGGCGTTGCTTGCGGAGGGCGGGCGGGTCGAGCCGTGCTTCGACGAAGCCGTAGCCAACCCTTTCCGCGGCCCGGGCGATCTCGTCGTCGGTCGGCCGTGTGTCGCGTCGGCCGTCGGGGCCAAAGCCCCAGAGATTGACCAGCGGCCCCACGGTCGGGTCGTACGCGCCGCCCGTGGCCTCGGCCAGCTCGAGCGCCGACCGGACGACCAACGCGGTTTCGGCTGAGACCCCGAACCAATCGATTGAGTCGCTGGCGTTGAAGCGCGACAGCTCCGACCCGGGGTCGTAGGTCGACATCCGCTTGTTCACCACGGCGAGGCGCTCGTCGACGAGTCGCCGCAGCCGATCCGCGGCCTGTTGGTCGCCGCCGACAACCGACAAACTGTAGCGGGTTCCCATCGTGGGGCCGACGAGCGACCACATGTCGGCTTCCGCCGGCTCGCTCGCGGGCTTGGCGCACCCGGCCAACAGCAGCGCGGCTACGCCGACGCACGCCGGGCAAACCGCCCACAGCCGAACCCCCACAGCCAAGCGATCACCCACCGAAATCGTCGTACGCGATGTTCTCTTTCTCGACGCCGAGGTCGTCGAGCAGCTTGAACACGGCGGCGTTCATCATCGGCGGTCCGCAGATGTAGTACTCCACGTCCTCCGGCGCCGGGTGGTCCTTCAGGTAGTTGTCGTAGAGCACCTGGTGGATGAAGCCGACGTAGCCGTCCCAGTTGTCCTCGGGGAGCGGCTCGGAAAGGGCGATGTTGAACTTGAAGTTGGGGAACTCCTCCTCGATCTTCCGGAAGTGGTCGACGTAGAAGAGCTCTCGCTTGCTCCGGCCGCCGTACCAGTAGGTGACCTTGCGGCCCGTCTTGAGGTTCTTGAACAGCTCGAAGATGTGGCTCCGCAGCGGCGCCATGCCGGCGCCGCCGCCGATGTAGATCATCTCCGAGTCGGTCTCCTTGATGAAGAACTCGCCGTACGGGCCGCTGATCGTGACCTCGTCGCCCGGCTTCAGGTTGAAGATGTAGCTCGACATCTTGCCCGGCGGCGTGCCCTCGGGCGCTCGGGGGGGCGGGCTGGCCACCCGGACGTTGAGCATGATGATGCCCTTCTCGCCCGGGTAGTTGGCCATCGAGTAGGCGCGGATGACCTCCTCGTCGACGCGGGACACGTAGCGCCAAACGTCGTACTTGTCCCAGTCCTCGTGGAAACGCTCTTCGATGTCAAAGTTCTTATACTCGACGACGTGCGGCGGGGCTTCGATCTGGATGTAGCCGCCCGCCTTGAAGTTCACGTCCTCTCCCTCGGGGAGCTTGAGGACGAGCTCCTTGATGAACGTCGCGACGTTCTTGTTCGAGACGACCTCGCACTCCCACTTCTTCGTTTCGAGGGCCTCCGGCGGGACCTCGATCTTCATGTCTTGCTTGACGGCCACCTGGCACGACAGGCGGCAACCCTCCTTGGCCTCCTTGTTCGAGATGTGCGACCGCTCGGTGGGCAGGATGTCGCCGCCCCCCTCGAGGATCTTCACCTCGCACTGCGCGCAGGTGCCGCCGCCGCCGCACGCGCTAGAGACAAAGATGCCCTCGTCGGCCAGTGCGCCCAGCAGCTTGCCGCCGGCCGAGACCTTCAGCTCCTTCTCGCCGTTAACGAGAATCGACACCGGCCCGGAGGGCACAAGCTTTTGCTTCGCCGCGAGGATGACCGCCACGAGGGCGAGCACCACGATTGTGAACATCGCGACGCCGAGAAAGATCGTGAACGCGGCTTCCATCTTCTGAGCCCCTAGCCGGGTTGGCTGTCGGCTGCAGCCCCGGGGCTTGCAGCCAGTGTTGTCCCACCAGCGTCAGCCGACGGCCGAGAGCCGACGGCAGACAACCGTCATCAATCTCTTCAATCACATCCCGCCGAACGACATGAACGCGAGGGCCATCAGCCCGACCGTCATGAACGTGATCCCGAGGCCCTTGAGGCCGTCGGGAACGTCGGAGTACTTCATCTTCTCGCGGATGCCCGCCAGCGCGGCGATCGCCAACGCCCACCCCACGCCGGACCCGAAGCCGAACGTGCAGCTCTCGAGGAAGTTGTAGTTCCGCTCGACCATAAACAACGAACCGCCGAGGATCGCGCAGTTAACCGTGATCAACGGCAAGAAGATGCCCAGCGTGTTGTAGAGGGCCGGCACAGAGCGATCGAGGAACATCTCCAGGATCTGCACCGCTGCGGCAATCGTGCCGATGTACGAGATCAGACCAAGGAATTCGAGGTTGATGTCGCCAAACCGGCTGCTGATCCACGTGAGGGCGCCTTCCTTCAGCAAGTACTGGTAGATCAGGTTGTTCAGCGGGATCGTGATCGTCATAACGGCGATCACCGCCACGCCGAGGCCGATGGCGGTCTTCACGTTCTTCGACACAGCGAGGAACGTGCACATGCCGAGAAAAAACGCGAGCGCCAGATTCTCGACGAACACGGCCTTCATGAAGATGTCGAGGTGGTGTTCCATATCAATTGGCTACCGGCTGTTAGCGTTCGGCTCTCGGCCGTAGGAAGCGGGAAGAATCCAGGTGCTGCCGACAGCCGATAGCCGACGGCCGGCAGCCCTCGTCAGTCGTGCTCGACCTGCTCGGGCCTGAGGGTCCGGAGGATCCAGATAAAGGCGCCGATCAAGAAGAACGCGCTGGGGGGCAGCAGCATCAGGCCGTTGGGCTCGTACCACCCCCCCTCGGTGGTCTTTTGCAAGATCTCGTAGCCGAACAGCTTGCCCGAGCCGAGCAGCTCGCGGAAGAAGCCGACAATCAACAGAATCAAGCCGTAGCCCATCGCTTGGCCAACCCCGTCGACGAACGAGATCGCCGGCGGGTTCTTCATGGCGAACGCCTCGGCGCGGCCCATCACGATGCAGTTCGTGACGATCAGCCCGACGAACACGCTCATCGTCTTCGAGGCCTCGTACGCGAAGGCCTTCAGCACCTGGTCGACCACGATCACCAGCGACGCGATCACCGTCATCTGCACGATGATCCGGATGCTGCTGGGGATGAACTTGCGGATCGAAGCGACCGCCGCGTTGGAGCAGCCGGTCACCGCCACCACGGCGACCGCCATGATGAGCGAGGTCTCCATCTTGGTGGTCACCGCCAGCGCCGAACAAATCCCGAGCACCTGCAGCGCGATCGGGTTGTTGTTCAGCAGCGGGTTGAGCAGGACTTCTTTGTATTTCGGCGCGGCCATGGAGGGAGGCTGCAGGCTTGAGGCTGGGGGCAGAGTGCTTGCTGGCTGGCCCGCTACTTGGCGGCGAGCCGCCTTGCGGCAGGCAGCTTGGCGACGGGCTCTTCCCCGTCGCCGGTTTGCTTGGCGAGGAACTGGCCGAAGGCCTTCGGGCCGAGCCAGTACTTGATCATGTTGTCGACGCCCTTGCTGGTGATCGTCGCGCCGGACAGGCCGTCGATCGCGTACTCGTTGTCCGGCGAGGCGGCCCCCTTGATGACGCTCAGGGTGACCTCGCCCTGCTTCTCGTAAAGCTTCTTCCCAGGCCAGAGCGCCTTCCAACCGTAGTTGTCGACCTCGCCGCCGAGGCCGGGCGTTTCGGCGTGCTGGTAGAAGGTGATGCCGCGGACGGTTTGGCCGTCGGCCTCGACCGCCAGAAAACCGTACAGCGTCGACCAGAGGCCCTTGCCGTAGATCGGGAACACGTACCCGTCGGTCTCCCCGCCCTTGAGGATCTCGTACACCTCGGCGTAGGGCTCGCGGGTGGCGATGCCCGGCAACGCGTCGGGCTCCACGGGCACGCTCAGCTCGGGGTCGTTAGCCGCCTTGCGGGCGTCGTACGCGTCCGGGTCGACGGGGGCCGACTCGGACTCGGTGTCGACGACCTCGCCCTCGCTGATGTCGACCAGGTGGACCTTGAAGCGCTCCTCGAATATCTCGTCGACGCGCTGGGCGCTGAGCCCGTTGAAGGCGGCCGAGACCGCGTCGTTCGAGGCGTCCTCGTCGACCACGCCCACGTCCACCAGCAGGCTCTTGCCGGCCGCACGCAGCACGTTCTTCTTCTTGTCGAGCTCTTTGTTCTTCGCCTGCCAAGGCTGCAGACCGACGGCGAACACCGACACCACGGCCGAGCAGACGAGGCAGAGCACCAGGGCGACGATCGCTGTGTACGCGGCGCTGTTACGTGGCGGCATAGCGGGCGGCCCTCCGTTTGACGTTCGCTTCGACAACCATGTAATCGATCAGCGGCGCCATCACGTTGCCGAACAGGATGGCCAGCATGATCCCCTCGGCGAACGCCGGGTTGATCACGCGGATCAGGATCGTCATCACGCCGATCAGCCCGCCGTACCACCACTTGCCGGTCTCGGTCATCGCGGCGGAGACCGGGTCGGTCGCCATGAAGACCGTGCCGAACGCGAACCCTCCGACGACCAGGTGCCAGAACGGGTTCATGTAGAACATCGGGTTGTCCGAGTACTCGCGAAACGCGTAGAGCAGCGTGCTCATGCCCAGCGCGCCAAGGACCACGCCGCTCATGATCCGCCACGAGCCGATCCCCGTCATGATCAGCACCAGCGCGCCGAACAGGCAAGCCAGGACCGAGGTCTCGCCCATCGAGCCGGGGATCCAGCCCATGAAACAGTCGAAGAACGACAGCGCCTGCGTGGCCGATTCGGCTGGGTACGTGCCGGCTTGCTCGCTCGCCATCCCGGTGAGGATCGTCGCGTTCGTGTAACCGTCGATGCCGGCGCCATCGGCCGAGCCGGCGGCGGTCCACACCTTGTCGCCCGACATGAACGGCGCGTGGGCGAAGTACAAGTAGGCCCGCGCGGTCAGCGCCGGGTTGAGGAAGTTCTTGCCGGTCCCGCCGAAGATCTCCTTGCCGATCACCACGCCGAACGCGATGCCGGTGGCGACCTGCCACAGCGGGATGGTCGGCGGCAGAGTGAGCGGGAACAGCATGCCGGTCACGAGGAAGCCCTCGTTGATCTCGTGACCTCGGATGATCGCGAAGACCACCTCGCACAGGCCGCCGACGACCATGGTCACGAGGTAAACCGGCAAGAACCACAGCGCGCCGTGCACCAGGTTCGCGATGAAGCTGTCGGGGTCGTACTCCAGGCCCAGCGCCTGCATCACGTCGGTGCGGTCGATGAAGCCGAAGCCCATCAGCGGCTGTTCCAGCGGGACGGCCGATCCCTCGGCGATCACGAGGTTCGCCTGGTAACCGGTGTTCCACATCGCCATGAAGATGGCGCCGGCCAGCGCGAGGATCACGGTCGACATCATCCGCTTCATGTCGATCGCGTCGCGGACGTGCGAGTCGCCCTTGGTGGTCTCGCCCGGCGTGAACAGGAACGTGTCCTGCGCCTCGTAGAGCGGGTAGAGCCTCTCGAGCTTGCCGCCCTTCTTGAAGAGCGGCTCGACCATGTCGAGTTGTTTGCGAATGAATTTCATAGAGGGGCTTGTCTGGCGCCGGAAACCTTGCTTGCTCGAGGCCCAAGGCGCTGGTCGCTTGACGCTGGTTGAACGGTTCGCCGACCGTCACCAGCGCCGAGCGCCGAGCGCCTGGCGCCTCCCGATGTCACCCTTCTCGCTCGATCGTCGTGAGCGATTCTCGAAGCAGCGGACCGTAGTCGTTCTTGCTGGCGCACGCGTAGCTGTAAAGGCCGACATCTTCTTCGTCGAGTTGCAGCCCGCCCAGCCGCTGGATCTCGTCGGTGTCGTGAACGACCAACGACTTCAGCAGCGGCGTCGGCTCCAGGTCCAACGGCGAGACCTTCTCGTAGTTGCCGATAGGAACGATCGCCCGGTGGCTCCCCTCGGTGCTGGTCGTGAATTTGAACCCGCCCTCGGGCACGCCGATCCACCGCTGCGCGAACACGTTCGTGATCGACCACTTGCCGATACCGGGCCCCATCCAGCCGAGGAAATCGCGCTCGGTTCCCTCGGCGAGTTGCACGACCTGCACGTGGCGCCGGCCCAGGTGGGCCCGCATCTCGGTCAGCGTGCGGCCCGCGAAGAGGGAACCGCTGATCGTACGCACCCCTTCACCGGCGTCGGTCTCGGAGGTCAGGTCGCGCAGGCTGGCGCCGATCCGCGTGCGGTACAGGCAAGGCTCTTTCACGCACGGCCCCGCGACCGAAACCACCCGCTCGGTCATCAGCTCGCCGGTCAGGAACAGGTGGCCGATCGCGATCACGTCCTGATAGCCGATATCCCAGTTCTGGCGCTCCATGTTCACCGGCGCCAGGAAGTGCATGTGGGTGCCCGCGAGCCCGGCCGGGTGCGGCCCCCCGAACTCGGCCACTTCGACGCCCGACACGTCCTCGCCCGGCAGCTCCACGCCGATCCCTTTGCAGAGCCACACGGCGCCGGAGGTCAGCGTCGTCAAAACCTGCAGGCCGGCCGTGAACTCGGCCGGCTTTTCATCGATGACGACCCTGGGATCGGCAGCGAGTGGGTTGGTGTCGATCGCCGTTACGAAAACCGCGTAGGGCGATGAGCCCGGGGCGGGGACCTTGCTGAAGGGCCGTGTGCGGAAGGTTGTCCAGAGGCCCGAGTCGATCAGGTTTTGCTCGACGGCGTCGCGGTCCAGCCGGCCGAGGTTCGAGTCGGCGTAGCCCTGGAACGAGTAACGCTCGTCCCCCTCGAGTTCGATGACGATCGACTCGAACTTGCGCTTCGCGCCGCGATGGATCGCGACCACGCGACCCGCTCCCGGCGAGGCGTACTTCACGCCGGGCGTCTTCTTGTCTTCGAACAGCCACTGGCCGACGCGGACCGTGTCGCCCTCGCCGACCAGCATCGTCGGCTTCATGCCGTGGTAGTCGTCGCCAAGCAAGCCGACGCTGCCAATCGACGGGCCACGCACGATCGACTGCTTCGGCGCGCCGGCGATGGGAAGATCAAATCCCTTGGAGAACTGGTAGCGTCGCGCGATCGTGGCGGGCATGCCGTAATCGGAGGTCGGGCGTGGACTGGGCCGGCCGGTTGTTGGACGACGCCTGCAGCAGGCGTCGGGCGCGGCTCGAGAGCTTCCTTCAGCGGGGTAGACGCATCAGCGCGGCGAGAGGCCGCTGGTGGGTTTGTGAAATCTTTCACGAGATCGGCCCGCCGTCAAGACGACTCGGAGGGAATGCCAGCAAATCCTCCCAATCGCTCCAACTCGTGCCTGCCCAATCCGTCGATGCGTGCTCCGGCCGGCGGCAGCCGGGCCGTTGTTGCCCCGTCCCCCCAGACCTATACTCCGCCCTTCGCGGCTCGATCTGGCCCCGACTTGCCTCCCCGAAACGGCCCACCGCCGACGACGCAAACCGCACGGCCACAACACCTTAAGCGCATGAAGATCCACGAGCACCAAGCCAAGCAACTGTTCCGCGACGCCGGCATCGCCGTGCCCAATGGCGTGGTCGCGCGGACGCCCGACGAGGCCGCCGACGCGTTCGCCAAGCTCGGCGGCCCGGTTGCGGTCGTCAAGGCGCAGGTGCACGCCGGCGGTCGCGGCAAGGGAAAAATCAAGGGGACCGAGCAGCGTGGCGTCGAGCTCGTCAAATCGGCCGACGACGCACGGCGGGTCGCCGCCGCCTTGCTCGGGGGTGACCTCGTGACGATCCAGACCGGCCCCGACGGCCAGACGGTCAATCAGGTGCTTGTCGAGGCCGGCTGCGACATCGCCAGGGAGCTGTACCTAGGCATTGTCGTCGACCGGGCTGCGGGTAAGCCGGTGCTGATGGTAAGCACCGAAGGGGGCATGGACATCGAGAAGGTGGCCGAAGAAACGCCGCACCTTATCCACACCGCGGCCTTCGACCCCGACGCGGGGCTCCAGGCGTACCAGTCGCGCAAGCTGGCCTGGCGCTTGGGCCTGGAGGGCGCCGCCGTCCGCTCGGCCGACAAATTCATGCGGGCGATCTGCAAGCTCTTCGTCGATTGCGACTGCTCGCTGGCGGAGATCAACCCGCTGGTCGTCACCGGCGACGTGCAGCTCATGGCGCTCGACGCAAAGATCAACTTCGACGACAACGCCCTGTTCCGCCACCCGAACCTGGCCGAACTCCGCGACAAGTCTGAGGAAGACGCCAACGAGCTCCGCGCCGGCGAGGCCGGCCTCTCCTACGTGCAGCTCGAGGGCAACATCGGCTGCCTCGTCAACGGCGCCGGGCTGGCGATGAGCACCATGGACATCGTCAAACTCCACGGCGGCCAGCCCGCCAACTTCCTCGACGTCGGCGGCGGCGCCAACAAGGACCAGGTCACCGAGGCCTTCCGCATCCTGCTGGGCGACAAGAACGTCAAGGCGGTGCTGGTGAACATCTTCGGCGGCATCATGCAGTGCACGACGATCGCCAACGCCGTGCTGGCCGCGTACAAGGAAGTCGGCTTCAACGTGCCGCTCGTGGTTCGCCTGGAAGGCACCGAAGTCGAAGAGGGCCGCAAGATCCTCGCCGAGTCGGGCGTCGACATCATCACGGCCGATGGCCTGACCGACGCCGCTAAGAAAGTCGTCGCCGCCGCGACGGCGGCGTGAAAGTGAATTAACCACAAAGACACGAAGGACACGACGGCGTCACCATCGCTTCTGTCTCTCTTCGTGTCATTTGTGCCCTTCGTGGTTCAAACCGAACAAGAGAAGACGATGGCCATCCTGGTCAACAAAGAAACCCGCCTCATCTGCCAAGGCATCACCGGCAAGGCGGGCGAGTTCCACTCCAAGAACTGCCAGGAGTACGGCACCAAGCTCGTCGGCGGCGTGACGCCCGGCAAGGGCGGGCAGGCCGTGCTCGGCGTGCCGGTGTTCGACACCGTCGCCGAGGCGGTGGAGAAGGAGGGCGCCACGGCCACGATGATCTTCGTGCCGCCGCCGTTTACGGCCGACGCGATCCTCGAAGCGGCCGACGCCGGCATCGAGGTCATCTGCGCGATCACCGAAGGCGTGCCGGTCCTCGACATGGTCCGCGTGAAGCGCGAGCTCGACGCCCGCCGCGCGGCCGGGCAGCACGTCCGCTTGGTCGGCCCCAACTGCCCCGGCGTGATCACGCCCGAGGAATGCAAGATCGGCATCATGCCCGGCTACATCCATAAGAAGGGGCCGGTCGGCCTGATCAGCCGCAGCGGCACCCTCACCTACGAGGGCGTGTGGCAGCTGACGAACCTGGGACTCGGCCAGTCGACCTGCGTCGGCATCGGCGGCGACCCGGTCAACGGCACCAACTTCATCGACTGCCTCGAGCTGTTCCAGGCGGACGGCGCCACCGAGGCGATCCTCATGATGGGCGAGATCGGCGGAACGGCCGAAGAAGAAGCCGCCGCTTACATCAAGCAGCACGTGACGAAGCCGGTGGCCGCCTTCATCGCCGGCCGCACCGCGCCCCCGGGCAAGCGGATGGGACACGCCGGCGCGATCATCTCCGGCGGCAAGGGAACGGCCGAGGACAAGATCGCCGCGCTGCAGGACGCGGGCATCGAGGTCGCCGAGAGCCCGGCCGACATGGGCGCGGCGCTGAAGCGGGCGATCGGGCGGTAGGCCGGAGGAGAAGCGAGGCTGCTACCCGCGCACCGGCGCCCCCCGAAGGAGCCGGTTCTGCAGGTTTTTTCTGTTTTCTCCCATCCGCTTCTAGGCATCGCTCGTACACTCCGCGCGGTACAACTCACCTCCGGAGGAACCTAGTGATGCGCTACAGTTTGCCCCTAGTCGCCCTATTCGTCACGCCCCTTTTTGCCGGCGCGGCCCACCTTACGCAGTTCGACTTCCCGCTGTCAGTGGAGCAGACCAACCCGCCGGCCACCTTCCCGGACGGCGCGACGCTCCCCAGCGGGATGGCGAGCGTCCTGGTCGACTCCGACGCAATGACCATCTCGTGGGACGTCGATTACCAGGACCTTACCGGCCCCATCGTCGCTCCCGGCGCGCACTTCCACGGCCCTGCCGAGATCGGGTCGAACGCCGGTGTGCAGATCTTCTTGTCGGACGGCGATCCCGCTGAGCCCGCGTCGGGCAACCTGAGCGGCATGTCGCCGCTGACCAGCGATCAACTGTCGGACGTGCTTAGCGGGCTGTGGTATCTCAACATCCACACGGCGGCCAATGGGTCTGGCGAGCTCCGCGGGCAAGTCGTCCCCGAGCCGGCCGCACTGGCGATGGCCACGGTAATCTCGGCGCCGGCCCTCTTACGCCGCCGGAAGTGCTGAGGGTCGCCTCCTCCACTACGTTATCAGCCACAGCCGCCGGAGCTCCCCCGAAAGGGAGCCCCGGCGGCTTTTTTCTTGGCGGCCTCCAAGTGCGACTCCAGCCGCCCATCGGGATTCTCGCCGGTGGCGCCCGGGCGGCAGCGTATGGCGGTGAGATGAGGACACTCGCCCCTCC
The DNA here is from genome assembly GCF_040219535.1 of Botrimarina sp. NCBI lineage: Bacteria > Pseudomonadati > Planctomycetota > Planctomycetia > Pirellulales > Lacipirellulaceae > Botrimarina > Botrimarina sp. The sequence continues at coordinate 72,888 of NZ_JAVJSH010000013.1, forward strand.
CGCCCCAGCCCCCGGACGCCCGCTATGGCCGACGAGCCCGACCGCGGTCTCGAGAAGTCGTACCCCTCGATCAGTTCATCGCCAAACTCCGTCGCTTGGCGGACGACCTGGAGAAAGGGGAGCAGTTCGAGATCCAAATCGCCGGCGAGCGGATCTACGTGCCCGTCCGCGCCGGGTACAACATCGAGCACGAATGCGAGGGCGCCGACGAGGAGATCGAGTTCCAGATCAAGTGGTCGGCGGCCGAGTAGTCGCCAGCGCTCTTCGGCTTGTGGTAATCTCCAGGCGTTCCCGAGGACGTCCTGCTCATGAGCGCCTACCGGTATGTCGCCTTTCCCAGCGGCTCGGCGCCAGCGGTCGACGAGCTGCGTCGCTTCCGCGGCTACGCCGAGCTGCTGAACAACCACATCGCGTACGGCGTCCGCAAACGAGACGCGGCCCTCACGATCGCGTGCGAGGCCGAGCCCTTCGACCGGCTGCGGGGGCTCGACCCGGCGTTCGAGGAACTCCTGATGCACTGGCGCGCGCGGGGCGCTGAAATCGAAGAGAAGCTGCCGTTCGCCAAAGACCCTACGCGATGGAGACAGTTCGAGAAGTCGGCGGAGAAGTCCACCGACCGAGTCGCCGCCAAAGGCAAGCCAGCAGCTGCGGCCCCGGAGCCGCCCGTCGCAGGCCCCGAACCCCGTTCCGATCACCACCGCGCTGCCGACGCACGCGCAGCCGAGGGCCTCGCCCGCCTAGCAACAGCTCGCGCGGCGGCGCGCGGCGAGGCCTACCAGCGATGGGCGGCGGCTCTGCCGTACCTGTTCTGGGCCATCGGCGTGCTCTTGCTGGTGGGAGCGGGCGTGTGGGTGGGGGCACGAATTAGGAGCCCCGGCGTTGAGTCGCGATCGCAGACCGTCGAGCGGGTCGCCGACGACGCGCTCAAGGAGCGACTCGATACACGAAGGCAGGGAAACGAGCCTGTGGCAGAAGACGGCGCCCCCGCAGAACAACCCGACTAGAACCGTCTCCTATCGGCCAGCGGATCAGGGGCGGTCTTTTGCGTCACGGATGCTGGCCAACCAAGCCCACGCGTCGGCGATCCGCCGCAGGTGGAGCATGTGGGCCTCGCCGTCCGCGCCGGGGTAACCGCGTACGACCAAACCGCCGCCCGCAGCCTCGCTGATCGGCGAGAATGCGTCGGCTCCGGCGGTCAGTTCCCGCCGCGTCAGCTGCAACTGGTCGATGAGGTAATCGGACGTCTCGACGGTGCTCGCGTACGGTTCAACCGACAGCTGCGAGTGCGTCCACAAGAAAGCCGCGTCGCCGTCGGCCGCGCGGCGGGCGAAGGCGACAAACGGCGCCATCTGCTCGGCGTCGACGCGGCGTTTGCCCTCTTCGGAGTGGATGCTCGCGTAGATCGAATCGGCGGACACGAGCGCGTCCAGCCGGTCTCGCACGGCCGGCTGCTTTAGCAATTCGCGTGCGGCCCCGTAGCCGGCGCTAAAGAACGACAAGTCGACCCGGCCCCACTCGGCGCCCTCCGACAGCCGCCCTTCGGCGACCAAGTCGTCGCGCACCTTATCGAGCAGGTAGGGGAACAGCTCGGCGTTCTCGAACGGCTCGCGGTAGGCGCCCGAAAGGCCGTTGCAGTTGATCGTCAGCAGCACGCCGGCGAGCCCCGCCTCGCGGAAAGCCGGCTCGACAGTCGGCGGCGCGCCGTGGAAGTGCACGAGCAGCGGCGGGCGGCGCCCGCAAGGCTCGCTGTCGCACGCCACGGCGGTCGTGTAGCGCAGCCGCTGAAGGCCTTCCGGCGCCGTCGGCTGCGCAGATCCGGGAGTCAAGAGCATTCCGACCCAAGCAACGGTCAACGGCACGGTGCGCATGGACTTTCCCTTTGGCGGAGGCAACTTCAGCTTTCAAATTGCAACGAAGCAGCGTAGATCGCGGGAGCGAAGGCCCACCGGGCCCAGACCCCTACGGCGGGGGCGGGCGTCGGCGCCGCCGTGGGTTAGAGGATTTACCCCTCTTGCTGTTCGCGCATCACGTCGTTGAGCACGTCTTCGGAAACGAAGATCGGCAGCGGCGGGTCGCACGTCACGGCGACGGCGATCGCGTCGCTGGGGCGGGCGTCGATCTCGACTAGCTCGCCGTCGTGCCGCACACGGAGCCGCGCGTAGTACACGTGCTCCTTCAGCTCGGTGATGACCACATCCTGCAGCTCGCCGCCGAGGCCCTCGATCGTGGCCACAAGCAGGTCGTGCGTGAGGGGGCGCGCGGTCTCGATGTGCTTCACGTGCCGGTCGATGCTCGTGGCTTCGAACCAGCCGATGAGGATGGGGAAGCTCCGCTCACCGTCGACTTCTCTGAGGTAAACGACCTGCTGGTCGTTGATCTCGCTGATGATGATCCGCGACAACTCCATAGCGACCGGCATAACGGCTTCTCCCTCGGCGGCGACTCGGCTATCCGGCCGAAGTATACGCGGTCCGATCCTCGGCTTGAACAACTTTCGCTGCCCACCGACCGGGCCCGTCCGCGCGACCCGGCCGGGCGACGCCGGTTCGACGGCGCCGGCCCTCGGCGGTACGCTAGGCCCACGCTCGCGCCCGCTCGCCCTTGGCCGGTTACCTTCATGAACGCCCTTCGCCTACTGCCATTCGTTTTGCTGCTGGCGCCAGCCGGCGCTGCCGTCGGCGACTGGCCGCAGTTCCGCGGCCCCGCGGGGAACGGGGTTGCCGACGGCGTCGAGCCGCCCCCCGAGTCTTGGAGCGAGTCGGGCGCCGTCGACTGGACGGCCGACGTGCCGGGCGAGGGCTGGAGCGCGCCGGTCGTGGCCGGCGACAACGTGCTGCTCACGGCGGCCGTGCCCACCGAGGCCGATGCCTACCGTTTCGAGGTCATTTGCTACGCCCTGCAGGACGGCGCGGAGCGTTGGCGGCGTGTCGCTTTTGAGCAAACGCCGCGCGAACCGAAGCACGGCGACAACACGTTCGCCAGCGAAACGCCGGCCGCCGACGACGAGCGAGTCTTCGCCTACTTCGGCATGAACGGGCTGGTTTGCTACACGCTCGGCGGCGACCTCGTTTGGAAGAAAGACCTCGGCGCGTACCCGATGGACAACGACTGGGGCACGTCGAGCAGCCCCGCGCTGGCCGACGGGCGGCTGTTCCTGCAAATCGACAACGAGCAAGAATCGTTCCTCGTCGCGCTCGACGCGGCCACCGGCGACGAGCTGTGGCGGGCCCAGCGCCCGAACGAGCGATCCAACTGGAGCTCTCCGATCGTCTGGAAGAACTCCCGAGGCACAGAGGTGGTGGCCGGCGGCAAGACGGTCCGCTCCTACGATGCGGCTTCCGGCCGCGAGATTTGGAGCATGGAGATCGGCGGACGCAGCTCGGCCAGCCCCTCGGCTGTGGGCGATGTGCTGTACGTGGGCAGCGAAAACCGCACCCAACGCGGCGGCACCCCCGGCGGCTTGTTCGCCGTCGGCGCCGGCGCGAGCGGCGAGATCGACGTGACCGACCCGGACGCGGCCGCCCAGGGACTCGTGTGGGCCAACACGAGCGGCGCGGTGGGCATCGCATCGCCGCTCGTGTACCACGGGCAGATCTACGTCCCCGAGCGTCGCGGCGGCGTGCTCCGCGCTCACGACGCGCAAACGGGCGAAGAGACCTTCCGAACGCGCCTGCCGGGGGGCGGCGTGTTCTGGGCCTCGCCGATCGCTATCGGCGACCGCGTCTACGTGACCGACGAACGCGGCAAGACCTTCGTACTTGCGCCGGGCCCCGAACGAGAGATCCTGCAGACGTCCGCCTTGCCCGGCCGCTTCTGGAGCACGCCGGCGGTCGCCGACGGCGCCCTCTTGTTCCGCAGCCAAGACAAGCTTTACTGCGTCCGCACTCCCTGACGCGCGTCGGCCTTGTCGTGGGCTCTCGCCTCAAACCCTCGGGAAGCCCGCCGCGCGTCGCCAACCGCTGAGCTGCCCCAGGTGCAGCGCGAGGTGAGTTGTCGCGAGGAAGGTGACCGCCGGGGCGACCGAGTCGAACTGCTTGCCCCATTCGGGGTGGTCGAAGGTGGCGGTCCACGCGTCGCGGGGCGCTTCGGCCATCGCGGCGGCGGCCCGCTCGTAACCGGCGGTGAGCTCCGCGATCAGTTGGTCCTTGCTCGGGTACTCCCCCCGATCGGAGGTCGGGCTGCTCTCCTTGCCGTAGCGTGTCCGCCACGGGTTGTCGAACGGCACGCCCCGCAGCAGGGCGACGATCACATCGTTGTACGGCGAAACATGGCCGATCAGCCACGCCGGGTGGTTGATCCCTTCGATCGGCTGCTCCGCCATCCGCTCGTCGGGCACGTCGGCAGTTAGCCGCTGGAAGCTCTCGATCCCCCAGCGGTAGGAAAACAAAAGGTGGTCGGGCGAGATCATCGTCACAGGACTGCGGTTGAGTGGGAGCAGGACGGACCGGTCTCGACCAAATCTAACGCGACCCGCCGGCCGTGACACCCGCCCGGTTGTAGAGGAGCCGCAACTTGTTCAAGCAATGGTCCGAGCGGTGGCGCGACTGGACAGGCGACCGCCGGCTGACCGACGCCATCCGCGCCGAACTGCGTCGCGGCGGCTGGGCCGTTCACTCGGCCCAGATCCGCGACGTGCGCCTCGTGGCGATCGAGCGGCCGGGCTGGGTGCAGGTCTACCGGTTCGCCGTAGAAACGACGCTCCACACCGACAACCCCCACGACCGCCGCGCCGCCGTGCTGCTGGGTCTCTCGCGCGAGGACGGCCGAAAATCCCGGATCGACGTGCTGCTGACCGAAGACGAATCGACCTGGCGAGAGCGGCTGGAAACCTGGAGCGAAGGCCTGATCCGCAGGCGGTGAGAACGCGGAGCGCGGAAGGCACTAGCCCACCGCGCTCGCGCAGCGGCCGGCTCCCGCTTCCCACGTCGCGCCTCTCATGCGTCGTCCCCCGTCCCTCCACCAACCTCCATTGCCCCCGACCGCCCTCACGCGGTAGCATCCCGCCGTCAAACCACCCGACGCCCCCCGGCCAGGACGGCCGCTAGCGTCCCCCCCGATCCGCCTGGAGCGTCACGGATGACGCGCTGCGAAGGCCCCTCTTCCCCGGCTCGTTGGGCGCGTGATCCGGATCGTCCGCGGATCTTGATCTCGCGGATGAGCGCCATCGGCGACACGATCCTCACCACGCCGGTCGCGTGCCGCTTACGCGACGCGTTCCCCGACGCGCTGATCGGCTGGGTCGTTGAACGCAAATCGTCGCGGTTCATCGTTGGACACCCGGCCGTCGACGAAACGATCGTGCTGGACCGCGGCTGGTGGGTCACCCCCACCAAGATCGAGGCAACCAAGCGACGCCTCAGCGGCTTCTGCTTCGACGTAGCCGTCGACTGCCAGAGCGTGACCAAGAGCGCCCTCGCGTGCTGGCTCTCCGGCGCCAAACTCCGCATTGGCCTCCGCGGGCAATACGGCGGCGAGCTCAGCCCGTGGCTCAACAACCGCCTGATCGAGCCGCGCCGGCCGCACCTGACCGACCGCTCCCTCGAGATGCTGGCCCCCCTGGGCGTCGGCGCGGCAGGTGAGCCGTACGAATCGGTCCGCTGGGACTTGCCGGCCTCTCCCGGCGCCGAGAAAGCGGTTGCTAGGTGGGCCCCGGCCGACGAGCCGTTCGCCGTGATCAACCCCGGCGCCACGTGGGACTCCAAGCTCTGGGAGATGGAACGTTTCGGCCGGGTCGCCGAGCGCTTGGGCCGCGAACGCGGCCTCCGGTCTTTCGTGGTTTGGGCCGGCGACCGCGAACACGCCTGGGCCCGGCTGATCTCCCGCCACAGCGGCGGCTGGGCCGAGGTCGCGCCGGCCACCTCGCTCGATGAACTGGCGGCGTTGCTGCGTCAGGCGCGGCTGATGCTCAGCGCGGACACGGGGCCGATGCACTTGGCGGTGGCCGTCGGCGCGCCGACGGTCGGCCTGTTCGGCTCGACGCGTCCCGAGGACTGCGGCCCCTACGGCGCGCCGCACCTGGCCGTGCAGAAGCGATTCCAATCCGGCGGCCGCCGCGCCCGCCGCAAGGCCGACAACTCGGCGATGCGCGAGATCACCGTCGACGACGCGTTCCGCGCTTGTCAGCGCGTCCTCGACCGCACCGCCGCCCGATACCCGAACGCCCCGATCGCCATGGCGAGCTGAACGCTCCCCGGCCCCCGCCCCTATCCCCTGTCACGTCGACCGCCATGGACCTACTGAACCTCGACGCCCTCCGCGTCGCCCCGGTCTCGTCCGACCCGTTCGAGCACCTGATCGCACGGGGCTTTGTGCCCCAGTCGGAGATGGGCCACGTTTTGGCCGACTACCCGACAATCCAGAAGGGGGGCAGCTTCCCGCAAGACGCCGTGCCCGGCGGGCCGCTCTTCGAGAAGCTCTGCCGCGCGCTGCGCGGGCCCGAGGTCCGCACGGTCTTTGCCGAGAAGTTCGGAATGGACCTGTCGAACCGCCCGACCACGCTCACCGTTCGCGGCCGCTGCCGGCTGAAGGACGGCCAGATCCACACGGACAGCAAGTCGAAGCTCGTGACGGTGCTGCTTTACCTGAACGAGCCGTGGGCCGCCGACGGAGGCCGCCTGCGTCTGCTACGCAGCGAAGACCTCAGCGACTACGCCGTCGAAGCGCCGCCCCATTTCGGCACGCTGCTGGCATTCAAGAACGGCCCGACCGCTTGGCACGGCCACGCGCCGTTCGAGGGGGTGCGTCGCGCGTTGCAGCTGAACTACGTGACCGACGAAGCGGCCGTCCGCCGCAGCGAAAGGCGGCACGGCGTGTCGGCGATGGTGAAGCGTTGGAACCCGTTCAAGCGCGCGGCCTGAAACGACCGCGGCGCCAACACGGCGTCACGCGTCAGTCACCGGCGCCCGCATCGGTAGCGTGCGATTGCTCGAATCGCTTTGGCGGAAGCGAGACATGGTGCGCCCCGACTCCGCCTGACGCCGCCGAATGTCCTCGGCGATGCGGTGCACGTCGAAGCCGAACTCGGCGGCGAGTTTGCGCTTGATCGCACGGATCTCTTCCGTCGGGTCAAGTGGTGTCATCGGACTCCGCTAGTTGCTGGGGAGTGCAAATGACCGGCGGGGGAAAGCCCGCTCCGCGACACGTGCTGGCGATTTTCTGCTGCAAATGGGGATTCAAGATGTGCTTGAAAATCCACGACACCAGGAAGTCTATACCGTTCACCGCCGCCAGTGCGATGTGGAGCGCGTCACGAGGCTCGGAGGCCGGCAAAGCCCGGTGATCTAGCAGCAGCGTCGCCAAGATCTCGGCGTCGCTCGTCTCCGTGAGAACCTCAACACGGCGGATAATGCCTAAACGTTCCGAAGCCGCCGAGGGGTCTCCATCACTGCACTCACTGATTGTCAACTCTGACACATACGGCTTGTACCTCGTACCGAGCGACCGCCACCACGTGCGAGTCAGCCGTTGCCGAGCGGCAATCGCTGGATCAGGATGGTCACGCCCGGCGATATTGCCGATCACCGTCGTTTCGACGTAGAGCGTCTCCACGAGCAACGCGGCCTCACTGCCACCACCAAGCGTCCGCGTTCGCTGCGCCCTGGCTCTCGCGCAGCTCGGCCAGCTGCGGCGACTCTTCGCTCTTGTCGGCCACCTGCCACGGGAAGACCTGCACACCGCCCGAGGCGGTGATGACCCACTTGGCGCCGCGCTTCAAGAAGCTGGCCTGCGTGGCCACGTACTTCGGCGTGGCGTACTCCTCGGGCTCGAATTCCACGGCGAGCTGCGGCGTGGCCAACTCGGCCACCGTCCACAGGTCCTCGAGCGTCAGCAGCGAAGCCACGACCGCCAGGTCGAACGCGTTCCGCACGTGGCCGAACGACGAGTCGTGATCGGCAAGTTCGTCGAACCGCTGGGTGAACAGCCCGGCCCAGCGGTCGGCGTCGGTGTTGTCTCGCCCCCCGCCCCGCGTCAGCTCGCCTTGCGCGTCGACGAAGTCTTCCTCCGACAGGCACTTCACACCCTGGCCGCGTAGCTCCCATGCGAGGCCGTCCTTGTCGCGGCCCAGCGGCTGGTAGTTGCTCGCCAGCCACCAACGTGGCAGCAAGTTCCCCTTCACCGCGCCGACATTGACCATCTCCAGGTAGCTCGGCAGGCCGCCAACCGGGGCGGGCTCGAAGCCCATCGCGATCTGCTTCATGCGGAAGTCGGCCGCCACCAGCGAGCGGGCGAAGTGGCTCGATGCCGGCACGCCGGCCACCGACACCACCTGCCGGCCGTACGCCTGCTCGAGCCGCCGCGCGGCCATCAGCGGTCCCTCTCCCGGGTTGAGCCGGCGGGTCACCTGCTGAGCGCGGGCGAGGCCCTCGGGGGTGGGGTCGATCGAGCAGCTGATCCCAGGCCCGTTGGCGCCCTCGGCGGCGCGCAGCGCGACGACCAGGTCGTCGAGCATCAGCACGGGGCGGCCGGTCGTCACGCCGACCGTGTTGCCCAGCCGGTCGACCCGCCAACCCTCGGCCGGTCCGGCGAGCACGATGTCGCCGGGCCGCTCTTCCGTGGGCGGGTAGACCAGCACGTGCTTAACACGCAGCAAGCCGGCCAGGTATCGGACTTCGTCCGGCACGGGCAGGCCCGCTTTGCGGACCTCGGCCAGCTTTTCGTTCAGCCCGCGGAGCGAAACGAACCGCTGATCCACTAGCGGCTGCAAGTCGGCCGGCGCGGGCTCGAGGCCCGCTTGCCACGCGGCGCGGAGCTGTTCGCTCCCTTCCGCTGGCGGCGCCGTCACGACGCCCTCCGCGTCGATATACACGCCGCCCACGGCCGGGGCGCGGATCAACCCGCCAGCCAACGCCGAGGACGCCGCAAGCACGGCCGCCACCGCGGCGGCTACGGCGGGGGTCGTCACGTGGTGGGCATACGGTCGTCGCATCGCAGGGGGTCTCCGCACACTGAGGGTTCGCGCCGCCGACGCGACGGGCCGTGTTGGTCTCTGTTACCGAATTCTCCGACGCGCCGAAGCGACCAATTCGCCCAAACCGCGCCGCTTGCCTGGCCTTCTCTCGCGGCGGGACAACGAGCCGTCCTAACCGAGCCAGGTCGGCCAACAACTAGCGAGCAGGCATCAGGCGCACCGGTTTGAGAATAGTTGGTAAGTCGTGTCGCAGCAAACGGTTTCGGCGGGTCGAACCAGCGAAGCCGGCGGGCCGTAATTGCCCGCGACTCGGCCGGGTTTCGCTGTTCAAAACGGCATTGTTGCAATATCGTACAGTGCAGCTGTAAACCGTTGGCTCTCTTGGCTTTCGGCCGGGCTGCCCCCGCTTGGCGGAAACCGGCCACGATTTGCCCGGCGCCAGCGGTTCGCTCCAACCCTCGTTGCCGATTCCCCAGCTCCCTGCGGTCTGTCCACCCGCCGTCGATGTCGCACACGACAGAAACGACCGACTACCTGGTGATCCGCGAGGGGTCCAAGTGGACCGACGTTTTCCGCCTGTTGCCAGGCGAGAACGTCACGATCGGCCGCGCGCCGACCAATCGCATCGTCGTCAAGGACGAACGCTGCAGCCGCAGCCACGCCGAGGTGTTCCCCTCGGCGGGCGAGTGGGTGTTGCGGGACTTGGAGAGCCGCAACGGCACGACCGTCAACGGCGCGCGGATCACCAGCGACCACACGCTCTCGCCCGGCGACATCATCCAGATCGGTTCGACCTGGCTCGCCTTCGTCGATAACCTGTCGCAGGCGTTCCCCGACTCGGGGAGCGTGCTCCGCGCGAGCAAGCCGCTGGCCGGCTCCACGAGCCTCGGCGACCTCGAGCCGGCCACGGGCGACGCCAACGGCGACGGCGGGTCTTCGGCCGAGTTCGAGCCCGACCGCTTGGAGGACGCCGAGAGCGTCCTCGAGCCGCTCGCGCTCGAACCGACCCACATCACGCACCGGCGGCTGCAGAGCCGCTACCTGGAGCCCGACTTCGACCCGGGCACCGACCCCGAGATCCTCTCGGTCGCCGACGCGCAACCCAAAGTCGGCCGCGCGGCCACGATGCTCTGCCGACTGGCGTTCGAACTCGCGAAAGAGCCCGACGTGCCGTCGCTGGCCAAGCGCGCGCTCGACGGCCTACTCGACGCGACCCAGGCGGACGCCGGCGCGGTCCTCCTACTCGACAGCCGCGAGCCCGGCGCCCCCGGCCCCGAGGCCCTCCGCCAGACCGCCGCGCGGAGCGACTCGCCGCACCGCTACCACAAGGTGTCTGACTTCCTCGCCGGCACCGTCTTGCGCGACGGCCAGGGCGTGCTCGCCCGCAACATCATGGACGACTCGCAGCTCGGCGCTCGCGACTCTAGCGGCGACATCCTCGCGACCAGCGTGCTGTGCGCACCGATCCGGCAAGAGTCCGGGCCGCTCGGCCTGGTGCACCTGTACTCGACCGACTCGGGCCGCGCGCTCGACCCGGACGACCTGGAGTTCACACTCGCGGTGGCCGACACGGTCGCCGTCGCGCTGCGGAACCTGGCGCGTCGCGACGCGCTGGCCGAGAACCTCGACAAGATCAAGCACGAGAACAGCCAGCTCCGCGAGCGGCTCGGCGTCGAGAGCGAGATCGTCGGCCGCAGCGAGGCCATCGAACGCGTCACCGGCGAGATCGCCCGCGCCGCACCGAGCCGCGCCACCGTGCTGATCCGCGGCGAGTCGGGCGTGGGCAAGGAGCTGGTCGCGCGGGCGGTCCACTTCAGCAGCCCGCGCCGTAAGGGGCCGTTCGTGTGCCTCAACTGTGCGGCGTTGTCCGAGTCGCTGCTCGAGAGCGAGCTGTTCGGCCACGAGAAGGGCGCGTTCACCGGCGCAACCGACCGCAAGGTCGGCAAGTTCGAGGCCGCCCACACCGGCACGCTGATGCTCGACGAGATCGGCGAGATGAGCCCGTCGATCCAGGCCAAGTTCCTCCGCGTGCTCGAGGGCCACGCGTTCGAACGGGTCGGCGGCAACAAGGCGATCAAGGTCGACGTGCGTGTGATCGCGGCCACGAACCGCGACCTCGAGCAGCAGGTCGCCGAGGGCCAGTTCCGGCGCGACCTCTACTTCCGGCTGCACGTGCTAGAGATCGTCGTGCCGCCGCTCCGCAAGCGGCCCGAGGACATCCCGGTGCTAGCCGGGTTCTTCCTCGAGCGCTTCAACGCCGAGACCGGCCGCCGTCTGACCGGCTACACGCCCCGCGCCACCGAGGCGATGCTCAGCTACCGCTGGCCGGGCAACGTGCGGGAGATGAAGAACGTGGTGGAGCGCGCCGTGGTGCTCGCGCGCGGCGAGGTGATCGACGTGGACGACCTGGTCCTCTCCACGCTGAAGACCAGCGGCGACACGGAGGCCGAGCTCCCCGCCGGCCGCGGCGGCTCCTACGAGCCGGTGCCCCTCGCGGAGATCGAGCGCCGGCACATCCTCGCGACGCTCAAGAGCACCGGCTGGAACAAGAGCCGCTCGGCCGGCATCCTCGGCATCGAACGCTCCACGCTCGACCGCAAGATCCGCCGCTACGAGCTGTCGGCCCACAAGCCGGCCGCGTCGAGCTCGTGAAGCGCCGCCTGGCGCGACAGCCATGGCGGTGGGAGGCGACTTTCGAGCGCGGCGGCCGCGTCACTCTTCAAGAATCGCGATGATCCGGCACGGCGCGCCGGAGCCGCCGGCGATCTTCATCGGCAACGCGACCACCCGGAAGCCGGCCGGCGGCAAGCCCGCGAGCGACGCCACGTTCTCTAGCGCCGGCACGTTCCGCTTGAACAGGTTCACGTGGCTCTGGAAGTCGGCCGACCGGCCGTAGTCGATGCTTGCGGTGTCGATGCCCACGGCCTCGATCTGCCGCTTCGTTGCGAGCCAATCGGCGGCGCTCGGGTGCAGGCCCGGAAAGCGCAGCAGGTCGACCGCCGCACGGCCGGTCTGGCTTGTGCCGAGATACTTCTCGCGGTCGGGCCAATGGCTCGCGTAACCGGTTCGCAATAAGACAATCTTGCCCTCGAGCGAAGCGTCGTTCTCTCGCTCCCAAGCGAGCAGGTCCTCGACCGTCACTTGGTAGTCGCGGTCCGCCGCGCACCTGCCCGACACGTCCACGCACGCGCCCGGCCCGACGAGCCGCTCGAGCGGAGTCTGTTCGACGGTCTGGCCCTCTTGGGCGAAGTGGAACGGCGCGTCGAGGTGCGTGCCGCCGTGCTCCGGCGCGGAAAAGCGGTTGGCCGCGTAGAAGTATCCCCGCTCGGTAAACCCGGCCGTGCCCCGCTGGAGGACGAAGCCGGTCTCCGTCGGCCAGTAGATCGTGTCGCCGTCGAACGGGTGCGTGAGGTCGACGATCGCCTCGCCGGCGTGGGCGAGCGGCGGGATCGTGGCTACAAACGCGGCTGTTGCGAGCGAACCGACAAGCGCTCCTGACAGACTGCGTTCTCCCATGGCGCCACTCAAGACTCGGCTCGGATTCAGATAATGCATAAAGGCCCGCTCGCGTCGGCGAGCAACACGATAGCGTTGCGTTAAGTCCATTCGGCCAATCTCACATCCAGGCGTGCCGCGCTCTCTCCGACGACAGGCAGAGCAGCCGCGGCGTCAGTCTTCACGGATGCTCGCATGACGTTAGACGCTCAGCATGCCTACTGGCGCTTGTCTTCGCTCTAACTCGCTTGATCGCTTGCGTCAATTTGGCCACAGTATGCTCAATCCAGTCCGACTTTAACGGCTGAGGCCGAGCAGTGCAAAACGGCGAAAAAGTCTCTCGCTTCTGCCCAAAGTGTCAGGCGCGCGTGTCAGCGTCGGCGGCCGCATTCGAGAAGCCACAACGGTGTCCGCGATGCCACGAGACGGTCAAGTTCGTTGACGTACACGAGTCGCCGCCAAAGCCAGCGGAGCCGTTTGTGCCAGAGAGCACCAAGGGGCTTTTCGACTACGCGGCCTACGTTTCGATCGCCGCCGGTATCCTCGCCGCAGTCGGAGCGATTGGTGCGTTTGTCAGCGGCGCCGAAGGAAGCGGCAGCTTCCTTGCATTCCTCGTTTTGTTTCTTGGCACGTTCCCAATCACCGCTTACGCGATCACCCACGCCGATTACATGCGGGCTCGGAGGGAGCGTGCCGAGGCAAGGGAGTTGATCGAACGACTCCTCGAGCAGAATGGTCAGGCTGTCACGAAGTGGCGTCAATTTCATTCTGATCTCGATCGCATAATCGCCGATGAACGCGCTAAACTCCAGAAGGAGGTGCACGAGAAACGAAGTGAAGCCGAAAGGATGGTAGATTTCGCCAACAACCGCGAAAAGACTATCGACAATCTTGGAAGACGCTTTCTCAACGACACTACAAAATGGGTCGGTTCAAAGCTCACTGGGCAGAACTTCTCGACGCAAAAGGACCGGCTAATTAAGGCGATTGAATTCTGCCGGAAGAACGAATACGAGGTGCCCGCCGACACCGAAGCGGAACTATTGAGTGATCTAAAGCGGGAGTATGAGGCTGTGCTACGGCGGGAGCACGCGAAAGCGGAGCAAGCGAGGATCAAGGCCAAAATCCGCGAAGAGCAGAAGGCGGAGCGGGAACTAGAGCGTGAGATGCGACGCGTGGCCGCTGAACGGCAAGCGATCGAGGCGGCCCTCGCCGAAGCGCTCGCGAAAGCTGCTGGCGAGCATACAGCCGAGGTCGAAGCGCTTCAGGCAAAGCTCACGGAAGCGGAGGCGCGCTCGCAGCGCGCGCTGTCAATGGCCCAGCAGACTCGCGCCGGACACATCTACGTGATCTCCAATGTAGGCTCGTTTGGCGAGAGTGTCTTCAAAGTTGGAATGACTCGACGTCTTGAGCCACTTGACCGGGTTAAGGAGCTCGGTGACGCGTCGGTGCCATTCCCCTTCGATGTTCACATGATGATCTCATGCGATGACGCGCCCAAGCTTGAGAACGCCCTTCACCGCGCCTTGCATGGCAGCAGGGTGAACCGAGTTAACCTCCGGAAGGAATACTTTCGAACGAACCTTGAGAGCATCCGAGAGATCGTCGTTGAACACCACGGGGAAGTCGACTACGTTGCCGAGCCAGAAGCGTTGGAGTATCGGGAATCGATTCAAATGTCTGACGACGACTTTGCGCTTGTCGAGGAGATCCAGTACGCAGCTGGAGTCGCCGACGAGGACGATTGGGAGTGAGTGCAGACGGCAAGCTCGCTACATGAGCGATTCACGCTCACGCGATTTGGTCCTAGCCCGCCCACCCCGGACAACCTGACCGCCCTTGGTCCGCTGGAACCCGGTTCCTGCTAGTTGTCCTCCCACATACCCCGCTGCCCGCGAGCATCATTACCACGATCGCTGTCACACCCCCAGCCGGTTCCGGCACGCCCACCGCTCCCGCGCCGCCGTAGGCGGCGACCCACGCGGTGTAGTCGGCCCCGTCGATCGCGCCGAGGCTCGCCGTTTCGTTCTGCAGCGGGCCGCCGTCGCGCCACACGGTGTAGTCGGCCGCGTTGACTAGGCCGTCGCCGTTGTAGTCGCCGGCCAGCGGGTCGACGACGACGCCTTCGACCAGGCCCGGGCTTCCGACGTCGAGCCCCGAGTTGTCCACAACGCTCGTCACGACCGGCGCGGCCTCGCGCGCGGCCGGGTCGCCCGGGTCGCCCGACGCGCGGACCCAGCTCGTCGGCTGCGAAGGGTCGAGCCCCAGCGCGGCGAGGCTGATCGAATCGGCGTTGTTGCTGCTGGGCCAGTCGCCCGAGTCGTCGTACACGACGCCCGCCACCGAGCCGGCCAGGCTGTCGGCGGCGACAGCCGCCTCGTACGCGCCGGCGCTACTCCAGAGCCCCACGAGGTCGCCGCCGTTGGCTAGCGCCGGCCAGTTGTCGATCGGCAAGAACAAGGCCGACCCCGCGCCTGCCGACCAGGCGGCCGCGAACTCCGTGGGCGAGGCCGCGTCGGCGTTGTACAGCACGGCCACGCCGCCGCGGGGCAACTGGCCCGCGACGACGTTCGGCTCCGCCAGCGGCGAGCCGTCGTCGTCGTCGAGGAAGTGCGGCGTCGCGGCGAAATCGATCGCCGGACCGCCGTTGACCAATTCGATCCATTCCCACTCGGTCGGGCCGTTGATCGACGCCGGGTTGTACATGATCTCGGAGATCACCAGCCCACTCGCCGAACCGGGCGGCGCGACGCCCGGGCTGCCGAAGTCGGCGCCGTTGAGCCGCTCGCCAGCGAGCACCGTAGCGGTGCTCTGGTACGCGCCGGCCTCGCCCGCGGTGCTCCGCAGCCACGACGCGCCGCTGCTCGGCGAACCGGTGGTGAAGAAGACCGACGCCTCGTTGTTGCTACGCGGCCAGTCGTCGGCGTCGTCGTAGCTGAACGACAAGGCGGCGCTCTGCACGCCCACCACCCGCACACCCTGTTCGGCCGTCTGGAGCGTGTCGGAGCGGTACGCCGAGTCGCTCGGCCAGAACCCGACCGTCCGGCCCGGCAGGGCTGGCGCGTAGTCGCTCGGCGCGGGCGAGTTGTTCAGCACGTTGTCGCTCCACCCGTCGACCCCGATCAGCACCGCGGCGCCGGGCGTCTGCGGCCAGGCGGCGCGGAACCGCGTCGGGTCGTAGCCGAGGCCCGCGCCGTCGTAGAGCACGGCCACGCCGCCGGCGGGGATGGTGGTGGGGTTGCTGCGTAGCGACTGGCCGACCTCTACGAGCGATCGGACCTGCGGCGCGGCGTCGTCGGCGAGGGCCGAGTCACCCACGCGGTCGACGAACCAGCCGTCCAGATCGACCGCGGCCGCCCCCGGGTTGAAGACCTCGATCCTATCGACGGTGTTGCCCGGCCGGTTGGACACGGGGTGACAGGGCTAGACTCCTCGGGACTTTCTGTCGGCTCGCTCGCGTCGGGGTTCTGCGTTGTCGCGGCCTGTCCGCCCGTGTCGTCGGCTGTCTGCCCCGGATTTTGCACCGTTTTTTCGGTCGCCCTCGCGAAGTCGTCGTCGGTCACGCTCAGGTAATGCTTGTTCGCAATCTGAACGCTGTTGCCCAGCCATTTGCAGACCACGTGCGAGGGGAACCTCTGTTCTAGTTCCGTCTGCCGCGTGGCCCGCATGTTGTGGAACAATCGCGGCCAGACCTCGAGGCCGGCCCGCTTGATCGCTGCCTTGAGCGGCTTGCGGAGCGCCGAGTCGGTCCGGCTGCGGAGGAACGGCAGAACCCACTCCTCGCCCGGCTCGGCCGCTTCCCACACGTCGCGCAGCTCCGCTTCGATCTCCGGGAAGATCGGGACCTCGCGGCTCGCGTGGCCCTCGTGGTGTTCGGTCTTAGGGCTGCGGACGCGGATACGCATACGCTGCCAGTCGACGTCCGACCACTTGAGCGTCCTCGGTTCGCTCCCCACGCGGAGACCACCCCACCGGCTCAGCACGAACAGCAGCCGCCACTCGGCGTCCGGCAGCTTGTCGAGCACTAGCTTCGCGTCGGCCTCGCTGATGATCGCCCGCCGCGTCGTCGCGACGGTCGACCGCTTGACGTCCGAATCGGCGAACGGCTCGCGATCGATGATCCGGTGCTTCATGGCGTAGCGAAACAGGCTCGTCGCGATGCTGCACCGCTTGTGCACGGTCGCCTTGGACAGGCCCTCGCTCTTGAGCTGGTTGCTGTAGTCTTCGCAGTCGCCCGGGGTCACGTCCCGAACCAGTGTCTCGCTCCCCATGATGCGGAGCACGGCCTTGAGCCCCATATCGACCGTCGCCTTTGACCTCGGCTTGTAGTTGGGGAACTTGCTGGCCCGGAACTTGTCGACCAGCTCCCCAACGGTCATGCCGCTACGCGCGTCCCGCGGCCGAACCAGCCCGGCCCGTTCTAGCCGCCCCCTGAGCGTGTCAGAGAGCCCGCCAACCCACGCGGCCGTTGGCTCCGGCGGCGCGCTGCCGTCGATCCTGGCGGACGCCAGGGCCTCTACGTGACGCCTCGCGTTGTCGGCCTGCGCCTTCGGCATTTTGCCGAGCCGGATGCTCCGCCGCTGGCCGTCGATCATCACTTGGATGCGGTAGCCGCCCCTGAGGACCTTGCCCGTCCGCTTGCTCTTGGCGTCGGGCTCTTTAGAAAGCGTCGCCATCGGTTCCCCCCGGTTAAGAAAGAGCCCGGCCGCCCCACGCGGAGCGGCCGGGCGTTGATCGATCAGCCCTTGAACAGCCGCGACAGCAGCCCCCGACGCTCGACCGGGTCGGCCGCCGCCTGGGAAGAATCAGCGCAGCAGCTAGCGCCGCTGCATATGGCCGCGTGAGTCACGAGAATGACCCGAAAGAAAGCGCGTCGCCGTAGGCACTGTCAGGCGGAATCAGAACCGCCCCGGAGGCCTTACGGCGGACCGATACCCACGGCGACGCGCTCTGTTTTCTGATTAAAGTTCGACATCTGATTTGCTCAGGCCCAGAAGCCCGAAGATCGACCCGCCGGTGACAGCCGAGGGGCCGGGTAGCTTTGACGGAGCTAGCTTCGCGGTTTCGGCGGTCGGATGCAAGCGTTGGCGAAGAGCGGCCTTCTGTGCCGCCGTCTCGCGGCCTCCGGCGGGCTTGGTCGATATCTCGGTCGCGTGGCGGACCGACGCGGCATGGGGCGCTACGAACAGACGGCGGCGCCTACCCGGCTGGTGGAGTTGCGGCGCCACGAGCGGATCGACGACACGTTTGCAGCGCGGCGGATCAGCACCTAGGCTAGGCACCGGAATTTTCAGCGTCCGCTGCCGCCGGGAAACGCCCGATGACCTGCCGTCGACTCTCACTGCTCGGATGCCTCCTGCTCCCGACGCCGAACTGGGCTCAAGCGGAGAACGAACAATTCTTTAAAATCGATTCTGACCGGAGCCGCGTTGTCTACCGCTGGACTAACGTGTCCGATCCGCCTCCTGAGGAAGTCCTCACCATAAGCGGCTTCCTTCACTACTCGGAAGCCAACGAGGGGTACATCTTCCCCGTCGTGTGGGTTAAACCTCGCGGGGTGTCGCCTGTCCAGGCTTCGGACCACACCTATGCATTTGAAGGGAACGTGATTACCCCTCCGGCGTTCCGCTTCCCCAGCTACATCATGAGTCACGAAGTTGAGGGCGAATTCGGAGCGACTACCTCCCCTTGCAATTCGTTCAACTGGAAGACCCCCCGACACGGATCGTGTGTCGGAGGTGAGCTGTACCCGGGCTACGCAAATGGCTCCATTGTCGACGGCGCCCTTACGCTCAGCGGAGTCGATCAGGCTAGCTACGAGACAGCCTATGCCTTCCAAATTTACGCCGATCCTGTCGAAAGACTTCCAGGGGATGCGGATGGTGACGGCTTCGTGGGTCTGTCCGACCACATGCTCTGGCGGGCGAACTACGGCGCTCTCGATGCCACCAGGGCTCAGGGCGACCTTAACGGCGACTCGGTTGTCGACGCGGCGGACTACACCCTCTGGCGGGATTCGTACTTCGGAGATATCGCGCCGATCACGGCGGCCACGGTTCCGGAGCCGGCGTCGGTGCTCATCGTCTGGATCACGATCGCTGCCCAGACTGCGACGGGAGCGCGAAGGTCGACTTCTTGAGCGAAGGCACAACCGGCCGCCTCGCGGCCCCGAATCGGTCGGCCCGATATCTAGGCCGTGATCGCGTGCGACGCGTTAGGGGGCCGCTACGGGGCTCAGCTCAATTCGAGCCCGACCGGTAGTCGTCGACGATCAGGTCGAAGCAGACCTCGTGCAGCAATTCGTGCGCGCCGTCGAAGATCGTGAGGCTGCCGAAGCCGGTGTCGCGCCGGAGCCACACCGCGCGGTCGCCGAGCTTCCCGACCGGCTCGCGCAGGTCGCGTGTCAGCAAGGCGATCAACTCCCCCTCGTCCACCGCGGCGTCGGGCTCGCCCAGCTCTCTGCACAGCCGGTTGAACAGGCCCAGCGAATGGCTGATCGGCACGCTGCCGTCGTACCCGTCCCGGACCCCGGCGAACACGTGAAGAGCCCCGGTCCGCAGCGGCAGCGGCATGTATAGCGGCGACCGCTCGCGGGCCGCTTCGTAGAAGTCGTCGACGCCGGCGAGCACGGCTTCGATGTCGGCCGCGTACCTCAAGTCGCGGTCGGCCGTTTGGTGATACCAGGCGGCGATGTCGGTGATCGGTACCCACGCGTAAGACGCCCGGATGTCGTGCTTCGACGTAAGCGAAGCCGCGCAGCACGCGTGCCCGCCCCCGCTGCCGCCGACGAGATAGACGAACGACTCGTCGACCGTGCCGTTGTCGATCGCGTAGCTGATCGCGTCGTCGATGTCCGCTAGAGCCGCCCGGCTGGCGCAGGCCTCCGGGCGGTTGTTGGCGCTGCGGAAGTCCGGGTGGATGTAGTTCCACTCAGCGGCCGCGCACAACTCGGCCAGCGGGTCGTGCTGCTTGTAGTCGCCGGACCACGAGTGCAGGCTGACTACCAGCGGCGCCGGGTCGCTCGCAGCGGACCAGTAGACATAGGCTGGCTGCTCTGTCGCGTCCTGCGAGCTGGAGATCCAGACCTCGGCGAACTTTTCACCCCATCCCCGGTCGCGGGTGTCGTCGCCCACGACTACCGCCGGAGCATCGCCCGCCCGAATCAGGAATCGGGCAGCCGGGACAGCGTAGAGGCCAGCAGCAAAAGCGAGAGCGGCGATCAAGGCGATGGATCGCCAGTTTGTTGCGGCCATCCGGGCAGTGTGTTCGCTGGCCCCGGCCTCTTCCACCTCGGGCGGCGCTAAACCTGGCAGAATCGGCTGGTTACCATGCCGCTATGCTCGCTCGACTCGTCGCAATCCTCGCAATCGCCCTCGCCGCCCCCGTGGCGTCCCTCGCGTGGAACTCCCCCGGCCACCAGTGCATCGACGTGATCGCGTGGGGCCAGCTCAGCGAGGCCGATCAGGAGCGGGCCGTCGCCCTTCTGGCGGACCACCCGCGTTTTGCCCAGCACTTCGCCGAGAGCGTCCCTAGCGACGTGTGGCGCGGCTCTGAGGGCGAGAAGCGGGTGTGGGCCTTCGCCCATGCCGGAACGTGGCCCGATCAGGTCCGCAGCTCGCGCGGCGCCGTCAGCCGTGAGGACGTGTCGCGGTTCAATCGGCCCACCTGGCACTACGTCAATCTGCCGGTGTTCCTGACGCCGGACGATCGCGAAGCGCTCGGCAAGCAGCTGCCGGGCAACCGGGACACCGAGCCGCCGGCAGACCCGGACGCCAGCGGGCAGAACGTGGTGCAGGCGATCGGCAGCGCACTGCGCGTGCTAGGCGACGACAGCGCCCCCCGTGCCGACCGGGCCGTCGCCCTTTGTTGGTTCCTCCACTTGGCGGCCGACTCGCACCAGCCCTGCCACTCGTCGGCGCTTTATTCGGCCGGGCGATTCCCCGAGGGCGATAAGGGCGGCAACGCAATTCCGATCAGCGGGCCGGGTGGTAACCTCCACGCGTTTTGGGATCAGGCGCTGTTGCCGCGGCGGACCGACTTCTCGCGGGTCCGGGTCCGGGCGGTGCAGTTCTCTCAGGAGCACGCCGAGGCGGGCGAAGCGGCGGCCGACGAACTCGCCCCGAAGGATTGGCTCCGCGAAAGCTGGCGGCTCGCCGGGTCGGCGGTCTACACCGCGTCGGTTCGCGAAGCCGTCTATCAGGCCGAGGGCGCCGTGCTGCTTGATCCGGTCCAGCTCGACACCGCCTACTACAAGCAGGCGGGCGCGGTGTCGCACCGCCGCGCGGCTGAGGCCGGCTACCGAATCGCTGCGATGCTGGCGGGCAGGCTTCCCGATGGGCGGGCGCCGAGGCCGCTGTTCACCGCTCCGGCGCCGGCTGACGAGATCGTCGCCGGTCCGGCCCCGGCTCGGGGATCTCCGGCGGCAGCGTCCGGCCCATTTGACGAAGCCCAGCAGACACACTGGCTGAACACCAAGAGCAACAAGCGGCACAACCGCAGCTGCCGAAACTTCGGGAACACCAAGCAGGGCCGGTACTGTGGGCCTGAAGAGGGCGAGCCGTGCGGTATCTGCAACGGGTAGCGGTCACGCTGCCGGTATGGCCCTCGACCTCCACGTCACGCCGAGCAACTACCCGAGCCCGATCAACCCGGCCCTGCCGCTCGACAACTGCGAGTCCGCTGCACTGGCGCCCCGGAGCGGCTCGCCAACCGCCCCGGGGCCATATCCGCCCGAATTGTCAAAGATCGCAGAGAGGCAGGCTCGGAATCCTCGCCGGAACCCAACTCATCCCGCCCCGTAGGCTTTTAGGGCCGCCCCGCCAGAATCCGGGGCAGAATCCGACGCATCGTCGCCGCTTTCGGCGTCGATCTCGGCGGGCCGCCGCTGCGGGCCGTACCAATCGTCCACCAGCTGAACGTCGATCTCGCGGCCGTTCTTCGGCAGTTCGAACAGGGCCACCGGCGAGTTGCCCCGGTGCGTTTGCTCGACCCGGTCGCCGAACTTGGCCGGGTTGTTGCCCTTCAGCAGGAAGATCAGCAGCGTGTCGCTGTAGCGGCGTTTGACGCCAACCTGCTTGCCGTTCTGGAAGATCGGCTCTTCCCACCCTTCCACGGCGCGGCGCCGGGCCTCCTCCTCAAGCATGTCCGACGCGACGCGGCGGGTCTGTTCGAACGCCTCGGCGTAGTCCGGGTCGGTCGCCATCCAGCGCGAGTGCGACCGGCGCGACGCCCGGGCGGCCTTCTCGGCGCGCCGGACCGAACCGGCGAGGGCGAAGGCCGCCAGGAAGTTCCGTTGCAGCGGCGTGAGGTCGGGCCAGTCGTCGCCGAGCTTGGCTTCGATCTCTTCCACGTGCTCCGCGTCGGTCGTGCTATGGGCGATACCGGTGACCATCGGGGCCTCACTTTCGCTATCGGATTGAACCGGCATGGGCGGCCTCGCTGTTTGCTTTGGATGGCTTGCGCTTCGGCTTGATGTACAACAGCGGCAGGCCGCCGCTCGCCAGGCACTCGCGCTGGTGGTTCCACTCCTCCTCGCTGGCGAGCCGCACGTTGCGCCAGTCGGACCAGTCGCCCACTGGCACGTTGGTTTCGGGGTCCACGCGGGCGGTCGCCCACAGGTGGCCCTCGCTCGACAAGAGCAGGCTTTGCCGCACGTCGACGAGCTGCTTGCGGTCGCCGTAGATGCGATCCATCGCCTCGCGCTTGGCCGTACGCTCCGACATAGGGGCCTCGCACCACGCGGTCGACGCGGCGTTCCACGCCTCGTGCATAGCGTCTATCTCGTGCTGCCACGCGTCGCACCGCTCTAGATCGGCCGCCCACTGTTGGCGGTAGCCGCAGCGGTCGACGTCGTACTGCAGGCGCTGCGGCGGGTAGCCGAGGGCCGCGAGCAGAGCGCGGAGTTCGTCCAGGTCGTTTGGATCGTCTGACGCTCGGCCCGTCTCGGCGATCCAGAGAACCCAGTCGCGGTACGCGTCCTGCGTTGCTTCGGTGGGGGCGAGAGCGGCGGCAATGTCTACTGTTGCGGTCATGCTGTCCTATGGGGGGTCGGGTGGTTCGTGTGAACTTGGAAAATTCCAGGTTGATCGCTGGCGTTCTCGCGTCAGCCGCGGAGGGCTGCGAGGAAGTCCGATTGCGAGCCGGGGTAGGCCGTCAGGGCGGCGCTACGGCCCCGGACACGCCCGCTGTTGCGTCGCGACTCCTCCAGGTCGCGTAGGTCACGCGGCCGCCGGATCTCGCGTAGGAAGGCCGTCTGCGAGCTGGGGTAGGCGCTCTCCCGGACCGGCTCGCCCGCGACGACGCCTTCGAACAGGTCGCGGAGTTCGTCGAACAGCCCGGCGCCGCCGCGGCCGTGCTTCTTCAGGATCTCGATAGCCTTCTTCGCCAGCGGCGTTTGGGCGAGCAAGCAATGGCTCCGCGCCTCGTCGTCGTCGCGAACCGGCAAGCCCGGATCGGCGCTCTCGAACAGGCCCGCCGTCGTCGCCGGGTCGGCTACGAGGTCGACGCTGAACACCTTGCGGATCTTGGTGACGACCGACTCGCCACGCTGGCGTTGCACGTCGCCATCGGCGTCATGCGACAGTCCGAACGCCGAGGGCTGCGATTCGGCCGCCTCCAGGATCGGGCCCGCCGAGGGGTGGCTCGCCAGGTAGTGCAAGTCGCCGACGACGGCCTTGCGCTCGGGAACCCACCGCACGTTGCGGAGCGTGCCGAAGTGCGCCGAGACGCTTTGCGAGCCGCCCGGTTTCCGGTGGTCCAGGTAGACCTTCGCCCCTTCGTACAGGCCGGCCGCGTCGCGGAGGCACTCCTCGGTGTACCGCCGGCCGTTGCGGCTCACGGTGCCGATGATCTTCACGCCGCGGATGACCTTGGCCGTCCGGTCGACGCTGCCGGGCGCAGCGAGGGTCCGCTCGCTGAGCCGCTGCTTGGTGATCGCGGGTCGCTTAAGGGTGGCAGTGGGCATCGTCTGGGTTCCTTTCGGGGAGGGGTCCGAATCGCTTGGGGATTCGCACCG
Source organism: Botrimarina sp. (assembly GCF_040219535.1). NCBI lineage: Bacteria > Pseudomonadati > Planctomycetota > Planctomycetia > Pirellulales > Lacipirellulaceae > Botrimarina > Botrimarina sp. The sequence goes on from NZ_JAVJSH010000013.1 coordinate 96,305, forward strand.
GGTCTGGTTTTGCCGCTGTTGGCGGCTGCTGTCCGTGAAAATCGTGCAGAGTCCGGGGCAGGCGGGGTTGGTCGGGCGTGGTCAAGCGAGCCGGAGGTCGGTCGGCCGTTTTTGCGTCAAAAACGGGTGGGGCTCTCAGAACGGCGGGGCCTCCTCGCTGAGGGCCTCGGCGGTCTCGCGGGCGTGGTCGACGCGTTGCTCTTGCCGCGGCGACTGGCGGTCGGTCGCGGGCGCCGCGTGCTGGCCGCCGAACTGGCTGAGGTCGCCGAGCTGGGTTTCGACCTCGGCGAGCGTGTCGCGGAGCTGCCAGCTGTCGAGGGCGGCCGCGTGGCGAGCGAGGTCCTCCCCGAACGGGTTGTCGACGCTCAGGTGGGCCGGGTTGCCGCACGGGCAGCCGGGGGCGTGGGCGGGTTTTTCGCCGGGGAGATTCGGGGACGCGGGCGGGCACGCGAGCACGCGGCTCTCGTCGCTGTCCCGGGACGTGTCCCGGGGTCGGGTGGCCAAATTGGGCCCGTTTGCCCCTATAGAAATAGGGGTGTCCCGGGTGTCCCGGGGTTGAACACGGAAACCCTTTTCTGTGTTTCCCTGCGAGGGTGTTTTTTGCTCTCTCACGATTTCACCCCACCTGAGTGGGCGTTTGTCCCGGGACAGTAGGGACAGGCCTTTGGTAGTAAGGACTTAGGGTCGATCGGACCCCGGGACAGACCCCGGGACACCCCGGGACACCTCATGCGTATTCCCCCCACTCAGAGGGGGCCATGAGCCCCAAACCGTTGAAGACACGCTCCCGCGAGCCGTCCAGCCGCACGCGGCTCGATCGGACGGCCGGAGCAGCCGCCAGGAGGTCCCTCGCGAACGTCGATTCGCCGGTCGGTCGGAGCCCGTGGCTCTCGCACCACGAACGCCAGGACGCGTAGACGTGCTTCTTCGCGGTCTGCTGGCCGGGGTCGACGACGCACCGCTCGCCGAGGAACGCCTTCACGGGCGACGACAGTTCGGCAAGATCCTCGAGCCGCTCGAGGGCCGCATCGGGTTGGACGAACCGGCCGCGTTGCTGTAGCCGAACCCACCCCTCCACGGCCCATGCGAAGATCCCGGGCAGCTCCTCGAGGAGCGCGTCGGTCAGGTGGTGATCCTCGCGGCCGTAGACTGAGTTCGGCGTCTCGAGCAGCAGCATCCGGCCGACCAACGCTCCGGACGAATCCGACAGCCTCGGCAGTTCGTTGCTCATGACCATGAAGCGGGTCGGCAGCTTCACGGTGATCGGGTCGCGGTACTTCCGGTCGACCGTTTGGTGATCCTCGCCGGTGATCGACAGCAGCCTCTCGACCACCTTGGCCTGATCGGTGCGGCCGGAGAGCCGCGCGTCGTGGATGATCGCGAGCGGCTTGCCTAGCAGGGACTGCAGCCCGAAGTTCTCGCCGAGCCCCGCGAGCGTCGGCGCCGCCACGTTCCCCTTGCCGAGCATCGCGGTCAGCACGCGGGCCATCGTCCCCTTGCCCGATCGCTTCGGCCCGACGATCAGCAAACACTTTTGCTGCCGCGTGTCGGCCGTGAGGCAGTAGCCGAACCAGTCCTGCAGCAGCTCCACAGATTGCCAGTCGTCGCCGAACGTCTCGCCGAGGAACCGCAGAAACCGCTCCGGCTTCGGCGGGCTCGGGTCGAACGCGAAGTCGGGCCCGCAGGTGGTGAAGAATCGCGGGGTCGACGGCAGCAGCTTGGCCTCACCCCTGGCGACCGCGGGCAGGTGCACGATGCCGTTGCGGAACGAGACGCACTCCACCGCCGGCGGCTCGTCGCCGGAGCGTGGCGGCAGCCAAATAGGCTGGAACAGGTGAGCGGGGACCAGCGTTTTTGCGCGTACGTGCTCGAGCAGGTTGGACGCGTGCTCGCCCTTGACCATGACAAAGCGATCGGAGAGGAACTCGACCGCCTTGGCGCGAAGGTCTCCCTCGGCCAGCTCCCGATAGGACGATCCGGAGTAGTACCAGAACGCCCCTTGGTAGAACCGAATCCGCGACTCACCATCGATCGCGGTCTCGGCGAGGAAGTGTTTCGCCGTGTCGGCCGGGTCGGCCTGTTTGGCCTCGCACTTGAGCGATCCCGGGTCGATCTCGTCGGCCGGTTGGGCCTGCTCGATTAGCTTTTCGAGCGCGCCCGGACCGTAGTGGACAAGGAAGTCGTCGAGCCCCAGCTTCGTTGGTTCGCCAGCCGCGTCGGGCGGCCCGGCCGGCAGCCGGACAACGCGAACCGCGGCGCCCTCGGCGGTTAGGGCCGCCGCAAGCTTGGACTCCTCGAGAGCCACCTCGGCCTTTTCGACCGCGTCGCTATCGAATGCGATGTAGACCGTGCGGCCCTTCCAGTCGATCGACGCCAGGTCGTTACACAGCGAGACGCTCTTGGGCCGGTTCCACATGCTGACGCCGGGCAGGCCGATCGTGGCGAACCCTTCCTGCGTCGCCTTCAGAGCCTTGAACTCGCCCTCGGTGATGAGGATGCGGGCCCGGCCGGCGTTGACCAGTTCGCGAACACCTGGCGGAAAGTAGCAGCTCCCGCCGACGCCTTTGGGCTGCAGGTACTTCAGCCGCTTGCCGTTGCGAAACGGCGGGTTGTCCGGCTTGATGCGTGAGAGGATCTCGCGGCCCCCGTCGCGGTACGGGAACACAACGGCGGCCCCGTACTTTGCCGGGTAGCCTTTCCAGCCGACGATCTTGGCGAGCCGGTTGCGGTCGCTCTCGCTGTAGAGCCCGGCCCCTTCGGCCGTCTCGAGCGTGATGCCACGCTCGAGGAGTTGGTCGACGTGCGACGGGTATAGCTTTCGGTGGCTCCCCACCTCGAAGCGTTCGCCGGCATGTCCGTTCGCCGTGGTTATGACCATCAGCCCGCCCCCCCGGTCTCAGAGACCCAGCGGGCGTGCTCGTCGTCGATCTCACGACGGGCGACAACGCGGGCGAGTTCCACCAGCCGAACGGCCAGGCGATCGATGACCCGCTCTAGCTGATCGACCTTGGCCGATTGCCGGCGGCAGGACGGGCAGCGGAGTTGTTCAGTTGCTCGACAACTTGGTATCATGCTTTTGCTCGCTGAGGCTTGTTCCTTAGGCATGGGGAATTGAGCCACCAAACACGCCGCCCTGCGCCCGGTCGTTTGCGACGATCTCCGGACGCGGGGTGGCTGTGTTTTTGGGGTCAGGCGGTTCGGCGAGCTAGGGCTTCGATCGCGTCAGGTGCTCCCGACGCGTTGATCGACTCGAGCAGGGCCACTCCGAAGTCGCGGACGTGGTCGTCGATGACGTGCTCCTCGATCGCGTCGATCAGGTCGAGCAGCCAGAACGTGAGCTGAGATCGCACCTCACGGTCTGTTTGTTCGCCGCTCTCGATCTCCGCGGCGACGGTGAGCAGCTGCTCCCGCACGCTGGGCACGTCGCACGCCACTCCTAAAGCGTGGGCGTACTCAGGAACGCTTTCGGCGAAGTAGTCCTCCGCCACTTGTTTGGTCATTGCCATGTCTCCCGGTCTCCTAATGGCTCGGGTGAAGACTTCCACGGCGGAGGAGCCGCTCGGCCGTGTGCAGCGGGCGGGGCCCGCGAGGTTGCACTCAGGCCGACGCGGCCTGCCGGCGGCTTTTCTTGCCCGCAAGCCACGCGTCGATATCGAACCGATCGATAGTCCGGCGGGCGCCATGCTCGACACAGTCGAGTTCGCCATCGCCGATGGCCCGGGTCAGAGTCCGGACGCTGTAGCCGGTGTAGAGGGACGCCTCTCGGTACGAGAGATAGCGGCGGGGGACGGCGGTGAGATCGTCCGCCGTCGGGCGGGAAAGGGTTGCGGGCACGGTGATCGTCTCCTCGGGACCATGACTGACTGCCGCGGCAAGCGGCTGCATGGATCGAAGAGTAATGGGTCACCGCGCCTGCTCGGGGCGCGAGTCGTTTGGATCTATCGAACTTCTATCGTTCCTATCGAACTTCTATCGTTCGCAAGCTCGCGGCGAGCTGTTCTGCCCGGGCATCGCCGACGAGCTGGGGCCACTTCTCGCGAGGGAAGTTGTGAACGTCGGTGTGATATAGCCGGCCGCTACCGTAGAAGACGAACTTCTCTTGCCGGCACTGCGCGCCGAAGTAGGTGCTCGCATTCGTCTTTCTGCCCTTATGAATCCTCGCAAGCTCATTGAGCGACATCTTGTCCGTTCGCCACTCTAGCGGGATGGTCGACTCTTCCTCGGGGTGAACGTTAGGCCGGCCCTTTTCAGGGGGTGACGGCGCCTCGTTGGCCGCTCCGCCGGCCGGCGGTTTCTCGCTATCGACAAACGGCTCTGAGCCTGCCGCACAGGCGGTCGATGCGATCTCGATTAGGCGATCGATCGCGACACGGCTCACCCGGGCGATTCGCGCTGGGATGTGTTCCACGCGGGAAGGCTCGTCGCACTCCAGGCCGGGCCACGGCGGCCCGATACGGTCGAACTCAGAGCCAAAGGTCGCAGCCGCGTGTTCGAACAAGATGGCGGCCCATAACCCGGCGCGGCCCACCTCGTCGGCGGGAGTGTGCCAGCCCGCCTCGCATAGGTCGACGGGGGACCGCAGCATGTGCTCAGCCGATTGAAGGCAGAGAGTGACCGCATCATCTTCGGCCGATTGTGCGGCGTGGAGTTCCCTCGCCCACGAGTCAGAAACCCAATTGCCGGCCAAGCGAGCGACGCGACGGTGGGCGAGAGCCCAGTATCGAATCGCGGCCGCAGGTAGCCGCTGGAACGCGAGGCAGCCGAACGCCTCATGCACGCGAATGGGGCGATCGTCGACCTCGCCGTACTCTACTGGCCGCATCAAGAAAAGCGGCTCGCCTTCGGCCGCCGGCCATCGGTCGCGAATTAGGCGCACCTCGCCGTGCTTGTAGTCGAAATCGTCCCAACGCCCCCGCAGCTCGCGCCACGACTCGACCCACTGCTCGAGATCGTTCTCGGCCGCCGTCAGCTGTCCGTTCGTCACGCTCACGCCCTCCCGGCTTTTGAAGAGCCCGGCCCGCCGCTGGACCACCGGGAGGGAGGGTCACAGCGGCAGGCCGACGCGGGGATCAATCCGCTGGCCCAGTTGAACTGACGGGTGGCCACCCGCCGGCGCCGCGATTGTAACCGATCCTTCGCGATCGGTGGAGAACACGCTCTCGGCCGGGGTCCGAATCCCCACCGGAACCCAACTGCGCCACACGTCCCGGCCCTTACGCGCGCCACGCGAAAAACCGGCGCACAATTCGGGGCAAGAGATCCTCGCCGAACGTGTGAACTCACGCCCCGAGCAGCACGCCCGGCCGTGTACAATTCACGCCGGCCGCTACGGCCGAGCCGTTTTGAACCTCAAGCGAGAAGGATGCGAGCAATGAGCAGCGAGACCCTACTAGCGATCGACGGAGAGACCCGCGCCGAGGACCAGGCCGAGGCCGCCGCCGCGCGTGACGTGCTCGGCACGGCGACCGACGCGGAGGCCCGCGAGATCCAGGGCGAGCGGCCGCCGGTGAAGCGCTACCCGTGGGAACTGACCTTTGCCGTGGGCGGTGAGACCTACGGCCCCTGGCTCGCCACGGCGGTCGACGAGAGCGAAGCGATCCAGCGGACCGTCAGCAGCGACGAGAGGGTTGCCAAGCTGTACCGGCGCCATACCCGCGGCCTGTGGAACGTGCGGCGCACCGGGTGAGGGCTTAGCGAAGCCGCGACGGTGCAGATAGCGGGGCAGCGGTAAGGCAGATTTTAGCAATCAGTTGGTCTAGACTGCCGCCAGGCGATATGCGGCAAGCCAACCGTCTTACCACCCGACAGAGCGGGCCAACATTGGCCCGGCGCGGCATGGCGATCAGAGTCAGGTGCGGGAATTGCAAGGCAGTCCTCTCGGTCGACGAGAAAGCAGCAGGGAAGCTTGCCGAGTGTCCCCGCTGTGGGCTTCGCGCCAGACTAGGGGACTTCAGCCAGGTCGTGAGGCTGCCTCAGGCGATCGCTAAAGGCGGCCCTCCACCGTCGAAAGCCCCGGCCGTTTCGCCGGTGCCGGCAGGCGATCTGAGCCGGGGCAGTCGACGTCCCGCCCAGCAAGTTCCGCCGAGCCGTCAGTACCCGGCACCCCGGCGAGTAGTTCGCCGGCGATCGTCGCCGATGCTTCTGCTGGTCCGGCTCGTTGGCGGTCTGTCGCTGCTCGCGTTCGCGATAGCCGCGCTGTACGCGATGATGAATCCGGAAGCCGTCGATCTACCCGGACTACTTGCAGCGGTCCGCGACTCAGCGCAGCGACAAGCCCCAGCGGTCGACAGGAGGCCCGAGCCCGATCCTCCGAGCACTACTCGGAGCACGGCGACGCCAGTAGCCGTCCCGCCGGCGCCGCGGCCCACTGCTCCCGAGATCAGACCGGAGCCCGCTCAGACCGAATCGCAACAAGTGCCCGCCACGACGGAGGCCCCACTTGGCGTGGTCGACCTGGCCGAACAGGAAGAGCCCACGCAGGTGGCCGTTGTGCCGATCAGCTTCGACGATCCCAGCACTGGGTTGCCGATAGCAGTACCCGCTGACGCGAAACTTCGGTTCTCGATCGAGGGGGTGAGCGGAACGAAGATGGCGCCCGCCGATGGCGTGATCGGGGAGGGCGAGAAACTCGAGGTCGAACTTTCTTCCAAGCCGAAGGCGTGGCTCGAGATCGAGTGCACTACCCCGCCGACGAAGTCCGCCGACGATCTGCTCCTGAAGCTGAGCTGTCGCTGGGAACGCGTCCCTGGCAAGTCGGCGCCGGTGTCGACGCCGATCGTGATGTCGCTGCTTGGCAAACTCGAGCGACAGGGGAGCCGGCAGCAGGCTGCGGTGGCGTCGATGGAGTCACAGTTGGCCGCCGCCCAAGCCTATCTCGCCGCCGACGGAGCAAAGCCGATCGTGCAGAAGAACCAGGCCAAGACTGCGGTCAACCGCCTGAGCGCTTCGCTGCCCGGAGAGCAACAGAGGCTCGCGGCTATGCAGCAGAGCTATCGCTTGCTGCAGCAGTTCGCTGCTGAGCTGGAGCGCCTAGAAGGAGGCTCCATTGCGGTTTCGGAGGTGTCCAGTAGATGATCGGGGAGCGTTCAAAGTCCTGACCCGAGGGCCGGCGGACACGGAATCCGGATCGGACGCCGAGACGCGGGCGAATCGCCAGGTGGTCGAGCCGCCGCCGGTCGAGATCGCGGTCGTAGCGATTGGGGAGCTGGCGGACGCGGCGTGAGAATGGTTCCCCGCGGGAACATTTCTCAGAGATTCTTTACGGCCGAGACCACGCTGCCGCCGCCCGCGTGGATAACGCAACAGATATGCAGCAGCAGGCCGGGCAGGACGAAAGCACTATACCCAATCACGACCAGCAGCAGCCACAGGATGCCGACGAGCACCTTGCCGTTGTAGACTTGGCCCAGACCGGGGACCACGAAACTGAGCACCATGGCGAGACCGGAGCCACTGACCCCGCGGCCTCCGCGGGCCTCAAGTCGATCTAGCCGCAGGCCGTGGTCGAGCAGCTCGCCGCAGAAGCGGCACTTCTTGGCCGCCGTTTTGATTGTCTCGGCGCAGTACGGGCAGGGTTTGGTGTCGAGCGGCGACGTGGCGGGAGGCGGCTCGGGTTCCGGGAGGATGTCACCGCCCCGGCCGAGCGCTCGGAATTGGCGTTCGATCCGCACGGGGGTCGAACAACCGGGGCACGGCGCCGTCTGGCCGAGGTAATGGGCCGGCGCCCGGATAGTCTTTCCGCAGCCGTCGCACACGACCCGGATCGGCTCGCTCATCTTCTCGGACCCCACGGCGGTTTGATGCGTCGCAGGGTAGTCGCTGCGTCGGGCAAAATCACGCCCAAACGCCGCCGAGCCCCGTAGCGGCCCCCTAACGCGTCGCACGGCGAGGCGTCCCAGGCATCGACCCGACCCGCCGGAGGCCGCGAGACGGCCGCACAGAGGGCCGGTTTCGCAAAGCCAGCTTGCCTCCTGCAGTCTGGCTCAAGCCGGGCTAGTTGAAAGCCGACGGATTTGGCATAGGATCTAAATATGCAAAACGATCGCAAGAAATTCCGCCGTCTAGTCGTCAAGAAGGCCACGTCCCGTGGGCTTCGCCGCGGTCTCGCTGCCGTAGCTGATCCTGGCCCCCGGCGGATCCGCGTGTCCGAGTTCTTACTCACGGGCGGGGCGGGCTTCGTCCAAGATCGGGCGAACCTGGCAGCCGACTCGCGGAAGGCGGTCTCACAGTTTTTTGCCGGCAGCAAGTGACCGACGAACAGCGCCAGCCGTCGGACCGTGACCCCGGCTCGACTTCCCAGCGGATCGTTACGGCGGAGTCGTCTTCTCTCGGCGACCACCTGCAAGCGGAAGTCGCAGAGTCGCCGGGCGGCGGCATCTTCTACGAGTCGTCGGAGCGGTATCAGTACACGGAATGGACGGGGCCCGTTGCATCGCCCGAGTCGCTTCGCGAGTTCGCCGCGATAAATCCGGCCTACCCTGACCGGCTATTCGCTATGGCTGAGAGGGAACAGGCCCACCGCCACGAAATTGATTGTCTCGAGGCCGCCCTTGCGAAGACTGCCATCCGTTGGGAAGCCGGGACTGCTCTCACTTCTCAACTGCTGGCATCGCTGTTCATCCTCGCCCTCGTCGGAATCGGTTTCTATTTGCTCGAAGCAGGGTACGAGCCTGGCGGCCTAGCAACGCTGCTCGCGGCAGCCGCGGCTCTTGCGTCGTCGATCGCCCTAAGGTGGCGCAGGGCGGGAGAGGCTGAGTCAGACAACCGCGACTTGCAACCGACCGACTGACCAGCACTTGCCCCGGATTTTGCACCGGCAAACGCCGGAAACCCGTTTCTCTCGGCTATTCAGCCGATTTTGGAATCCTCGATCCACTCCCAGCGGCCCTCGTCGGACGCCGGGTCGTACATCACCTCGGTGACCAATAGCTGAGCAAACGCCCCGGTGGGGAGCGCAGCGGCAGCCGCCACTGCAGCCAACATTCCCAAACGCATCCGTCCCCCCGGCGTGTTGGAGTCGGTCGGCTCGAGGCCAACGAAACGCGGGTGGACTTTAACTGCCGGCGAACGCGGATCAACAAAAAACCGCCGTAGGTAGAGCTTTCGCCCCACGACGATTCATGAGGGGATTCACTCTCCCTCGCGCATCCGCTCGATGTGACGCTGGAATGCGCTCAGCGTTTCGGCGCTCACGTGGTGTTCGATCCCCTCGGAATCGACCTCGGCGACCGGCCGGCTGATTCCGAGGGAGAGCAAGAATCGCAGCACCAACTCGTGCCGCCGGCGCGACTCCTCGGCGAGCTTCTCGCCTGCTTCGGTCAGCTTGACTGGGCCGTACGGCTCGGTGTCGACGAGGCCCTCTTTCTGCAAGCGGCCGATCGTCTTGTTGACGGTTACGTGGCTAACCGCGAACAGCCGCGCGAGGTCCGCATTGCGGCACACGCCGTTGGACTGGATCGCTTGCGAGATCGCCTCGACGTAGTCCTCGGCGGTTTCGCTCGCGTGGTCGCTCCGCGTGCGGCGGAACGGCCTGGACGCGCTGACGGGCGGTGCGGACTGCGTTTCGGGCGTCGAGTCGGGCATCGGCTCGCACGGGGATCGATCGGTGCGGACACGGCGGCGCCCCGGCCGCCAGAATCCAGGATGGCCGATAGCGCTGGCCGCCGCCAGCCGCTGGGCGGCGCCGCCTAGTCAGGCTTGGCAATTTAGCCTAGGATACAATGGCCGGACCGATCTCGTTCGATACCAAGGAAGACCCGCTGTGCGACCGACGCCCGCCGCCTCGCTGCTCCTGATGCTGCCCGCCGCGTTGCTCGCCGCCGGGTGCGCGAGGCAACCAGGAGAATCGGTCGCCGCGACGGCCGACGGGCCGCTCGGGGTGGTCGCCACCACGGGCATGGTCGCCGACTTGGTCCGCGAAGTCGGCGGCGACGCGGTCGAGGTCACCCAGATCATGGGCGCGGGGGTCGACCCGCACCTCTACAAGGCTACCCGCGACGACGTTCAGACCATCCTCGACGCCGACGCGGTCTTCTACTCGGGCTTGATGCTCGAAGGGAAGATGGCCGACACGCTCGTGAAGGTGGGCCGCTCGCGGCCGGTGTACGCGGTGACCGAACTGATCGACGAGTCGAAGCTGCTCGAGCCCGACGACGCGGCCGGTCACCCCGACCCCCACGTGTGGATGGACGTCGGCGCGTGGTCGGCGTGCGTCGACGCGGTCGCCGAAGCCCTCTCCGAACTCCGCCCCGACCGCGCAGAGGCCTTCGCGAAGCGAGCGGACGCCTACGCGGCGCGGCTGGCGGAGCTCGATCAGTACGTGCGGCGCGTGGTCGCGTCGGTCCCCGCCGAGCGGCGCGTGCTGGTCACCTCGCACGACGCGTTCAACTACTTCGGCCGCGCGTACGAGATCGAGGTCCTTGGCGTGCAGGGCCTGTCGACCGAGTCGGAGGCCGGCCTCCGCCGCGTAAACGAGTTGGTCTCGCTGCTGGTCACACGCGAGGCGCCCGCCGTTTTCGTCGAGAGCAGCGTGTCGCCGAAGAACATCCAAGCGCTAGTAGACGGCGCCGCGTCGCGTGGGCACGCGGTCAAGATCGGCGGCGAGCTGTTTTCCGACGCGATGGGCGCGGCCGGCACGTACGAGGGGACCTACGTGGGCATGATCGACCACAACGCCACGACCGTCGCCCGCGCCCTCGGCGGCGACGCCCCCCCTGGCGGCATGAGCGGCGCGCTCGCCGGCGCCGAGGAGGAGGCCGCGCGGTGATCTCACCGACCTCCGAGGAAGCGCTGCTGCCGTTGTCGGTGCACGACCTGACCGTCGCGTACCACCGCAAGCCGGTCATCTGGGACGTCGGTTTTGACATCGGCCCGGGCCAGCTCGTCGGCGTGGTCGGGCCGAACGGCGCGGGCAAGAGCACGCTGCTGAAGGCCGTGATGGACCTCGTGCCGAAGGCCTCCGGCCGCGTGCGGGTGTTCGGCGAGCCCTACCGCACGAACCGCCACCGCGTGGGCTACGTGCCGCAGCGCGAGAGCGTCGACTGGGACTTCCCGATCGACGCGCTCGACGTGGTCGCGATGGGCCTCTACCGAGAGATCGGCTGGTTCCGCCCGGTCGGCAAGTCGCACCGCCGCCGAGCGATGGAGGCGCTCGATCGGGTCGGCATCGCGGACCTCGCGGGGCGGCAGATCAGCCAGCTCTCCGGCGGCCAGCAGCAGCGGACCTTCCTCGCCCGCGCCCTCGTGCAAGACGCCGACCTCTACTTCATGGACGAGCCGTTCGCCGCGGTCGACGCGGCCACCGAGGCGGCCATCGTCGAGCTGCTGCGCGACATGCGCGAGGCCGGCAAGACGGCGCTCGTCGTGCACCACGACTTGCAAACCGTCGCCGACTACTTCGACAGCGTGGTGCTGCTCAACATGCGGGTCGTCGCTCACGGAGCGGTCGACGAGGTGTTCACACAAGAGAACCTCCAGAAGACCTACGGCGGCCGGCTGACCCTGCTCGACGAGGCGACCGAGGCCATCCGCCGCCGGGAGCGCGCCCTGTGATCGCCGCCGCTTTCGGGGATTGGTCCGACTGGCGAGGCGCGGCGGACCTGCTGTTGTTGCGCGACTACAACACACGCGTCGTCGTGCTCGGCGCGACGCTCCTGGGGCTCACCGCGGGCGTGGTCGGCAGCTTTACCCTGCTACGCAAGCGCGCGCTGCTGGGCGACGCGCTCGCCCACGCCACGCTGCCGGGCATCGCGATCGCGTTCCTCGCCGCGTCGGCCCTTGGGGCCGACGGCAAGTCTCTGCCGCTGCTGCTGGCCGGCGCCGCCGCGACCGGCGTGCTCGGCGTGGGCGCGATCCTCGCGATCCGCCGCTTCACCCGCCTGAAGGAGGACGCCGCGCTGGGAATCGTGCTCAGCGTGTTCTTCGGCGCGGGCGCGGCGCTGCTCGGCGTGGTGCAACAGACCCCCACCGGCCACGCGGCCGGCCTCGAGTCGTTCATCTACGGCAAGACGGCCGCCATGCTCTCGAGCGACGCGTGGCTCATCGCCGGCGCGGCCGTCGCTTGCTTGGCTTTGTCGGCGCTCTGCTTCAAAGAGCTGATGCTGCTCTGTTTCGACGCCGGCTTCGCCTCCGCCCGGGGATTCAGCGCCGGTTGGCTCGACACGCTGCTGATGGGCATGGTCGTGCTGGTCACGATCATCGGGCTGCAAGCCGTCGGCCTCGTGCTGATGATCGCGCTGCTGGTCATCCCCCCCGCGGCCGCGCGCTTCTGGACCGACCGCCTCCTCGCGATGACGCTGCTCGCCGGCGCGATCGGCGCGGCGAGCGCCTTCGCGGGCGCGGTGGCCAGCGCGGCCGCGCCGAAGCTCCCCTCCGGGGCGATGATCGTCCTCTGCGCGGCCTCGCTTTTCTTGTTTAGCGCTCTGTTGGGCAGCCGGCGTGGGCTGATCGTACGCTACCGACGCCGGCGGCGATTCCTCCAACGGATCGCACGCGAGCACCTGCTCCGCGCCGTCTACGAGGCGACCGAATCGGCCGACAGCGCGACGTTCGCCCGGCTGCTCGAGATGCGCAGCTGGGGCGCCGCCGAGCTGCGCCAGCTGATCCGCCGAGCCCGCCACAAGGAGCTCGTTCAGCGCGGCCCGGCCGCGGAGGTCCGGCTGACCAGCCGGGGCTTGCTGGAAGCGCAGCGGCTCACCCGCCAGCACCGCCTGTGGGAGATGTACCTCATCACCCACGCCGACGTGGCGCCGTCGCGCGTGGACCGCGGCGCCGACGCGATCGAGCACGTGCTCGACCCCGAGACGATCGACGAGCTCGAACGGCTGCTCGACCAACGCCGCCTGGGCCTGCCCCCCGAGAGCCCGCACGCGATCGACCCGGCCCCGGAGGAGGCGCCCCGATGACGCCGCCCCCCGTGGCTTGGAGCTGGGAGCTCGACGGCTGGATCATCGCCGCGGGCGCGCTGTGCGCGGTCGCTTCGGCCCTGCTGGGCAACTTCCTTGTGCTGCGGCGGATGAGCCTCCTGGGCGACGCCATCAGCCACGCCGTCCTGCCCGGCCTGGCCGCCGCGTACCTGCTGACCGACCAACGCAGCAGCCTGCCGATGTTCCTCGGCGCGGTCGCCGTGGGCGTGCTCACGGCCTTCTTCACCGAGTGGGTGCACCGCGTGGGACAGGTCGACGAAGGCGCGTCGATGGGCGTGGTGTTCACGTCGCTGTTTGCGATCGGCCTGGTGATGATCGTGCGCGCGGCGGACCACGTCGACCTCGACCCGGGCTGCGTGCTCTACGGCGCGATCGAGCTCACGCCGCTCGACACCTGGCGGGTGTTCGGCTTGGAAGCGCCGCGCGTGGTCGTGGTGCTCGCCGCGGTGCTGCTGGTCAACGCGCTGTACGTGGCGCTGTTGTTCAAAGAGCTGCGGATCGCGTCGTTCGACCCGCAGCTCGCCACCGCCAGCGGGTTTGGCGCCGGCTGGATGCACTACTCGCTGATGACGCTCGTCGCGGTGACCGCCGTGGCGAGCTTCGAGGCGGTCGGCAACATCCTCGTGGTCGCGATGCTCGTCGCGCCGCCCGCGACCGCCCGCCTGCTCACCCACCGGCTCGGCGTGATGGTCCTGCTCAGCGTGGCGATCGCCGCGGCGAGCGCCGCGGCCGGCCACGTGGCGGCTGTCAGCGTGCCCGCCTGGTTCGGCTACCGCAGCACGACCACCGCCGGCATGATGGCCCTGGCGACCGGCGCGGGCTTCACGCTGGCGATGCTCTTCGCGCCGGAGCAAGGCGTCGTCAGCCGCACGGTGCGTCGCGTGCGCCTGTCGCTCCGCGAGCTCGGCGAGGACGTGCTCGGCGCGCTCTACCGGGCCGACGAGAGCCACGACACGCCGCTCGCCGTCGAAGAGCTCCGCGAGCGCCTGCTCTGCCGCCGAATGCCGCTCCGGCTGGTCCTGCTCCGGCTGCAAAGCCGCGGCGTTGTCCGCCCGACCGATCGCGGCGTGAAGTTAACCGAGACCGGCGTCGCACTCGCCGCGCAGCTGATCCGCTCCCACCGGTTGTGGGAGCACTACCTGGTCGAGCGCGCCGGCATGACGCCCGACCGGATCCACCCGCAGGCCGAGCGGCTCGAGCACGTGACCGACCTGGCTATGCGGCGGCAGCTCGACAGCGAAACCTCCGAGTCGCCGACCGACCCTCACGGACAAGCGATCCCGCAGGAGCGGGAGTGAGGGGTGAGGGGTGAGGGGTGAGGGGTGAGGGGTGAGGGGTGAGGGGTGAGGCCTGAGGCCTGACGCCTGACGCCTGACGCCTGAAGCCTGAAGCCTGAAGCCTGAAGCCTGAAGCCTGAAGCCTGAAGCCAGCCGCTGAGGGTTGAGCCGCGGCGACTTGCTAGCAAGGATACTCCGAGAGGAGCCCAGCGGCGTCGGCCCCTTTGAGTTACGGGCCAGACCCGATTGCTTCTCTCTTTACTCTTCTACTCCTCTGAAACACCAGTGGCAGCATGAACCGGCAATCGCTCCGATTCGCTCTCTTTTGCGCCGTCGCCGCCACGCCATTGACCGCCGCCGCGCAGACCGACGGCGAGCCGGTCTTCTCCGACTCGTTCGAGCGCGGCTTCGCCCACTGGGAGGTCCTCGACCCGGAGACCTGGCGGGTCAACGACGACGGCACCGTCGAGATCACCGCGCGCGACAGCGACTACAAGCCGCCCCACCGCAGCCCGAAGCACGTCGCGCTCGTCCAGGGCCTCACGCTCGCCGACGGCGCGATCGAGCTGCGGGTGAAGAGCACCAAAGACACCGGCGGCCACCGCGATTGCTGCGTGTTCTTCGGCTGGCAAGACCCGGCCCACTTCTACTACGCGCACGTGGGCGCGAAGCCCGACCGGCACAGCGGCCAGATCCAGATCGTCGACGGCGCCGACCGCGCGAAGATCACCGACAACCAGAACGGCGCCCCCTGGGACGACCAATGGCACACCGTCCGCCTGGAGCGCGACACCCAGAGCGGGCGCATCGCGGTGTACTTCGACGGCGAATTGCTGATGCAAGCTGTCGACACGACCTTCGGCGAGGGCCGCGTGGGCGTCGGCTCGTTCGACGACCTCAACGCGTTCGACTGGGTCCGCGTGTACGAGGCGAGTGAGTAGCCCGCCGACAGACACCGCCAATGGCCCAGTACCCCTCTTGAGCCGAAGGCGCTAGCCTCGGGCAATCGAAGCGCGACGCCCTCCGCTCCGTTGGCCCGACGCTAGCGCGTTCGGCTGAAACCCCCAGCGTGTTGGCGCCGCCGCGGTGTCACATGCCCGCCACGCCGAGCGGGCTGAACGTGGCGTACAGCGCGATCGTCAGCCCGATGGCGACGAGGCCAGCGATCCACGCGCCGCGCGAGCCGGTCAGGTCGAGGCTGGTTTCGGCGTGGAAGTCGATCGGCTCGGGCAGCGGCGCGAGCTTCGCCAGCGCGACGATCACGGCCACGCACACCGCGAACGAGATCGCCATCCAGTTGAGGAAGTTGTTCAAGAAGCCGATCCCCTGGAAGAGCTGGGTCGTCTCGCTGATCCACCAAAGCCCGCCGTACACGATCACGTTCAGCACCAAGCCGACCACGCCGCAAACGCGCGGCGCGCGGCGGAGCAACAGGCCCAGCACGAACACCGCCAACACGCCCGGCGACAGCAGGCCCTGGCCCTTCTGGATGATCGTGAAGACCGAATTGCTGATGTCCGGGTCGCTCAGCAGCGGCGACAGAACGCACGCGACCGTCGCGAATGCGACCACCGCCAACCGCCCGATTAGCACGAGCGTGCGGTCCGAAGCGTCCGGCGCGACCGTGCCGCGCACGAGGTCGAGGGTGAAGATCGAGCTGGCCGCGTTGAGCATCGCCGCCAGCGAGCTGATCACCGCCCCCAGCAGCGCCGCCATGACAAAGCCGAACAGGCCGTTGCGTGGCAGCAGGTCCAGCAATTGGCCGAGCGCCGTGTCGTACTTGTAGGCGACGAGCGCCTGCGACTCGGGCGACACGCCCGCCGCGGCGGCGGCTCTACGCACGCCCGCGTTGTAGGCCTGGATCTCGGCGGCCAGCTCGGGGTTGACCTCATCCCAAGAAAGGTCCTCGCGGTTCTCGAAGACCTGGCGGCCCACGGGCGTGGCCTTGTCGAAGTCGTCGCGTCGGATCGGCAGCACGAAGGGGCTCGTGACTTTTAATTTCTTGAACGCCGCGAGCTGCTCGTCCGAATCGTAAAGCGCGAGCAAATAGGCGGGCCCCGCGTGCTCGGCCGCCTCGGCCGAGTCGAGGCCCTCGACGGTGCGTACGTAGTCGGTTTCGGGGTTCGCCTTCAGGTACTTCGCCATCGCGCCGGCCACGTCCTTGCGCGCGAGGACCCGCATGTCCTCGTGGAACAGGTTGAACGCGAGGATGCCGGGCACGACGACCACGAACGGGATCAGCAGCTTCAGGTACGCGGCGAACACGATCCCCTTCTGCCCCTCGGCCAGGCTCGACGAGCCGAGCGTGCGCTGCGTGATGTACTGGTTCAGGCCCCAGTAGTAGAAGTTGGGTATCCACACGCCGAGCAGCAGCGCGGTCCACGGCAGCACCGGGTCGCTGGCCGGCAGGAACATGTTCATCCGGTTCGCGTTGAGGTCGAAGAAACGCTCGATCGGCCCGGCTTCGGGGTCGAGCGTCTGGACGGCCACCTCGCCGGTCGACGCGTCGACGACCCGCGCCGCTTGCTCGACTGCGCCCAGCCTGGCGAGCGCCAGCCACATCACGATCGCGCCGCCGAGGATCAAGGCCGAGCCCTGCAGCAGGTCGGCCCACACGGAGGCCTTCAAGCCGCCGGCGACCACGTAGACCATCGCCACCACGGCGATAAACAGCGACGGCTGCCATAGCGGGATCGCCATGCCGTACTTGTCGCCAAGGGTCCGCACGGTGAGCGCCCCCGAGTAGGTGACCGCGCCGAGCAGCAGCAGGTAAATCAGCACCGTAGCGGCGGCCATGATCAGGCGCGCGGCGCGGTTGTAGCGGTACTCGAGGAACTGCGGCATCGTGAAGATGCCCGCGCGCAGGAAGTACGGCAGGAAGCCGAACGCCACGACCACCAGCGTGACCGCCGCGAGCCACTCGTAGCTGGCGATCGCCAGGCCCACGTGGCTGGCCGCCGCGCCGCTCATGCCGACGAACTGCTCGGTGCTGATGTTCGCCGCGATCAGCGAGAAGCCGACCAGCCACCAGGTGAGCCCGCGCCCCGCTAGGAAGTAGTCTTGCGAGTCCTTCTCGCCGTCGGCCTCGCGGCTCTTGACGAGGCCCACGCAAACCACCGCGGCGATGAACGCCACGAAGACCAGCAGATCGAGAGTTCCCACAGCGGTCGTCCTGAGCGAACGGGGGGCGAGACAAGGCGGCGCGGCCGCCGCAATCGGCCCGGCATTATTGACCGCGGCCGACAGCATCGCCAGCCGCGCACGGACGCCGCGTGGACGCGCCGCTCGACCGCCTGTTATCCTGCGCCGGTTAGCCCGCCCCCGGCCCTCCTCCGAGGCTTCGCCCGTCGATGGCTCTCCGCTTCTGCCGCTGCGGACAACCGACCGCCCGCGCCGCGACCAAGATGCTGCTCGCTCTGGCTTGTAGCGCCCTCGCCGCGGCCGACTTGCAAGCCGAGGATCGGGCCGCGGCGGATCACCACCAACCGGGGGGCGGGGAGTCTGCTCCGCCCGACTGGGAGAACCCCGCGGTCTTCGGCCGCAACACGCTGCCGCCGCGGGCGACGTTCTACCGCTTCGACACGCCCGAAGCCGCCCGCGACGCGACGCGCGAGAACGGCGGGCGGTATGCGTCGCCGTACGTGAAGAGCCTCGCTGGGGAGTGGCGTTTCAAGCTGGTCCCGAACCCCGAGGACCGCCCGACGGACTTCTACGAGCCGGGCTTCGACTCCAGCGGCTGGGACACGATCCGCGTGCCGTCGAACTGGCAGACCGAGGGCTTCGGCCAGCCGATCTACCTGAACGTGCCGTACCCGTTCGATCCGAACCCGCCGAAGATCGCCGGGCCGCACGGCAATCCGGTCGGCTCGTACCTACGCCAGTTCAGCGTGCCCGACGAATGGGAAGGCCGCACCATCGAGATCTGCTTCGACGGCGTCGAGTCGGCCATGTACCTGTGGTGCAACGGCCAGAGGGTCGGCTACTCCCAAGGCAGCCGCACGCCGGCCCGATTTGACTTCACGCCCTATCTCAACGCCGACGGCCAGAACACCCTCGCCGCGCAGGTTTTCCGCTGGAGCGATGGCTCTTACCTGGAGTGCCAAGACTTCTGGCGCCTGAGCGGGATTTTTCGGGACGTTTATCTGGAGGCGGTCCCCGAGACGCACATCGTCGATGTGGAGCTAATCCCCAGCCTCGAGGAGAACGGCGCCGACGGGGTGATAACTCCGCGGATCGACGTGAGCGGGCCCGACGCGGTCACGACGCATCTCCAGTTTTACGACAACGCCGGTCGTGAGGTCAGCGAAGTCGAGGTCGACCCGGCGGACGCGTCGATGGGCGGCCGCATGGAGGTGGGTTTCGAGAAGCCGGAGCTCTGGTCTGCGGAAGAGCCGAATCTCTACCGCTGCGTCATCTCGCTGATTGACGCGCAGGGCGGCGTTATCGAGGCCACCGCCGTCAACGTCGGCTTCCGCGAGGTCGCGATCGACGACGGGTTGCTCACCGTCAACGGAAGGCCGGTCTACCTGTGTGGCGTGAACCGGCACGAGCACGACCCGCGCACCGGCCACTACGTGAAGCGCGAGTCGATGATCCGCGACATCGAGCTGATGAAGCGGCACAACATCAACGCCGTGCGGACGAGCCACTACCCGAACGCGCCGGAATTCTACGACCTGTGCGACGAGTACGGCCTGTACGTGGTCGACGAGGCCAACATCGAGTCGCACGGAATGGGCTACGGCCCCGAGTCGCTCGCCAAGGACCCCGCATGGGGGCCCGCGCACCTGGACAGGGCGCGAAGGTTGGTCGAGCGCGACAAGAACCACCCGTCGGTCATCATCTGGTCGCTCGGCAACGAGGCCGGCAACGGCGTCAACTTCATGGCCAACTACGACTGGATCAAAGAGCGCGACCCCTCGCGGCCGGTCCAGTACGAACGCGCCGAGTACACCGACCGCAACACCGACATCCGCTGCCCGATGTACGCGCCGATCGACGAGATCGTCCGGTACGCGCGGGGCGAGATCGAGGGCGTCGAAACCGACCGGCCGCTGATCCTCTGCGAGTACGAGCACGCGATGGGCAACTCGCTCGGGAACATGGCCGACTACTGGACGGAGATCCGCCGCCACCGCCTTCTGCAAGGCGGGTTCATCTGGGATTGGGTCGACCAAGGCCTCGTGAAGAAGAACGACGCCGGCCAAGAATTCTGGGCCTACGGCGGCGACTTCGGCGACCACCCGACCGACGGCAACTTCTGCTGCAACGGCCTCGTGCAGCCCGACCGCAAGCCCAACCCGAGCCTCACCGAAGCCAAGAAGGCGTACGAGCGGGTCCACACCGAGGCAATCGACGCGGCTGCCGGCAAGATCAAGCTCACCAACGGCTACGACCACCGCTCGCTGGCGGGCGTCGAGCTCGTGTGGCGCTTGGAGGTCGACGGCACGGTCGTCGGCCGCGGCGCGACGACCGCGCCGGAGCTTGGCCCTGGCGAGTCGGCCGAGGTCGCGCTGCCGCTCAAGAAGCCCGCTCCGCTCGCCGGCCAAGAGACCACGCTCACCGTCAGCTACCGCCAGAAGGAAGCCACCCGCTGGGCGCCCGCCGGGCACGAGCTGGCTTGGGCGCAGTTCGCCATCGACACGCCGGCCGATCGATTCGCCGCCACCGACACGCCCGATGTTCATGTATCGCAGACCGAACCGACCGACGACGCGTTCGTGCTAACCGTCGGCGACACGCGTGTCCGTATCGGCCGCCAGAGCGGCCTGGTCGAGTCGCTGGTGTTCGACGGCGAAGAGCAGCTCGCCGCGCCGATCGCGCCCAACTACTGGCGCGCGCCGATCGACAACGACCGCGGCGCGAA
Organism: Botrimarina sp.; assembly: GCF_040219535.1. Lineage (NCBI taxonomy): Bacteria > Pseudomonadati > Planctomycetota > Planctomycetia > Pirellulales > Lacipirellulaceae > Botrimarina > Botrimarina sp. Next base: position 116,371 of record NZ_JAVJSH010000013.1, read on the forward strand.
GCTGCACGAGAAGCTCCGCGTGTGGCGCGACGTCGCGTCGAGCCGCTCGGTCGAGTCGGTCGAAGAAATCGACCGGTCGGCGGCGGCCGCGTCGGTTCGCGTCGTCTTCTCGTCGCTCGGCGGCAAGCTCAAGGAAACGCTTGCGTACCGCCTCACCGGGGCGGGCGACCTCGTCGTCGCGCACGAGATCGACGCCGACGACTCATTGCCGATGATCCCGCGGATCGGCTTGCAAACCGAGCTGCCGCCGGCGATCGCGACCGCCACCTGGTTCGGCCGCGGCCCGCACGAGAACCACTGGGACCGCAAGGCGAGCGCCCCCCTCGGCCGCTACTCGATGCCCGCCGACCGGCTCACGCACGACTACGTTCGCCCCCAAGAGAACGGCCAACGGACCGACGTTCGCTGGCTCGCCCTCACGAGCCCGACCGACCGCGGGCTGATCGTCGTCGGCCGCCCCACGTTCGAGTTCGCCCTGCGGCCGTACACGCCCGAGTCGCTCGAAGCGGCCGGTCACCCGTACGAGATCGAGCCGAGCGACCGGCTCACGCTGCAGATCGACCACCGGCAGATGGGCCTGGGGGGGACCGACTCGTGGGGCCAGCTGCCGCTGGAGAAGTACCGCCTGCCCGCCGGGCCCTACGCCTACGAAGTGACGCTCCGCCCGTACCGCTCGGCCGACGGGCCGATCGGCGTGGTCGCACGCCGCGCGGAGTAACGCAGATGGCGACATGGCTCCAGACCGCCCCGCCGCTGTCGCAACTGGCCGATCACGCGCGCCGGTTGTTCCGCGAGCGCTACGGCGCCGAGCCGCAGGTCGTCGCCGCCGCGCCGGGGCGGGTCAACCTGATCGGCGAGCACACCGACTACAACGACGGCTTCGTGCTGCCGATGGCCATCGAGCGGCACACGGTCGTGGCCGCCGCGCGGCGCGAGTCGGGCGACACGGCCCGGTTCTACTCGGCCGCGATGGACCAGCAGGTCGAGCTGCCGCTCGTCGGCGGCCGCCGGCGCGTGCCGGGCTGGGCCGGCTACCTGCGCGGGGTGCTCGACGCGTACCGCCGGGAGGGCGTCGCCGCGCCGGCTCTGGACGCGGTGGTCGTGTCGACCGTGCCGCTCGGCGGCGGGCTGTCGAGCTCCGCGGCGCTGGAGGTTTCGCTGGCGCTGGTGCTCGAGGGGCTGACGGGCGTGGCCAAGTCGCCCGCCGAGCGCGCGCTGCTCTGCCAAAGGGCCGAGCACGAGGGGGCGGGCGTGCCGTGCGGGGTGATGGACCAGTTCAGCTCGGCCCTCTGCCGCGCTGGCCACCTGATGCTGCTGGACTGCCGCTCGCGCGAGCCGCGGATGGTCCCGCTGGCTGACGGGTCGGTGGCGGTCCTCATCACCAACAGCAACGTGAAGCACGAGCTCACCGGCGGGGAGTACGCCGAGCGCCGCGCCCAATGCGAAGAAGCGGCCCGCACGCTCGGCGTGGCCAAGCTGCGCGACGCCACGCCCGAGCGGGTGGCCGCGGCCGAGGCCGAGCTCGGCCCCCTCCCCTTCCGCCGCGCGCGGCACGTGGTCGGCGAAAACCTCCGCACCGAGCAAGCCGCCGCCGCCGTCGCCCAGTCCGATTGGCCCGCCGCGGGCCGACTCATGTACGCGAGCCACGCGGCCATGCGCGACGACTTCGAGATCACCGTGCCGGAGATCGATAAGCTGGTCGAGATCGCCCAGGCGATCGGCCCCGCGGGCGGCGTGATCGGGTCGCGGATGACCGGCGGCGGCTTCGGCGGCTGCACGGTGTCGCTCGTTGAGGCCGACAAGGCGGAGTCGGTCGCCGCTGCGCTGCACGAGCGGTACCGATCCGCGACCGGCATCGAACCCACCTGCTTCGCCACCCGCCCGGCGGCCGGCGGACGGACCCTCTAAAACACGCCCCCCGGGGCCCCGCGCGGGGCGTCGACATGATCGTTGCTGGTGAGTTGCTGCTAGAACGCCCCGGCGACGCCGATCGGCCTGTCGAGCTGGCGTCCGGCTACGTGCGGATCGAGGGCGAGGTCATCACCGAGGTGGCTCGCTGCCCGCCGCCGGCCAGCGCCGACCTCGGCGGCCCCGGCTGCCTGGTCGCGCCGGGCCTGGTCGACACGCACGTGCACCTGCCGCAGTTCAGCCTGATCGGCGCGCACGGTTTGCCGCTGTTGGAGTGGCTGGAGGAGATCGTGTTCCCGGCCGAAGCCCAATGGGCCGACGCCGCGTTCGCCGCGCGGGCCGCCAGAGAAGCCGCCGGGCAGCTCCTCGCGCACGGCTCGACGGCCGTTTGCGCGTACTCGACCATCCACCACGAAGCGACCGCCGCCGCGATCGAGCAGCTCGCCGCGGCCGGCCTCCGCGGCGTGGTCGGGATGACGATGAGCGACCGCGCCGCGCCGGACGAGCTCGTCGACGACCCCGCCCGGCTGCTCGACCAGACGGCCGACCTGCTCGACCGATTCCCACCCGGCGAGCGTGTGGCGGCCGCGATCACGCCGCGGTTCGCCGTGTCTTGCTCGGCCGAGCTGCTCGAGGGCGCGGGGCGACTGGCCGCGCAGACACCCGGCGCGGCCGTGCAGACCCACCTGAGCGAGACCCTCGACGAGTGCCGCGCCGTCGCCGCGGCGTTCGGCGGCCGCGGCTACACGCAGGTGTACGCCGACGCGGGCCTGCTCACGCCGCGCACGCTGCTCGGGCACGGCGTCTGGCTCGACCCGCAAGAGCAACAGCTGATCGCCCAGGCCGGCGCAGTGGTCGCCCACTGCCCCACGGCCAACGCGTTCCTCCGCGCGGGCGACATGCGGCGCGACGAGCTCGTCGCGTCGGGCCTGCGGCTGAGCCTCGGCAGCGACGTCGGCGCCGGCTACGAACGCTCGATGGTCCGCGTCGCACGCGCGATGATCCAGACCGCCAGCCGGCTGGGCGACCGCTACCCGACGCCCGCCCAGGCTTGGGCGCAGATCACGCACGCCGGGGCCGACGCCGCAGGCCTGGCCGACGCGGGGCGGCTCGCCGTGGGGGCGCCCGCTGACCTGATCGTCGCCAAGCCGACCATCGACTGGCAGCGCGGCCGCGTCGACCCGCTCGCCCGGCTCCTCTTCGCCTGGGACGACCGCTGGCTCCGCACCACGCTCTGCCGCGGCGCGGTGGTGTACGCCGCTGCTTGAGCCGCACGCGCTAGCGTCGGGCGAACGAAGCGTGGCGGGCCGTGCTGCGTTCAACCGACGCGACACCCTTCGGTTGCAACGGCTCCCCTTCGGCGCCTTTCTCGCCACTGCGTTGGGCGGCAGGCAAGTCGACGTGTGGTGCGGCCCGAGGCTAGCGCCTTCGGCCCAAGGGCCTGGCGCCTTGCGGCTACCACCTACCAATCCAACCCGACCGCGGTCGCGAAGCCGAAGAACCCGAGCGTGCCGTCCTCGCTGGTCGGCGTGCCGGCGCCGTTCCACACCTGGCCCTCTAGCGCGGCGGTGAAGAACGGCCGGTGCGGTCCGTGCGCGAACCGGTCGCCGCGCCACTTCAGGCCCAGCTGCACCTCGGCGATCGACAGCACGTCGTCGCGCCCGGTGGTCCGCGTCGTCGTAAAGGGAGTCGTGAGGTCGAGGTCCTCGCCGGCGGCCAGACGGCTCTCGCCGTCGCCGAACAAGAGCGAACCACGACCGCGGACGAACAGCGCCGCGCGGTGCGTCACCGGGCGGAGGGCCGAGAGCGAGATCGTCGGGCCGAAGCCCTCGATGCTCTGCTGGTAGTCGATCTGTCCCTGCAGGTCGCCGGCGGAGTTGCGCAGCTCGGCTTGGTAACCCTGCGTCGCGCTCGCGTAACGCAGGCCGCCGCCAACGCCCACCTCCCACGCGCCCAAGCGGCTGTCGTGGGTCGCCTCGAGGTCGACCGCGTACGCGTCGAGCCGGCTGGCGACCGAGAAGCTGTCGGTCGGGTCGCTGCTCGACAAGTCGACGCCGTCGAAGCCGTCGAAGTCGGGGTGGTCGACGAGGCCGAAGCCGTTGGCCGGCGGGCTCGTCGACAGCGCCGCGGCGGCGTGGTCGAAGCGCCACCAGGTCGCGCGGAACCCCACGCCCTGCGGCCGGCGCCAGCCGACGAACACGCGCGGCGTGAGCTCCAGGTCGTAATCGATCGGCGTATCGCCGAGCGTGTCGCTCCCCGCGCCGTCGGACTCGGTCGTGGTGAACGCCACGTTGTCGCTAAACCGCGGCTTCACGAACGTGAACTCAAACCCCGCGTACGCCCCCGCCGACGCACACGGAGCGACCGTCGCGCCGCAGCCCATCGGGTCGACACACAGGTCGCCGCACGAGTCGGCGCTGTACGTGCAGTCCGCACAGCCGATATCGCCGCAGCCGCAAGGCTCGGCGTGGGACGCCGGCGCAACGCGCCGCGTGCCGCGGCTGGCGTCGCCGATGCGTACAGGCGGCTGGACGGGCGGCGCTCCGCCGCCGGGCTGGCGCTCGAACTCCGAGCGTCCGGTCACCGGGTTGTAGACAACCCGCTCGGGCGGCGAGGCCGCGGCGAACGCCCCGCCCCAAAACGCCACGAGAACCAAAAGCGTCGCCAAACGGCGAAGCGCGTCCACGAGATAGCAATGCATCGGCCGATCCCCCCAACGTCCAACGGCGCCGCGCAATGGCGCCCTGGACCTGGGAATCGGCAGGCTAGGCAAAGAAGTCCAATTATTCCGGCGGCGCCGATTGGGAGAGGCTTGAGGCGCGAGGCTTGAGGCGCGAGGCCTGAGGGTTGGGGCTCTCACTGGCCGCCTACCCGGCAGCCACTCCGAAGACAAACGCCCTGACCCCCTCCAGCAGGTTGCCGGCCAGGTCGCCAACGACCGCGTCGTTGATCTCCAGCAGGTAGCTCCCCTCGGCGAGGGCCTCGTCGAGCGCCAGTTCGACCGACGCATCGCCCAATTTGGTCGCGCCGGTGAGCGGGATGAGCTGGCCGTTGTTCGCACCGCCGACGACCTCGAGCGTGTAGCTGGCCGCTTCGAAGGTGGCGGCGTTCATCTCGTCGTTGAACAGCAGCACGATGCCGGGGATCGACGCGTCGTACAGCTCGGTAGCGACCGAGGACACCGCGGGCGGCGTCGTGTCGAAGCGGACCTCGAACGACTCGGTGTCGGACAGCGGGCCGCCGGCCGTGTCGTCCTCGACCCGCACGGTGACCGTGACCGGCCCGGCCGCCACCTGCTCGGCCGTGGGGGTCCAGGTCACCACGCCCACGGCGTTGGAGTTTTCGCTGAGCGACTGCGTCAGCTCCACGCCGGCGGGGAGCCCCTCGGTGAGCAACGACAGCGTGAGCGTTTGGCCCGGGTTCGGGTCGGTCGCGAAGACCGGCACGCTCAGTTGGACGCCGGCTCCCGTTACCTGGTCGACGATCGAATCGAGGACCGGCGCGGCGGGCGCCGCTTCGACGGTCACGTCGAACGACTCGGTCGCGTCGGCCGTGCCGGCCACGCCGTCCGACACGACGACCGTGATCGACGCCACGCCGACGTCCGCCGCGGTCGGCGTCCAGCGGAGCTCGGCCGTGCGGCCGTCGCCGGTCGGGGTGATCGTCGCCGAAGCCGGCGCGCCGGCGCCGAGCGAGAAGGTGAGCGTGTCACCGGCGTTGGCGTCGGTCGCGGTCACCGCGACGACAACCTCTTCGCCGACGGTCGTCGTGCGGTCGTCGATAGCCGCGAGCGTCGGCGCGGCGAGCGCCTCGATGACGGACACCTCGAACGACTCGGCGTCGACCAGCGGCGGCAGGCCGTCGTCCGAAACGAGCACGCCGATCTCGACCGTCGACCCGATCAGCGACGCGTCGGGCGTCCAGCGCAGCTCGGCCGTGTTCGCGTCGACCGCGGTGATCGTCGCCCCGTCGGGGGCCGTGTCGGGGTCGAGGAAGAAGACGAGCGTCTGGCCGCTGTTGGGGTCGGTGGCCGTCAGCGTGACGGTCAGCTCCCCGCCCGCGTTGGCCGACACGTCGGCGATCTCGGCGAGGCTCGGCGCCACGTTGACCGGCAGCACCTCGACCGACACGGCCTCGCTGTCCGCCTGGTTGGGCGCGCCGTCGTCGGTCACCTCGACCGTGAACGAAGCCGTGCCCAGGTCCGCCTCGGTGGGGGTCCAGCGGACCTCGGCCGTCGTGGCGTCGAGCTTCGTGATCGCGGCGCCGGCCGGCGCGTCGTCGCCGAGGGTGAAGGTGAGCGTCTCGCCGGCGTCCGGCTCGGACGAGCTCACCGTGAAGACGAGCTCGCTCCCGGCGTTCACACGCTGGTCGGCGATCGGCGCCAGGTCGGGCTCGGTGAGGTTCGCCGGCAGCACGGTGATCTGGAACGTCTCGGCGTCGGCCAGCGCCGGCGCGCCGCTGTCGATGCCGATGACCGTTACGCGGTTCGCGCCGAGCTGGTCGGCGGTGGGCGTCCAGGTGAGCACGCCGGCCGGGCTGAGCGTCGCGCCGGCCGGGAAGTCGACGCCCGTGTCGGGGTCGGCCAGCCAGCGGAGCGTGTCGCCTGTCGGCTCGCCGTCGGCGTCGAGGTCGACGAGCGTCGCGCCGAGCGTCGGCAGGTCGAGCACCAGCTCCTCGCCGACGATCGCCGAGGGGAACGCAACCGCCGAGAGGTCGAGCTCCGGCGGGCAGTCGTTGCCGGCGAAGCCGCTCGCGTCGAGCAGGCGCCGCGACTCGAGCGCCTCGCCGGTCAGGCGGCGGGTCGGATTCTTGACGACCGGGCGAGCGGCCAACCGCGTGCGGAACCAATTCATAGAACCGTCCTTGTTTCTAGGTGTCGATCGGCAGCCGCCGGGCGGCGAGGGCCAGCCCGCTGCGGGTCGTGCGGGCCATAACTTAGGCCGACTGGGTCGACCTTTGCAACGCGGCGCGCTGAGCAAACTAGGGCGACGCTACCGCTAAGCGCTCGGGGCGGGGCTCTCGCTGACGAGATCGAATCCGACGCTCGACGCCACTTGCCCGCCAACTAGGGCCTGGCCCCGTCTACCCGAACGTGACCCCGACGACCTGCACGTCGACGTTCAACTGGCCCACGACCGGGCTGTCCGCTAGCTGCGCGGCGGTGCTCGCCACTCGGACCTCGACGTTGACCGTGCCGGTGAACCCAGCCGGCGGCGTGACGCTCACGAGCCCCGTGTCGCTGACGGTGGCCGTCGCGCCGCTGCCGCCCAGGACCCTGGCGGCTAGCGCCGTGGGACCGCCGTCGATGTCGACCACCGGCAACTGGAACTCGGCCGGCGAGCCGGCCGGCGCCGTGACCGGGGCGATGTCGCTGAAGTAGGGGCGGTTGTCGACCGAGTCGGCGGCCAGGTCGACGCGGAACGTGCGCTGCGACGTGCGTCCCTGTTGGTCCTCGACCGTCACGGTGAGGTTGGCCGAGCCGGTCGCGCCGTCGGCCGCTTTGAGCAGCAGCACGGCGTTCTCGGTGTCGGTGAACACCTCGGCCGTTTCCATCCGGATCGTGTTGGTCGGCCGGTTGTTTGCGCCGGTCTCGGTGTCGCTGATCGCCGCGCGGACGTCCTCGCCCTCGACGAGCACGCCGAACACCGTGTGGTTGAAGTCGAGCCCCCGCTGCGCGCCCTCGGTGATGAAGAACTGCGAGTCGTTGGTATCGTCGGCGCTCTTGGCGTACGAGAGCAGCCCGCTGCGGTTGTGCTGCAGGTCGGGGTGGTACTGGTCGTCGAAGTTGGCGAGCGGCGAGCCGCCGGTCCCGTCGCCGTCGGGGTCTCCGCCCTGGATCACGAAGTTGTCGATGACCCGGTGGAAGGTGAGGTCGTCGTAGAAGTCGATCGCGGCGAGCGTCGCCACGCGCGACGTGGCCCGCGGCGCGCGGTCGTCGAACAGCTCGAAGACCATGTCGCCGTAGCCCTGCATGTCGATCCGCAGCGAGCGGTTCCCCGACAGGATCTCGGCCGACACGTCGGGGTTGTCGCTCTGGACCGTGTAAGTGAGCGGGCCCCCGCTCGGCGAGTAGCCGTCGAGCGACACGTGCAGCGGCGACCCAACCAAGAGCGTCGTGTCGGCCGGCTCGACAAGGAACGGCCCGTCCGCCACGGTCGCCGTCACCCCCGCCGCGGCGGCCAGCTCGGCCGGCGACATCACACGCTCGACGCGCGTGCCGTCGGCGAAGACCCAGGTCGGGTAGTTCTCGATCTCGTTCTCTTCCGCCAGATCGTTCGGCGTGCGGTCCGGGCCGGTGACTTCGCGGAACGGCAGGAACTGCCCGCCGTCGTCGAACAGCTCCTTCTGATCGGTGCAGAACGGGCACCAAGCGGCGCCGAAGAACTGGGCGCCGGAATCGCTGATCGCTCGGGCGAGGGCCACCAGGTCGACGTTGTCGTCGACCGTGAGGGTGAAGTCCTCCGCGTCGGCCAGCGGCGTGTCGCCGTCGTCGGTCACGAGCACGCGGAACGAGAACGACTGCCCGTCGGAGCCCGCCGGCGGCGTCCAGCGGACGACGGCCGTCCCCGCCCCGGTTTGCTCGATCGTCGCCCCGGCGGGCGAGTTGTCTGCGTCGAGCGAGAAGGTGAGCGTGTCGCGCGGGTTCGCGTCGGTCGCGATGAGGGTCACCTCCGCGACGAAGCCCTCGGCGACCGTGCGGTCGGCCACCTCCGCCAGGTCCGGCGCGGCGGGCGTGCCGTTGTCGGCCAGCTCCACGCCGACACGCTGCCCGATGACGCCGCGGCGATCCACGCCCGACACACCGCCGTACGCGACCAGGGCCGCCCCGTCGGTCGCCGCGACCGACGGCCGCGCGCCGGCCGCCACCCGCGCCGCGTCGGCGGCCGGCGCGAGGGGCGTTTCGGCGTCGGACGACTGGCCCGGCTCGACCGTCCGCGCGGCGACCGACCAAGCGGCCGCGTCGGTCGGCGTCGAGTTCCAAGCGGCGAGCCATTGGCCATCTTCCAAAGCGGCGATCGCCACGCCGGTCTGCCGGCCCGCCGCGGCCGCGGCCAGCGGCGTCTGGTCGGTCGCCGCCGCGCCCGCGGCGGTGAACCCCCGCGCGACCACGTCCCAGTCGGCCGAGGCGCCCGCGTGCGACTGCCAGGCCGCCACGTAGCCACCGTCCGGCGCGCCCGCCAGCGCGACGCCCGCTTGGCTGCCGGCCGTGGTCTCGGTCAGGCGCGACTCGCCGCCGGCCGCTGCGCCGGCCGCGTCGTAACGCTGCGCGTACACGCCCCAGGAGTCGCCGTCTTGATGGCGGCTCTGCCAACCGACCACCAGGCCGCCGCCGGCCAGCGCGGCGACGCTCGCGTTCTGCTGATCGCTGCCGGCCTGGGTGTTGACGCGCGCCGCCGGGCCGAGCGGGGCGCCGTCGGCGCCGAAGCGGCGCATGCCCACGCCGACCGCGTCGTCGGCCATCGCGCCGTGCCAAGCGACCACGATCGTGCCGTCGTCGAGCAGCGCGACCGAGGGGTCGGTCTGCAGGCCGCCGGTCACCGAGTTGACGAGCGTCTCGCCGCCAACCGCCGCGCCGCTGGTGTCGTATCGCTGGAGGAAAACGCCCTGCTTGTCGCCCACGCCGCGGCCGGCCCACACGACCACGGCCGAGCCGTCGTCCGCCATCGCCACCGCCGGCGAGTGCTGCGCGCCGCGCAGGGTCGTGTTGACACGCACCGCGGGGCCGAGCGTGGCGCCTTCAAGGCTCAGGCGACGGAAAAACACGCCGTCGCGGTCGACCGGCCCGCGGCCCTCGTACACGACGGCGTAGCCCGCGTCGCTCGCGGCGACGGCCGCCGGCCCCTCGGCCAGCTGCTCGTCGGCCAGCAGGGAGTTGAGCTGGATCGGATCGCCGATCGCTTCGACGGCCATCGCTAGCCGGTCTTCCAGCCGCTCGGCGGTCCGCAGCCGCCCGGATCGTTGTCGCCGCCGCATCGCCGCCTCGCCGTGGTTGCCATTTCAAAGAAGTGAACCGAGTATGCCCAGCCGCGCCGGCAGCGGCAAACGATCGGCGGCCGGCTGAGCCGACAGGCCGGACGCCCCGTCAACTGTCACGCCTGTAACGCTTGGGCCGATGGCGCTAGCCACGGGCGAACGAAGCGTCGCGGGCCGTGGTTCGATCACCCGACGCTGGCGCGTTCGGCTCAAGCGCGCCCGTCGCTGGCGCGTTCGGCTCAAGCGCCCGAGGGGTCTGTCGCCGCCGGCGCCGCGCTGGGGCGCGGCGCGATCAGCAGGCGGGCGGTGGACCGCTCGAGCTCTCCGCGGCGGCCCTCGTCGAGGCCGTCGTCGACGACGACCGTCGTGAAGCGGTCGAGCGGCGCGAAGAAGCAGACGGCCTTCTCTTGGAGCTTGCTGCTGTCGGCCAGCAGGTGCGACTGTTCGGAGATCGAGAGCATCAGCCGCTTGATCGCCGCGTGCGAGGGCCCCGCCTCGCCGGCGCCGCGCCGCGGGTCGAGCGCGCGGCACGAGAGCAGCGCGTGGCTGCAGGCGAATTGGCTGAGCGTCGCCTCGGCGATCGAGCCGACGAAACACGCCCCGGTGCGGTCCAGCTCGCCGCCGGTCGAAATCAGCCGCAGCCCGGGACGGTCGGCCAGCCGCTGGATGAGGCCGACGCCGTTGCTGATGACCGTGATCGGGTTGGTCGCCGGCGCGGGGGGCAAGCGAATGGCGAGCTCCAGGGCGGTCGTCGACGCGTCGATCGCGACGACGTCGCCCGGCCGGACGAGCTCGGCCGCCGCATGGGCGATCGCACGCTTGGCGTCGGAGTTTGCCCCCTGGCGGACCGCGAACGGCGCGTCGACCTGCGCCGACTCGCTGAGGACCGCGCCGCCGTGCGTGCGGACCAGTTGCCCACCGTTGGCGAGCTTCGCCAAGTCGCGGCGGATCGTCTCGTCGGTGACGTCGAACCGCTCGGCGAGCTCGGTCACCGACACCGCCCCCTCCTGCTGGAGGTCACGGAGGATTTCGATCTGTCTCTGGCGTGCTAGCAAAACAAATCCCAAGAGAACCAACACGAAACAGGTTGACTTAGCGTCCGAGGTAAGTCAACATTCGCCCCATCGGACGCCACGGACCGGGTCACGAGTCTCCGTCGGCAAGCTCCTCCCACGACCGCCGCGCGCCGCTCGCCGGCCGTGTGCCACTGGCCTGGCCAGTGCGAGCCAGCCGCTCGGCCTCGACCCCAGCAAGCAGCAAGCAGTAGGCCGTCTCCGTCACAGCTCGCTCCCATCCGACGGGGCCCGCGGATCGACCGCTCGGCAAAGCGGGTAGCCGCTGGCATCGCCAGAGCCACACCGCGATCGCTGAATCCCCGGCAGCCCCTCAACCCTCACCCCTACCTACAGGCATTCGGTGGACAACAAGCCCGAAGACTTCAAACACGTCAGCTACCTCTGGGACGACGCGGTCGCCCGCGACCTCTCGCCGGTCGAGCGGCTCGTGTACCGCTCCAACTGCCTGGGGGCGGACGGTCGGATCACCAACACCGGCGGCGGCAACACCTCGGCCAAGATCGAAGAGAAGGACCCGGTCACCGGCGAGGCCGTCGACGTGCTCTGGGTGAAGGGCTCCGGCGGCGACCTGCGCACGAGCAACGCGGGGAACTTCGCCTCCCTGTATCTGCAGAAGCTGCTCGACTTGCAAGGCGTCTACGCCGCGGCCGACGAGAAGGGGCCCAAGACCCCCGCCGAAGACGCCATGGTCGGCTACTTCCCGCACTGCACGTTCAACCTGAACCCCCGCGCGTCGTCGATCGACACGCCGCTGCACGGCTTCTTGCCAGCGCGGCACATCGACCACATGCACCCCAACAGCGTGATCGCGATCGCCGCGAGCAAGCACAGCAAGGAGATCGGCCACGAGGTCTTCGGCGACCAGATCGGTTGGGTCCCTTGGCTCCGCCCCGGCTTCGAGCTCGGCTTGCTGATGCAGAAAGAGGCCGAGGCCAACCCGAACCTCCGCGGGTTGATCATGAGCCAACACGGCCTGATCAACTGGGCGGACGACGACCGCGAGTGCTACGACCTCACGCTCTCGCTCATCGAGAAGGCCGCCCGCTACATCGAGTCGAAGGACAAGGGCGCGCAGACCTTCGGCGGCCAGAAGCACGCGCCGCTGCCCGACGCGCAGCGCGACACGCTGCTGGCCGAGCTGCTCCCCTGGCTCCGCGGGCGGGTGACCTTCGAGGGCAAGCGCTTGATCGGGACGGTGCAGACCGACGCGACGATCCAGCGGTTCGTCAACTCGCACGACGCGCCGCGTCTGGCGGAGCTGGGCACGAGCTGCCCGGACCACTTCCTCCGCACGAAGATCAAGCCGCTTTACATCGACTGGGACCCCGCCACGGAGGACCTCGCCGCGCTGAAGTCGAAGCTCGAATCGGGCCTCGAGCAATACCGCCAGGACTACGCGGCCTACTACCAGGCCTGCAAGCACGACGACTCGCCGGCGATGCGCAACCCGAACCCGTCGGTTGTGCTCGTGCCGGGCGTGGGGATGATCGCTTGGGGCAAGAACAAGAGCGAGTCGCGCGTGACCGCCGAGTTCTACAACTGCGCGGTCGAGGTCATGCGCGGCGCCGAGGCGATCGACGAGTACATCGCCCTGCCGCAGCAAGAGGCCTTCGACATCGAGTACTGGCTGCTCGAGGAGGCCAAGCTCCAGCGGATGCCCCCCGAGAAGGAGTTCGCCCGCAAGGTCGTGCTGATCGTGGGCGCCGGGTCGGGCATCGGCAAAGAGGCCGCCCACCGCCTGGCCGACGAGGGGGCGCACGTCGTGTGCGCCGACCTGAACGCCGAGGCGGCCCGCGCGACCGCCGAGGAACTAACCGCCAAGCACGGCCAGGGGATCGGCGTGGCCGGCTCGGGCGTGTCCGGCTGCGGGCCGGCGATCGGCGTGGCCGTGAACGTGACCGACCGCCACAGCATCCGCGAGCTGCTCCAAACCGCCACGCTCGCCTACGGCGGCGTCGACCAGGTCCTCGTCACCGCGGGCGTGTTCCTCGCGCCCGACCGCGACGGCCAGTTCTCCGACGACGCGTGGCGCCTGACCTTCGAGGTCAACGTGCACGGGCTCTACAACGTGGCCGACGAGGCCAAGCGCCTGTTCGCCGACCAGGGCCTGACCGGCGCGATGGTCCTCACGACGAGCGTCAACGCGGTGGTCAGCAAGAAGGGCTCGCTGGCGTACGACACGTCGAAGGCGGCCGCCAACCACCTGGTGCGCGAGCTGGCCGTCGAGATGGCGCCGCTGGTGCGGGTCAACGGCGTCGCGCCGGCGACCGTCGTCGAGGGCTCGACGATGTTCCCGCGCGACCGGGTGATGGCCTCGCTCACGAAGTACGACATCGCGTACGAGGACTCGGAGTCCGACGACGAACTCCGCAGCAAGCTGGCGGGCTTCTACGCGCAGCGGACCCTCACCAAAGCCCCGATCACCCCCGCCGACCAGGCCGAGGCGATGCGCTTCCTGCTGTCCGACGCGTCGAGCAAGACCACCGGCCAGGTGATCAGCGTCGACGGGGGGCTGCATGAGGCGTTTTTGAGGTAGGGAGGGACGGGGGACGGGGGACGGGGGACGGGAGAAAGTCGGATGGGCGCCGTTTCTAGCTTTCGCGATCTGAAGGTCTGGCGACTCGGAGTTGAGATATCGCTAGCCGTCTATCGAGTCACCACCAACTTCCCCGATCATGAGCGCTTTGGGCTCACAGCACAGCTTCGCCGTGCGGCGGTCTCGATCCCGTCGAACGTCGCTGAAGGCAACGCCCGCGAATCGACGAAGGACTATCTTCGTCACTTGTCGATCGCGAGCGGCTCGCTCGCAGAAATCGAAACGCAACTGCTCATCGCAACCGAACTCGGCTTCATAGACACCGGCGACTACGACGACCTCATCTCTCTTTGCGAAGAAGAAAGCCGAATGCTCCGCTCTCTTCAACACGCCCTAAGAAAGCGCCTCCCATAGTCCCCGTCCCTCGTCCCTCGTCCCTCGTCCCTTGCCCTCCTCCACCCACCTAGCCATCGACCTCGGCGCCTCCGGCGGGCGGGCGATGCTCGCCGTGCTCGGGGGGGCGCCGCTGGCCGTGCGGCTCGAGGAGGCGCACCGCTTCGACCACGAGCCGCTCGACACGCCCGCCGGGCCCGTGTGGGACCTCACCTCGCTGTGGCGCGAGGTGCTCACCGGCGTCGGGCGCGGGGCGGCGATGGCGGCCGAGCTCGGCGCGCCGCTGCGGTCGATCGGTGTGGACACCTGGGCCGTCGATTGGGCGCTGGTCGACCCAGCCGGCGAGCTGCTCGGCCTGCCGCACGCGTACCGCGACCCGGCCAACGCCCCGGCGATGCAGCGCGTGCTCGACCGCCTGCCCGGCGGCTTCGACGCGCTCTACGCCCGCACCGGCATCCAGCGCCAGCCGTTCAACACGCTGTTCCAACTCGAGCGCGCGTACTCGGCCGGCCCCGGCCGCTTCGCCGTGCCCGGCGCGGGCTTCTTGATGCTGCCCGACCTGCTGCACTATTGGCTCTGCGGCGCGAGGTCGGTCGAGCTCACCAACGCGTCGTCCACGGCGATGCTCGACGCGCAGACGCAAGACTGGGACCGCGACCTGCTCGCCACGCTCGGCTTGCCCGACGGCATGCTCGGCCCGATCACGGCGCCCGGCGCGGTGCTGGGGCCGGTCCGCGGTTCGCTGGCGGCCGAACTCGGCCTGCCCGACGGCGTGCGGGTGGTCGCCCCCGGCACGCACGACACGGCCTCGGCCGTCGCGGCTGTGCCCGCCGAGGGGGGCGGCGACTGGGCCTACCTGTCGAGCGGCACGTGGTCGCTGCTGGGCGTCGAACTCGACCGCCCGATCACCTCGCCCGAGGCCGCCGCCGTGCCGTTCACCAACGAGATCGGCGTGGGCGGCAAGGTGCGGTTCTTGCGCAACATCGCCGGGCTGTGGCTGATCCAAGAGCTGCGGCGCGACCTGGAGCGCGACGGCCACGCGCTGGACTACGCCGAGCTCGCCGCCCTGGCCGGCGAAGCGCCGCCGCTCCGCACGCTCGTCGACCCCAACACCGCCGACCTCGCCGCGCCGGGCGACAGCCGCGCGAAGCTCTGTGGTCAGGCGGAGCGCACCGGCCAGCCGCTCCCCGAAACGCCCGGCCAATTCGCGCGGTGCTGCCTGGAGAGCCTCGCGCTGTCGTACGCCGAAACGCTCGACCGCCTGGAGTCGATCACCGGCCGCCGCGCGGAGGTGCTGTACCTGGTCGGCGGCGGCGTCAACAACACGCT
This sequence comes from Botrimarina sp., assembly GCF_040219535.1. Classification (NCBI taxonomy): domain Bacteria; kingdom Pseudomonadati; phylum Planctomycetota; class Planctomycetia; order Pirellulales; family Lacipirellulaceae; genus Botrimarina; species Botrimarina sp. Next base: position 131,587 of record NZ_JAVJSH010000013.1, read on the forward strand.
GCTCAATCAGCTCACGGCCGACGCCGCCCACCGGCCCGTGAGGATCGGCCCCAGCGAAGCGACAGCTCTGGGCAACGCCCTGGTGCAAGCGGCAGGACTTGGTTTAATCAGCGACCTCTCTGAGCTGAGGGCGATCGTCGCGCGGTCGCAGCCGGTCGCCACGGTCCGGCCGACCGGCGACCGCTCTGCGTGGGACGGAGCGCGGCGGCGTTTCTCCGAACTCATCAACTGAAAATTTAGCGGAGGCACGGGGCACACGGAGAATCCACTCGCCGGGCCGCGGCCGTGAGGGAGCGACCATCGAGTCGGGGAGCCGACCGGTCGCTCCCTGGCGGTCGCGGCTCGGCGACAGACTCTCTCTGCGACCTCCGCGACTCCGCGGTGAACTCTTTCGACTTGCTATGCCTAACACCCCACTAGACCACGCCCGCCAGCGCTACGCCGAGCACGGCGTCGACGTCGACGCGGCGATCGCCGCGATGGATCAGTTCCCGGTGTCGGTCCACTGCTGGCAGGGCGACGACGTCGGCGGCTTCGAGTCGGCCGGCGGCGAGCTCGGTGGCGGGCTGGCCGTCACTGGGAACTACCCGGGCAAGGCCCGCACCGCCGACGAGCTCCGCGCCGACGCCGAGAAAGCCTACTCGCTGATCCCCGGCAAGCACCGCTTCAACCTGCACGCGATCTACGCCGAGACCGGCGACAAGAAGGTCCCGCGCGACCAGCTCGCCGCCGAGCACTTCGCCGGCTGGATCGACTGGGCCAAGTCGCAAGGGATCGGGCTCGACTTCAACCCGACCTGCTTCGGCCACCCGCTCGCCGAGAGCGGCATGACCCTCGCGCACGCGGACGAGTCGGTGCGCAGGTTCTGGATCGACCACTGCCGCGCGTGCCGCCGGATCGGCGCGGCGATGGGCCAGGCGCTCGGCGCGCCGACGGTCACCAACGTGTGGGTCCCCGACGGCACGAAGGACACGCCCGCCGACCGCAAGGGCCCGCGCGAGCGGCTCGCCGACTCGCTCGACGCGGTCTTCGCCGAGCCCCTCGACGCGCGGCACAACCTCGACGCGGTCGAGTCCAAGCTGTTCGGCATCGGCGCCGAGAGCTACACCGTCGGCTCGCACGAGTTCTACCTCGGCTACGCGGCCAAGAAGAGCGCGGCCGGCCAGAACGTCGCGCTGTGCCTCGACACGGGCCACTTCCACCCGACCGAGACGGTCTCCGACAAGCTCTCCGCCGTGCTGCAGTTTGTCCCCGAGGTGCTGCTGCACGTCAGCCGCGGCGTGCGGTGGGACTCCGACCACGTGGTGATCCTCTCCGACGAGAACCGCGCGATCGCCGGCGAGATCGTCCGCGGCGGCTACGCCGAGAGGGTCCACATCGGCCTGGACTTCTTCGACGCCACCATCAACCGCGTCGCCGCCTGGGTAATCGGCGTCCGGGCCACGCAGCGGGCGCTGCTCACCGCGCTGCTCGAGCCGACCGCCGAGATCCAGCGGGCCGAGGCCGAGGGCGACCTCACGGCGCGCCTGGCGCTGATGGAAGAACACAAGAGCCTCCCCTTCGCCGCCGTGTGGGAGGCCTACTGCGAGCAAGAGGGCGTGCCCGTGGGCCGCGGCTGGCTCGACGAGGTCCGCGACTACGAAAAGAACGTCCTGTCTCGGCGCAATTAGGCCCACGAGTCGACTCGAATCTCCACGATTCTCGATTCGAGTCGATTCGCCAGTTCCGCGGGCTCCTCCTCGACTAAATCAAGATGGCAGACACCGAATCGAGCGGCGGCGAGTTCGAGCGCGAGCCCGTGCCCGACCGCGCGCTGCTGGGCCCCGGCAAGTTCTGGGGCATGTACGCGGGCGAGCACTGCGCGGGCACCGAGTTCATGATCGGCCCGCTGTTCCTCGCGGCCGGCGCGAGCCTCGGCGACGTCGTGCTCGGCCTGCTGCTGGGCAACGTCCTGGCGGTGCTCACGTGGCGGTACCTCGTGGTGCCGATCGCGATGGACCGGCGGATGACGCTCTACTTCCAGCTCGAGCGCATCGCCGGCTCGCAGATGGTCAAGCTGTACAACGTCACCAACGGCGTGCTGTTCTGTTTCTTGGCCGGCGCGATGGTCACGGTCTCCGCCAGCGCGGTCGGCGTGCCGTTCGGCGTCATGTACGAGGTCCCCGAGAACACCTTCGCCCTCGGCCGGACCGATTTCACGTTGATCGTACTGGTGGTCGGCGCGGTGATGAGCGTCATCGCGGCGGCCGGCTACACGACCGTCGCCCGCGTGGCGAACCTCGCCGCGCCGTGGATGATCGCCGTGTTCGCCGCCGCGGGGATCGTGTCGCTCGGGCAGATGGGCGTCGACTCGTGGGAGGAACTCACCGACGGCGCCTACTGGTCCGAGGCGATCCGCGTGGTGCAAGAGAAGGACGGCGCGTCGGCCTTCCCGTTCTGGCAGATCGTCACGTTCGCGTGGCTCGCCAACAGCGCGATGCACTTCGGCATGGCCGATCTGTCGATCTTCCGCTTCGCCCGCCACGCGTCGAGCGGCTGGGCGCCGGCCATCGGCATGTTCCTCGGCCACTACATGGCCTGGATCGCCGCCGGGCTGCTGCTCGCCTCGCAAATCCAAGTGACCGGCAGCACCGACCCCAACCCCGGCGTGCTCGCCTACGACGCGCTCGGCTGGGCCGGCATCCTCTGCGTGGTCATCGCCGGCTGGACCACCGCCAACCCAACGATCTACCGCGCGGGCCTCGCCTTCCAGGGCGTGCTGCCCGGCGCGTCGCGCGTGGCGATGACGCTCACCGCCGGCGCGGTGGCGACGATCGCCGGCGCGTTCCCAAACCTCGCCTACAAGCTGCTCGGCTTCGTCGGCACGTACGGCACGGTCCTCGGCCCGATGGGCGCGGTGATCTTCGTCGATTACTGGCTGATGCGCCGCTTCGGCCTCACCAGCGAGTACGCCGCGCGCCGCGGCGGCATGGCGGTCAACCCGGCGGTGCTCGTCGCGTGGGTGCTGCCGGTGGCGGTCGGCCTCTATCTGATCTTCTACCAAGGGGTGTACGCGGCCTACTGCGTGATCCCCGCGTGGATCGCTTGCGGCGCCATCTACCTCGGCCTCAGCATGGCGACCCAAAAGCCCATGCCGCCGCTCGACCACCTGGCCGACGCTTAGGCGGGTCTTGCGTTCACCCCCTTCTACCGGCCCAACCCCAACCGAGCCGACAAGCCGATGCACGCCCTCTACCGCGCGATCCAGATCGCTACGCTGCTAGCCATCCTCGGCGCGGCGGTCGCTTTTCTGGCCGGCTCGCTCGCGCTGCCCACCGCCAAGGCGGTCATGCTCACCGCGACCGTGCTCTGGTTCGCCGCGCCGCTGCTGCTGCTCGCCACCGGCGACGCGCCGGGCGAAGAGCCCCTCGACGAAGAGGCCCGCGCGCCGGTCGCCTGAGGGGGGCGCGCGGTCGGCTGCAACGGATCGCCGCTCCGAGGGCGTCGCCCCGTCCGTGGCTGAAACCCGTCCGCGGCTGAAATTCGCGCAGTTTGCGACCAGCTTGGCAGCCAACCGACCAGCCGGAGCGGGTTGTTCTTGCCGCCCTGGGGGTTTTCATCACGCCCACCGGCGATTCGCTCGCCGCGGCACACCCGTTGCATCCTCTCTCCCCTGCACGGCGGAAGACCCAATCTCACTCGCACAGCAGGAGAACGATAAATGGACCTTATCTATAGCTTGATCGTCTGGGCGGTCTTTGGACTGATAGCGGGCGCAATCGCTCGTTTCTTGGTTCCGGGCCGGCAATCGATGAGCTTGCTCGCCACGATGGTGCTGGGCATCATCGGCTCGTTCGTGGGCGGCTTCCTCGCTTCGCTCCTCACGGGAACGATCGCGCTGACCCCGTCGGGCTTCATCCTGTCGATCCTCGGAGCGGTGATCGCTCTGGCGATCTACCTGTACATGAAGCGCGACAAGCACGCCGCCGCGGTCTGATCCGCACAGCGACCGAAGCGATGACCACAACGAGGGCCGCCCCCATCCGGGGTGGCCTTTTTTCGTAGGCCGTGCAAGCCTCCGGGGATTCCCGTGCCGGCTCTTGGGGCCGGGCGCCGCTGTTTCGCACCGAGCGGTCCGCCGAGGGCCTCCCGGGCGAGGGCGCGATTCTGGTAATCTGCGGCCGTGGCGGCTGCGAAAACCGGCGCCCGCCGCGCCCAAAACCTCGCTGAGCGGCATTTCTAATCCAACGGAACCTTATCCGGCGGGCTTCTTAAGCGCGCTAGCGGCGTTGACTCGTTGCGTGGGCCCGCACCGGCGGTAGGTCGGTTCGATCCGCCCCGCACGGCGCCCCGCTGGCGACCCGCCTTGGCGACAACCCCTCTCTCTTCAGCACCGCTCTTTGAGAATGCTCAATCGCCTTACCCGCCGGTCGGGCCGCCGCCCGGGCTTCACGTTGGTCGAGCTGCTGGTGGTGATCGCCATCATCGGCATCCTGGTCGCGTTGCTGCTGCCGGCCGTGCAGTCGGCGCGCGAAGCGGCCCGCCGCTCCCAGTGCACCAACAACCTGAAGAACATCGGCCTGGCCTGCCTGAACTACGAATCGACCAACCGCACCCTCCCGCCCGGCCGCGCCGGCTGCGACTTCAGCACCAACCCCAATAACGACTGCTATTCGTTGCCCGGCGGCGGCCACAATCCGACGGGCGGGTTCTTGCTGATCCTCCCCTTCATGGAGGAGCCCGCCTACTACGAGGCATTCGAGGATTGGGTCGACCACGACGGCACGACGCTCTTCGACATCGGCAATTGGGTCAACTCGGCGCCGGCCGGCGTGCAAGATCAACGCCGCGAGCTGCTCCGCAGCAGCCCCACCACCTACCTCTGTCCGAGTGACGGCTCCGACGAATTCCTCACCCAGGGCGACCCGAGCAACCCCAACTCGATCCAGTTCTCACTGATCAGCTACGCGGGCGTGATGGGGACTTCCAACCAGGGAAATAACGTGCAGGCGCAGCGTTTGAAGTGGGCGAACGACGGCCTGATGATGTACATGCGGCGGGTCAAGGTCTCGCAGATCACCGACGGCACGAGCAAGACCGCGATGGTCGGCGAGCGTCGCGCGCACGACAACTCGCCCTTCGTGGCGAACCTCGAAGCGAACAACGTCCGCGTCGACAACGAGAACTACTGGCACAACCCGCTCAGCGCGCGCGGCGCGATCCTCTTGATGAACGACCCGATCAACGCGCTGCCCGGCATCCAGATCAACGCGTTCCCGCAGGGCAACCCGATGCCCACCGGCAACTTCTCTAGTGACCACCCCGGCGGCGCGTTTTTCGCGTTCGCCGACGGGCACGTCGAGATGCTCCAGGAAGACATCGACCTGCTGGTCTACCGCTCCCTCGGCACCCGCGCGGGGCGGCTCAACTGCGGCGGCGACGACCCCGACGCCCGCTCGGTCGACTGCAGCCTCTCCCTCGCCAACCCGGCGCGCCCCGAGCGGCACGACTTCTGACACCCCCCCTGAGACCGCAACGGATGCCCCGATACGGAAGCGTGATGAAGCTCGCAGCGGCGCTGGCTCTGGTGGCCCTGGTCGGTTGCAGCGACGGCCGGCCCGAGCGCGTGCCGGTCTCCGGCAAGGTGCTGCTAGACGGCAAGCCGCTGGAGTTCGGCTCCGTGCAGTTCCTCCCCGAGAGCGGCCGCCCGGCCGGCGGCATGATCCTGCCCGACGGGTCGTTCCAGCTCACCTGCTACGAGCACAACGACGGCGCCACGCTCGGCAAGCACCTGGTCTCGGTCACCTCGGCCAAGGCGCTCAACCCGCAGCAGACCCAGTGGTTCGCCCCGAAGAGGTACTCCGAGCCCGGCACGTCGGGCATCGAGGTCACCGTCGAAGAGCCGATCGACGACCTGGTCATCGAACTCGAGGGAGAGAACGGCCAACCGTTCGAGCCCTTCATCGAGCGGCTGAGGTAACGGCGCGCCGTGCGGCGTCAAGGCACGGCGGGTGGCGGGGTCCCCTTTGTGTCCTTCGTGCCTTGGTGGTTCCCACCCCCGACTTACGTCGGGGGCTCGCCTGACGAGCGGCTCGCCACTCGCCACTCGCCGCGAGCCGACAGCCGACAGCCACGTGCGACCTATCTCTTCCGCAGCACCACGACGCTCCACTTCGGCAGGTTGATCCAGACCAGCCCGTCGTCCTGGGTCCAGGGGTCGTGGTACGCGTTGCCGGCGCCGTCCCAGCCGCCGAACGCGGCGTCTTGCGTGCACAGGACCTGCATCCACTGGCAGCGGCGGCCGCCGGTCGGCACGCCGTAGGGGTACGCTTCGCGGCCCGTGCCGACGTGGCTGTGGTCGCTTAGGTTCACGACCACCAGCACGGTGCTCTCGTGGGCTTCGCGCACGAAGGCCAGCACTCCCTGCTCGTGGTCCTCGTGCACGATCTGGAGCGAATCGCTCCGCAGCGCGGGGTTCTCCCAGCGCACGCGGTTGGCCGCCTTCACCAGGCGCCGCATCGCCTTGCCGTGCTTGCTCCCGGCGGCCCGCCAGCTGAAGCGGTGGTCGCCGCGCTGGTCGACGCCGTCGTGCCAGTAGCCCCAGGCCACGGCGGGCGAGCCCAGCAGGCACTCGGTGCCCATGAACAGCATCGGCGTGCAGGGCATCGTCACGTTCAGCGCCCAAGCCAGCCGGCACTTGGCCCGCGCGTGCCAGTTCTGCACTCCGCCCAGTTGGTCCACCAGGTAGCGGTGGCGCGTGTCGCCGTTGGTGAGGCCGTCTTTGGCGTCGCCGGAGCGGTCGTCGCCGACGTCGTCGTGCGAGCCGCCGGTGTACTTCACCAGGTTCCAAGCGTGGGCGAAGCCGTCCCAGCCCAGCAGCGGCTTGATCCGGCGGACGGGCTCGTCCTCGTGCTGCAGGGCGCGCTGGGTCTCGTGGTGCGTGCGCGCGTGCCAGGTCGCGTCGAAGCGGCCGTCGGTCGTCGCCCACGGGTGCGCGGGCAGGTGCTCGGCGATCAGGTACTTGTCCGGGAAGTCCTCCTTCAGCCGGCCGACCATCTGGCCGAGGGGCCCGCCCGGGATCTGCGTGGTGACGTCCAGCCGCAGCCCGTCGGCTTTGTAGTCCTCGAAGTACATCCGCGCGTTCTGGTAGAAGAAGTCTTGGACTTCCCACTTGCACCACGCCGGGCCGCGGCCCCACTGGGTCATCTGCCCCCAGTCGAAGTAGCAGCCGCCGTCGGACTCCTCGCCCGGCGCGGGCTCGCGGTCGAAGTCCCACAGCACGTTGTCCCCCGGGCCGGCGTGGTTGTAGACCACGTCGAAGATCACCGCCAAGCCGTGCCGGTGCGCCTGATCGACCATGTAACGCAGGTCGTCGGGCGAGCCGTACGCGCTCTCCGGCGCAAAGAACGAGGCCGGGTTGTAGCCCCACGAGCGGTCCATCGCGAACTCTTGCACCGGCAGGGGCTGGATTGCGCTGAAGCCCAGGTCGCGCACGTAGGGGAACTTGGTCGCCGCGTCGCGGAAGCCGGCGACGTCGCGGCGCACGTGGTCGTCGCGGCCCGAGAACGAGCCGATGTGCAACTGGTAGATGAGGAAGTCCTCGAACCGCGGCGTGGTGAAGGGCGCCCACTCGTGCGGCTCCCCCGGAGGATCCTCGCCAACGACGATCGACGCGTTGTCGCTGGTCGAACCGGCGCGCGGAAGTCCGGAGTGGACCGAGTCGCGCCCCGCCGGGTCGAGCCGCAGCAGCGGCTCGTGGCCGCCGTTGCGGTGCAGCAGCAAGCGGTACAACTCTCCTTCCCCCACGCCCGGCGCGACCGCCGAGTAGTAGCCCTCGTGCTGCGGCTCGGCCTGCAACGCGAAGCGACGCGTGCGCCGGCGGCCGGACCACCGCGGCCCGTGCTGCACGAGCACCTCCACGCCGACGGCCGACGGCGCCCAAACCCGGAAGAAGCAACCGCCCTCGGTCAGGTGGGCGCCGATACGCTCGGAGAGGTCCATCGCAGAGGCAGCAAGGGGGAAGGTGGCGGGTGGCGGGTAGCCCCCCGGCTAGCCGAACGCTGAGCCCGCTTGGTTGCGACGCGCTCTGTTCGCCAACAGGATCATAGTTGGCGGCCGCGGGCGCCGCGCCGGGGCCCCGCCAGTCGTTCTGGGAATCCACTCGGGCGGCCAGGCCCTGTTGGCGCCCGGCGCGGCTTTTTCCCGCTTCGTCGGCCGACGAAGCGGGGACAATTGCTGGGTTTTCGCCCCGCCGTTTTTCGCAACACGGCGGGCCAAATCGGGGCGCATCAGGCGCCCTGTAACGCTTCCGCAAACGCCTACGTCGCAAGCACTTAACCCCAGTTTCGTTACGCTTAAGCGTGACATCGCTTTTTTTGGACGTGTCGCGTTTGTCTCAAACCAGTCGCCTCGTCCCTCGTCTACTTCCCCCCCACCAAGCCACGGCACCGCCGCCACTGCTCGTCGAGCCGCTTCGGCGAGACCTTCTCGGCCGTGCCCAGCTTTTGGGCGAAGACCGAGACCCGGTACTCTTCGATCATCCAGCGGTAACGCTCGACCTCGTCGGCCGAGGCCACGACGACCGCGCCGTCGCGAGCCGCTTCGAGGCTTAGCTGGTGGGGCTCGATCAGCTCGGCCATCCGCCGGTCTTGGCCGCCGCCTCCTTCCAGCACCCGGGCCAGCCGCGCGGCGGCCGCTTTCAGGTAACGCGGGTAGTGGGCCAGCCGGTCCCAGGGGGTGGCCGCGAAGAAGCCGCCGGGTGTGAGGTCGGCGAGCTGCCGGCGGACGTCGTCGGCCGCGGGGCTGTGGTGCTTGCGGTCGGCCTCGGCCGCCAAGCGGTAGCCCTCGGCGAGGCCCTCCAGCACACGCACGACGAGCGGCGTGGCCTCTTGGGTAGCCGCGCCGAGCGCTGCCCGGGCTTGCTTGCGGAAGGCCTCGAAGCCGCTCGGGTCGCGCGGCTCGACGCCGGCCAAGGCGATCGCGCGATCGGCGAGCAGCTCCTCGATCTCGGCGGCCCAGTCGCGGCCCGGCGTGTGGGGCTTGAGCCGCTTCTTGAGCTGGTCCCAATCGGGGAGCCACTTGACCTGGGTCCGCAGGTCGCGGGCCGCAGCGAGCACGAACAGCCGCCGCACGCCGCGGGCGGTCTCGGCCCGGGCCTCGCCGCGATCGGCGAACAGCCGCAAGCCGACCGCGTCGCGTTGGTCGACCAGGCCGGGGTAGGCGGTGATCGCGAAGCGGCCGCTGGCGGTCTCGACCGAGTCGGGCAACGGGCCGAAGCTCCAATCGGTGAGGCCGTCGCGGGTCCACTCCGGGTCGTCGACGAGGCGGCCGGCCCTGTCGGCGGCGGCCGGCTGCGACTCGGCGGGGGCCTCGCCGCCGAGCGTTTCCCGGCGGAGCGCGGCCAGGTCGCGGCCCACGGCGATCACCTCGCCGGCTTGGTCTTCGACCACGACGCGCATCCGCAGGTGGTCCGGCAAGGCGGTGGGCTGCAGGTCGCCCACCGCGATGTCGGCGCCGGCCTCCGCCGACAGGGCCGCCGCCAGCACGAGAACGAACCGCCCCTCGCCGAACGGCAGCCGCTCGGCCACCCGCGCGGCCGCGTCGGGCGCCGGCACCAGGCGGGTCCGGAGCGGTTTGGGCAGAGCCCGGATCAGCGCGACGATCCGCTCGGCGAGCTGCCCCGGCACGCCCCACTCGAGCGCGGCCTCGTCGACCAGCGGCAGCAGGTCCTTGGGGACACGCAGGGTGACCCCGTCTGATTGGCTGCCGCGGCTGTGCTCGTACTCCAGCGGGAGCGACTGGCCGGCGACTTCCAGGTGGTCGGGGAACGCGGCCGCGTCGAGGCTCGGCGCGTCGGCGTCGTCGGCGGCGGGCTCGATCCGCAGCGGGTCACCCTCGACGCGGCGGAGCCAGCGGCGGAGCTGGCGGGCGTCGTACACGTCGGCGGGCAGCCGCTCGTCGTAGAACGCGGCCAGCGTGTCCTCGCCGGCCAGCTGCGAGACCCGGAGCTTCGCCCGGTCGCGCCGCAGCCCCTGGATCGCCTCGCGGTTGTGCTCGAGGAACGGCCAATCGCCGGCGAGCTGCTCTTCGACCAGCCCTTCGCGGATGAAGACCTCCCGCGCCGCGGCCGGGGCGATCGGGCCGTAGTGCACGGCCTTTTTGCTGCCGATCGGCAAGCCGAACAGCGTGCTCTTCTCACTGGCCACGACGGTCTGTTGGTCGGTCGAGAACCGCGCGTGCAGGTACTCCTTCTCGATCAGGTGCTCCGCCAAGCGGGGGAGCCACTCGGGGCGGATGCGGGCCACGGTCCGCAGGTACCGGCGCGAGGTCTCGACGGTCTCCGCGGCTACGACCCACCGCGGCCCGCTGGCCGCGGGCCCCGCGCCGGGCCATAGCTGGAAGCCGGTCCCGCCGGGTGTCTGGTAGCCCTCCTCACCGCGGCGCACGGCGACCGCGCTGAGCAGGCCCGTGAGCAGGGCCCGGTGGATCGCGCCGTAGGCGTCTTGCCGCGGCTGGGGGCGGAGCCCGTTCTGCCGCGCCAGGTCGCTGAGCTGTCGGTACACGTCGTGCCACTCCAGCACGCGGTTGTAGGACAAGAACTGCCGGCTGCACGCCTTGCGGAACTGGCTGCGTGACAGGTCGCTCCGCTGCCGCTGGAGGTGGTCCCACAGCTTGAGGAAGCCGACGAAGTCGGACCGGCCGTCTTGGAAGGGCCGGTGGGCCTCGTCGGCTTGCTGCTGCTTGTCGGCGGGCCGCTCGCGGGGGTCCTGGATCTCTAGCGCGGCGGCGATGATGAGGACCTCTGCCAAGCACCCCTCGTCGGCGCCGGCGAGGATCATGCGGCCCACCCGGGGGTCGACCGGCATGCGGCCGAGCTTCTCGCCCAAAGGAGTCAACCGGCCCTGGGCGTCGATCGCTTGCAGCTCACGCAGGGTGGCCCGGCCCTCCCGGACCGCGTCGGGGCGGGGGCGGTCGATGAGCGGGAAGTCTTCCAGCTCGCCCAGCTTTAACGCCAGCAATCGCAGGATCACGCCGGCCAGGTTCGTGCGGCGGATCTCGGGCGTGGCGTAGCGCGGCCGCGACTCGTAGTCCGACTCCTCGTACAGCCGCACGCAGACCCCCGGGGCGATGCGGCCGCAGCGGCCGGCGCGTTGGTCGGCCGACGCGCGAGAGACCGCCTCGATCGGCAGCCGCTGCACGCGGGTCCGCGGCGAGTAGCGGGCGATCCTCGCCGTGCCGGTGTCGACCACGGCCATAATGCCCGGCACCGTCAGCGACGACTCGGCCACGTTGGTCGCGAGCACGACGCGGGTCTTCTTGCCCGGCTTGAACACGCGCTGCTGTTCCGCGGAGGAGAGCCGCGCGTACAGCGGCACGACGTCGACCGACTCGCCGAGCGAGCCCCGCACCAGCCGGGCCGCTTCGCGGATATCGCGCTCGGTGGGGAGGAACACGAGCGTGTCGCCGACCCGCTCGCGGTAGAGCCGCTCGACCGCGTCGGCCGCGGCCCGCAGCACGTCGACGCCGCGCGGGGCCTCCTTCTCCGAGGGCCCTCTCTCCGGGGGCCCTTTCTCCGGGGGTTCGTACCGGACCTCGACCGGGTACGTGCGGCCGGAGACCTCGATGATCGGGGCGGGCCGCTCGCGATCGGCGAAGAACTCGGCGAACCGCTCGGCGTCGATCGTGGCCGACGTGATGATCACCCGCAGCTCGGGCCGCTGGTCGATCAGCCGGCGCAGCAGGCCGAGCAAGAAGTCGATGTTGAGCGACCGCTCGTGGGCCTCGTCGACGATCAGCGTGTCGTACCGCGACAGCAGCGGGTCGCCCTGGGCCTCGGCCAAGAGCACGCCGTCGGTCATCAGCTTGACGTACGTGCCCGGCGCGGTCTGGTCTTGGAAGCGGACCTTGTAGCCGACGGCCTCGCCGAGCGGTGAGCCGAGCTCCTCGGCGATCCGCGTCGCGACGCTCCGCGCGGCCAGCCGGCGGGGCTGCGTGTGGCCGATCACCCCGTCGATCCCGCGGCCCGCGGCCAGGCACAGCTTGGGCAGCTGAGTCGATTTGCCGGAGCCGGTCTCGCCGCAGACGACCGTGACCGAACTGTCCCGGATGGCGGCGGTGATCTCCTCACGCTTGTCGAGGACCGGCAGGTCGATCCCCTCGAGGTCGATCCTCGGAAGGTTGTCCAGCCGCGCCTGGCGGGCCGCGGTCGACTCTTCGAGCAGCCGCTCCAGCCGCCGCTCGTTGCGGTCGTGCGGCTTGCCGGACTTCTTGGCCAGCGCGATCGACCGCCGCAGCCGGCGCAGCTCGGCCCGGTCCGCTAGCATCGCGGCTTCGAGGGGGTCGGGCTCTATCGGGTTTATCATTTGCGAACCGCCAAGACGCCGAGAGCGCCAAGGCCGCTAAGGATCGAGGCCGTAGGGTGCTACCCCGATAAGCGGAACCGCACCGGCTTGGGCGATAGTGCGGTGTGATTCGGCTTCGGCGGATAGAACCCTACACGGCTCCTGGACGAATCCAGTCGTTTTCCGCACCGCGTACCAACCCTGTCGAGAGTGTCATGGCGTGCTCGGCGCTCTTGGCGTCTTGGCGGTTTCTTGTCGAAGCAGAGGTAGGCTGAGTGGCCAGCGGCCCGTATTGTTGCTGTTCGAAGCCCCGCCTCTACCGCCCCCCCCCCGCCCCGCCCCCCCCCTGCCCCGCCCCGCTCTGCTGTGTCCCGCCTCGAGTCTTCGCGTAGCCGCTTTGAGAAGTTCCGCCAGGCCTACGCCAACGGCGACGTGCGGCCCTTCACGCACGACCCCAGCGAACAGGAGAACGACCGCCGCACCTCCGACCGCGAGCAGCGCCGGCGGTACTTCCGGCAGTACGTCGACTGGCTGTGGCCGCACCGCGGCGCGGTCGGGCTGATGATGGGGCTGGCGCTGGCGGTGGCGGCGCTCGAGGTGGCCGAGCCGCTGTTCTTGCGGTACGTGGTCGACAACGTGTTGCTCGACGAGCAGCTCTCCGACGCGGAACGCATCCTGCGGCTCAACGTGGCGGGCTTCGCGCTGCTAGCGGTGGTCTGCGTGGCCCGCGCGCTGGACACGTGGAAGAACTGCCAGCAGCGGATCCTCAACCTGAGGGTCGTGCTGTCGCTCCGCAGGGCGTTGTTCGACCGGCTGCTGCGGCTGCCGCTGGGGCAGCTGACCGACATGAAGACCGGCGGCATCCTGTCGCGCCTGAGCGGCGACATCGACCGCACGACCGGCCTGCTGCAGCTGGCGCTGATCTCGCCGACCGTTTCGGCGATCCGCCTGCTGTGCGCGGTGGGGGTGCTGCTGGCGGTCAACTGGCGGCTGGCGCTGACGGCGATCATGGTGATCCCGCCGGCGATGCTCGTGAGCATGTGGGTCGCGCGCCGCATCCGGCCGATCTACCGCTCGATGCGGAAAGAGAACTCGACGATCGACGCGCGGGTCTCCGAGACCTTCGGCGGCATCCGCGTGGTCCGCTCGTTCCAGCGCGAGAACCGCGAGCTGGCCGAGTTCCTCACCGGCCGCCACACGATCGCCCGCAAGGAGCTCTTCGCCCACCGGCGTGAGATCGTCCTCTGGAGCAGCTGGGCGCTGATCCTGGCGGTCGTGAACGTGGTGATCATCTGGTACGGCGGCTACCTGCAGCTCGCCGGGTCGGCCAGCGTGGGCGACATCATGGCGTTCCAGTGGTACACGTTCATGCTGCTCAACCCGGTCTGGCAGATCGTCAACTCGTTCAGCGAGATGCAGCGCTCCCTGGCCGGCATGGAGCGCGTGTTCGAGGTCTTGCAGAGCCCGACCGACAAGCCCGACCGGCCCGACGCGGTCGAGCCGCCGTCGCGCGTCGAGGAGCTGCGGTTCGAGCACGTCGATTTCGAATACAACCCGGGCGAGCCGGTGCTGCGCGACTTCAACCTGGTCGCCCGGGGCGGCGAGGTGGTCGCGCTGGTCGGCCGCAGCGGCGCGGGCAAGACGACGGTCACCGACCTGGTCGCCCGGTTCAACGACCCGACCGAGGGCCGCGTGCTGCTGAACGGCGTCGACCTGCGGGACTTCCAGCTCGACTCGTACCGCGGCCTGCTGGGCGTGGTGCAGCAAGAGACCTTCCTGTTCGACGGCACCATACGCGACAACATCGCCTACGGCCGGCGCCACGCGACCGACGAGGAGGTGGTCGCGGCGGCCCGCGCGGCCAACGCGCACGAGTTCATCGCGGAGCTGCCCCGCGGCTACGACTCGCTCATCGGCGAGCGCGGCGTGAAGCTCTCCGGCGGCCAGGCGCAGCGGCTCTCGATCGCGCGGGCGATCCTCGCCGACCCGCGCATCCTGATCCTCGACGAGGCCACCAGCAACCTCGACAGCGAGAGCGAGCAACTCATCCAGCAGTCGCTCGACCGGCTGATGCACACCCGCACCACGTTCGTCATCGCCCACCGGCTGTCGACGATCGCCGCGGCCGACTTGATCGTGGTCATGGAAGAGGGGCGGATCGTCGAGACCGGCACGCACGACCGCTTGATGGCCCGCGGCGGCGCGTACCACGCCATGGTCACCCGACAACGCGACGCGATGAACGACGCCGCGGTCCTGGCCGCGGGTTGATCCAGACGAGCAACGCCAGATAGCCGCCGCGGCGGGCGAGCGGCAACTCGGTCGGGCGGGCAGGCCCGTGACGTGGGGTGGCGTGGCTTGGCGTGGCGTGGCTTGGCTTGGGGCCAGCCCCACACTCCCGCATGTCCGGCACAATCGGACGCGGCCGCGCGACGCACGCGGCGGTTGGAAGGCCGGGGCGTCGGGCGGAGCTCGGCGCGTGCTATTGGTTGGTATCGCAAGACGCCTGCGTCACTGGCCCATTGAACGCGCTGACATGACCCCGACCGTGCGCCGCCGCCGTTCCGGCTTCTCGCTGATGGAGCTGCTGGCGGTCGTGACGATCCTGGGGATCATCGCGGCGATCATCGTGCCGCGCGTGACCGTGGCGACCGACACCGCGGCCGAGCAAGTCTGCCGCAGCAACTGCGGCCACATCCACTCGGCCGTCGAGCGGTACCGCGAAGCCGAGGGCGTGTGGCCCAGCGCCGACCTCAGCGAGCTGGACGGCCACCTCGACTACTTCCCCCAGGGGCTGCCGGTCTGCCCGGTCAGCGGCGAGGCGTATCGCGTCGACACGACCGGCGAGCTGTACCGGGTGCCGGGCCACCCGAGCGGCGACCACTCGCCGCTCTGAGAGCGGCAAGCCGCGCCGCCCCACAGGGCCGCGCACGAGCCGAACGCGCTGGCGTCGGGCAATCGAGGCGCCGCCCGCCACGCTTCGTTCGCCCGCGGCTAGCGCCGTCGGCTCAAGCAGCGTGCAGGACGGGACCAGCGCAGCGCCAGTCCGGCTTGAAGCGGACGCCGGCTCTTTCCCGCTCGCCTGCCGGACCGGCGCTGCGCTTGGCCCGGCCTACGGAGTTCCCCCGCGGCTCACGGGGCATTCGCCTCGAGTCGTTCTGGCGGCTCGAATCGTGGGCACTGCGAGAAGAACGCCAGCGGGTTCTCGAGCACCACGCGGCGGATCGTCGCCTCCGGGTGGCGGCGGGCGCGCATCTCGGCGATGAAGTCGGGCACGGCGGTCGGGCGGGAGGGCCCCCAGTCGGCGGCCGAGTTCACGAGCAGCCGCTCGGGCCCGTAGAGCTCGACGATGTCGGCCGCGCGGGCCGGCGTGCACTTGCTCGTCGGGTAGAGCGTCATGCCGGCCCAGTAGCCCGCGTCGAGCACACGCCACACGGTGTGCTCCTCCACGTGGTCGACGAGCACACGCTCCGGCGGGCAGCGCGCGTCGTGCCGCAGCATGTCGAGGATCATCCGCGTGCCTTGCAGCTTGTCGGCCAGGTGCGGCGTGTGGATCAGCACCAGCTCGTCCCGCGCGGCGGCCAGGTCCAGGTGCTCCTGGAAGACGGTCGCTTCGTTCGGCGTGTTCTTGTTCAGACCAATCTCGCCGACGCCCAGCACGCCGGGCCGGTCGAGGAATTCGGGGATCATCGCGATCACCTCGCGCGACAGGGCGACGTCCTCCGCCTCCTTCGCGTTGATGCACAGCCACGTGTAGTGGCCGAGGCCGTGCGCGGCGGCGCGGCTGGGCTCGAACTCGGTGAGCTGCCGGAAGTAGTCGCGGAATCCCTCGGCGCCGCCCCGGTCGTAGCCCGCCCAGAAGGCCGGCTCGCTGACCGCCACGCACCCCATCCGCGCGAGCACGCCGTAGTCGTCGGTCGTGCGCGACACCATGTGGATGTGGGGGTCGATGTAGTTCACGGCGCGCTGGGTGGGGTCGTCGTGCGGCGGGCTCGCTGAGCCGCGCTCAGGCAGGGGGTGGGTCGGCGGACCCTTGGCCGTCGGCGAACCGCTCGCGCCAGGAAGGGTCGTACTCGCGGCTGAGCAGCGTCAGCACCCGCTCCGCCCGGTCCGCTCGCCCCGGCTCGGCGAGGACCTCCAGCAGGCGCTGGGCCAAGCGGCGCTCGGCCGAGTCGCCGCCGCCGGCGCGGTCGATCCGGTCGAGGGCGGCGGCCGCGTCTAGCAGCCCGGCGCGGAGGGCCGGCCACTCGCGCTGGGCGACTTGTTCGGCGGGAAGCGGTCGGCTCGCCAATTGGCTTTGGGAGTCGGGGTGGGGTTCGGGACGCGGGCGGCGCATCCCTCACAACCAGTGTGGCCCGGCCGGCGCAACCCGGCAATGCCGGGCACTCTCGCAGATTCGCGGCGCCGCGGGCCCCCGCGCGCCGAATCGCCCCGCAGCCGTCGGCTCGACCGAGCCGACGATCTACCGGAAGAGGCAGCGGTATTTCCCCGACCCTTCGACCCTTTCGCCCCCGATCCGAGGTGAACCCTCCCGCCGGCATCGAGACGACGCTCCGCGCGTTGCTGCGATCGGCGAACCCTGCGGCGGCCGACCTGTTGGCCGTGGCGCTGGGTTCGCCCGACGAGCGGTTCCGTGTCGGGGCGGTCCGCGCGCTGGCACGACGCGACGACCCCCGTGGGCACCGCGTGCTAGTCGAGCGGTACACGCAGCTCGCGGCAGACATCGAAGCGGCCCTGGCCGACACGCCCCCGTCGGCTCCGTTGGCGGGGGGGCTGCGGCGGCTCATCGACTCGGGGGAGGGAGAAGCGGCGGAGGCCGCCGCGCGGCTCGCGGAGGCTTGGCCGTGCGACGAACTGCTGCCGTGCGTGGTGAGGGCGGCCCGCGCGCCGGACGCGGCGGCGATGGCCCGACGCGCGCTGCGGATGGCGCGACGGGTCGCCGCCGAAGTGGACCGCTACCGGGCCGGCCAAACGGAGCGCGACCCCGCCTTCCTGCGCCGCGCGGCGGCCAACGAGCTGTGCGAGGCCCTGATCGCCTACGGCGAGCACCGCCACGGCGAGCTGATCGAGGCCTTGCTCGCCCTCGCCGCGCCGGACGAGCCGGCCCTCTGGGCGACGCTCGCCGACCCGTCGGCCGCGGGCCACCAGCCGCTCCTCGACGCCCTGACCACGACGACGGACCCCAACGCCCTGGCGGCGATCGGACGCTCGCTCGTCGACCAACGCGCGCCGCGCGTGCTGGCGAGGATCGCCGGCGCGCGGCACGACGCGGCGGCGCTCCGCGGGATGCTCGCGCGGATGGAGGACCCGATCGGCGCCTCGGCCAGGGAGTCGTGTGCGCGGATCGAGCGGCTCGCGTGGCTCGACGAGGAGCAGATCGGCGTGCTGCTGGAGCTCGACGGCCGCGGCCAGTCGGTCGCGATCCAAGTGGCGACCGCGTCGGCCGAACGCCGCACGAGGGTCGCCGCCGCGATCGGCGAAGTCCTCCGCGCCGGCGCGCCGGAGGGGCGCAAGGCGGCGTGCCGGGCGATCGCGAAGCTGCCCTCGCAGCTAGCGATCGAGCCCCTCGGCGAGGCGCTCGGCTCGGACGACCCAGCCGTGGTCGCCGCCGCGGCCGGGCTGCTCCGGCGGAAGGACTACCCGCAGGCCACGACCAAGCTCGTCGCGTTGCTCGACCACCCCAGCGCGGCCGTCCGCGCCGCCGCGCGGCGGTCGCTCGAGGGCGTGTCGTTCGCCGCTTTCCGCGACCACTACCGAGAACTCCCCGAGGAGCACCGCCGGCCGATCGGCCGGATGATCGCCCGCGCCGACTCGCTGAGCGCGCCGACGCTGCGCGCCGAGCTCGGGGCGGGGGCCGCGCGGCGGCGGCTGGATGCGCTGGAGCTGCTCGACGTGATGGGCCTGCGGCTCGACCTGCTCGACGAGCTGGTCGCCGCGGCCCTCGATCCGGACGCGGGCGTCCGCTGCGAGGCGGTGCGTCTGTTGGCCGAGTGCCCGCCGGAGGGGCCGGTCGTCGAGGTGCTGCAGGCTTGCCTGACCGACCGCACGCCGAGCGTCCGAGCGGCGGCCGAGCGCGCGCTGGCGGCGCTCGGCGCGGCGGCCGAGAGCCTCTCGGAGGAGACCTAGCATGCCACTGATCGGGATCTACGTGCGGTCGCCGCTGCTCTTGGGGCAGATCGACAACTGGCGCCGCCTGGGCGACCACTTCAGCGGCGAGCACCTGGAGTGGCGGACCGAGGACGCGCTGGGCTGGGCCACGGTCGTGCTGGCCTTTGCCGGCGGGTTCTGGGTGCTCAGCCGGCTGGGGTCGTGGCAGGAACGCTCGCGCGACCAACCCCCGAAGCGGCTATTTGCCGAGCTGGCGGCCGCGCACCGCCTGAGCTACCTGGAGCGGCGGCTGTGCCGCGCGGTCGCGCGCGACGAGGGCCTGCGCGAGCCGGCCGAGCTCTTCGTGCGCGTCGACTTGGCGGGCGCCCTGGCGGCCCGCAATGCGTCGCTGGCGGCGAGGCTTTTCGACAACGCCTAGCGGAGCCTGTCGGCCATCGGCTGCTCGGCGAACTGAGCGGCGGCCGCTCCGGTCACGGCGTGCGGAAGCGGAAGCTCCGCCCGGCCGACGAGCCGCCGCCCTGCGAGCCGCCGCCGGCGAACCGCTCGGTCTTCTCGGCCGGCTTGTAGCCGACGCGGTTGAGGAACTCGCTGAGGGTGATCGTATCGACGCCCAGGTCGGAGGCCTGCTTGCTCATGGTCTGGAAGCCCTCACGGTACGCCGCTTGGTTGGGGCGGTCGGGCGACTCGCCGAGCACGAGGTAGTCGGTGTTGACGGTCATTTGCCCGTCGATCTGGCCGTCCTCGCCGAGCACCACGTCGATGATGCCGCCGTTTAGCTCGATGAGGTCCTTGGCTCGCTTCAGGTCGCTGGCGCCGTCGCCGTCCAGGTCGATCAAGCCGGTGAGGCCAAACCGCAGCGGCTTGCCGGCCTCCCACACCTGGCTGTAGATGCGGTCGCCGGGCAGGATCGGGTCGCTGGACTCGTCGCTGGTGATCCGGGCCTCGGCGAGGTTGTCGCCGAGCACGCGGGTCACCTCGAGGCTGCCCTTCTTCTCGGCCTTGGCGGCGTCGCTGTACTCCGACGCGAAGACGCTGAACGTCACCTGGCGGCGGAGGTCGTCGGCCTCGCCGAGGTTGATCCACGCGACGCCGTTCTGCTGGTTCACGTAGGTGACCATGCCGTCGGCTACCTCGAAGCTCGGGTTGGACTTCTCGACCTTGCTCTGCAAGTCGATGATCGCGCGGCGGGTGGTGACGAGCTCCTCTTGAGCCTCGTCGCGGCCGGCCTCGGCCTCCGCCGCGCGTTGGCTGAACTCTTGCTCTTTGCGGGCGAGGGTCTGGGCGAGCTGCTGGCGTTGCCGCTCGATGCTCTCGCGCTCGGTGCGGAACCGCTCACGCTCGCCGGCGAGGTCTTGCTTGGCCTTGTCGGCCTCGCCCTGCGCCTGGCTGTACTGCTGCTTCCACTCGCCCTCGAGCGCGACGAGGCTCTCTTGCAGCTGCTTGATCTGCTGCTTGGCCGCCTCTTCTTGTTGGGCGATCTTCTCGTTCTCGGCGTAGATGAGGTCGAGCACCGAGCGATACGCGCGGCTCCCCTCGTCGAAGGTCGACATGTACTGCTTCTTGTCGTCCTCGAAGCGTTGGCGCAGGTCGGTCATCGTTGCGCCGGGGTCGAAGCCCATCATCTGGCGCAGCTCTTCGGCCTCGGCGATGCGTTCCCGGGCGGCGTTCTCGGCTTGGTTCTTCTGTTCCTCGAGTTGCTCTGCGCGTGCGTACTCGCTCTTGGCGCTGCTATAGGCCAAGTAAGCGAGGATGCACATCACGAAAAACAGCGTCCCGAAGATGCTGCTGATGATCGTCTGGGTCTGGTCCTGACGAGCGGCCATGCGTGGTCCTTGCAGCGGTGGCGAAAGCGTCGCGGCGTGCGGCGCGCTGCCGCGGATAGTGATTCAAGCGGGCGCCGCGCGGCGCCGTGCCCCGGCCGGGGGCGAAGCGTCGGGGCGCCCTGCCAGCGGGTGGCGGGTCGGTGCGGGCGGCAGCCGGGCGGGCGAGCGCGGCTCGGCTACACGTAAGTCGAAACTAGTTAGGGGATTAACGCTTGTCAACGAAGCCGTTAGAGTCCGGCTCTGACGGCTCGCGGGGTTCTCCGGGGGCGTCCGCGGGTCGCCCGGCTAGCCGGCCCCATCTCTACCGACGCCCCTCTCAACACTCCCGACGACCGGCACGCGATGGCAGGCCCCGAAGCCCAAGAACCCGCAGTGGGCGACCCCGCGATCGGCGGCCCCGAAAAGGGCTCGACCGTCTGGGTCGTCGACGCCCACTCGCTCATCTTCCAGGTCTTTCATGCGATCCCGGAGATGACCAGCCCGACGGGCGAGCCGGTGAACGCCGTCTTTGGCTTTACGAAAGACCTGCTGAAACTGATCGAGGAAAAACAGCCCGACACGCTGCTTTGCGCGTTCGACCCGCCCGGCGACACGTTCCGGCACGACCTCTACCCGGTCTACAAGGGAGACCGCGGCGAGATGCCCGGCGAGCTGCGATCGCAATTCCCGAAGATCGAACAGGTCGTGCGCGCGTTGGGCGTGCCGATCGTTACGGTTCCCCGCTATGAAGCCGACGACGTGCTGGCCGCCGTCGCTACGCGGTGCGACGCGGCCCAGGCCTACTGCCGGCTCGTGACCGGCGACAAGGACTGCCGCCAGCTGATCAGCCCCTTCGTGGCGGTCTACAACATCCGCAAGGACCACGTGTACGACGAGGTCGCTCTGGCCGCCGACTGGGGGGTGCGGCCCGATCAGGTGATCGATTTTCAGGCGCTCGTCGGCGACAAGATCGACAACATCCCCGGCGTGCCGCTGATCGGTCCGAAGATCGCCAAGGAGCTGCTCGATGAGTTCGGCGACCTGGACGGCGTGCTCGCCAACGCCGAGCGCGTCAAAGGCGCCAAGCGGAAGCAAAACCTGATGGAAGGGCGCGAGATGGCCCTCCTTTCGCGGCAGCTGGTGCGGCTGGATCGCGACACGCCGATCGAGATCGACTGGAAGGCCGCCCGCCTGGGCGAGTACGACCACGAGCGGCTGGCCGAGCTGTGCGCGGAATTCGGCTTCCGCAGCATCGCCGCCCGCGCGAGGGGCCTCGGCGAGGGCGCGCCGGTCGCCGCCCAAGAATGGCGAGCCGACTACCGCACCGTCGACACGCGCGAGGCGCTCGCCGAGCTGGTGGCGACGCTCCGCGAGCACGAGACCTTGTCGATCGACACCGAGACAACCTCGCTCAACGCTCGGGAGGCTCGGCTGGTCGGCCTGTCGTTCGCCTGGGCGCCGGGCGAAGCGGCGTACGTCGCCGTGCGCGGGCCGGACGGCGACAAGGTGCTCGCCGAGGCCGACGCGCTGGACGCGCTGCGGCCGATCCTCGAAGACGAGTCGATCGCCAAGATCGGGCAAAACCTCAAGTACGACATGGTCGTGCTCCGCGGTGCGGGCGTCACGCTCCGCGGTGTGTCGCTCGACACGATGGTCGCCAGCTACCTGCTCGACGCGGGCGAGCGGACCCACAACCTCGACGTGCTCTCCGAGCGTTACCTCGGCCACCACACCACCAAGATCACCGAGCTGATCGGGAAGGGGAAAAACCAGAAGCGGATCGACCAGGCGCCGGTCGCCGACGTGGCCGCGTACGCGGGCGAGGACGCCGACGTGCCGCTCCGCCTGGCGCCGCTGCTGCACGACCGGCTCGACCGCGCGGGCCTGCTCACGCTGGCCGACGACCTCGAGACGCCGCTCATCGAGGTCCTCGCCGAGATGGAGTTCAACGGCGTGCGGGTCGACCCGCAACGCCTCGGCGAGCTGAGCGAGCAGTTCGGCGTGCGCCTGCAAGAGCTCGCCGAGGAGATCGAAGAGGTCGTCGGCCACCCGTTCAACCTGGCCTCGCCGAAGCAACTGGCCGAGGTGCTGTTCCAAGAGCTGAAGCTGCCGGTCCTCAAGCGGACCAAGACGGGGCCGTCGACCGATGCGGGCGTGCTGGAGCAACTCGCCGAGCAGCACCCGCTTCCGCGGCTGATCGTCGAGCACCGCCAGTACGCGAAGCTCCGCGGCACGTACGTCGACGCGTTGCCCGACTTGATCAACGAGCAGACGGGACGGGTGCACTGCTCGTTCAACCAGGTGGTCGCCGCGACCGGCCGGCTCAGTTGCAGCGACCCCAACCTGCAGAACATCCCGATCCGCACCGAGGAAGGCCGGCAGATCCGCTCGGCCTTCACCGCCGGCGAGCCGGGCTGGCGGCTCCTGGCGGCGGACTACTCGCAGATCGAGCTGCGTGTGCTGGCGCACTTCTCGGAGGACCCGACGCTCTGCGAGGCCTTCTCCGCGGGCAAAGACATCCACACGCTGGTCGCCAGCCAAGTGAACGGCGTGCCGCTCGACGAGGTCACCGCCGACCAGCGCCGCGGCGCGAAGGCCGTTAACTTCGGTATCATCTACGGCCAGAGCGCGTTCGGGCTGGCCAAGTCGCTCGGCATCCCGCAGGAGGAGGCCGCGCGGTTCATCGCCGAGTACTTCGCCCGCTACCCGGGCGTGGCCGACTTTATCGTCGACACGCTGACCACTTGCAGCGAGCAGGGCTACGTCGAGACGCTCCTCGGCCGCCGCCGCGCGATCACCGGAGTGCGCAAGCCGGGGCCGCCCAAGGGATCGCTGTTCGACGACCGGCCGCAACCGATCCAGATGAACCTGCCCGAGCGGACCGCCGTCAACACGGTCATCCAGGGGACCGCCGCGGACCTCATCAAGCTGGCGATGCTGGCCGTGTACCGCCGCCTAAGGGAGGAGGGCCTCCGCGCGAAGCTCATCCTGCAGGTGCACGACGAGCTGGTCTTCGACACGCCCGAGGACGAAGTTGACACGCTGAGGGCGCTCGTGACCGAAGAGATGACCGGCGTGGCCGATTTGCGGACGCCGCTCGCGGTCGACGTGGGCGTGGGCGTCAACTGGGCCGAGTGCTGAGGATTCGCTTCTGCTGAGGCTGGGGCGGCTCACGTGGAACAAGGGTCTTTTTCGCGTAAACTAGGGGCACGCCCCTTCTGCCTGGCTGTCCGGAGCCGCCCGATGTCGACCGACGCCCAAGCCCAATCGACCGCCGCCGGATTCAACGTGTCGCCGCCGGCTTTGCCCCCGGCCAAGGCCGACCTGCCGCCGCTAGAGAACGGCGACCGGCTTAGCCGCGCCGAGTTCGAGCGCCGGTACGAGGCGATGCCGGAGATAAAAAAGGCCGAGTTAGTCGATGGGGTGGTGTACCTGATGTCTTCGCCTGTCTCCAACGAATTCCACGGGGCGCCTCACTTCGAGCTCAACACGTGGCTGGGCGTGTACTCGGCCAACACGGCGGGGGTCGAAGGCTGCGACAACGCAACGCTCCGGCTGGACTGGGACAACGAGCCGCAGCCCGACGCCGCGCTGCGGGTGCTGCCTGGCTACGGTGGGCAGTCGACCAACGATGGCCAGTACGTCGGCGGCGCGCCGGAGCTGTGTTGCGAGATCGCGGCGACCTCGGCCAGCTACGACCTGCACCAGAAGAAAGACGCGTTCCGCCGCTCCGGCGTGCGCGAGTACCTGGTGTGGCGGACGCGCGACCGGGCGATCGACTGGTTCGCGTTGCGCGGCGGCGTTTACGAGCCGCTCTCTCCCAATGCGGACGGCGTGCTGCAGAGCGAGGTCTTCCCCGGCTTGTGGCTCCCGGTCGAAGCGATGCTCGCGCGAGACATGCCGCGCGTCCTCGCGACGCTCAACGAGGGGCTGCAATCGGACGCGTACCGCCAGTTCCGCGACCGCCTCGCCGAGGCGGGGCCCACAGCGTGATCGTCTTCGGCCTCACCGGCGGGATCGCCAGCGGAAAGTCGTATGTCGCCGCGCTGTTCGGCGAGTTGGGCGCCGTGGTGCTCGACGCCGACCGCTACGCACACACGGTGCTGGCCGAGCCGGAAGTGGTCAGCACGCTCCGCAACCGCTGGGGCGACGCGGTGGTCGACTCGGCCGGCGCGGTCGTGAAATCGGAGCTGGCCCGCCGGGTGTTCGGTCCCCACGCCGAGGCCGCCGCCGAGCGGGCTTTCCTCGAGAGCGTCGTCCACCCGCGCGTGCGGCAGCGCCTGGAGTCCGCGCTGGCCGAAGCCGAGGCGGCCGGCGCCGCGGCGGCCGTGCTCGACATCCCGTTGTTAGTTGAAGCCGGCTGGGCCGAACGCTGCGACGCGGTCTGTTTCGTCGACACGCCCCGGCCGGTGCGGCTGGAGCGGGCCCGGCGTCGGGGGTGGAGCGACGCGGAATTCGCCCGGCGGGAAGCGGCACAAACCGACCTCGACGCCAAGCGGCTCGGCGCCGACGCGGTCGTCCCCGGCGACGACCCGAGAGGCGCCCGGCGAGCTGTGCAGGAGATATGGCGTGGGCGGGTCGCCGAGGAATAGCTAGCGGCTTCGGACGGATAGAGAGGGGATTTATCCTGCTAATTTCCTGCAAATAGCCTGGAAGTTCTACCGATTCCGCTACCAAGCCGGCCGCCCCTTTGGCATACTCCGCAGTAGCACTGCCGGCGGAGCGGTGGCTGCGGCCGATGGCGTTTGACCGCTAGATTGGGCGTTGCCTGCCTGACAGGCTCCGGCCCCCAGCCGGTGCCGCTCCCCACCTGAACGACCCCACCTGAACGACCCCACCTGATCGACCCCACCTGCACGGCGCCCCCACCTGAACGACGCCCCCCACCTGAACGACGCCCCCACCTGAACGACACCTAGTCCGCTGCCTATTCCGCTGGCCCACCCGCCCTCCTGTGGCGACCCAACCTATTCGCTGACTTTCCTTCCCGCGTCCTCCCCGTTTCCTGATCGCACACGAGCTCGCGCCCCATTTTAGGCGGAGCGACCGCCCGCCCTCCCCACCTCCCGCACCCCCCACTTGCCTCGTTCGCAAGCCCGGCCGACTCCGGCCAAGCGGCTGCCGCGATCCCGCCCCCGTTGCGCGGCGATAGGAACCCCTCTCTATGGCTGACCGCCCCCCCCACAGCGACTCACGGTCCGACCGCGGCAACCCGTCCACCTCGGGCCGCGGCCCGCTCCGAGGCATCCGCAACCGCAGCGGCGGCCCGTCGGGCACCGGCGGCCCACACATCCGCCGCTCGAGCAGCGCGCCGCCCGACGAGCACCTGGACCAGGAGCTGGTCCGCCAGCTCGACCGGGAGGAACCGCTGTCGATCGCCGAGGAGCTAGACAAGGCGGCCGAGCGGGTCCGCCGCAGCGGCGCTGCGATCGCCAAGGCGACCGAGCCGGACCACAACATCCACATCGCGGCCTTGCAGCAGCTCCCCACCCAGGAGCTGATGGACATCGCCGAGGCCGAGGGCGTCGAGAACGCGGCCGGGCTGAAGAAGCAGGACCTGATCTTCCGCATCCTCAAGCAGCGGGTGAAGCTGCAGGGGATGATGGTCGGCCAGGGCACGCTCGAGATCCTGCCCGACGGCTTCGGCTTCCTCCGCAGCCCGGACTACCACTACCTGTCCTGCCCGGACGACATCTACGTGTCGCCGAGCCAGATCCGGCGGTTCAACCTCCGCAACGGCAACACGGTCACCGGCACGATCCGCCCGCCGAAAGAGAACGAGCGGTACTTCGCGCTGCTGCGGGTCGAGTCGATCAACGGCGAGGACCCGAACAAGCTCAGCAAGAAGATCCCCTACGACGACCTCACGGCGATCCATCCCGACAGCCGGATCTCGATGGAGACCACGCCCGAAGAGATCGCCATGCGGGTGGTCGACCTGATCGTGCCGATCGGCTTCGGCCAGCGCGGGCTGATCGTCAGCCCGCCGCGGGCGGGCAAGACGATCCTCATGCAGAAGATGGCCCGTAGCGTGCTGGCGAACTACCCCGACGCGTACGTGATGATGCTCCTGATCGACGAGCGGCCCGAGGAGGTCACCGACATGGAGCGCGAGGTCAAGGGCCCCAATTGCGAGGTCATCTCCAGCACGTTCGACGAGCCGGCCAGCCGGCACGTGCAGGTCAGCGAGATGGTCATCGAGAAGGCCAAGCGGATGGTCGAGTTCGGCCGCGACGTGGTGATCTTCCTCGACTCGGTGACGCGCCTCGCCCGGGCGTGGAACTCGGAGTGCCCGCCGTCGGGCAAGGTGCTCTCGGGCGGCCTCGACGCGAACGCCATGCAGCGGCCCAAGCGGTTCTTCGGCTCGGCCCGCAAGGTCGAAGAGGGGGGCTCGCTGACGATCATCGCCACGGCGTTGATCGAAACCGGCAGCCGGATGGACGAGGTGATCTTCGAGGAGTTCAAGGGCACGGGCAACCAAGAGATCTTCCTCGACCGCCGCCTGGTCGACAAACGGATCTGGCCCTCGATCGACATCGACCGCAGCGGCACGCGCCGCGAAGAGATGCTCATGGACCCCGAAGAGCACCGCCGCGTGTCCGTCCTCCGCCGCGTTCTCAGCGAGATGAACGCGCCCGAGGCGATGGACCTGCTCACCACCCGGCTGGGCAAGACCAAGACCAACGCCGAGTTCTTGATGAGCCTGAAGGACTGACCGGAGCAGCACGTTCAGCGATCACCTGATCATCGCCAGCTACCGAGTTCGCGATCCTCTTGCCGCGCCGAGCTTCGACTTAAGGTCGGCCGGACTGTTGGACGAGCTACGCGGCTACACCGTCAGCATGTGGGACGCCCTCGAGGACTTCCTCGCCAGCGAATGGCGGATTTCTCTGCCGGGGAGAGTCGATCCAACGGCCTATGTTTGGACGCGTCACGACGCCGTAGTCCTGAAGACACGTCTCCGCAAGAGGTTAGCTGACTGCGCCGATGGGCTGAATATCTTCCCGCTCTACGGACTCTCAGTCGCCTCCGGAATCGACCTGTCGGCCGAAGGCCTGGCCTTCCTTTCTCGACAAGATGGTCACTTTGGGGCAGCCGGAATCTCAGACGACTCGGCAGTTTTGATCTCAACTAGGATTGCGGCTGCAGCTCTTCCACACCGGCGATGCTAACCAGCGGCAGGTGGTGGTGGCGCCATTTGCCGTCCGGAGCCTTGTAGAGCACCGAAACGGAAAAATCGCTGACCGTGGCAAAGTCTCGGTTTATCACGTCGTACGACTGACCGTCGTTCATTGTGATCCGAATCGGGCCGGCCAGAATCAGTTTCATCAGCTCTTCCCGTTCCATCGGCACTCTCTCGGAGGGGCTGTCGGAGCGTCGGTGTCACTGCGATTATACCCGAGCACGATGCCGCCCGCCTGAGTGATCCGACCCATGCCCAACGAATACCGCCCCGCCCCCGACGACGCCGCGAAGTCCGCCCGCTACGCGATCGTCGCCGCCGAGTGGAACCGCGACGACATCACCCAGCCCCTGGCCGACGGCGCCGTCGCTAAGCTCACCGAGGCCGGCGTGCCGGACGAGCAGATCGACCTCGTGTGGGTGCCCGGCGCGTGGGAGATCCCGGTCGCCGTGCAGCGGCTGGCGGACACCTGCCGCTACGGCGCCATCATCACGCTCGGTGCGGTGATCAAAGGCCAGACCTCGCACGACCACTGGATCAACCACGGGGTGACCGAGGCCCTGATGCGGATCGCCACCGAGCACTCCCTGCCGGTGCAGTTCGGCGTGCTGATGGTCAACAGCCGCGAGCACGCCGTCGCCCGGGCCGGCGGCGAGAAAGGCAACAAGGGCGCCGAGTGCGCCGAGGCCGCGATGCAGATGGTCGCGCTGCTAAAATCGCTCCCCACGTCGTAGCGATTGGCCCGGGGTTATTGACCCGGGGCGAACTCCGCCGGTTAATGCGAGGAGCCGCCCACCGAACCAGCACGAACCATGTCACTCCGCCGCCGCGCCCGCGAAGTCGCCCTGCAGATCCTCTTCGAGGACGACGTCAACCCGCGCGCCACGGCGGGCGAGCTGACCGAGTTCCTCCAGGGGCGGCTGAGGAACGAGGAGGGGCGCGAGTTCGCCCTGGGGCTGATCCTCGGCGTGCGCCGCAACCGCGAAGCGATCGATGAGCGGCTGGCGCAGATCGCCGAGAACTGGAGCCTCAAACGGATGGCGGGCGCCGACCGCAACATCCTCCGCCTCGGCGCGTACGAGGCCCTCTACGGGGGCGCCCCGCACGCGGTCGCCGTCAACGAGGCGGTCGAACTGGCCAAGCGCTACGGCAGCGCGCAGTCGGGCGGTTTCGTGAACGGCATCCTCGACCGGCTGAAAGAGGGAGTGCGGCCTGAGGCTTGAGGGCTGAGGCTTGAGGGCTGAGAATCGGGTCCCTCAGCCGCGTGCGCTGCCTCCCGCCTACCGCCTCCAGCCTGCAGCCTTCCCAGATGGGCTTCTTCAAACGTATCCGCGCCGGGCTCAAGAAGACCGGCGACGTGCTCAACACCGACATCCGCGACCTCTTCAAGAGCGAGGGGCGGCTGATCGACGAGGAGTTCCTCGAGGAGGTCCGCGGCATCCTCTTCCGCACCGACATGGGGTACGACTCGACCGAGGCGCTCGTCGACGAGATCGGCAAGAAGCTGCGGGGCCGGGTCGTGCAGCTCGAGGAGGTCGTCGAGGTCCTCAAGGCCAAGCTCAAGGAGCTGATGCAGCAGCCCGAGGCGCCCGTCGAGTTCGCCCAGAGCGGCCCGACGGTGGTCATGGTCTGCGGCGTCAACGGCGCCGGCAAGACGACCTCCATCGCGAAGCTGGCCAGCCAGTTCAAGGGCGAGGGGCGCCGCGTGCTGCTCGGCGCCGGCGACACGTTCCGCGCCGCGGCCGTCGAGCAGCTCACCGTGTGGGCCGACCGGCTGGGGGTCGGGATCATCACCGCGCCGCCCAAGACCCACCCGGCGACCGTCGGCTACCAGACGGTCGAGAGGGCGCTGGCCGAGGGGGCCGACGTGGCGATCGTCGACACCGCGGGCCGCTTGCAGACGCAGTCGGACCTGATGGCGGAGCTGACCAAGATCCGCGGCGCGCTCAACAAGGCCCTGCCCGGCGCGCCGCACGAGGTGCTGCTCGTGCTCGACGCCACGACCGGCCAGAACGGCATCAGCCAAGCGACCAAGTTCGCCGAAGCGGCCGGCTGCACGGGCATCGTGCTCGCGAAGCTCGACGGCACCGCCAAGGGGGGCGTCGTGGTTTCGATCCGCCAGCAGCTCGGCCTCCCGGTGAAGTACGTGGGACTCGGCGAGGGGCACGACGACCTCGCCCCGTTCAAGCCGGACGAGTTCGTCGACGCGCTGTTCGCCGACGTGCTCAAGGCGCCCGCTTAACGGGCGGGCCGCGCCGCCGCGACCTCGCCGCTACGACCGCATCGACCAATGCGGCCCGATCTGCCCGCGGGGTTTCTCACGCCGGGCCGCTTTGCCGGCGCTTCGGAGTGGTGGCGGCTCATCCGACGCGCGGGCCCGGGTCGATATCGGTGCTAGCTAGCGACGCTTGCCGACTGGCGGCTTGCGCCCTCCCTGGTTGCTAGCCCAGTGCTCCACGGAGCGGAGAAAAGCATATGAAACACCGAGTCTTGGCCGGGTGGGCCACGCTCGCGGTCGCCGGGGTGGCGGGGGCCGACGAGGTCGCCCAGCCCCGATCGATCGCCCCGTCGACCCTCCGGTACGACAGCTACTACGCGCAGCCCGCCGAAACGCTGCCGGCGCTCGCCGACGAGGCGACGCCGCCGGCGCCGACGGCCGCGCCGATCCCGTACGCCGCGCCGGCCGCGGCGCCAGGGGTGGAGCCGGTGTCGCTCCACTGCGACGCGCCGCTCGCTTGCTGCGGCGCCGACGCTTGCGGCGGCCACCGCGGGTGCTCAGGCGGCGGCGGGTGCTCGTTGCTGGGCGACTGCTGCCTGGGCGACGCGTACGCGCTGAAGGACTGCGTGGACCCTTGCGGCTGCTGCCCGATCGACTTCGGCGGGTGGACGCAGTTCGGCTTCCACACCGACAACATCCG
>NZ_JAVJSH010000014.1:0-50677 GCF_040219535.1 Botrimarina sp.
GTTAGCAGAGACCTGTGTTTTTGATAAACAGTCGGAGGAACCGATTTACTGTGGCCCACTCGCGTGGGCATCCCTTATCGCGAACTTACGGGATCATTTTGCAGAGTTCCTTAACCAGTGTTCTCCCGAGCGCCTTAGACTACTCGTCTCGCCTACCTGTGTCAGTTTTAGTACGGTCGGTGTGCTTCAACCCTACGAGGCTTTTCTTGGACGCTCCTCACGCGACATACCCATCGTAAGCGGGGTTAGCCTTGCGGCCAGGGACATTTCTAACCGTCCCCTCGCGATCCGAGCGCCGTCCCCTCTTCGGTCCACACAACCGGCGCGGGAATATTAACCCGCTGTCCATCGTCTACGCCTTTCGGCCTCGACTTAGGAACCGGCTAACCCTGGGCGGAATTACCTACCCCAGGAAACCTTAGGCTTTCGGCGGGCAGGATTCTCACCTGCCTTATCGTTACTCATTCCGGCATAATCACCCGCTGGGCCCGACACCGCTCCTTTCGGTACGGCTTGTATCTGCCCAGCGGCGCTCTCCTACCATAAATCTACTGCTTCGGTGTCGTGCTTACTCCCGTTCATTATTGGCGCAGAACTGCTCGACCAGTAAGCTGTTACGCACTTTTTAAATGATGGCTGCTTCTAAGCCAACATCCTGGTTGTCACAGCAATTCAACTTCCTTAGTGACTTAGCACGACTTCGGGACCTTAACAGGTAGTCTGGGTTGTTTCCCTCTCGACCGCGGAGCTTATCCCCCGCGGACTGACTGCCGAGATAGTCTCACCGGTATTCGGAGTTTGGTTCAGCAGGGTACCCCGCGAAGGGCCCCAAACCAAATCAGTCTCTCTACCCCCGGTAAGTAGTGGCTCGACGCTAGCCCTAAAGCTATTTCGGAGAGAACGAGATATCTCCTGGTTTGATTAGACTTTCACTCCTCCCCACAAGTCATCCCCTCGGTTTTCAACCCAAGTGGGTTCGGTCCTCCACGCGGTACAACCCGCGCTTCAACCTGCTCATGGGTAGTTCACCAGGTTTCGCGTCTGCCGCCGATGACAATTCGCCCAGTTAAGACTCGGTTTCCCTGAGGCTTCGGCCCTGAGGGCCTTAACCAAGCCACGGACGGCAACTCGCCGGATCATTATGCAAAAGGCACGCCGTCACACATTCAATAGTGCTCCGACCGCTTGTAGGCGTATGGTTTCAGGTTCACGTACCTCCCCTAACAGGGGTTCTTCTCATCTTTCAGTCGCCATACTGAGTTCACTATCGGTCATCAGGTCGTATTTAGCCTTACGGGATGGTCCCCGTGGATTCGGTCGGGGTTTCACGTGACCCGACTTACTCAGGAACCCTTCGAGAGGCCATCGAGATTCGCGTACGGGGCTGTCACCCTCTGCGGCGCCCCTTTCCAAGGGCTTCTGCTTCCCGATGGCTTTCTGACTCTCATGTGAAGGGCCCTACAACCCCGCCGAGGAAACCTCGACGGTTTGGGCTATTCCCCTTTCGCTCGCCGCTACTGAGGGAATCGATTTTTCTTTCTCTTCCTGCGGGTACTGAGATGTTTCAGTTCTCCGCGTTTGCTAGGGCACCCCGGGATCATCGCTTGTTTGTCAACTCCCCCGAGCTTTTCGCAGACTTCCACGCCCATCATCGCTACCTGATGCCAAGACATCCCCCATACGCCCTTAATAGCTTGACCACATTAATCGAACGCTCCAGCTACCCGACTGCGTCGGGCGTCGAACCGGCCGATCCAAAAACAAGCTATTGACGCCGCAGGCCGGCGAAGGCCTGCGGCTGAGTAACGCATCAATGCTTCGCGATCCACCCGACACCAGCCGGCGGGCTAGACGACCCACCAACCAACGGCGTGCGGCTCACGAAGCGAAGGTGCTCGACTGGGAGTCAACTCACCGTGCGGAATCCGCCCGACGAGCCGCCCCCAATTCAGATGCCACTCTTGCTCTTGCCAAATTGTCAAAGATACCCCGCCGACTTTCGCTTACCGGGTCCGAGGACCCGAGGCGATCGCCGACAGGAGCCGGCCACAACCTGCCGGGGTCTCGCATTCCAGACCGAGCGTCCGAAACTGTCACGCAGAGGGCGTTTTTTAGGCCGCCGTGCCGTTGACTCTTCGATTCACTCCGTCGGTCGCGAGCACAGGAGAATACGCGTGGCCGGCTGAGCTGTCAAAGGGGGATCCCCAAAATTTTTTCGGGGGCCGCCTTCCAGCCGGTTCGGCGTCTGGCGCGGCGCTCCGGATGCGCTCCGGAGTGGGCCGAACCAGCTCCGTGGGTATCGGCCGGAGGCCGGGGGGAACTCCAGTACCGGAGCCCTCGCTGGC
This sequence comes from Botrimarina sp., assembly GCF_040219535.1. Lineage (NCBI taxonomy): Bacteria > Pseudomonadati > Planctomycetota > Planctomycetia > Pirellulales > Lacipirellulaceae > Botrimarina > Botrimarina sp. The sequence continues at coordinate 2,346 of NZ_JAVJSH010000014.1, forward strand.
GGCTCTTTTGGCGGCGGTCAGCCCCACTCGATGGGGGCGCCGTTGGGCGATCGGAACGATCACCCGAGCCGGTGTTCGCCGTCAAGCAAGCGGCGCGGCGACGGCCTCGCTGGCGGCTGACGCCTCGGCCCGCTGCATCAGCGACGTCGCGGTGTCGCTGGGCGACATTTCGGTGACCGCCATGGCCGTGGAAAGGACCAACTCCGTATCCCCCAGCGGCACGGTGCATTCGGCCAGCGCGGCGTTGAGACCCTCGCCGAACTTCTCTGCCTTCCTGGCGTTGAGCCCCGGCATCAAAACGACGAGCCTCCCCCCCTCCAAGCGGGCCAGCAGGTCGCTGGGCCGCAAGGCGCTCTTGAGGAAGCCGGCCAGCGATTCCAGCGTGATGCGAGCGACGGCCTCGCCGAAGTCGGCGGCGAGCCCGTCGTAGGCCTCGAAGTTCGCGGTCAACAGCGACAACGGCGTGTTCGCTTGCTGCGAGCGGCGGACCTCGCCGCGGAGCATCTCGAGGAACCGCGTGCGGTTGGGCAGCGTATCGACGCCCTCGCTGCCCGCCGCGGCGTCGGACGGCTCGGCCTCCGCCGCGGGAGCGTGGCCCGGGGTGATAGGCACGCAGGTTTCGCCGGTGTGCCGGTGAGCGTTGTTCCGCCCGGCCTTTTTCGACGCGTACAACGCGTCGTCGGCTCGTTTGAGGATGGCGTCGCGGCCGTCACCGGGGCGGATGCCCGCCAACCCGAGGCTGCCCGTGACCCGAAGCTGCTTCCCTTCGAAGGGGACCGAAAGCGACTCGATCGCTGTGCGTACCCGCTCGGCTAGGGCGTGCCCGTCATGCGCTTCGGTGGCGGGCATCACGACGGCGAATTCTTCACCGCCGTACCGGCACGGCAGGTCCATCTCGCGCACGCACTCGGCGATACAGGCGCCGACCCGCCGGAGGACCTCGTCCCCGGCTTGGTGGCCATGGCTGTCGTTGAAGCTCTTGAAGTGGTCGATGTCGAGCATCAGCAGCGCGAACGGCGTCGCGTGCCGCTCCCACTCGCACAGCCGCCGGCTGATCTCGGCGTCGAAGGCCCGCCGGTTGGCGATGCCGGTCAACGAGTCGGTTCGGGCCTCCGACTCGTGGGTCTGGATGATGTCGGCCTGGGCTTGGATCTGCTGCTCGGCCTTGGCGAGCTTTTCCTGCAATTGAGAGTTAGCGGCCTCGATTGCGTGCAGCGCCTCGGCGATCGAGGCGGCGGTGATCGCGTCGCGGTCCTTGCCCCCGGACAAGCGCGACTCGATCTGCTCGATGCTCGCGCTGTGCTCGCACACGTCGGTTGCTACGGCCGAAGCCAGGTCGCGCAAGCGATCGCTGGCCAACAGGGTCCGCTCTAGATCGATCCGTCGCGCGTCGTCGAGCCCCTCGTCGGACTCGGCCGAGTCCGCCGATCCCTTCGCGCGGCCGCCGCCGACCCACACGCCCGCCGCGAATCCGACGCCCAGCGCGGTCGCTGCGAACGTGAGGTTTACCAGCAGCAGCACGGTACTCGAGGCAATGACTAACATCGTTAGTGCGAAGGTGGGGTTTCGGTTCTCGCTCCGTTCATCGCGGCGCGCTCGGGAAGGCGGCGAAGCCGATCCGATCCAGAGTCTCCGACCGCCGCCCCAGGAAGTGGCTTGGCGCGTCGGCCGGGTCGCAGGCTCGGATTGCCGAAAAGATAGGTCGCGAAACGGCCAGTGCGGCGGCGGCGCACGGAACTACGCGACTTAGGGGCGCTGCGGCAACCCAACTCAGGATCCGGAGTTATCGGATGCGCCGTCTGTCAGGTTCGGTATGGGGCTACAGGGTTCGGGTCACCGCTGAGCTGGGAGCTGCGGGGGCCGGACCGGACTAGATTTGCTCGGTTTGGGCGGCGACCGTGCCGTTCGATTCGGGTAGCGCAATCCTTCAGTGAGCGGCAACGTGGATGAGCACTGTCGCGGTGAGATCGACCGGCCGACCCATCCGCCCCGACGGCGGCTGCCGTGACCGAGCCCTGTCGGTTTGGCGTCGGCGGGCGCGTTGTTTCTCCGCAGCGGCGCCATCGAGGGCGATGAGATGACAGCCCAAGCGAAACCGAGAGTGCTGTTCGTTGACGACGAGCCCCAAGTCCGTGAGCTCGCGTGTCGCGCATTGGACTCGGAAGGCTTCCAGTGCGACTCGGCGTGCGACGGCGACCAGGGGCTGCGTCTGGTCGAGGCGAACGCCTACGACGCGGTGGTCACCGACCTCCGCATGCCGGTGCGGCACGGGTACGCGTTGTGCGACGACATCCTCCGGATGAGCAACGCGCCGGCGGTCGTCGTTTGCACCGCTCTGTGCGAGTCGAGGGTCGTTCGCGACCTGATCGCACGGGGCGTGAAGGAAGTGGTCAACAAGCCGGTGCGGTACGATGTGCTCGCGTTGAAGGTGCGTTCCATAATCGACCAACGCCGCTCCGCCCGGCCGGCGTCGAGCGCACGGCGGCCGGGCCGCTCGGCGCTGATGAAGGTCAACCTGCTGCAGCAGATCGAGACGTCACTCGTCGAGCTGACCAGCCTGTTGGGAGACCGGCTAGACGACGCGTTCGTCATTACGGGAGAGCTCCCCGATCCGCCCAGAGCGGTCCGCGATTTCATACGCCGGTTGGCCGAGAACGACGTCGCCCACGGCGAGAAGCTCTCGCCGTCCGAGTCAGACTCCGTGCTGCGCGGACAGGACCGCGTCACCTGCTACACGACCGTGACCGCCGCGCCCGTCAGCCGGCTGGGCGTGCGGAACGGCGAGCCCTTCAAGCTCGCGCTGAGGGACCTCTCGGAGAGCGGCGCGCGGCTGCTGCACACGCGGGCCACGAACGCGGAGTACCTGGCCCTTTGCTGGAACACCACGCACGTTTCTACCAGACAGATCAAAGTGATCTGTCAGGTGAAGCGGTGCCAGCCGTGCGGGCCTTTCTACGACATCGGCGGGCAGTTCGTCCTCGCCGACTAGCGCGCTCAGCGACGGATCTCTTCGGTCGGGGGCGTCTCTTCGATCAGTTCGGGCGTGCCGTCGTCGTCCTTCTCGATCGTGAAGGCGTCGTACAGGTCGCCGGAGGCTCGATACGCGCGGTAGCTCAGCTGGTCGCCGTCGATGCGGATCGTCTGGTAGAGCTGGATGCCGGACCCGCTGCGGCTGACGTCCCACGACTCGCCCAGCTGGTAGTTCTTCGGGCCGCTGACGCTCACCACGTAGACCGTCTGGCCCTCCTGGCGGCGCTCGCCCGCGGCCACGTTCTCCGCGTCGGCCGGCCCGCCCAAGCCGCTGCGGGCGTAGGCGTGGTCGTGGCCGGTCAGCGCGAGGTCGACCTTGTGCTTGTCGAAGATCGGCTTCCAGATCGCCCGCAGGGTCGCGTTGTCGCGGTTCTTCGCGGCGGAGAAGATCGGGTGGTGGAACGTCAGGATCGTCCAGGGGGCGGGCGGCAGGTCGCTGAGGAGCCGGTCGAGCCACTCGGCCTGCTCGGCCTGCCGCTTGTTCGAATCGAGCGCGACGAACCGCACGCCCTGGTACTCGAACCAGTAGCAGGTCTCCTCCAGGCCCGCGGCGCCGTTCATCGGGAAAGAGAACTGAGGCCGCCAGTGGTCCGAGACCGTCGGCTCTAGCCCGCGCCGGAAGTACTCGTGGTTGCCCGGCACCGCGACCGTCGGGATGGCGCCGTTGAGCCAGCCGGCGGCCTCGTGCCACTCGCCCCACTCGGCGTCGGTGTTCGCGTTGTTGATCAGGTCGCCCGCGTGCAGGGCGAAAGCGGCCCGCGGGGCCTCGGCGTGGGCCTCGCGGCGGACGCGCGACCAGAGGGCGCGAACGGCGTTTTGCGCGTCGCCGAAGTAGACGAACTCGAACGGCTTGGCCTCGTCGCTCGCGGTCGTGAAGTGGTGCCATTCGGTCCAGTTGACGCCGTCGCCGACCCGGTAGGCGTACCTGGTCTCGGGCTCAAGGCCCCGCAGCTTGGCGGAGTGCATCCGGCACTCGCCGAGGTCCGACTCGAACAGCTCGCTCGTCCCTTCGATCTCTTCCGACTCGGGGATGTCGCCGTTGCGGTGGTCGCCGAACACGTCGGCGGCCTCGATCCACTGGCAGATGGTGGCCTCGGTCGCGGGGTGGGTCCGGTAGGTGATATCGACCGAACTGGCCGGGTCGTCGCTCCAAGTCAGAACCAAGCGGTCCGGCAGCGGCGTGGGGCGGTAGTGCTCGGCAGGGGCGTAGACGGTCGGGTGGTCGTGCTCCCCCTCGTGCGCGTGGGCCGGTGCGGGGCCTGCGACCAGCGGCAGGAGGGTCGCCAGGGCGAGGGACCAAACGGCAGAGTTCCGGCGGTAGCTTTCGGGCATGGCTCGGGTGAGATCGCTTCTAGAGTTCCGGCGTCGCGGCGAGACAGCGGCGAGCGAATCGCCGCCCCGCGACCACCAGCAGTGGTAGTCGGCGTGGTGGCGCGGGTCAACGGCCGCTAACACAAACGTAACAGACGGCGCGACAGGACCATCCGGCCCGACGCCGAGCGGCCGAAGCCGCCGTCCGCCCAAGCGCCTACAGCCGCCCCGTTTACAACCCGATCTTGAGAGCTAAGATGCGAGACTCGCGGCTCCCGAGGACAGGTAGCTCAGTTGGTAGAGCACGGCACTGAAAATGCCGGTGTCGCCGGTTCGATCCCGGCCCTGTCCACTAGATTTTCAGGCCTTTCGGGGCCTCGGTTTCTTGGGTGTTACCCAGAGCGTTACCCAGCGGCTCGCGGCCGGTGACGGCCCACAGCACGGCCGCCGTCGCGTCGGCGTTCTCGCCCACGTAGAACTTCTTGGTGGTCTCGATGCTCTCGTGGCGCATCAGCTCCACGAGCGTCGCTGCCGGGACCTTGTGGGCCCACCGCTGGCCGAACGCGCGGCGCAGGTCGTGGGCCGTGGCGAACTTCCGGGCCTCCCCCGTGCAAGGGTCGCTGTCAACCACGACACGAGCCGACTTGCCAATGGCCGCGATGACCCCGCCCGGCCGGTGGCGCCCCGGCAGCGGACCGCACGGCCCCGGATCCATCACCTGACGCACTCCCTCCGCCCCCCACGATCAGCATGCCTACCGAGAAGCCTTGGCGGCTCGCCGAGGCCGCCCTGCCGCAGCTGCAAGAGTCGCCGCCCCGCGTGGCGGTCATCCCGATGGCCGCTACCGAGCCGCACGGCTTGCACCTGCCGTACGCGACCGACGTGATCGAAACCGACGCTATCGGCGATCGGGCTTGCGAGATCGCCCACCGCCGCGGGGCGGCCGTGACCCTGCTGCCCACGCTTCCCTTCGGCGTGCAAACGACCCAGCAGGCGTATCCCCTGGCGATCAATCTGAATCCTTCGACCCTGTTCGCGGTGCTCGACGACATCGCCCAGACGCTCGACAACTCGGGGATCCGCAAGGCCGTGATCCTCAACGGCCATGGCGGAAACGACTTCTACACGTGGCTCAAGGAGTCGCACGCGGAGCGCCGCGTGTTCGTGCTGCAGGTCAATTGGTTCGATGTCGCTCGTGGGGTGGCCGAGGGGCTGTTCGCCGGCGGGGGCGACCACGCCAACGAGATGGAGACGAGCCTCGTGCTGAGCCTGAGGCCGGAGTTGGTCGACATGGACCGCGCCAGCGATCAAGCCACAGCCCGGCCCAGGCTGGCCGCGATGCGCGAGGGGTGGGCTAGGGCGCCGCGGGTTTGGGACCGCTACACGAAGGACTCAGGCGCGGGCGATCCGCGGGCCGCCACCGCGGAGAAAGGCGAGCAGTACGCCGAAGCGGTCTGCCAGCGAATAGCCGACTTGCTGGTCGAGCTCGACGCGGCGGAAATCGACGACCGGTTCCCGTTCGAGTAGCCGCCGGGCCGCTGCGGCGAATCGGCGGTTGCCCATCCGGTCCACTGAGCCGACAATCTCGGGCGAATCGTCCAACCCGCCCGGGGGGTCTGGACCGAGCGCTCCCTCGCCCCTTTCGGTGCGGGGCTCGGTGGCATCTGCGGCCTGAGCCGCTTGTGAGCCAGTGGCGGGCGCCGGGGCGAACCCGCCACGCGGCCGCTGCGCACTAGACTGGCACAGCCCCACCGAGACGCGCCCCCCTGCAACCGCTAAGACCCGTCTTTTGAGCACCATCCGCCCTCAGACAGCCGATCGAGCTCGCGTGACTCTGGGCCGGCTGCGGCCTCGGCTCGAGGAGCGGTTCGCCTCGCGGATCGATTCGGTCGCGTGGGAGTCTTTCACGCGGCGGCTCGACCGGCACTTCGCGTCGTTGTTCGAGCCGTTGTACGGCATGTACGGCGGCGAGTACGACTTCTTCTACCACGTCGAGACGATCGTCCAGACGATCGCCGAGATGTGGGTCAGCCGCCCGCAAACCCTCAAGGGGCTCGACGCGCTGCGCGAGGAGGACCCAACGTGGTTCCGGTCGCACCGGATGGTGGGGGCGACGTGCTACGTGGACCTGTTCGCGGGGGGCTTCGCGGCGCTGGAGGACAAGCTGCCCTACCTCAAGGAGCTGGGCGTCACGTACCTCCACCTGATGCCGGTCTTCCGCACGCCCGTCGGCGAAGACGACGGCGGCTACGCGGTGAGCGACTACCGCGACGTCGACCCGTCGCTCGGCACGATCCAGGAGCTGGAGCACCTGGCCTCGCTGCTACGCAGCCACGGGATCTCGCTCGCGCTGGACTTTGTGCTCAACCACACGTCCGACGAGCACCCCTGGGCCAAGGAGGCGCTAGAGGGGTCCGAGGAGCGTCAGGCTTACTACCGGATGTACCCCGACCGGACCCTGCCCGACGCCTACGAGGCGCACCTGCAGGACATCTTCCCGGACGACCACGAGGGCGCGTTCAGCTTCCGCCCGCGGATCCGGCGCTGGGTTTGGACGACGTTCCACACGTACCAGTGGGACCTCAACTACTCGAACCCGGCGGTGCTCCGGCAGATGACCGAGGAGATGCTGTTCCTCGCGAACCTCGGCGTGGAGGTGATCCGGATGGACGCGGTGGCGTTCCTCTGGAAGGAGCTCGGCACCAATTGCCAAAACCTGCCCCACGCGCACTCGGTGCTGCGGGCGCTGAGCGCGGCGGCGAAGATCGCTGCGCCGACCGTGGCCCTGAAGTCCGAGGCCATCGTCCACCCCGACGAGGTGCGGAAGTACATCGGGGCGGACGAGTGCCAGCTGTCGTACAACCCGCAGCTGATGGCGCTGCTTTGGGACGCACTCGCGACGCGCAAGACGACCTCGCTGCGGCTGGCCCTCGAGAAGCGGTTCGACATCGACGACGACTGCGCTTGGGTCAACTACATCCGCTGCCACGACGATATCGGTTGGGCGTTCAGTGACGAGGACGTCACCGCCGCGGGCTTCGACCCCCGCTCGCACCGGCGTTTCCTCACCCACTTCTACACCGGGCGCCACGAGGGGAGCTTCAGCCGCGGCCTCGTGTTCCAAGAGGACCCGAAGACGGGCGACGCGCGCGTGTCTGGCATGACCGCCTCGCTCGCGGGCCTGGAGCACGCGATCGAGATCGAGGACCCGGACGAGGTCGAGCTGGCGGTCCGCCGGATCCTCTTGCTGCACGGGGTGATCATCACCATCGGCGGGCTGCCGTTGATCTACCTGGGCGATGAGATCGCCATGTTCAACGACTACACCTACGAGAGCGACACCAACAAATTCGGCGACTCCCGTTGGGTGCACCGGCCGCCGTTCGATTGGCGCCGCACCCAAGATCGCTACAACGACGAGTCGCCGATCGGACGCGTTTACCAAGGGATCCTGCGGCTCGTGCAGGTGCGGACCCAGGACCTCGCGTTCGATCGCGCCGAGACCTCGCTGGTCAACCTCGGCAACGAGCACGTGTTCTCGTTCTTCCGCAATCAGGGCGAGCACTCGGCGCTGGTCATCGGCAACTTCTCGGAGCACCCGCAGTCGGTCGAGGCGAAGCGGCTGCGGAGCCTCGGGCTGCGCAAGACGCTCGTCGACATGTTCGCCGGCGACGTGATCATGGCGAACCGGCAGCTCGACCTCGCGCCGTACCAGCTGATGATCCTCGCGACCGGCCGCACGCAGGCGGTTTGAGGGGCGGGTTCGGTCTGAAGGGCGGGCGCCGCGGCGAGGGCCCGCGCGGACTGGGCTGGCCGGCGGCCCCCCGCGCGCTGCCCCACCGCTGGCTCAGATGAAGCCGTAGTGGCGGAGGCCTTCGATGATGCCGCCGGCGTAGTGGGCCTCGGCGAAGTAGACGCGGGCCGCCTTGGCCGAGCGTAGCGAGGCGAGTTCCGCGTCGTGGTTGCCGACGACGATGCCGGCCGTCTGCCCTTGCAGCATGTCGCGGTCGTTGCCGGAGTCTCCGGCGGTGGCGATCTGTTCGATCGGCAGGCGCCACTTGTCCGACAGGTAGCGGACGGCCTTCCCCTTCGAAGCGCGGTGCGGCAGAACGTCCAGGAACGCGCCGTGGGACATCACCAGCGAGTACGCGCTCTTGGTCGTGGCGAGGGCGGCGCGCACCTCGCGCAGGGCGGTCGTTTTGTCGAAGTCGGCGTCGATGTCGTAGCTGATCTTGAACTCTCGCTGGGCGAAGTCGCGGTCCTGCAGCGTGAGGAAGCCCAGCGAGCCGAGGGCTTCGCGGATGCGGTCTGGTTGCCAACGGGAGCGGAGCCGGGCGGCCCAGCCGCGCGCGGGGGCCATGTCCGGGCCGTAGTAGATCTCGGCGCCCACCGAGCAGATCGCCACGTCGAGCTGGTCGATGGCCGCGTACTGCAGGGCTTCGCGCACCAGCTCGATCGACCTGCCCGAAGCGATTCCGAACGCGATGTCGTCGCGCTTGCTTGCGATCAGGTCCAAGAGCTCCCGCATCGAATCGTCGTGGCCGAGCAGGGTGTTGTCGATGTCGGTGATCAGCAGGTGCTTCACGCGAGACAGCCGTTGACCCACCGCGGGGGGGCGTGCGGCGTCTTCGTCGTCGGGCGAGGGCCAGTCCTGCAAGATCGGCTGGATCGACTCGACGTAGCGCTCGGCGTGGGTGTCCCAGCTGTAGTGCTCGCGGACGCGGTTCACGCCGTTGCTCGACATCCGCTCCCACTCTTTGCGATCGGTCAGCACCTTCAGCAGCGCGGAGGTCAGCGCGTCGCGGTTCGTGACGTCGACCAGCAGCCCGCTGTCGCAGTTGGCGGCGATGTCTTGGGGTCCGCCGTTATCGGTCACGACGAACGGGAGCCCGACCGCCGACGACTCGATCGCCGTCAGGCCGAACAGCTCGGTGAAAGCCGTGTTGACGAACACCCCACGCGACGCGGCCGCCAGGCGGTACAGCTCCGGCACGTCGAACTCGGAGTCGTGGTTCTTCGGGATCGCGAGCTTGCCGTAAAGGTTGTAGCGGTCCATCGCCAGCAGCATGTCGGTGAGGACCCGCTGCTCGTTGTCGGGCATCTCTTCGATGTCGTCGCGGATGCCGGCCAAGATGACGAGGTTCGCGATCGCCTGCAGCTCGTTGCTGCGGCCGTAGGCCTCGACCAACGCGCCGATGTTCTTCCGACGGTCGGGGCGGCAGAGCGCCAGGATGATCGGCCTCTCTTCGTTGAAGAGGAACCGCGCCAGCTCGTTGTGCATCCGCACCCGCGCCTGCTTGTAGTGCTCGTCGATCTCGGCGCCGGGCAGGTCGTAGTCGTAGTAGGGGAAGAAGCGGTCGAGGTCGGTGCCGGGCGGGATGACCTGGAAGTTGGCGTCGGATTGGCTGGGGTACAGCCCCCACTGCGTGCGGCGCTCGTGGTTGGTGCTCGTGACGATCATGTCCGCCACGCCCAAGCAGTCTTGCTCGACGGAGATCCGCTGGTCGATGTTGAGCGTCTTGTTCGCTTGGTCGACGGTCCACCCCTCGGAAAGCAGGTACTCGAGCTTGCTCTTGCCGAGGGAATGGCCCGTGAAGACGAACGGCGCACCGAACGCGGACGCGACCTCCTTGCCGACGTAACCCGCGTCGGCGTAGTGGGCGTGCACGAGGGTCGGCGTGCGCCCCTCGCTGCGTGTGAAAGTGATCATCGCGTCGGAGTACTCGTCCAGGTGCGGCCACAGCTTCTCCTTCGCCATGTACCGGCCCCCGCCGCACGGCAGGCGGACGATGCGGCAGCCGGGGGCGAGTTCCTCGACCGGTTCGCTGTAGTCGGCCGAGATTCGCTTGTCCTTCAGCCGGCGGGTGAAGAGGTCGACGGCGTCGATCTCCGGACGGCGGGCCAGGCTCTTGGCCAGCTCGAGCACGTAACGGATCTGCCCGCCGGTGTCCGCGTCGCGACCCATTTCGACGTTCGAGCCGCGGACCAGTCCATGGATGCTGATCAACTGCAGATACACGCGATGCTTTCTCCCTTTCTATGCGGCCGGCCGCTGCGGCTTTCTTCGTCGCCCCGAGAGCAGCTACCATACCGCAGCAAGGCCTCCAGCGGCGCCCTCCGGCAGTGGCCGCCCGGCCTCCGAGTTGGTCGCGCGGCGCGCAGCAGGCGCGGCGCCGCATCTGATCCAACGGCAGAGGCGGCGGATCGCCTATCCAGCGCAGCCGACCTGCGCCCAAGTTCGTGGCCCCTCCGATCAGTCCGACGACGACTCCACCCCTCGATCCCACCGCACGATGAGCTGCCCGCCTGACGAAGCGCTGCGGTCGCTATTGAGGCAAATCGAGCCGGTGGCGGCCGAGCGTGTGCCGCTTCGCGGTCCGATCGCGGGGCGGGTGCTGGCCGAGCCGGTCGTGCTCGATCGCGACAGCCCGGCCTGCGATGTCAGCGCGATGGACGGTTTTGTCGCCGCTTCGGCCGACCTCGCCACGGGGCCGTTGCCGATCGATGGCGAGTGCCTCATCGGTCAGCCGCCCGCGCCGCTCCCGCGTGGCGTGGCGCGTCGGATCTACACGGGCTGCCCGATTCCCGAAGGCGCCGACACGGTGCTGCGTTTGGAGCACGCGAGCGTCGTCGACGGTCGGGTTGCGCTCGGCGTGGGCCACCACTCACCTCCGGCGGGGGCGGACATCCGCTGCCGGGGCGAGAACGGCCGGGCCGGCGCGCAGCTGACGCCGGCGGGCGTCGAACTCGGCGCCGCCGTGATGACCGCTTTGGCGACCGTCGGGCCGGCGGACGTTGCGGTCCACCGGCGATTGACCGTCGCCGTAATGACGACAGGCAACGAGCTGACGAGCGACGCCCCGCCAACCGCCGATGGATTGCCCCCTTGGCGGGTGCGAGACTCCAACGGCCCAGCTCTCCAAGCCCTGCTGTCGCCCGTACCTTGGGTCCACGCGGTGCAACTGCATCACGCCGCGGACAAGCTGGACGATCTGACGAACAGGCTCCGCGAGGCGATCGAAGGCGCCGACGCCGTCGTCCTCACCGGCGGGGTCTCCAAAGGAGCGTACGACTTCGTTCCCGAAGCGGCTGCCCGCGTTGGCGCCGAGGAGGCATTCCACCGCATCGCAGCGCGGCCGGGCCAACCGACCTTCGCGGCGATTGCGCACGGAAAGCCGATCCTGGGGCTGCCCGGCAACCCGCTCTCGGTGCTCTGCACCGGCAGACGCCTGCTCACCCCCGCGCTGCGGCGGCGGGCCGGGGTGGCGGAGTGCGACCCGGCTGCGCCGACCGTGACGGTGAGCAACTGGGGCGACAAGGCCTTGCCGCTGACTTGGTGGCGGCCCGTTCGCCTGACCTCGCCGGGAGCCGCTACAATCGCGGCCTCGCGCGGGTCGGGCGATGTGTGCGGCGCCGCAACGACCGATGGCTTTATCCAAGCCCCGCCCGAAAGCTCCGGCCCCGGGCCGTATCCGTTCTACTCCTGGCGTATCTGACCGATTCTTTTCTGACCGCGGCGAGGCGACCGACGCGTGAGCCCCGATCGAACCAACGATCCGCAGCTGTCGCACGTCGATAGCGAGGGCGCGGCCCGGATGGTCGACGTGGGCGCCAAACCGGTCACCGAGCGCCGAGCCGTCGCCCAGGCGAAGGTGCTCGTCGGCCGGGAAGTCGCGGAAGCGATCCTCCAAAACTCCCTAAAGAAGGGGGACCTGTTGCAGGTCGCCCGGCTGGGCGGGATCGCGGCGGCCAAGCGGACGAGCGACCTGGTGCTCCTCTGCCACCCGCTCACGCTGCACCACGTCGAAGTCGACGCGCGGCTCGAGGGCCAGACCGTCCTCATCACCGCGTCGGTCAGCTCAGCCGGACCGACGGGCGTCGAGATGGAGGCCCTGGCTGCGGCGACCGGGGCGGCGCTCAACGTGTTCGACATGGGCAAAGCCCTCAACCCCGGAATCCAGATCACCGACGTCCGGGTCATCGACAAGCGAGGCGGGAAGACCCCCCCGCCGACCGTGGCCCAGCATGACATCTCCGTAGCCTTGCTCGTCGTCAGCGACAGCCGCAGCGCTGGCGAGCAAGAAGACCGCGCCACGCCGGCATTGACCGAAGCGGTTTCGCTGTGGTTGGGGGCGTCCGTGCGACTCGCCGCGATCGTGCCCGATGAGCGCGCCGCGATCGAGTCGCGGCTACGCGAATGGATCGAATTGTCCGATCCGCCGCAGATCATTTTCACCTCGGGCGGCACAGGCGTCGGCCCGCGCGATGTCACCCCCGAAGCAACGGCCGCTGTCGTCCAGCGGCTGCACCCCGGCCTGCTCGAGCTCGCCAGGGCGCGATGCTTGCCTGGAAAGCCCCACGCGTTTCTCTCCAGGGCGATTGCCGGTGTCGCGCGTCAGACGCTGGTCATTAACCTCCCCGGCTCACCCGGTGGGGCCGCCGACATGGTGCGCCTGCTGTCGGACGTGCTGCCCCACGCGGTGAAGGCGATGAGCGACCCCGCGACGCTCCACCCGCCAGCGTGAAACGCTACAATCGCGACCGGAGCACCAGTCTTCAGGCACCCAGGGGAGCGACCGTGACACCCGTGTACGTGCTGGTCGGTGGCGAGAGCCGCCGCTTCGGACGCAACAAGGCCGAGGTCGATGTCGATGGCGAGCCGTGGGCGCTGCACGTCGGCCGCCGGCTCGCCCCGGGGCACGAGCCGGTGCTCGTTGGCTCACCGCCGCCGTGCGAAACGCTCGACGCCTGCCGATACATCCCCGACGCTCCAGAAAGCCCAGGGCCCGTTGGCGGGCTGATCGCGGCGCTGCGAGACCGGCTTACCCAGTACGGCCCCGGGGAGCTGGTGTTGGCTTCGTGCGACTTGGTGCGCCCCGAGCGCCAGTGGCTCGCGCCCCTGTTCGACGCGATCGACGCCGATCCGGACGTCGACGCCGTCGGCTACTTCGCCGACGGGGTTTGGCAGCCGTTCCCGTCGGTGGCCCACACGCGGTGGCTAGACCGCGTGATTGTGGCCGCTCTGGGCGGTGTCGAATCGCTGCAGCAGCTAGCCGATTCCCCCCGGGTGCTCTCGATCCCCTGGGAAGGGACGGCCGGCGGGCCTTCTCAGGCCAACACCCCAGAAGAGCTCGCCGCCTACACACAAGGCGCTGCGCTGGACTGACTCTTCTTTGACCGCTTCGCGGCGTGGCGTCCCGCCCGCCACGCCAACTCTCGAGTGCACGCATCGCGTGAGCGGGTAACCGCTTCTTGCGGGACGGGCCGCGGCGTGTCCCTGCGCGGATCAGGCTCGACCGCACTCAGGTTGCGCGGCGAACGACCAGCTTCTACCGGAGGCGCCACGGTTTTCGTCGTGGCACGCCCCTTGCAACCTGGGCCGACAACCCGTTAGCGAGCCGGCCCGAACAGGGCCTTCTCGCGACGGTTTAACCAAAACAGAGCACCAAATCCGGGGAGCCGCGCGATGCGCAATTACAAGTTGGCGAAGATCTCACAGCTGCTAATTCCTTCCGCCGCCGTCGTTGCGATCGGCATCGGTGCGGTTGGGTGTCAGGAAGCTGGCGAGTACGAAACTAGAAAGCCGGTCATGGAGGACGAGGCCGGCGAGGGCGCCATAGACGATACGGCGCCGGCGACGGACATGCAGTCCGACCCGGCTTACCAGCCCGCCGACGAGGCCACGCAGCCCGACGCTACGCAGCCCGATCCCACTCAGCCGCAGGAAGGCGCCGCCGCCCCGGCCGAGCAAGAGGCGGTCGATCCCGCGGCGGACGCCAACACCACATCGCAGCTCGAGAAGCCGGTAGTGGACATCGATACGCCGCTGGGCGACGTCAATGTCGACCGCGACGCGGACGCCGCCGGCGCGAGCGTGAGCGTCGAGACGCCCCGCGTGGATGTAAACGTCGGCGAGAACAACTGAGGACGCCGATAGCCGTCTACTCGGCCAGTTGGCGACCCCTGAGTGTGTCGAGCAACCATCGCCCTGCGGCCTCGAGCCCTGGGATTCAAGACAAGTTAATCAAGGAGTGAATCCGCCATGTCTGCCAAAGCCGGAGTCGAGCTTAGCGATCCGATCAAGGTGCTCCTGGCCATCCTGTTGCCCCCGGTGGGAGTGTTCTTTGAGGTCGGGCTGGGCATGCATTTCTGGATCAACATACTGCTCACCCTGCTCGGGTTCATCCCGGGCATCATCCACGCGATTTACGTGATCTTTACCCGCTAAGTTCACTCTGCTTGGGCTAAGCGACTGCCGCATCAGGGACGAAGCCGACAGCCCCCATTTAACCGCTGCCCCCTCGCGGGGCCGACCACTTTAACCTCCCCCATACACTGGAGACTACCATGTTAGGTTGGGCCATAACGTTCCTCGTGATAGCGCTGATCGCCGCGGTCCTTGGCTTCTCGGGCGTGGCTGGCGCCGCGACGAACATCGCCTGGATCTTGTTTGTTGTGTTCTTGGTGCTGTTTGTTGTCAGCCTTATCGTGCCGAACTTCCGGAAGAAAGTCTGACGCGGCCCTCGTCGGCGTCCAACCGTGTCGCTGCGGCCGCACCGAGGCTGCTTGGCCGAGAAGGATGCAACGCCACGAAAATGACCCCGTCCGCTAATCGCAGCGGCCGGGGTTTTTTTGTCTGCGTCAGCGCGAACGCGCGAAGATCCTCTGGTGGACGCCCGGGGCGGACGGTCATAAATCAGCCAGGTTGGGTCGGTTGCGTCCAGCGCCCCTGGCGACTGGGGCTTGCTGGTCCACGGTGGTGCGCCAACAGGCAGGCGGCATGAGCTTTGCGTCCGGTAGGGGGACGTTAGCCTCACGCCGCAGCGGCGACGGAGTCCCACGGACGGTGAGGCGTCACACGCGAGTCGAGAGGCATGAAAACCGAGATGAGCGAAGACAACAAGACACAACGCAAGGGCCCGCAAGACGCGCCTGGGCAACCGGCATCGACCCTTCTGAGGGCGCCGAACGAAGACCCATCGCGGGAGCCGGACATGGTGGCGGTGTACCACCGCGCCGAAGAGGCTCGCACCGCGGTGAAGATGCTGATCAACCACGGTTTCGAGGCAGCCCAGCTCTTCGTGCTCTGCACAGACGAGAAGCGTAGCGAGGAGTTCCGCTCAAGGCTGATGCCCAGTGGCGCGCCTCAGCTCAACACGGCACCCGCCGTAACCAGCGGCGCCGGCGCCGCGCTCGGGGCGGGCGTGCTGGGGGGGCTCGGGCTGGCAACCGGCGGCTTAGCTGCCGCTGCCGGCGTAGCGATCGGCGCGGCCGCCGGAGCCGGGATCGGGTTTTTGCTCGGCTCGGGCACCTACAGCACCGACGAGGCGCACGCCCTTGTCGAGCGATTCAAGCCGCTTCTGGACGAGGGCGCGATCCTCGTTGTGCTCCGGCCCCGCGAAGGGAAAGACGACGAGGAGCAGCTGAAGAAGGCAGAAACCATGTTCCAGGCGGCCAGCGACGACACGGGTGTTCGGTCCGAGGTCGAGCCGACGGAGTGAGGTCGCGAGCCCCGGAGATCGGTACTCGCCGCCCCCCCTCACTCCGAGCCCGGCAATCACCCGAGTCACGTCCGACTGGAAGGCGATCCCACGTTAGCCTATGCAACATCTCGACAGCGCCGCCGCGAGCGACCCAGGGGAGGCAGGCTTTGGGATCGCGACGCATTTCGTAGGTTCGCTTGCGCGCAACCTCCTGGTGCTCGATACCTCGTTGAGCCTTTCGGTGGCCGATCGAATTGATGGTCCGCCCCGCGCCCAGCTGCTGGCCATCGCCAGGGGCTCGCGGCAGGGGCCCGAAGGCCAAGCCGACTGCTCGCACGTGATTGAGACCCTCGCCCGCGAGTTCCTGCGAGAAGACGACTGGATCGACTCGGTGAACCGGAAGGCCTCCTCCGAGCTCGCCCGCCGTCTGGAGTCCGCCCTCGCGATCGCGAGCCAGGCGCGGTCGAGCAGCGGGAACGGAGAAGACCGGATGGCGGTTGCCGTCGCGCTGGTGGTCTGGCCCCTGGTGGGGATTGGGGTCGCGGGTCGAGCGGACGGCTACATTTTCGAGGAATCTGAGCTGCGGCGCGTCAGCGGCGCGGGCCGAATCGCGACCTGGGTCGGGTCCGTGAGCGACCGAGCGATCGCGTGTATCGGCGCCGGCCTGTCGGACCAGTCGGTCGCCCGCCTCGCCGACCGAGCGGGGGGGCACTATCGATCCAGAGCGAAACGCATAGCCGCCGAGTTGGTGGCCCACAGCGTTTCGCTGGGCAGCCGCCCGGCGGCTGCGGCGGTGGCGAAACTTAGCGGCGGCGCCTCCCCGCCGCTGGAGGCGATCGCCCAGACGGGCGTTGAGGAGGAACCCACGGAAGCTGCGGCCTCGCGCCCAGCGACATCGAGCGTCTAGCGGACCGCGTTGATGTCTGAAGCGATGACTCCCGATCTACCAGCCTCGACGGTAGCCAAAAATTAATCGGCGGATCATCTAGCGGCGATCAATTTCGCGTCTGGCGCCGTAAATGCTCCTGTGTGCGAGGGCCTGTTGATCCTCGTCCGCGGCTCGTTCAGACACCAACCCCCCTATGCTGACCCCCCATGGAAGCTTCCTCTACAAGCCGTCTCTGGTCGCTCATGAATCGCGGACCGCGGACGCGTAGCGGGAAGCTCGAGACCGAATCGGCCCGCCGCTTGGCCTACCTTCTCGACGATGTCTTCCGCATCCCGGGGACGAATATCCGGTTCGGCTGGGATTCGATCATCGGCTTGGTTCCCGGCGTCGGCGACGCCGCCACGACGCTCATCGCCCTCGCCCCGGTGGCGACCGCATGGAAGCTAGGCGGAAGCCGTTGGCTGATTGCGCGGATGCTCGGCAACGTTGCGATCGACGCGACGGTGGGGGCGATCCCGCTGGCCGGCGACGCGTTCGACCTGTTCTTCAAGGCCAATCGTCGGAACGCCCGCATGCTCGAGAAGTTCGTCGCTAGTACGACGAAAGGTTGATCTCGTCGATCTGCTCGTTGAGGGTCCAGAAGTCGTAAATGATCCCGAGCCCGAAGATGCCCCCGGAGACCGCGTACAACGCGCCGGTCACCCACTTCCGCTGGTAGAAACGGTGGGCGCCGAGCCATCCGAGGAAGGTGAGCAGCAACCACGCGATGGTGTGGTTGACCGGGCCCGGGACGGAACGGCGCTGTACGCTCGCCTGCAAGCTGGGCATCAGAAAGAGGTCGATGAACCAGCCCACGAACAACAGCCCCAGCGTCAGCAGCCAGATCGTGCCGGTGATGGGGCGGCCGTAGTAGAAGCGGTGGGCGCCCAGGAAGCCGAAGATCCAGAGGGCGTAACCGACCAGCAAGAAGTGTGTCGGCTCGGCCTCGCGCTCGACGGAGGCCGAGTGCTGGAGGGGGTGGGCGTCGTGCAGCGGAGTCGTGCTCATGCGAAAGGCGCCCGCCGCGGGGCGAGCGATCGGTGTGGGAGGGTGACCGGGCGGGGTGGAACTTATCCGACGGTGCGGCGCTCGGCGACAGGTTCGGAGGGCGAGACGCCCATCATCTTCAGGCACATCGACGCGATGTCGGTGATCGACGCGGGCGAGTCGTCGTCGAAGCCGTCCAGCCCGCCGGTCGCCACGAGCAACGTCTCCGAGTCGCTTCGGTGCAGAGACCCGTGCGAGCCGGCGGAATGCGTGGGGATCTCGCTGGTCGTAAACTCGTATCCCGGCGCCGCCGACAACCACATCGCGTCGCCTAAGCTCGGCGAGCCATCGGCCAGCCGGCCGAGCGCGTCCGGGTAGTCGCCGAAGCGCAGCACGTTCTCCGAGTCGATCGTGGCGTTCAGAGCAGAAAGGTCTCCGTCGACGGACCACCGGACGCCGTTAGCGTCGCGGACGACTCGACCCTCGGCGGCGTCGCCGTCCGAGGCGCGGCTGAAAGTGAGTCTCCCCCGGCTGCGGGTGGCGACCGTGAGCCCGTGACCCTCGGCGGCACGGACCACCAAGTCGACGCCGTCGTGCGAGAGCAGACGGCTCTCGATTTTCTCCAAATCAACCGGCCCGAGGGGGACGATCTGCGCCGCACGCATGTTGGTGCAGATAGCGAGCTGGTCGTCGTCGCCCGTCTCGCCGCCGGGCAGCGCCTGACGCCAGTCCGCGAGCAGGTCGTCGAGGCGGACGAAGGCGGAGTGGGGGTCGTCCAGCAGCCGGTCGTGCCCGTGATCGCCGACGACGATCACTTCGGTCGTCTCTAGCAGCGCGTCGACTCCGCCGCGGAGCTCGAAGAAATCGAATAGCTGCCGGTCGAGCGCTCGCAGGTCGTCGAAGGCCCCTTCTGGCCCTTTGGAGTGGCTGAGGAAGTCGTTGTCGGGGAAGTAGGCGACGGTCAGGTCGGGGCGGACGCCGGACTGCTGCAGGAGCCCGAGTTGCGCGAGCGTCGCCGCGTCGTTAAACCCGAAGCGGTGCGACGCGCCGCCCGGCTGATCCAGCCGCTCGATCCCGGGCAGGTCGGGCTTGACGAAGTCGCCGAGGAACAGCCAATCCGGCCCCTTCACGCTTTCCGCCAACGCGACGCCCGGGATCAGCGTGAACAGCAGGGGCTGATCGACCGGGTGCTCCGTCATGCCGCGCCGCCACATGTAGTTGAGATTCGCCGCGGTGAGGCCGGCGGCTTGAGCCCGCTCGAACAGGGTGTCGGCGACCAGCAGCTCGTCGTTGAGCGTCCTCAAGTAGTCATCGAAATAAGCGTTGACGCCCTCCCTCAGCACAACCCGGGGCGAGTCGCCAAAGTAGAGGAAGGCATCGCGGCCCCGGTCGTACCAGAAGGCGCCTTGGATGCCGTGGCCGGCCGGCGCCACGCCGGTCGCGAGCGAAGCTGTCGCGGCGGGAGTTATCGAGGGGAAGATCGAGATGCATTGGCGTCGCCCCCCCTTTCGGTCGATCCGTTGCAAAAAGGGAAGCTCGCCGCGATCGATCGCCGGTCCAGCGACACGGGCCGACAGGCCGTCGATGATGATGAGCAGCACCGGGCGGCCGTCGGACGGGTGTTCGGTTGCGACGTCCATGCTGAGTGCGTGACCGGGAATCGAGAGGATCTGCTGCACGCCGCGATGCAATTGAGAGGCCATTGGCCTCCGCCCTCTCAGGGACGCCTCCTACCAGGATCCATCGGCGCCGCTTGCCCAGGCAAGGGTCAGGCTGGTCGCGTCGTGACCACCGCGCGCCCGCCCCGCGCTTTGTGCGTGGGCGCGTCGAGCGGCTTCGATTTCCCAGTTACCGGTGTTGAATCCGCGTTCGAAACGGGCTCACAAACGGGCCTACAAGACTTCGCGAGATTGGCACGTGGCCTGCTAAGGAGTGAGCGGACCCTGCGTTGTCAACTGAGTACCGACGCCATGACGCCGAACAACCGTTTGCGAGACTTCTGGGGTGACCCGACGGCCCAACCGATCGGGCGGGTTGATATCGCAGGAGCCTATTCGGAGGACGCCTCGGACGCGCCAAGCGACACGTGGCGGATCGCGAGCGGCCCCGTTTACGAGTTGGATCGTAGGCCTCGCCGACCGCGTCATTTCCTTGTTGGCTCTGTTGCGGCGCTCGCCGCGAGTTTGTTGCTGACCCTTCTCGGGATGCTCGGCGTGCTGGTCGGCTTGGTCGTGTGGGCCGGCATCCTGCCGCCCCCGACGTTCGAGGCGGCGGCCGTCGGCGTGGGCGTTGTGGTTTCCCTCAGCGGACTCCTGCTCAGCTACGCGTCGCTTGCCGCGGCGGGAATCGCTTCGGCAAGCGAGCGGCGCGGCCACCCGCACGACGGGCTTTGAGCCGCAGCTCTGCTGGGGCGACGTCGCTCGGGCGCCGCGAGGAAAGTGCGCGCGACGCCGGAGCCGCCTCGCGGCGTGTGTCCCTATGAATCGCGACGCGCCGTGATGAGGCGAGCTTCCCTGTTTCGGGTGAAATAGTTCCAAGCCCACTGCGTCGCGACGAGCAGCCGATTCTGGAAGCCTACGAGTTGGATGAGGTGGATGAACAGCCAAGCCAGCCACGCCGGATAGCCCCCGAGCTGCCAGCCGCCAACGTCCGCGACCGCCGCCCCGCGGCCGATCACCGCCATCGAACCGTAGTCGCGGTATTTGAAGGGCTTCGTCGGCTTGCCCTTGGCCAAGCGGAGGGCGTTCATGGCCGCGTGGCGGCCCTGCTGGATCGCCACCGGCGCGACGCCTGGCAGGGGGTCGCCGTCCTGGTCGTAGAACGATGCGAGGTCGCCCACCGCGAACGCGTCCGCAACGCCAGGCAGGCGGAGGTCCTTCTCGACAGGGAGCCGCCCGCCGTGTTGCAGCTCGGCGCCGAACTGGCCGGCGAGGGTGCGGGTCAGCTTCACCGCCGAAACCCCGGCGGCCCAAACGGTGACGGCGTTAGGGATGCGGCGCTGGTGCTCGTCGTCCCCGATGACGGCGAAGTCTTCGCCGACGTCCAGCAGCGCAGCGCCGAGGCAGACTTCGCAACCCATCGACCGGAGCTGGTCCGCCGCCCGATCTGACAGCTTCTCGGGATATCCGGCTAGCAGCCGGTCGCCGGGGTCCGCGATGAGGATCTTGCATTCCGCGGGGTCAATGTGACGGAACTCGCCCTTAAGGGTTTGCCTCGTCAGCTCGGCGATCGCCCCGGCCATCTCGACGCCGGTGGGGCCCCCGCCAGCTAAGACAAACGTGGGGAGCCGCTCGCCGCGGGTCGACTCGGCCAGTTCCAACGCGGAGAGCACCCGCTCGCGGATCGCCGTGGCGTCGGCGATCGACTTGAGTCCGGGCGCTGCTTGTCGCCACTCGTCGTGGCCGAAGTACGAGATCTCGCCGCCCGCGGCGAGGATCAGCGTGTCGTAGCGGTACTGCCCGCGCCGGCCGTGAGCGACCCGATCGGCCAAGTCGATCGATTGAATATCGTCCTTGATGACCGTCACGTCCTGCTTACTGCGGAACACGCTGCGCAGCGGCGCGGCGATGTTGGCCGGCGACAGGCCGCCGGTAGCCACCTGGTAAAGGAGCGGCTGGAAGAGGTGGTGGTTGGCTTTGTCAATGAGAGTGACATCGACACCGCGCCCTGAGAGGCGCTTGACCGCCGCTAACCCGGCAAAACCGCCGCCGATTACGAGGACTTGTGCTTTGGACATCGGGTAAGGAAACCGAAGTGTTCGTGGTCGTCCGGCCTCCAGGCTGGTCGCCGGAGAGCCACCTGCTAATAATTCCGATCGGTTTGGAGCGTCCCGATAGCTCGTGCGATAGGGAGGCGACCCTCTATTGGACTGGAACAGTGATTGCTGAATAGCCCGGCAGGTTCCAACCCCTGCGACCCGACAATCCAGCAACCGACCCGTCGGCCTCGAACTTCTCTCGAGCCCGGCGGCCGATGCGAATCCCTAGCGTGGCCCAACCAGATGGCAAGGCTCCTTTCAATCGACGACGACCGAAGCGTCCACCACCTCGTGACCCGCGCGCTGGAAGACGCGGGCGTGGAGGTTGTCTCTGCACTGACGGCGGGCTCGGGCGTCGAGGCGGTCGAATCGGCCAAGCCAGACGTGGTTCTGCTGGACGTGATGCTGCCGGACATGTCGGGTCTCGACGCCTTCAAGCTTATCCAGGACCGCGACCCGCGGCTGCCGGTCATCATCGCCACGGCCGCCGGCAGCAGCGAGACGGCCATCGAGGCGATGAAGCTCGGCGCCTTCGACTACCTGACTAAGCCGATCAACGTCGACGACCTGGAGCGGCTCGTCAGCCACGCGATCGAGTCGCGCCGGCTCGCGAGCGTGCCGGTCGGCATGGACCACCTCACCAAGCCGGAGGACCGCGGCGACGCGTTCGTCGGACGCTGCCCCTCGATGCAGGAGGTCTTCAAGTCGATCGGGCGTGTCGCCCCTCAAGACGTGCCGGTTCTGATCCGGGGCGAGAGCGGCACGGGCAAGGAGTTGGTCGCACGGGCGATCTTCCAGCACGGCAGCCGCAGCAACGGCCCCTTCCTGGCCGTGAACTGCGCGGCCCTTTCGGAGACGCTCCTCGAGAGCGAGTTGTTTGGCCACGAAAAGGGCTCGTTCACCGGCGCCCACGACCAAAGGATCGGCAAATTCGAGCAGTGCGACGGCGGCACCATTTTCCTCGACGAGGTCGGCGACATGTCGCCACTGGTCCAGAGCAAGGTGCTGCGGCTGCTTCAGCAGCAGACCTTCGAGCGGGTGGGCGGCAACAAGACGATCACCGCGAACGTGCGGATCATCTCGGCCACCAACCGCGACCTGGAGCAGATGTGCGAGGACGGCGACTTCCGCTCCGACCTCTTCTACCGCCTGAACGGCTACTCGATCACCCTACCGCCGCTGCGGGATCGCGGCGCGGACCGGGTGGTGTTGCTGCAGCACTTCTTGGCCGGACTCAACAAAGACCTCCACCGCGACGTCCAGGGCGTGGCGCCCGACGCGATGGAGCGGCTGTTGGAGTACGAATGGCCCGGCAATGTGAGAGAGATGCAGAGCATCCTCAAGCAGGCGATGCTGCACTGCTCGGGGCCGGTGCTGATGGCGTCGGCCCTGCCGGACGAGATCCGCTCGCCAGCTATCAAGGAGAAACGCGCCAAGCCGGCGCCAGCCGCCACGGAGAGTGACTCGAACGGGTTCGCCGACGGCCCGTCGGCCGACTACCCAGATCAACCTGCCACCGATGGCCACCACGGCGCGTTTTCTCTGCACCGCTTCATATCGGAGAAGCTCGAAGCGGGCACGAAAGACCTCTATGCGGAAACCCTAGCGGAGATGGAAAAGGAGCTCCTCTCCCAGGTGCTGACTCACGCGGGCGGCAACCAGAGCGAGGCGTCGCGGATCTTGGGAATCACGCGCGGCAGCCTCAGGAACAAGATCCGATCGAACGGGATCGTGATCGGCCCCGACATCAAAGTCGGCTGATGACAGCCGGCGTTCCAGCGGCGACCGCTGTGCCGCAAAAGGCGCCGGCGCGGCGAACGCCGCCTCGGACAGCGACGCGAACCAAACGGGGCTACGCGGTTGTCGACGAGTCGCGGAACCGCTCGAGTTCGGTTCTTAAGCGATCGACCTCTGCAGAGAGTCGCTCCCGGAACTTCGGGACCGCTTCCAGTTCGCCGTCGCGGGCGGCGTGCTCCAGGTCTCTCGCGGCGGCCTGCGCGGCGTGTGCGTCGAAGGTGGCCGTGAGCCCCTTCATGCTGTGCGCGGCGCGCTGCAGTGTTTCGAGTTCGTCGGCCTCGATCGACTCGTCGATTGTCCGGAGCAAGACCGGCGCGTCGTCGAGAAAGAATGCGATCATGTCAACGAGCAGCCCCCGATCGCCACGCAGGCGACGCAGCGCCGCTGTCAGGTCGGCCGCGTCGCCTGTCGCGTCGAGGCCCTCGCCGACGGAGTCGGCCGGCGCGCCTTCATGCAGGCCGCCTTTCGCGGTGGGGGCGCCGCCCAGTTCGCCGATGTCACGCTCCACGAACCCGCCGGCGTGCGCCTCAACCGCTTCGATCAACCGTTCCAAGTCGAGAGGCTTCCCCAGGTAGGCGTTCATCCCGGCCCGGAGGCACCGCTCGCGGTCGCCCCGCATCGAGTGGGCCGTCATCGCGATCAGCGGCGTCGGCTCTCTGCTCCGACCGCGCTCGATCTCGCGGATCGCTTCGGTCGCTTGGAGGCCGTCCATGATCGGCATCTGCACGTCCATCAGGACGACGTCGTACTCGGACTGCCGGAACGCGTCGACCGCCTCTCGCCCGTTGACGGCGACCTCCACGGTGTGCCCCCGCTTGTCCAGCACACGCTGCACCACCTTGCGGTTGGCGGGGGTGTCTTCCACCAGCAGCACGCGCATCGGCTCGACCCGGGGGCGGGCGAACAGCCCCGCCCTGTCGGCCTTGTCTAAGCTGGCGGCGCCTGAGGCTTGAGCCACGGCGGACAGCAATTGCGACTGGCTGATTGGCTTCTGCACGAACGCGGCGGCGCCCGCCTCGGCGCAGCGGCGGCTGAACTCGAGTCGGTCGGTCGTGGAGGCCATCAGGATCGGCTTGGCCTTGATGTGGTCGGCCGAGACGATCTGCTCCGCAACGCTGAAACCATCCACGCCGGGCATCAGGGCGTCGACGACCGCCAGGTTGAACGGCCGCCCTTCGGCCTCGGCTTCGGCCAGGCGCCGCAACCCTTCGCTGCCAGACTCCACGGCGGTCGCGTCCATGCCCCAGTCGATCAGCTGCTCGACCAGCGCGTTGCGGCTCGCGTGGTTGTCGTCGATCACGAGGACCGACAGGCCGCGCAGCCGGCGGGTGGTGGCCCGCTCAACCTCGTCGTGCGACTCGTCCGCTAACGGGAACGTCAGGTCGAACGCGAACGTGCTGCCCTCGCCCGGCTCGCTCTTGAGGCTTAGCTGCCCCCCGAAACTATCGATCAGGTGCTGCGTGATGGTCAGCCCGAGTCCCGTCCCGGTGTAGCGCCGCGACGTGGCGCCATCGACCTGGGTGAACGGCGCGAAGACGCGCTGCTGGTCCTCGCTAGAGATGCCGATCCCCGTGTCCGACACCTCGAAGCGGAGCTTGCAGCGGTGCGCCTCGACCGACAGCGGCGTCACGTCGACCACGACCTGGCCGGCCGCGGTGAACTTAACGGCGTTGCTGATCAGGTTGGTAAGCGCCTGGCGGAGCCGCACCGAATCCCCGACCACCGCGGGGGGCGTCTGCGGCGCGACGTGGCAAACCAACTCGAGCCCCTTCGCGTGCGCGGCGGAGCTCAGCACCCGGACCGCCCCCTCGACGAGCTCGCGCGGGTCGAACACGGCCTCTTCGAGCTCGAACGACTCCGACTCGAACTTCGAGAGGTCGAGCACGTCGTTCACCAGGTGCAGCATCGAATCGGCCGAGCTCTGGATCGTCTCGAGGTAGTCGCGCAGCTCCGGCGAAAGGTCCTCCTCGAGGGCGAGCGCCGTCATGCCGACGATCGCGTTCATCGGCGTCCGCAGCTCGTGGCTCGCGTTCGCCAGGAAGCGGCTCTTCGCTTCGCTCGCCTCTTCGGCGCGGCGCAGAGCGGTGCGGAGCGCGTCGTTGATACGCACCCGGTCGGAGATGTCACGCTCGATCGTCGCGAAGCCGACGAGCTGCCCGTCCTCCGCGCGCAGGGGGAAGCCGCACACGGCGGCCGGGAACGCCGAGCCCGAGCGGCGGAGACGGACCGTGTCGTAGTGGCCCACGGTGCGCCCCTCGCGCGCGGCTCGCTGCAGGCGCTTGAGCTCGTCCAGGCGCTCCTTCGGGATGAGGGTCTCGATGCTGCGGCCGATGGCCTCGCTGTCGCGGTAGCCGTACGTCTCGGCGGCGCCGAGGTTCCAGGCTTCGATCCGGCCGTCGATCGAGCAAGCGATGATGGCGTCGCGACACGACGCCATCACCGCGGGGAGCAGCCCGGGGATGAAGCGGCCCGCGGTGTCGACGGTCGGCTCGTCGTGCGTTTTGCTGGTGTCACACATCCGGTGTCGATCTGATGCTGTTCCGAGTCGACGTGGCGTTGGTGCGGGGCGGGTGGCCGTCTAGCCAGGGCTGGTCAACCGCCAGCGCACGCACGACGTCGGCGTGGATCGCCTCGATTTCGCGGACATCTTCTTCGGCGAGGCCCGACTTGTCGGCCGCGCTCAGTATCCTGTCTGCCTGCCGCTTGACCAACAACCGGTCGGACCGGCGGCGGCACCGCGTCGCGATCGCCCTGAGGGCGTGCATCACCCGAGCCGTCACCGCGAGATTGCCCCGTGCGTGTTGCCGCAGGGGATCCATAGCGGCGTTGAGCGCGTCGGCGAAGCAGCGTGGACGAGCGACAAGACGCAGCCGGCCGCTGTCGTCGGTGCGGAGTCCCGAGGGAGGCCGCCGCAGCGCAAGCCGGCAGAGCGCTCCGCTGAGGCGGTCGACGCAAACGATCGCGGTGAACGGATCGTTGACCCCCGGCGAGAGGGCTCTCACGGCGATCTCGACGAGCTCGTTCACCGCGCACTCGACGTCTTGTTGCGGAGTTCTCAGGTTACCCACCAGAAACGCCTTTTGCACGCGCTGTAGCGCGGCGCCTTCCAGGCGACCGGCCGGCCGCGCGTCGACCAGTGGGTCGTCTTTGCGTAGGAAGTCGCCCGGTCGGGAGCGGACGCGGAGCGCGACGTCGGCCCCGCGGGCCGCCGCGAAGAGTGCCGACTCGTCGATCGCTTGCACGTATCCCTCCTCGATCGCACGGACCAACTGGACGTCGTCTTCGTCGAACTGGATCCACGCCTCTCGCCACCCCCCTTCGGCGGGTGCGTCGGCGGCGGCGGCGGCGTCCGACCCGCTCTCGCCTGGCGCCGTGGGGAACAGCCGCTGCACCGCCGCGTCGAGGTCGTCGGCAACGTCCGACGCGACGTTGTTCGCCTGCAGCGAGTGCGTGACGCGGTGGATGAAGTAAACGATCATCATCAGCGTGACGACCCCGAGCACGCTCGCGAGCAGTATCGCCCCGTGCGGGACCAGCATCTCGTCCTCGAAACGATCGACCCGCCGCAGCAGGATCAGGCAGTACGCACTGGTGCCGAGGCAAACGCCTAGCGTCACTTGAGTGACCTGCTGCTCGAGAAAGTTGCGCAGCAGTCGCGGCCCGAGCTGGGTCGACGTGATCGACAGAGCGACCGTGGTGGTCGAGAAAACCACGCCGGTGACGGTGATCATCGCACCCGCCAGCGCGCCGAGCGTCGCGCGGCCGGTCGCGGCGGAGGTCCGAAGCCTCTCCGGCATGTAGTCGTCGAATTCGCGATCCAGCTCCGACGCGACTACCGAAAGGAGGATGCCAGCCAAGAGCAAAGCGGCAGGCATCAGCCAGAATCCGGAGGCGAATTCACGCCACCACTTGGTGAGCCAGGTCAGCACGGCGGGCCACGCGTTGAGAATATTCGAAACCCGCACAGCGGGAGCAGCCGCCGTGCCATAATTAGGGCCGCCCGACTTCTCCCGTCGCACGGAGACAACCGGCGGCCGCCGACCGGTCACGCTGCGCGCTACAAGACCAGGCTGCACGCACTCGGACCACACCCACGCTCCCCCCTCCGATTCCCACCCCGCCCACAGAGACTTCAGCCGGCGGTGCGGCCCCGGGCGCGTGGCGCCTAATTGCTGCGCCCCCGGGGCGACGCTATCTTGCGGCCAAGTCGGCCCTCGTAGCTCAGGGGATAGAGCATCGGTTTCCTAAACCGTGTGTCGCAGGTTCGAATCCTGCCGGGGGCGCTCAGTCTTTTTGGACGGCGTCTTTCAGGCCGGCTAGCTGCCGCTCGACGTACTTTGCGAGCACGTCGGTCTCTATGTTGACCCGGTCGCCTACCTTGCGGGCGCCCAGGGTCGTCGCACCGAGCGTGTGCGGAATCAGGGCGACACTGAAGCGGCCACCCTTGGCCGTGTCCTCGACATCGACCAGCGTGAGGCTCACGCCGTCGACGGCGACCGAGCCCTTGCTCGCCATCTGCTTCGCCTGGGCGGCGGGGACGGCGAACCAGTACTTCGCCCAGTCGCCCTCGGGCTCGATCGCGTCGACGATCCCCTGGCAGTCGACGTGGCCGGTTACGTAGTGCCCGCCGAGTTGGTCGCCGGCCTTTAGCGAAGGTTCGAGGTTGACCTTCGATCCGGCGGCTAACTCGCCGAGGTTCGTGCGCGAGAGGGTCTCGCTGCCGGCCTGGAAGGAGAGCGTGTCGCCGTCGATCGAAACGACCGTCAGGCAGCAGCCGTTGATGCAGACGCTGTCACCGAGCCCCGCTTCGCCGGACAACGCCGCGTCGCGGACGATCAGCCGCACCCCCGGGCCTTCCGGCTCGACAGCGACGACTTCGGCGAGGGATTGGACAAGGCCGGTAAACAAGGGCTGTCGGCTATTGGCTGGCGGCTATCGGCTATCGGCTATCGGCTATCGGTGCGGCGTGCTGAGGCCAACGGCCGGCAGTCATCGGTTCAGTGCAACACGGGGCACGTGTCGAACCACTCCCGGCCCTGCTGGTGCATCCACTCGTTGCTCTCGGTGGGGCCCCAGTAGCCCGGCTCGTACGCGTGCAGCGTCGGCTGGTCTTGCTCGCGCCACGCGTGCAGGATCGGGTCGCAGATGCTCCAAGCGGCTTCGACCTCGTCGGCGCGGGCGAAGAGGCTGGCGTCGCCCTCGATGGCGTCCAGCAGCAGGCGCTCGTAGGCCTCGGGGATGCTGCCGCCGAAATTCTTCTGGTAGTTGAAGTCGAGGTCGGTCTGCCGCATCGTCATGCCGGCGTCGGGCACCTTGGTCTGGAAGTGGA
This sequence comes from Botrimarina sp., assembly GCF_040219535.1. Classification (NCBI taxonomy): domain Bacteria; kingdom Pseudomonadati; phylum Planctomycetota; class Planctomycetia; order Pirellulales; family Lacipirellulaceae; genus Botrimarina; species Botrimarina sp. Next base: position 30,968 of record NZ_JAVJSH010000014.1, read on the forward strand.
GTTGGATGCCCTCGGCCGGCTGCACCTGGATGACCAGTCGGTTGGCGTCGCGCACCGTGCGGGGGCCGCTCTTGAAGAGCATGTGCGGCGGCTGGCGGAACTGGATGACGATCTGCGTGGTGCGGCAGCTCATCGCCTTGCCGCTGCGCAGGTAGAAGGGCACGCCCTGCCAACGCCAGTTGTCGATGCCGAGCTTGATCGCGGCGAACGTCGCGGTGCGGCTGTCGGGGGGCACGCCATCCGCCTGCAGGTAGCCCCGGTACTGGCCGCGGACCGTGTCGCGGACGATCGCCTCGGGGGACTTGGGCCGCACCGCGAGGAGGACCTTGACCTTCTCGTCCCGCACCGGGTCGGCCGCGTAGCGGGCCGGCGGCTCCATGGCGGTAACCATGAGGAGCTGCAGCAGGTGGTTCTGGATCATGTCCCGGACCACGCCCGCCGAGTCGTAGTAGCCGGCGCGGGAGCCGACGTCGACTTCCTCTGCCACGGTGATCTGCACGTGGTCGATGTACTGGCGGGTCCAGATCGGCTCGAAGATCGCGTTCGCGAACCGCAGCACGAACAGGTTCTGGACCGTCTCTTTGCCGAGGTAGTGATCGATCCGGTAGACTTGGTGCTCCTGGAAGGCCTTGTGCACGTGTAGGTTCAGCTTCTTCGCGGACGCGAGGTCGACGCCGAAGGGCTTCTCGATGACGACCCGTCGCTCGCAGTCGCCCTCCTCGCACGCGAGGCCCGCGTCGCCGAGCTGCTCGATCGCCGGCTCGTAGAACCGCGGCGCGGTCGACAGGTAGTAGACCCGCGAAGCGTCGGCCCCCCCCTCGAGCTCGGCGAGGAACTTGCCGAGCGACCGGAAGTCTTCGGCGTTGCCGATGTCTCCCGCGTGGTAGTAGACCCGGTCGGCGAAGTCGTCCCACACGTCGGGCTTAAAGTGGTCCTTCGTGAACTTGACGGTCGTCTCGCGGAGGTCGGCGCGCCACTGGTCGTGCGAGAACTTCGTGCGGCTGAAGCCGACGATGCGGGTCTCTTCGGGGAGCCGCCCCTTGCGCTTCAGGTTGTACAGCGCGGGGATCAGCTTCCGGCTGGTCAAGTCGCCAGAGGCGCCGAAGATGACGATCGTCGTTGGCATGGAGGGTCGCCGCGGAGGCGCGGAGTTCGCGGTGGGGACGCCGGGCGCCTGGAGCGGGTATCTTGCCGCGGGGATGCCGCGGACGCTAGCCGCCATCCGCCGCAACGATCCGGGCGTCGGAACCGTACGCGTTGTTGTCGACCTCGGTTTTCTCTTCGGCGACGACCGCCTCGGCGGGCGAGTCGGCGTGGAGGAACCAGTTTTGGCTGACGACGCATTCTTCCTCGGGCACGCCGCGGACCTTGATCGGCGTGGTGGAGGGGCGGAACGTGTTGTTGCGGATCTCGATCAGCGTGCCGGCGGTGTTGGTGCCGTCGCCCCGGTCGCGGCCGCCGTGCATGTCGAAGCAGTGGCTGAGCGACTCGCCCAGCTCCACGTTGTGCTCCGCCAGGTAGCCGCTCGGCGGGCGGCCCGTGCCGGCGATCGAGTGGCGGTTGAAGTCGAACAAGCACCGCTCGATGTGGCTCATCGCACGGTTGTGGCAAACGCCGTAGCCGAGCCCCTGGTACTGGCAGTGGTGGATGAAGCAGTGGTGCACGTGGTGCCCCTCGCCCGACGAGAGCTGCACGCCCGCGTGCGCGAAGCCGCTGATCTCGCAGTTGTCGACCTCCAGGCGGTCGTGGCTCGTGCCGATGCCATCCGAAGTGGGGAACTTGTAGTAGTACTCGCGGTAGTCCTTACCGAGCAGGTCGCGCGACCGCTTGTGGTGCTCGAGGTACCGCTTCGTGTTCGGCCCGCGGAGCCGCAGCCCCGTGATCCGCACCCCAGGCCCGAGCGCCCGGATCATGATCGGCGTGTCGAGCGCGTCGCTCGTGAACAGCGCGCCCTCGGAAACGCCGCCGCCGTCGACGGCCGCGCCGCGGTCGCTCGCGAGCGTAACGCCCGCCGGGACCTCGAGCACGAGTTTTTCGATATAGATCCGCGCGGTGAGGTCGATGAGGGCGTCGCCGGGGACGAACACGACGTCGCCCGGCTCGGCCGCGGCGAGCACGTCGATCAGCTCGTCGAGCGTTCGGGCGGTGTGGTCGCCCGAGGTGACAATCGCGTCGTACCCCTGGCCGCCGCCAATCGGGCCACGCTCATCGGCGACCGCGCCGTAGATGACGCCGTCGACTTCGACCGCGTAGGGGGCCTCGCTGGCCGCGCCGGGCACGCCACCGACGAGGCTCGCGCAAAGCGCGAGCACAACAAAACAGATCCGGTTGTTTCTCATAGTCGTCATCGAGCTCATGGGTACCGCGCTCCGTTGATCAGCGGACGGCGGCGCGCCGCTCGCAGCGGCAAACGTCCAACACGGCGCTCGGGCAGGGCCCCGGTTCGACCGAAACTACTTCGTGTCCTCCGCGACTCCGCGGTGAATCCACTCGCTACTTCGGCGGCTTCCGCAAATCCAGCCACTCCGTGTGGAACATCTCTCCGCGCGGCTTGTCGACCCGCTCGTAGGTGTGCGCGCCGAAGTAATCGCGTTGCGCTTGCAGCAGGTTGGCGGGCAGGCGCTCTCGGCGGTAGCCGTCGTAGTACGCGAGGGCCGTGTAGAACGCGGGCACAGGGATCCCCAGCGTGGCCGCGTTGGCGACCACGTGCCGCCAGGCGGCCTGGGCGTTGTCGACCTGCTCGGTGAAGTAGGGGGCGAGCAGCAGGTTCTCGAGCTTCGGGTCGGCGTCGAACGCTTCCTTGATGCGGTCGAGGAACACCGCGCGGATGATGCAGCCGCCCCGCCACAGCAGCGCGCAGTCGCCGTAGTTCAGCGGCCAGTCGTGCTCCGCGGCGGCCGCCTGCAACTGCACGAAGCCCTGCGCGTAGCTGACGATCTTCGACGCGTACAGCGCCTGGCGGACCTGGTCGATGAACTCCTTCTTGTCGCCCGAATACCTTGGCTCGGGGCCCTTGAGGACCTTGCTGGCGCGCACGCGCTCGTCCTTGCGGGCGGAGAGGCCGCGGGCGTAGACCGCCTCGGTGACCAGGGTGCTGGGCACGCCGAGGTCCAGCGCGAGCTGGCTCATCCACTTGCCGGTGCCCTTCGCGCCGGCCCGGTCGAGCACGAGGTCGACCATGTACTGGCCGCTGTCGGGATCTTTGACGCTGAAAATGTCCTTGGTGATCTCGATCAGGTAGCTGTCTAGGTCGCCCGAGTCCCACTCTTCGAACACGTCGTAGAGCTCTTCGTTGGAGAGGCCGAGCCCTTCCTTGAGCATTGAGTAGGCCTCGCAGATCAGCTGCATGTCGCCGTACTCGATGCCGTTGTGCACCATCTTCACGTAGTGCCCCGCGCCGCGCGGGCCGACCCACTCGCAGCAAGGGATGTCGCTGTTAGGGCCCACCTTGGCGGCGATCGATTGGAAGATCGGCTTCAGGTGCGGCCAGCTGTCGGGCGAGCCGCCGGGCATCAGGCTTGGGCCCTTCAGCGCGCCCTCCTCGCCGCCGGACACGCCGGTGCCGGAGTAAAGGAAGCCGGCCCCTTCGACCTCCTTGGTGCGGCGCTCGGTGTCGGCGTAGTAGGTGTTGCCGCCGTCGATGATGATGTCGCCCGGCTCCAGGTGGGGCTTGAGCGAGTCGATGACCGCGTCGACCGCCGGGCCCGCCTTGACGAGCATCATCACCTTGCGCGGCCGCTTCAGGCTCTTGACCAGCTCCTCGATCGACTTGCAGCCGACGAAGGCCTTGCCCTTCGCGCGGCCGGCGATGAACTCCTCCATCACGCTGGTCGTGCGGTTGTATACCGCCACGCGGTACCCGCGGCTCTCCACGTTGAGCGCCAGGTTCTCGCCCATCACCGCGAGGCCGATCAGGCCGAAATCGCACAACTCGCTCACCGGGGAGCCTCCCGACAGGTTGGGGGATGCTTGCTTTGGAAAGGGGCTAGCCGAAACGGTAGGCCGACCCGAGCGGCCCGGTCAATCCACACCCGGGCCGCCCCCGGTGGAACCGCGGACGCTCATTGGGCGCCGGTCGGGATAGCGAGCCGGAGCATCGCGTACGGCGGGAGCGAATCGATGCGGTCGTCGATCGCGTCGACCCGGGCCGAGAAACGCGGGTCGCCGACACCGCCGTACTGATCGATCAGCTGGTCGATCGGGATCCCCTCGTCGAACCCGTCCAGCGGCGGAACGTAATTCTGCACGCGGAAACCCGCCGCCAGCGCCGTCAGCGGCGCCTGTCCCCCGATTACCGCCCGAGCGAACCGCACCCCCGCGCGGTCGGCCGCTAGGTCGGCGAAGCTGAAGCCACTGCCGCCGCGACGGGCCGCGTCGGCGAGCTCCTTGCCGACGCCCCAGGCGTGGGTTTCGGCCTCGCCGACGAGCCCGGCCAGCGCCGCGGAGATGACGAAGTGCTTCAGCGTGTCGGACCGCCCGCGGACCCGGGCGTCGCCGAGCACGTTCAGTCGCATCTTGCGGTCCTGTGCGGACTCGATCTTCTCGACCAGCTTCTTCGTGCGAGGGATCGCGTGCAGGCCGCCGGCGTCGTCCAGGGCGACGCCGATCCCGACGATGAACGCGCGTGGGTCGTTCGTCGAAGCGGCGGCCGAGCGGATCAATTGGTCCGTCAGGTCGTCGCCGCTCAGCCGGGCCTCTGGGCTCTGCTTCTTGTTTGCCGCTGCGGCGCGGGTCACGGCGTGGACGACGTTTGCCGCGGCCGCCGCCAGCCGCTCTGCGGGAGAGACAACGTCGGCCGCCTGCTCCGGCGGCGGCTGCTTGCCGCCGACGATCGCCAGCATCCGCGCGGCCGCGGGGTCCTCGGGCGCCAGGCCGTTGAGCGTCGCGTAGACTTGGCCCAGGCGGGCCTTGCGTGCGGCGCTCACGGCCCGCATCTCGTGGACGCCCCGCTTGCGAACCTCTTCGCCCACCATCGCGATCGCGAGCGTGTTCACCGGGTCGAAGCGGATCTTCCAGTCTTTCAGCCGCACGGGACGGTTGCCGAGCACGGGCCGCATGACGCTGTCGGGTTCGACGCTGTGGGCGGCGCCGAGGTAGTGCCCCAACTCGTGAACGAGCAGCTCGAGCCGCTCGGCTTCGCCCACGGTCGGGTTCCATTCACGCAGCAAGATGTGATCGCGCAATGGCCCGCGCGTTCCGCCCAACCGCTGCCGGCCGGTCTTCAAGCGGTATTGGCTGGTGAAGCCGATCGCTAGGGTCGCCGGCGGAGGCTCCACGGCGGCTTCGAACTCGGTGAGCGATCGTTCGAACTCGGTCAGCGCGTCGTCCGACTCCCACTGCGCGGCGCCGGCCGGAACGAAACGCACGCCCGAGTGCGCTTCGAGGATGTCCGACGCGAGCCGGAGCCGCTTGGCGAGGCGCTCGCGCCAGACGGCCTCTCGGACCGGCTCCTCTTCGTCGACGCAGAGCAGGACCGGAACCGTTTGCGACTGATTGCCCGCGCCGCGCCGCCAATCGGCGTCGTCGGGCCCGGCCGGCCGCTCGCCGGTGAGCCCGATCCGCCGGAGGTCGAGCCCCTCGCGTCCGGCTTGCTCGAAACCGGCGAACCAGTAGAGCGTGTCGGCCACCAGGCGTTCGCTCACCGGCCCGGCCCCTCCCTGGTAGGCGACCGTGAGCGGGGAATTCGAGAACAAGGGCAGCGAGTCGCCGCGCTCGATCGTGTGAGACGTGCGTTGGCCGCTGTCGCTCACCACGGTGATGCTGACCGGGGCGCCGCTGCGGTTGGACAGCACGGCGACCGCCGCGTCGGCGCTCGAGGTGTGCGCGAGGGTGGCCGCCAAAAGCAGGAAGACTGCGGTCTCTGAGCGTGGCATGCGCTGATTGTACGCGCTCGCCGGCGAGAATGCCCGCCGCCGGGTCCGCCACACGAGCTGCTAAGCCGCTAGGGCAACTGCGGCTGTGCGGGGAGCCCGTCGACGGGCTGTAGCCGCCGGCTCTGAGCCGAGCGGATCGCCTCGACGATGCGGGCGGGGTTGGTCGGCTTTGTCAGCACGCTGTGGATCGCGTCGTCGGGCCCGACGGAGCGGAGCCTCGCCGCGTCTTGGCTGCCGGTTAGCACGACGAATTGCAGCCGGTCGTCCAGTTGGCGGGCGCGGCTGATAAAGTCGAGTCCGCCGATTCCCGGCATTCGCATATCGGTTAGGACGACGCTGAATCGCCCGCCGTCAGCAATCGTTCCGAGCGCCTCGAAGCCCGATGCGGCCGTCCGGACGGCGAACTCGCTGGACAAACACCGCTGCAAGCTGGCTAGCAGCGTTGGGTCGTCGTCGACAATAAGGACGGGCGAATCGGTCATGACACGAATGGGCGGTGCTTCTCGCTGGCTGGCTGCTGCAAGTTGGCGAATGGGGGCTCTGACGGCGGCAGGCTGGCCGCCGCAGGACCCCGGCTGGTGCGATTCGTGTCTGGCTGCTCTGTGTAACAGGTCGGGTGTCGGTCTCTTCGCAGCGGAACCACCTGGGGGCGCCCCCCCACCGGTGGGTTCCACTGAAAGACTAGCCCGCAGACGGCGGCGTTCCACCGCAGGCAGGAAGAACTGGTGGCGCCAGTCGTGCGGATCCGGCGGCCTGGAAGACAACGGGCGGAGCGCCCGGCCCTACGCGGCCATCCGGTGCGTCGATCGTTCGGATGCGAACGCACGCACGGCTTCTCGCAGCGTCGCCAGATAGGCTGCTGCGTCGTGCCGGTACCGGGACACAAAAGCGTCCGTGGAAGCCGTGCGGCTCGATCCCGCGGGTCGCCAGTGCGTCGGCTGTTTGGGGCGTTCGGTCGTGCTGTAGTAGTCCCGGAACTTGAAGTCGCCGCCGATCATCCGGCTGTCCGGGGCGATCCAAACGTTGGGTATCCCGAGCGAATCGGCGACGATCAAGCCGTGCAGCGATTGGCTCATGACCATTCGGCAATTGGCGATCTCCCTCACCACCGCCCAGGGCCCCTTGCGCACGTCGATCAAGCGGCGTCCTTCCGGCGCAGCGACGCGGAACTCGTTGAGCGCGCACACGTGCGGGATAATCCCGATGTCGAAACGCGGAGAGGAGGATCTCTCCTGGAGCAGGCCGATGAGGCAGAGTGGGTCGCCGAGCGGCAACGCGTCTTTTCGGCGCAGGTGACTCGGCAGGCAGGCGGCGGTCAGTTCGCCGCGAACAGCCACCGCGCCGGCCACATCCAGGCTCGCGCCAGCCGCCATGGGCCTGATCAGCCCCGACCCGGCGAGCGTCGAGAGCCGCGTCGCTTGCTCGCAGATGCTGCCCACGCCAAGCAGGTGCGGCTCGTCTGGCCGCGCCAGTCGCACGCCTGATCCGCTCACACGCTGGAAGAAACTTGGATTGATGTCGTCGCCGAAATTTGGCCGCCCGCAGTGCCAACGAAGCGGCGCCCCGCTCGAAAGGGCCCAGGCCCAGCGCCGCTTGCGGACGGCCCGCACCGCCTTGTCGTGCAGCGGCCCCAACCCGATTCTTCGGCGGGGCTTGTCGTCGTTTTGGTTGCGGTCGGTCTTCAAGGCGGCCCGCTAAGTTGTGGCGACACGATCGGCGGTGCGGCCCGCGTTGGCCGCCCGGTAACCAGCGAAGTAACCTTCGGCGCGTGCCCGCTCGTACGCGAAGAAGAGCGACGCCGAGCCGTCGGCCGGACCAGCCAGCGAGCAGCCGACACGGCCCACCGTGAACCGAGCCGCGTTCAACGCGTGGTTCGCGATGACACGCGCCCCGCCGCGGTGGTGGGTCTTGAGGCCCCGCTCGGCGCCGTGGCGGTGGGCGCGGTTCACCGCCCAGCGGGCGTCGCAGCGCTCGGCGGGCACGAAGTGCCACACGACCGCGTCGCGGACGAGCTGGGATTTCAGCCCACGAGCGTGGAGCTGCGCCTGGAGAACCGTTTCTTCGCCCGTCGCGATGCCCGTCGTGCCGGGCCCGTAACGGGCGTCGAATCCGCCGACTGCGCGCAAGTCGCGGGCGAACACGGCCCAGTTGCAGCCGAAAAAACGACTCCGGCCCGGGTCGAACTCGGACGGGTCCGGGTTCCACCCGCGGGCGGAAGGGGGCAGGTAAGGCTCGACCCAAGCCGGCGGCCTCTCTTCGTAATCGGCGTGGAACGGCCCGCCGAAATACCAGCCGTCGGGCCGCGCGAGCGCGGCCTTCTCATACGCGGCAAGCGTTTGCGGCTCGAAGCGGACGTCGTCGTCGGACATCACGACGAGCTCGTCGTCGGCCGCGTCGGCGAACCCAAGATTGAGTGCCTTGCTCTTGGACGGCTCCGGCGACCAGCGGTACTCCACCGGCAGGCCCACGCTCTTAGCGGCTTGGCAGAGGGATCGAACGCCACACGGCTCGCCGTTCTCGACCACAACGATGCGGCGCAACGGATCCGGCAGCGCCGCTTCGGCGAGCGAGTCCAACAGCCGCTTCATCAGCGACCCCCGCCCGCAGGCGGGAATCAGCAAGCGCATGGTGAGGCTCAAGCGATCCTCCGGGGCTCAGGCGGCGGCGGGGATGCCGTGGTCGGTGCGGCGCCGGCGAAGCAGGCGCGTTTCGGCGCGGATCGCGTGATTGTTCTTCCAGTCTTGCTCGTTCGCGTAGCCTCGCGGGTGGTCCAGGTGCAGACAAACCGCTCGGTTGCGGATCTGCACGCCGCGGAGCCCCGCGTTGACCAGCCGCTCGCCCAACTCTCGGTCGAGGCCCCCGTAGCGCATCCGCTCGTCGAAGCCACCCGCCGCGATCAAGGCTGTGCGGAACGCCGAGGCGTTATTGCCGTTCCACGTGGGGCGGGTCGTGGTGATCAGGTCGGAGCAGAGAGCCACAAGCGGGCCGGCCCACAAGCGGAGGGCGTGTCGGTCGGGCCGCAGCCCCTCGGACCGCAGCCACCTGTAATCGAAAGCGCGGCCGCTGCGGATGTCGTCGTCGGAGATCAGTTCGCTGAGGTCCCGCTGCAGCTTGTAATACCCTCCCGAGAGGAAGCATCCCTCGGCCGCGAGGCGGCGGTGCACCGACACGAAGTCGCGCCGCGGCACGCAGTCGCCGTCGGAAAAGATCAGGTAGTCGCCGGTGGCCGCGAGGATCGCCTCGTTCAACGCCCGGCACTTGCGGAAGCCACGGTCCTCCTGCCACAAGCGTCGCAGGGGGAACGGCGCCGTCGCGGCGTGGCGCTCGATGACCTCGCCGGTGGCGTCGGCCGAGCCGTCGTCGGCGATGAGCACCTCATCCGGCGGCGCGTCTTGCACCGCGTAGCCGGCGAGCGTCTTGTCGAGCCACTCCGGCTGGTTGTACGTGCTCAGGACGACTGAGATTCGGTTCGGCTTCACGGCGCGTGTGCTCCGGGGCCGGCGCCGTCGGAGAGCGCAGCGCCGCATGGCGGCGGTTACTAGCAGCGCCCCGAGGGCCGCGGCAAGGCCAGTTGCCGCCCCCGGGAGGGGGCCGGATGGCCGCCCTCGTCAGAAGGCGCCGCGGGCCGCGAGCTCTCGCTCCAGATCCGCTGCGCCGCGGAACAGCACCGCGTCGAGCCCGCAGGCCAGCGCTCCCTCGACGTTCTCGGGCTTGTCGTCGACGAAGAACACCCGCTCGGCGGGCGTGCCGGACCGGTCGACGGCGGCCGCGTAGACCGCCGGGTCGGGCTTCATCGCCCCCACCTGGAAGCTGCCGAGGAGCACCTCGAACGACTCGTTGAGCCACGGGTACCGGCCGTCGGTGAAGTACCTCCAGTGGATCGGGTTGGTGTTCGACAGCAGCCCCAGCCGCCGCCCGGCGGCGCGGAGCCGCTCCAGCAGCCGCAGCGAGTCGTCCATCGGCGAAAAGATGTCGCTCGCGGCCAGGTCGATGTCCGCCCGCACCGGCTCGCCGCCGAGCCGATCGCAAAGCCCGGCGTAGTACTCGTCCTCGCTGAGGTGGCCCGCCTCGAGCAGGTATTGCGGGTCGCCGGCGGCCGGATCGCCGCTGGGCATCAACGCCAGCCGAACCACCTCGACCGGCACGCCAGCCGCCTCGGCCATCTGGCGCAGCATGCGGGCGTGGTCGAAATCGAGCAGGACTTTGCCCAGGTCGAAGTAGAAGAATTCGGGCGTGCGCATGCTAGAAGCGGCGATCGAGTGCGTCGGTGTGACCGAGCCGCGGCCGTCGGGGAGCGTCCGGACGGCTCGCAAGCCTCGTTGGTCGCTCCCCGACGGTCGCGGCTCGACTCCTTCCGGGTCCGCCGCAGTCTGCCGCCGCCCCCCTCCGGCGCGAACCCCGCCCAGCTAAACTGCTTCCGGTCGTTCGACCGCCGGGTCGATCGCCAACCGCCGACAGCCGAGAACCGACAGCCTTCTCTCCTATGCTCAACAAGTACTCCCGCCACATAACGCAGCCGAAATCGCAGGGCGCGAGCCAGGCGATGCTCTACGGGACCGGCCTGTCCGAGGAGGACATGCAGCGGCCGCAGGTCGGCATCGCCAGCGTCTGGTACGAGGGCAACACGTGCAACATGCACCTGTTGGACCTTGCGGCGAAGGTCAAAGAAGGGATGCGGGCGGCCGGCTGCGTGGGCATGCGGTTCAACACGATCGGCGTGTCGGACGGCATCTCGATGGGCACCAGCGGCATGTCGTACTCGCTCCAGTCGCGCGATTTGATCGCCGACAGCATCGAGACGGTCATGCACGCGCAGTGGTACGACGCCCTGGTCGCGCTGCCGGGCTGCGATAAGAACATGCCGGGGTGCCTGATCGCGATGGGACGCCTTAACCGGCCAGCGATCATGATCTATGGCGGCACGATTAAACCGGGCTTCACCAAGGCAAAGGGCTCAACCGGCGACGCCGAAAAGCGCGACATCATCTCGGCCTTCCAGTGCTACGGAGAGTTCCTCGCCGGCCGGATCACCGAGGAACAACGCAAGGAAATCGTCAAGAACAGCTGCCCGGGCGCCGGCGCGTGCGGCGGCATGTACACGGCCAACACGATGGCCTCGGCTATCGAGGCGATGGGCATGTCGCTGCCGTACTCCAGCAGCATCCCGGCCGAGGACCCGGCCAAGATCCAGGAGTGCCTGGGCGCGGGGCAGGCGATCCACAAGCTGCTCGAGCTCGACCTGAAGCCGCGTGACATCATGACCCGCCAGGCGTTCGAGAACGCGATGGTGCTGATCATGGCCGTCGGCGGCAGCACCAACGCGGTGCTCCACTTGCTGGCGATGGCCCGCAGCGTCGACGTGGACCTCACGATCGACGACTTCCAAAAGACCAGCGACCGCGTCCCCTACCTTGCGGACCTGAAGCCCTCCGGCAAGTACGTGCAGGAGGATCTTCACAAGGTGGGCGGCACGCCGGCCGTGCTGAAGATGCTTCTTGAGGAGGGCCTGATCGAGGGGGACTGCATGACGGTCACCGGCAAGACGCTCGCCGAAAACCTCGAGCCGCTGCCCGGCCTGTCCGAGGGGCAAGACATCGTCCACCCGGTGGACAAGCCGCTCAAGGCGACGGGCCACCTCCGCATCATGCGCGGCAACTTCTGCCCCGACGGCGCGGTGGCCAAGATCACCGGCAAAGAGGGCCTGCGGTTCGAGGGCGTGGCCAACTGCTTCGACTCGGAGGAGGAGATGCTCACCGCCCTCGAGGAGAAGAAGATCAACAAGGGCGATGTCGTCATCATCCGCTACGAGGGCCCCCAAGGCGGCCCCGGCATGCCCGAAATGCTCACCCCTACCAGCGCGATCATGGGCGCGGGCCTTGGGAAGGACGTCGCGCTGATAACCGACGGCCGCTTCTCCGGCGGCTCGCACGGCTTCATCGTCGGCCACGTCACGCCGGAGGCCCAAGTCGGCGGGCCGATCGCCCTGGTGCAGAACGGCGACCGCATCGTGCTCGACGCCGAAGCGAACACGATCACCGTCGAGGTCGACGCCGAGGCCCTCACCGAACGCAAGAAGGCATGGACCGCCCCCCCGTACAAGGCGACCCGCGGCACGCTGTACAAGTACATCAAGAACGTGAAGAGCGCGTCGCTGGGGTGTGTGACGGATGAGTAGGATAGACGAAGGCAGTGGGGCCGATGTAGCGGGCCCCGTTCCGATTCGCGGGGATCGATTGATGGGCACGTTCAGCACCGAATGCACGATCGCCAATGTCGTAGACCGTGGGCAGTCGTTCCGCCTCGACAAGATGATGGTCGATACGGGTAGCGAGTACACCTGGGCACCGAGCAAACTGCTCGAGCAGATCGGAGTGTCGCGCGAGAAGAAAGACATGGCGTTCATGATGGCCAACGGCCAGACGGTCACGCGGTCGGTCGGGTTCGCCATCGTTCACGCCGGAGGCACTTTTACCGTCGACGAAGTCGTCTTCGCCGAACCCGGCGACTTGCTGCTGCTAGGGGCCCGCTCGTTGGAAGGACTCAATCTTCTCGTCGACCCGGCCCGCAAGTGTCTCGTCGCCGCGGGCCCAATGCCCGCGGCCTAGCCCGGTTGAGGAGCTCGAAAGTCGCAAGCAGGCCCGACTTCGATTCCCGCGCCAGATTAGCCAGACCGCAGCCTTGCCTGACTACGTGCTTAGAGGTCTACGACAAACCACACCTCAGGCGGTCTTTGGCAGCGCACTGTCGCAGATTGAATCGCTACTGCGAGGAGTTCCTTGGAATACACCTTTAGTTAGTTCCGCAACCCTAAAGATAAGACGGATCCTTGCGCTTCGGATGGACCCCCAAAACCTCCTCTTCGACCGCACCCCCTGCCCCGCCCCGCGTCGCGGGTGGACGGCGGCCGAGTACTTCGCCGGGGTCGGGCTCGCGCGGATCGGGCTCGAGGCGGCCGGCTGGGAGGTCGCGTTCGCCAACGACCTCGACGCCGCCAAGCTCCGCATGCACGAGGGGCACTTCGGCCCCTCGCCGCACTACGTGCTCGAAGACGTGCACAAGCTCTCGGCGGCCGACACCCCGGCGACGCTGCTGGCGCACGCGTCGTTCCCTTGCACCGACCTGTCGCTCGCCGGAGGGCGTCGCGGCCTCTACGAGGGGCAGTCCTCCGCCTTCTGGGGGTGGATCGAGCTGCTCCGCGCGCAAGGCGGCCAGCGGCCGCCGCTCGTGCTGATCGAGAACGTCACCGGCCTGCTCTCCTCGCACGGCGGCGCCGACTTCCGCGCGCTCGTCGAGGCGCTCAACTCGCTCGGCTACGCGGCCGACGCGCTGGTGCTCGACGCGGCCCACTTCACGCCGCAGAGTCGGCCTCGGCTGTTCGTCGTTGGGGTAGCCGAAGCGCACGCTGGCGCCTCAGCCCCGGCGAGGCTCGAAGGCCTTTGTCCCACCACCGTTCGGCCGCCGAAGCTCGTCGATGCGATCCACGCCAGCGCCGACCTGAACTGGGCAGTGGCCGAACTGCCGGAGCCGCCGCCCTACGGGAGCGTGCCGCTCGAATCGATCCTCGACCGCCCGCCGCCGGACGATCCCCAGTGGTGGAGCCGCGAGCGGGCCGAGTACCTGCTGAACCAGATGAGCGACCGCCACCGCGCGGAAGCCGATCGGATGATCACTGGCAAGCGGCTGTCGCACGGCACGGTCTTCCGCCGCGTGCGGCAGACGCCCACCGGCAAGCGCTCCATGGCCGAGCTGCGGACCGACGGCCTGGCCGGCTGCCTCCGCACGCCCAAAGGGGGAAGCGGCCGGCAGATCCTCTTCGAAGCAGGCCGCGGCGAGTACCGGGTCCGCCTGCTCAACGCCGACGAGTGCGCCCGCCTGATGGGCGCCGACGGCTACCGCGTGGCCGTGCCGCTCAACAAGGCGCTGTTCGGCTTCGGCGACGCGGTCTGCGTTCCGGCCGTCGCGTGGGTCGTCGAGAACCGGATCAACCCGGTCGCCGAGCGGATCACGGCCGCCCGCGATCCCGCGGCTCAATCCGGATCCGCTCTACCGCGTACGGCCAAGTGAGCTCGCCCGGCGCTTTGGCGTCGGGCCACACCACGTAGGCGCGGCCCATCTTCTCGGGGGCGGGCCCGCGCGCGGTCTTCACCCACGCTTCACCCGGTGAGGCGTCGGCGTCGCGGAACGCGAGCCACGCGCCGCCGGCCAAGAACTGGCCGAGCGGCATCCGCGCGTTGTACCCATCGACGCAGTCGAAAACGACGTCCAGCTGCGCCGGGTCGCCGTTCTTCTCGACGAGCGCGGCGACGGCGTCGCGGAGTGGCACGGCGAGGTAACTCTTCTTCCCGTGATAGACCGGATCGCTCTCCACCGCCACGACGGCGCACCGCAACAGGGCGTCGCGCGTGAGCAGCGACTCGACCGGCACGCCGTCCGTATCCCCGCCGGCTCCGACGCGAAGGAACGCGCGGCCCCGGGTCATTTCGTAGTCGGCGTCGCCCATCGCCAAGCGGAAGCGCCGGTCGGTCTCGGCGAGCAACACCTCCGGCACGGCGTTCCAGTCGGCGCGGCGGCGCCACCGGATGACGAGCTTGACCTCGTCGCGTGGATCGCTGGCAAGCCAGGTTTCTTTGCCGAGGTAGCCGGGCTGCTGCGCGAGCACCGGGGTCCAAATCGCCGCGTCGTTCTGAAGGAACGCGTCGCGCGCCTCGGGCGCGACGCGGAAGGTGAGCTCCTCAACGACGTGCCGGTCTTCCCCGACAGCGAGGCCGCTTAGCGCCACGCAGAGGTAGATCGCCGCCGCAGCCTCCCCGAGTCGGCTACTCATCTTTGCGCCTTCGCGACTTAGCGTGAGACCCTTGGCCGCTCACGCGGCCTCCCGCTCTAGCGTAATCACCAGCCCCTTGAACGCGGGCGTTTTGCTCTTCGGGTCGACGCCGCGGCCGACCAGCACGTTGGCCTCCGGGTAGTACATCGCCGCGTTGCCGGGGCGGATCGCGTCGAACGCCACGGCCCGCACGTGGCGCATCTCGCCGGCGGGGCCCGTGATGCGGAGCGGGTCGCCGTCCGCCACGCCCAGGCGGCGGAGGTCCTCCGGGTGGACGAGGATCACGTAGCGGCCCTCGACGCCGCGGTACAGGTCGTGGTCCTCGTACACCACCGTGTTGAACTGCCCCTCGCTGCGGATCGTCATCACACGCAGCTCGCCCTCGCCCAGGCCCCGCAGCTCCGGCGGCTGGTGCGTGTGTAGCCGGGCGCGGCCGTCGTCGGTGGCGAACCGCGGCGTGTGGAACGTGCGGCCCTCGATCTGGAACTCCTGCTTCGTCTGATCGATCTTGCCGACCTTCTCCCAGCCCGGCACGACCTTGCTGATCGCGTCTCGGATCAGGCCCGTGTCGCGCATCGAGGGCCAGTCGATCGCTCGGAGGTCCGGGCGGTCGCCGCCCGGGTCGGCCAGCCGCTCGGCGACGCGCGTCGCCAGGTCGGCGATGACCTCGACCTCGCTGCGCGGCCCCTCGTGCCGCCGCGGGCCACCGTCCGACAGCCGCACGTAATTGAACATCGACTCCTGCGTGGTCGCTTGCGGTTCCTCGTCGCGGGCGAGGACGGGAAGGATGATGGTCTCCGCGGCGAGGCCGTGCGCGTGGCCCGTGTTGAGCGTGGTGCTCAGGTAGGTGATCTGCTGGAGCGAGCCGAGCGCCGCAGCGGCGTACTTCGAGTCGGGGTTGGAGCCATACAAGTTCCCCCCTAGGCAGACGGCCGTTGTCAGTTCACCCGCGGCCGCACCTTCCATGCAGCCCATCGTGTCGCGGCCCGTGGCGGTCGGCAGCTTCACGCCGAAGTGGTTCTGCAGCCCGTCGAAGATCGCTTGCTTGAGCTGCGGCGTCACGCCGACCGAGCCGATCCCCTGCACGTTCGAATGGCCGCGGATCGGCATCAGCCCCGCGCCGGGCCGGCCGACCATGCCGCGCAGCAGCGCGAGGTTGGCGATCGCCTGCACGTTCTCCACGCCGTGCGCGTGGTGCGTGATGCCCATCGTCCACGAGAAGACGGTCGCCTTCGACTCGGAGTAAACCTCCGCGATCCGGTCGATAGCCAACCGCTCCACGCCCGACTTCTCGACCAGCTCGTCCCAGTCGGCCGTCGCGAGCGAATCTCGAAGTTCGTCCCAGCCGGCACAGTGCTCATCGAGATACGCCTCGTCGTGAGCGCCGAGCTCGACGACCCGCTTCTGCAGCGCGATCAGCAGCGCCAGGTCGCCGCCGATGTGGGGCTGAACGTAGTGGCTGGCGATCTTTGTGCCGAACAGCAGGCTCCACGGGTCGCTCGGCACGCTGAAGTTCACCAGGCCCGTTTCAACCAACGGGTTGATGACGACGACCTCCCCGCCGCGGCGCCGGACCGCCTTGAGCGTGGTCATCAGCCGCGGGTGGTTCGACGCCGGGTTGCCGCCGATCACGAACACCAGGTCGGCCTCATCGAGGTCCTCCAATTGGACCGTCGCGGTGCCGCTGCCGGTCACGCTCGTGAGCCCAACGCCCGACGCTTGGTGGCAGTAGTAGCTGCAGTTGTTGACGTTGTTCGTGCCGTACAGCCGCGCGAAGAGCTGCAGCAGAAAGCCCGCCTCGTTGCTGCTGCGGCCGCTGAAGTACCAGAAGGTTTGCTCCGGCTGCTGAGCGGCCAGTTGGTCGGCGACCCGGTCGAGCGCCGCGTCCCAACCGATCGGCCGGTAGCGGCCCTCGCCGCGCGTGTACCGCACCGGCTCCACCAGCCGCCCGCAGTGCTCGAGCTGGCGGGGCGACATCGCGCGCAGCTCGCGCTCGCCGTAGCGGTCCCAGAACGCGGCCGGTATCCCCGGCTGCATGTCGGCTGCCATCGCCTGCATCGACTTCTTGCAGACCTCCGGGAAGTGGCCCGCCTCGTTGACCATCCCCCCCTTCTGTCCGCCCATGCCGAGCGCGCAGGTCTTGCAAGCGTTGCGCGACCGCATCGCCTTCCAAAACCGCAGCAGCCCGCCCGCCTCGCGGGACTTGCGGAGCGTGTAGAAAACCGCGGGCCAACCGCCGCCGGTTCGGACTTTCTTCATCGATCGCTCGTTCACTAGTCAGAAGAGGAAGGCGCGCCGTTCCCGCCGGTCACCGCCGCGTGCCCTTCCGCGGGTCCGCCTGGCGTTTTCGGCCGCGCGCCAGGCGGCGTTGACCCCGGCTCCGCACCGCGGCCAAGCAGTACTCGCGCCGGTTGTGGGCGAGCTGGCGCGTCCGCACTTCGCCGTAGCCCCACGACCGGACCCGCCCGATCGTCGCCGCGACGACCTCCGGCCGCGCCAGGTTCGGCCCGAGCAGCTTGAGCGTCAATAACAGCCCGCGCACGTGCGTCGACGGGTGCGTGACCAGACGCTCCACCGCGTCGAGCGTGTAGTCGGGCGCGGCGTTGATGTCCGACGTGATCCAGGCGATGTCGGTCACCTCGTCGACGCCGATCTCGTTGGCCCGCGCCCTCAGGTGCTCGAAGTCGGGGTGCGCCGTGACGATCGGATCGACCTCCGCCGGGTCGACGCCCACGACCCGCATGCCCGCGTCGAGCAGCGCCTGGCTCGCGCCGCCCGGCGCGCAGCCGAGCTCGAGCCAGTAGTCGCCCGGCGCGGCGGGCAGCCCGGACCAGAGCAGGCCCTCCTTGAGCTTCAGGTACGCCCGCGACACGGCGTGCTCGGGCGCCTCGACGCGTGGCGTTCCGCCGGCCCAGCGGTCGGTGCGGCTGCGGATGGCGTGCGCGCCGGCCCACCACTGGTTCGGCTCCACCAGCGCCACGTCGAGCGACATGCGGGAATCGCTTGTCACCGCCCCCTCTGGCGCGGCCGCGCGGAGCGCCTCCATCGCGGCGAGCGACTCGGCGGTGGGGCCCGGCTCGTGCCCGTCGTCGCCCGGCAACTGGCTCTCGCGCCGCCACACCTGCAGACGCACCGGCCCGGCGGCGATGAGCTCCGCGACGGCGGGCATCGCCCACACCCGCGCGGCGAAGGCGGCCCCGTCCGCTTCGTCCGCGTCGAGCCGGCCGAACGACAGGCCGATCGCCCGCGCGAACGTGAGCCGCATCGGGTCGAAGCGATCCGGCGGGGTCGGCTCGGGCAGCTTGAACGTCACGAACCCGGGCCGCGAAAACGCGAACCGCCAAGCGGGCGCCCGCGCGGCGACCTCCTGCTTCAGCGCCGGCTCGGCGCCGGGCTGGCAGACACAGTAGGCGAACTCGGCGTCGGCGGGCATGTCGGGTGCAAGCGGGGTAGCGGCTGGGGCGTGCGCTGCCGGCGGCGGCGCAGCCCCCTATACTAAGCGTCGACCCGCTCTGTACCCATCGTCCCCCGCGAGCCTTCTTCCATGGCCGACCCCGACGACCTCCGCGCCCGGCTGTCCGACGAGCAGTACCGCGTTACCCAGCAGTGCGGCACCGAGCCGCCGTTCACCGGCGAGTACTGGAACCACAAGGCGCCCGGCGCGTACCACTGCGTGGTCTGCGCGGAGCCGCTGTTCGACTCGGGCACGAAATTCGAGTCGGGGACCGGCTGGCCGAGCTTCTACGACGCCCTCAAAGAAACCGCCGTCGGCGTCAAACAAGACACGAGCCACGGCATAGTCCGCGAAGAGATCGTGTGCGAGAAGTGCGGCGCCCACCTGGGCCACGTGTTTCCGGACGGCCCGCCGCCGACGGGCAAGCGGTACTGCGTGAACTCGGCGTCGCTGGCGTTCGTGCCGGCGGGGGAGGGTTGAGCTGTGGTTCTTTTAACCGCCAAGACGCCAAGAGCGCGAAGGTCGCCAAGGAGATTTCTCATGGCATTTAGCGCGAGGTAGAATGCGGGTATGACCCAAATCACGCTCAACGACGAAACGGCGACGCTGCTGACCGCGGCTGCGTCGGCAGCGGGGTTGTCGGTCGATGATTACCTGCGGAGCAAGCTGGCGAACGAGCCGTGTGTCAAACGGCCCACCGGCAATCAACAGATTATCGGCTGCATGTCAGAGCACGCCGAGGCTCTGGACGAAGCGGTTGACTTTGCGATGAGGCTCCGCGAGGCGCCGAGTCGATAACCGATTGACAGTTGCAATGCCCACGCGCGAAGCGCGCGGCACGCGATGCCCGAATGTAACTCGCATGCCCATCTCCTCCGGAGGTGGGCATGGCGCCCGGCCTGCGGTTTCAGAACGTCGAAGTCCACCTACGCCTGACCGGGGCGCGGCCTCGATCGCAGTGTGATGGTCGAATGGTCATGACGGCTTGAACCCGCGGCGGGTCAGGCGTTAGGTACGACGCCTTGTTCGCATTATTTTTTGGTGTGGAACGGCTCGACTTCGCTGATGACGCCTTCCGAAATCTGGCCTGGCTCATCTACGAGAATGTCGATGTGCTCCCCCTCAGCGAGCTTGCCACGGCAGGCAGTTGACAAATCCTTGATCATGGCCTGCTTCACTGTGTCGGAAATACCAGAAGTCTGCACAACCAGCGCCATGTGCGGGACTTCTCCTTTGGCGGCGATGTAGACCTGCCCCAAGCGGGCGGATGTCACTTCGCCGTTCCGCTTGAGCGTTTCTCGGAGGGCCCCGACCAATCCCTCGGGGACCTTCGCGGGGGCGCCGATCATGATCTGAGTGCCTTCCTTGACGGTGGTAGCCTTCGGGCGAAATGCCTCGATTTGCTTCTTTAGGTGGGCAGTACTTGTTTACCGCCCTCGCGCTATTGCGCCCTTGTTTGAGTGGGTCTAGCTTGGGTGCATGGACGCCCGCGGACCCGAGACGGACTGCCCGAACTGCAAGCGGCTCGAGCGAGAGGTCGCGGAGCTTCGTGAGGAAGT